>DASWQL010000001.1:0-50894 GCA_036403715.1 Solirubrobacterales bacterium
GCCAGCGCGCGCATGCTGCGCTCGGACGCGCACCGGCTCGGCTACACACGCCAGTTCACGATCTACGACGCCGCGGACTCGCGCCGGCTGATCAAGAAGTGCCTCGACGACCTCGACATCGACGCCAAGCGCTTCACCCCGCGCGCGATGCAGTCGCGGATCTCCGACGCCAAGAACAAGCTGCGCGACGCCGAGGCGTACCGGCAGCTCGTCGGCGATTACTTCGAGCAGACGGTCGCCGACGTGTTCGAGCTCTACGAGCGCGATCTGCACCGCATGAACGCGATGGACTTCGACGACCTGCTGTTCCGCGTCGTCAACGTGCTCGAGCTGTTCCCCGAGGTCCGCGCGCGCTACCCGGCGACCTTCCGCTGGGTGCTCGTCGACGAGTACCAGGACACCAACCACGCCCAGTACCGGCTGCTGCAACTCTTGGCTTCAGAGCGGGGAAATCTGATGGTCGTCGGCGACGAGGACCAGTCAATCTACGGGTTCAGATACGCCGATATCCGCAATATCCTCGACTTCGAGCACGACTTCCCCGAAGCGGCGGTGGTCAAGCTCGAGCAGAACTACCGCTCCACTCAGACCATCCTCTCGGCCGCCAACGCGGTCGTCGAACACAATCGCGAGCGCCGGCCGAAGAGCCTCTGGACCGAAGACGAGGGCGGCGAGCAGCTGCAGCTCTCGGAACTGGGTGACGAGCACGAGGAGGCCCGCTGGGTGGCGGCGGAGATCGAGCGCCTCGGGGAGGAGCACGGGGTGGCCCGCTCCGACGTCGCGGTCTTCTACCGGACCAATGCGATGAGCCGGGTCCTGGAGGACACCCTCAATCGCTTCGACGTTCCCTACCAGGTGATCGGCGGCACCAAGTTCTACGACCGGGCCGAGGTCAAGGACGCGGTCGCCTACCTCAACCTCATCGTCAACCCCTCCGACCTGGTCTCCTTCGGGCGCATCGTCAACTCGCCGCGGCGGGGGATCGGCAACACCAGCCAGGGACGGCTGGCCTCCTACGCGAACACCACCGGGCTGACGATCTGGGAGGTGATGGAACGGGTCGAGGACGTGCCGGGACTGGGCGCGGCGGCGATCAAGGCGGTCTCCCGCTTCTACGAGACGATGGAGGGGCTGCGCGACCGCGTCGAGAGCTCCTCGGTCGCCGGCCTGCTCGAGGCGACGCTGAACGAGACCGGCTACCTGGAAGCGCTGGCGGCGGAGCGGACGGTCGAGGCGGAGGGGCGGGCCGAGAACCTCGAGGCCCTCGTCGCCGGTGCCGCCGAGTTCGACATCGAGCGCGAGCGAGAGGGCGAGAGCGAAGTCGCGCCGCTGGAGGAGTACCTGCAGCAGATCTCCCTCTACAGCGACCAGGACTCGATCCAGTCCGAGCAGGAGCTGGTCACGCTGATGACCCTCCACAACGCCAAGGGGTTGGAGTACGACACGGTCTTCGTGGTCGGCTGCGAGGACGGCGCCTTCCCGCACATGCGGGCGCTGGAAGAGGGCGGGGAGGAAGAGGAGCGGCGGCTCTGTTACGTCGCCATCACCCGCGCCCGCCAACGCCTCTACATGACCTGGGCTCGCGAGCGCCGGCTCTTCGGCCGGGCCGAGCACAACCTGCCCTCGCGCTTCATCGACGAGCTGCCGGCCGAGCTGACCGAGCGCCACCAGAAGCAGACGATCGGCATGACCTGGAGCACGTCGGCGGCCGGGCCGGCACGGGCGCAGCCACTCGACCCGAGCCCGGCGCTCGAAATGCAGGTCGGCGACGACGTCGTCCACGCCAGCTTCGGCGACGGGGTCGTGACCGCGGTCGAGCCGGGGGGCGTGGTCGTGGTGCGCTTCTCCGGGGACGGCTCCGAGCGCAAGCTGATGGCCGACTACGCGCCGATCCGGAAGCGCTGAGGCGGCGAGCATGAGCGCGCGGGTGATCGACGGCAAAGCGGTGGCTGCCACGGTGCGCGAGCGGGTGCGCGAGGAGGTGGCCGCCTACCGGGCCGAGAACGGGCGGGTGCCGACGCTGGCGACGGTGATCGTCGGCGACGACCCGGCCTCGGAGATCTACGTCCGCAACAAGCACCGCGCCTGCGAGGAGGTGGGGATGCGCTCGGTCCACCGCGGCCTCGACGGCTCGACCAGCGAGGCCGAGCTGCTGGAGCTGATCGCGGAGTTGGGCGCCGAGCCTGAGGTCGACGGCATCCTCGTGCAGCTGCCGGTCCCCGAGCACATCGACCCCGACGCCGTGGTGGCGGCGATCGACCCCGGCAAGGACGTCGACGGGCTGACCCCGCTCAACGCCGGTCTGCTCGCCCACGGCACCCCTGGCCTGGTCCCCTGCACGCCCGCCGGGGTGATGGAGCTGCTGCGGCACGAGGGGGTGGAGCTGGAAGGAGCGGAGGCCGTGGTCGTCGGCCGCTCGAAGCTGGTCGGGGTACCGGTCGCCCGCCTCCTGCTGGCGGCGAACGCGACCGTCACCGTCTGCCACTCGCGCAGCCGCGACCTCGCCGCCACCTGTCGCCGCGCCGACGTGCTGGTCGCCGCGGTCGGGGTCCCGAAACTGCTCGGGGCCGACGCCGTGAAGCCGGGGGCGGTGGTGATCGACGTCGGCATGAACCGGCTCGAGGACGGTCTCTACGGCGACGTCGACTTCGAGGTGGCGGCCGAGGTGGCGTCGGCGATCACGCCGGTTCCCGGCGGCGTCGGCCCGATGACGATCGCGATGCTGCTGGTCAACACGCTGCAGGCGGCGATGGCCAGGACCGCCGTCGGCAGGAACTAGCGGGGTCGGCCAGAACCTTCACTTTTGCAGGCTCTATCGAGTGTGGAGTCGCGAAGTTGCGGCTACGCAGCGAGCGAAGGAGGAAGGAATGAGTGAGCGTCTGAGCCGCGGTGAGCAACTTGCCGGCATCGCCGGGCTGGTCCTGATCCTGGGCATGTTCCTGTTCGCCTGGTACGGCGTCGACGGCGTCACCGGCTTCGACGCCTTCGACTCGTTCGACGACTGGGTGAACATCATCTTGGTCTTCACCTCGTTCGCGGCGATGTCGCTGGCGCTGTTCGGCAGCGGGGTCGCCCGCTGGGCGATACCGCTGAGCGTGATCGTCACCGTGCTCGGCGCGATCTCGGCGCTGATCGTCCTCATCTACATCATCAGCCCGCCCGGAGCCGGCGCCGGCATCGAAGTCGACCTCGGACGCAAATTCGGCGTCTGGCTCGGCCTCGTCTCCGCCGTCGCGATCGCCCTGGGCGGCTACATGGCGATGCAGGAGGAGGGCACCTCCTTCCAACAAACCGCCGACCGCCTGTCCGAGCCCCACAGCAGCGCACCCGGCACGCCTCCACCCCCTCCGCCGCCCAGCACCGGCCCCTAGAGTCGATCCCGGTAGGGGTGGAGCGTCTTGTACTTTTTCGGCGCCGCGAAACGGGGCCGGCCGCCACCCTCCCTCGAAAAAGTTAAGCGAAACCCCTACCGGGATCGACTCTAAGCACCGATGCCCCGGGCGACGTTCTTCGCAAACGCGATCACGGTCATCATCGGATTGACGCCGACCGAAGTGGGGAAGAGCGAGGCGTCGGCGACGTAGAGGGCGCTGGTTCCGTGGACCGATCCGTCGGCGGCGCAGACGCCCTCGCGCGGGTCGGCGGCGATCCGCGCCGTGCCCATCGGGTGGAACGCCTCCAGCCGCAATTCCGAGGGCTTGAAGCGGGTCGCCTCGAACTCGGGCAGGTCGCCCGGCCGCAGCACGCCGACCCGGGCGATATTGGGATAGACCTCGGTGGCGCCGGCGGCGAAGTGGACCTCGGCGGCGCGGGCGATGCCGAAGGCGAGCCGGTCGGCGTCCTCGCGGGTCAGCTTGTAGCGGGCGCGCAGCGATCCCTCGGGACCGAGGCCGACGCGGCCGCTGGAGCGGTCGCAGAGGTGGACGCCGATCGAGCCGACGTGGCCGAAGTCGAGCATCGCCCGCTGGTGGCTGCTGCCGGCGCCGAGCAGCCAGGCGCCGCCGAAGGCGAGCGGCGTGAAGGTCGCCTCCAGCAGGATCCCCTCGTCCTCCCACTCGTCGACGTAGTAGCTCTGCATCACCCCGTCCCAGCCCCGCACCTCCTCCTCGTAGCGGGCGCCGATCCAGCAGGCGGGGTGGATGTGGAGGTTGCGTCCCACCTGGGGACCGCCGAGGCCTGAGCGCTGCAGCAGTTCCGGCGTCCCCAGGGCGCCGCCGGCCGCAATCACCGCGCGCCGCGCGCGGACCGTGTAGCCACGGCGGCGGCCGTTGCCGCCGGCAGCAACACTGCATTCGACACCGACGGCGCGCCCGTCTTCGACCAGGATCCGGCTCGCCTCGACGCCGGCCCGCACCCGTGCCCCGGCGGCGACGGCGCGAGGGAGGTAGCTGACGTGCATCCCCCGCTTGGCGTCGATCTCGCAGCCGAACGGGCAGGAGCTGCACTGCACGCAGTCGCCGGCGTTGCGGTGGATCGGGCCGCCGCCGGCGCCGATCGCCGCCGCTCCCTCCATCGCCAACTGGCCGTTGCGTCCCATCGTCTCCGGGTCGAGCCGGGTGACCCGGAGGAAGTCCTCGGCCTCGGCGTAGTCGGGCTCGAGGTCGCCGGCCCAGCCGATTCCGTAGCGGTTCCTCCAGTCGTCGAGGACCCCGTCGGGGGCGCGGAAGCAGGTCCCTGAGTTGATGACCGTGGTGCCGCCGACGACCTTCGCCACCGGGACCGGGATCGGCGGCCGACCTTCGGCGATCGTCAGGCCGGCGTCGCGGTAGAGCTCGGTGATCGCCTCGAGGTGGTCGCTGGGGTAGCTGTCGCGGTCGTAGTGCGGGCCCGCCTCCAGCACGACGACGTCGAGCCCCGCCTCGGCCAGCGTCGCCGCGGCGACCGCGCCGCCGGCGCCGGAGCCGACGACGACGATGTCGCATTCCTCGCCGTCGCCGCTCGGCTTGGTGTCCCCGAGCGTCCCGCTCGGCTCCGGCCGGCCGCCGTCGGCGAGGCCGCAACGGATCTCGAAGCCGATCCGCTCCTGGACCTGCGGCGCCACCGCGTAGCCGAGGGTCGAGAACAGCTTCGCCATCAGCAGCAGGTCGTGATGAAGCGAGAATCGCGACTTCTCCAGCCGCACCAGGAAGTCCTCGGCGGCTTCGGGATCGAGGCGGCTGAAGCGCCAGGGGAAGGGCAGCCACTCGAAGGCGAGCAGGCCCAGCCGCATCCGGCTCAGCACCCGCGGCGAGACCGAGCCGAGGAACTCCGCCACCGGCCCGGAGACGTCGACGTCGCGCTCCGCCCGCGGCAGGCCGTCGATGCCCGGCGCCATCGCCGCGCAGATCGCGCTCAGGGTGCGTTGCTCAGCGGCCGACAGCCCCGGCGGGCGCTGTCAACCAGGGGCGGCGGGACGGCCGACGCGCCCGGCCAGCGACCAGAGCCAGAGCGAGACGAGGGCGAGGAAGCCGTCGACGAGGAAGTTGAGCAGGTAGATGAAGACGTGCCGGTCGATCAGGAAGAAGGCAAGCGAGCCGAGCGAGGAGGCCGTCTTGCCCGCCGCCAGGACCAGCAGCAGCGGCCGGTAGCGGACGACGTCGGCCTGGGCGACCAGGCAGATGCCGGTGATGACCACCATGTAGGCGAAGGCCAGCGCCAACCACAGCTGCTCCTGGGTGTGGGGGGCGCGGGTGTGGTTGCCGAACAGTTCGCCGAAGTCGGAGACCACGTCGAGGACCCCGCTGGGCACGGCGATGAAGAGGATGCCGACGACCGCGAAGCTGACCGCGAGCAGGCGCAGGCTGACGACGACGAATCTCTCGGCGGCCGGTCCCTGCATCGCGGGCACTGTAACTGGCTGAGCAGCCAGTATGCGCTCGGCCCTGCGGCGAGTTCAGGCGCGGCCCTAGAATCAGCGCCCGTGATCGACCGCGAGCAGGTACTCCACGTCGCCAAGTTGGCCAGACTTCGTCTCTCCGAGGGGGAAGTCGAGACGATGACCGACGAGCTGTCGGGGATCCTCGCCCACGTCGATCGGATCTCGCAGATGGATCTGGAGGGCGTCGAGCCGACCTCCCACGTGGTCGCGCTGGAGAACGTGCTCCGCCCCGACCAGCCGCGGCCGAGCTGGCCGCGAGACGTCATGCTCGCCCTGGCTCCGGAACCGGTCGACGGCGCCTTCCGCGTGCCCTCGCCCCAGGCCGACGCCTGATGGCGGAGCTGCTGGAGCTGACCGTCGCCGAGGCGGCGGCGAAGATCGCGGCGGGGGAGATCTCCGCCGACGAGTACCACGCCGCCTGGCGGGCGGCGGCGGCGGGCGACGAGCTCAACGCCTACCTCTGCGCGGTCGAGAACGCCACTGAGTACGAGCTGGAGGAGGGGCCGCTGGGCGGCATCCCGATCGCCGTCAAGGACATCTTCTGCACCGAGGGCACGCCCACCACCGCCGGTTCCCGCATCCTCGAGGGCTACCGGCCGCCCTACACGGCGACCGCCGTCCGCAGGCTCGACGCCGCCGGCGCCCGCGTGCTCGGCAAGACCAACATGGACGAGTTCGCGATGGGCTCCTCAAACGAGAACTCCGCCTACGGGCCGGTCCTCAACCCGTGGGACCGTGGACGCGTGCCAGGCGGCTCCTCGGGCGGATCGGCGGCGGCCGTCGCCGGCGGCCTCGCTCCCTGCGCGATCGGCACCGACACCGGCGGCTCGATCCGCCAGCCGGCTTCGCTCTGCGGGATCGTCGGCCTCAAGCCCACGTACGGGGCGATCTCCCGCTACGGGATGATCGCCTTCGCCTCCTCGCTCGACCAATGCGGCCCGCTGACCCGCGACGTCACCGACGCGGCGCTGCTGCTCGAGGCGCTGCAGGGGCGCGACACCTGCGACTCGACCTCGGTCGGGATCGAGGGCGGGATCGCGGCGCCGAGCCGCGAGGACCTTTCCGGGCTGCGCTTCGGCGTCCCCGGTCAGCTCGCCCGCGACGAGATCGACTCCGGCGTGCGCGAGGTCTTCGAGGCGACGCTGGCGCGGATCGAGGAGCTGGGCGGGGAGATCGCCGAGGTCTCGCTGCCGAGCGCCGAGCACGGCATCTCCGCCTACTACGTGATCGCTCCCGCCGAGGCCTCCTCCAACCTCGCTCGCTACGACGGCGTCCGCTACGGCATGCGCGTCCCCTCCGACGACCTGCTGGAGATGTACGAAACGACCCGGGCGCAGGGGTTCGGGACCGAGGTCAAGCGGCGGATCATGCTCGGCACCTACGCGCTCTCCTCCGGCTACTACGAGGCCTACTACGGGCAGGCGCAGAAAGTCCGAACGCGGATCGCCGAGGATTTCACCGCCGCCTTCGAGAAGATCGACTTCGTCGTCACCCCGACCTCGCCCTCGGTCGCCTTCGAGCTGGGGGAGAAGACCGACGATCCGCTGGCGATGTACCTCAACGACTTCTTCACGGTGCCGATGAGCCTCGCCGGCATCCCCGCGATCTCGATTCCCGCCGGCCTGGCCGAGCCGGAGGGAGGGGGGACGCGGCTGCCGGTCGGATTCCAGATCGCGGCGCCTGCCTTCGGCGAGCAGAACCTGCTGGAGGCCGCCTACGCGCTGGAGCAGGCGATCGGGTTCGACGCCAGGCCGGGGGCCGACCGTGGCTGAGCTGGAGGCGGTGATCGGGCTGGAGATCCACGTCCAGCTCTCGACCAGGACGAAGATGTTCTGCGGCTGCGAACCGTCGTTCGGCGACGAGCCGAACGTCCACACCTGCCCGATCTGCCTCGGGCACCCCGGCGTCCTGCCGGTGACCAACGAGCAGGCGATCCACTACGCGCTGCAGATCGCCGCCGCACTGGAGTGCGAGGTGGCGCCCCGCTCGATCTTCCACCGCAAGAATTACTTCTATCCCGACAACCCGAAGGCCTACCAGATCAGTCAGTACGACGTGCCGATTGCGGGCGCCGGGAGACTCGGGGACGTCCGCATCACCCGCGCCCACCTCGAGGAGGACGCGGCGAAGATGATCCACGTCGGCGAGTCGGGGCGGATCCACGGCTCCGGAGCCTCGTTGGTCGACTTCAACCGCGCCGGCACGCCGCTGGTCGAGATCGTCACCGAGCCGGATCTTCGCGGAGCCGCGGAAGCCTCGGAGTGGGCGCGCCTGCTGCGCGAGACGGTGCGCCAGCTCGGCGTCTCCGACGTCAACATGGAGCAGGGCAGCCTCCGCGTCGACGCCAACGTATCCGTGCGGCCGGCGGGCTCGGAGCTGCTCGGGACGAAGACGGAGCTGAAGAACATGAACAGCTTCCGCTTCCTCCAGCGCGGGATCGAAGCCGAGCTGGAGCGCCAGCGCGGGCTGATCGAGGCCGGGGGGGAGGTCGAACAGGAGACCCTCCACTTCGACCCGGCCGGCGGCAGCCTCACCTCGCTGCGCTCGAAGGAGGAAGCCCACGACTACCGCTACTTCCCCGAGCCCGACCTGGTCCCGATCGCTCCCACCGAGCAGATGCTGCGGGAGGCCCGCGAGTCGCTGCCGGAGCTGCCGGCGGCGCGGGCGGCGCGTTACGAATCGATGGGATTGGAGCCAGAGCCGGCGAAATTGCTCGCCCGCGAGCCGGCGATGGCTGGTTACTTCGAGGCGGCCTGCCCCTTTGCGGAAGAAGTGGAGCCGCGAGTTCTCGCCAATTGGGTCACCGGCGATCTGATCGCCGAGCTGCGCAAACGCGAAATCGACGAGGACTTCAGCAGTCCCACGGTTCCCTCCAAGAGTCTCGCCGAGCTGGCGGCGATGGTCGGCGAGCGCAAGATCTCCCACGGCAGCGGCAAGAGCGTGCTCGCGATCCTGGTCGCCGAGGGCGGCGACCCGGCGACGATCGTCGAGCGCGAGGGCTTGGCGCAGATGTCGAGTGACGGCGGTGAGCTGGAGGGCATAGTCGCCAGGGCGATCGAGGCGGACCCCGACGTCGCGGAGCGAATCCGCAGCGGCAACGAGAAAGCGATCGGCGCCATCGTCGGCGCCGTCATGCGGCAGACCAAAGGCCGCGCCGACGGCGGCGAGGTCAACCGCCTGATCCGGGACAAGCTCGGGCTCTAGGAGGGACTCGCGAAACTCGGGCGTGCGACGGGCGAGCGCCGGACCAAGTGCCGGAACAACCACGATCCTTCAGGCACTGGCCATTGGCCGTGCCGCATCCGACTTCGGCCACAGCGGGACGGGGAAAAAGTCTGCCGCGGAGCTGGAGCCTTTGGGGGAACCGCGCAACCGGAGTCGATCGGAAACTCATGAGCGCGGCTATTCGGCCGACCGTGGACGCCGCACCGCGCCGTGTCCGCCGCCGCCAGGCGCGGGCGAGGGATTTCGCCGCCTCCCCTCGCGGGCCGAAACGGGGGCGGGCAGCACAACCAAGTCGCCGCCATGGCCCCCGACCCTCGGCACTACCGGGCGTTAGGCGCCCTTGTGAACGGCGGCGCTCGGAATCCGCGCGGCGCAGGCAGAAGCCTTCATGCACATCACCCCCTTCCATCCCCTTCGGTGACGAACCGACCGATAGAAGCGGACTTACTAAAAGGGCGCTACCGACCAAACAATCCAGCGGACGCAAATTCACGCAAACAGCGTTCCTTAATCAACTACAGTCCTTCGCTCTGGAAAAGCTGACTCGAAAACCGCGGCGTTAGGACAGGGAGGTAGAAATGGAGGCAGCGAAAACGGGAGGACGGGTTGAGACCGGGCATGAGGAGACGACCTGCGCGCCGCTGAGCCACCCGCTGCGGGTACGCATTCTCGAAGTGTGCAACACCCGCGACATCAGCCCCGTGGCGTTCGTTGACGAACAACTGCAGCCTGACGGCATGACCTACAAGAGCCGCCAACATGCGCTTTCTCACGTCTCCTATCACTTCCGCCAGCTTGAAAAAGCCGGCTGTGTCGAGGTCGTAAAGACCGTCCAACGCAGGGGCGCGACCGAACACATCTACCGGGGAACGGTGACCGTCTACTTCACTGACGAGGAGTTCGAGCGCCTTCCGCTGGAGCAGCGCCGAACCCTTTCGCGGACTTCCTTTCAGGGACTCATCGCCAGGACGGACAGCGCGATGCGAGCGCGCACCTTCGACCGCCGCACCGACCGCTGGCTGGTATGGGTGCCGATGGAGTTGGACGAGCGGGGCTGGGCCGAATTCACGACCACGATGGCTGCGACCTACGCCAAAGTCGAGCAGATTCGCGAGGACGCCAAGGATCGAATCGCGGGGTCGGGCGACAAGGTGATTCCCGCGACCTTCGGGATGCTTGGGTTCGAGTCGCCGCCACCACCTCCGCTGCCGGCGGCTGACTGACAGGGGGAAGCAATTCGTAGTTTCCAGCACTTTGTAACACGTTGTTACAAAGTGCTACCTTGGCCTCATGGCTTGGAACGTCGTCATCGCCGGTGGTGGATTCGGGGGGATGGCGGCGGCGCGGGAGTTGGAGCGGACCATGCCGAAGCAGGCGGCCCGGCTGGCGCTCGTCAACGAGACCAACTTCATGCTCTACACGCCGTTCCTGCCGGAGGCGGCGGCTGGGACGTTGGAGCCGCGCCATGTGGTGACGCCGCTGCGGGAAATCCTCAAGCGCACCTACCTGCGGCTGGGCTCGATCGTCGGGCACGACCTCGAGGCGAAGACGGTGACCGTGCGGGCCAAGTTCGGCACCGTCGAAACGATGCCCTACGACCAGCTGCTGCTGGCGCTGGGATCGGTCTCCCGGGTGCTGCCGGTGCCCGGCCTGGCCGCGCACGCCGTCGGCTTCAAGAGTCTCGCCGACGCGATCTACCTCCGCAACCAGGTGGTCGAGACGTTGGAGGAAGCCAACGCGACCGAAGACCCCGCCCGGCGCGACGAGCTCCTCACCTTTGTCTTCGTCGGCGGTGGCTACGCCGGACTCGAGGCGCTGGCCGAGCTGCAGGACTTCGCCGCCGACGTGATGGACAACTACCCGCGGGCTCGCCTGCACGGGATGCGCTGGGTCCTCGTCGAGGCGACGAACAGGGTGTTGCCGGAGATCGACCTGGAGCTGTCTGAATACGCCCTGCGCGAGCTGCGCGGCCGCGGCATCGACATCCGCCTCGAGACGACTCTTGACGAGGTCGGCGCCGATTTCGCCCGGCTCTCCAGCGGCGAGCGGCTGGCGACCCGGACCGTCGTCTGGACCGCAGGCGTGGCGCCGCAGCCGATCCTGCGGGAGCTCAACGTGCCGCTCGACGGGCACGGCCGGGTGCCGGTCGACGACTTCCTGCGGGTGCGGGGACTGGAGTCGGTCTGGGCGATCGGCGACTGCGCCGCGGCGCCCGACCCGCGCGGCGGGATCTGTCCGCCGACCGCCCAACACGCCGTCCGCCAAGGCCCGACCGCCGCCCGCAACATCGCCGCCGAGCTGGGAGTCGGCTCGCCGAAGCCGTTCGGGTACCGCAGCCAGGCGTCCTTCGTCAACCTCGGCCGCTACAAGGCGGTCGGCCGGATCGGCGATCGCACCTTTCGCGGCTTCCCGGCCTGGTGGCTTGCCCGCAGCTATCACATGAGCCAGATCCCGGGCGGGTCTCGCAAGGCCCGCGCCGTCCTCGACTGGACCGCCAGCCTGCCCTTCGGCCGCGACATCTCCGAGGTCGGCACGATCGGCCACCCCAAACCGCTCGCCTAGCCGGCCGAGCCGCCACAATGCAGGCGTGGAGTACCTCGTCATCGTCTTCTTCTTCGGCCTCGCGACCGGCATCATCGCCAGGGGCAAGGGGACCTCGTTCTGGATCTGGTTCCTGATCGGCGCCGTCCTGCCGATCATCGGCCTCGTCGCCGTGATCCTCTACCGGGTCGAGAAGAACGAACCGGAACGGCAGTGCCCGAACTGCCACAAGGATTTGAAGCTGTACGTCCAGGTCTGCCCGCGGTGCGGGACCGACCTGTATCTGCCGGATCCGGGGGCGGTTCGGCATCCGGGGGTTGAGTAGAGGGGTCTGGTCACCCTCTGGGCGAATTCAGTCGCGCGCCCTTCGGGCGCGGCTCCCGAACATGCCGCCCGCCTATGGCGGGCAGGAATCAGATTGCATATCGCCGCTTCGCGACATTCGCCCAGAGGGCGACCAGACCCCTCCAGCCAAACCGGACACCGGGACCGCCGAGGGTTCGGGACCTACGAGCGGTCCCGCTGCGGGCAGTAGCTTGCGGCGCTCTCGGCCGAAGCTGGATGCGTAAGGCCGCTCGTGTGTGAGGGATGGGGATGCCCTCACCGGGAATGTCGCCGAAGGCGGCGATATGCAATCTGTTTTTTGCGCGCCATAGGCGCGCACAATCATCCGGAGCTGCGCGCGAAGCGCGCGCGACTGAATTCACGGGGAGGGCATCCCCATCCCTCTCTCCGCCAGTCCCTACCGCAGCCAGGTCCTGACGATCGCATTCGCGAACCCGACCCCGTAGCGGAAGACGGCCGGCTTCTTGGAGTGCCCGTGCAACCGCTGTTCGACCGTGATCGGGACCTCCTTGGCCGGGATGCCGCGCTTGATCGCCTCGATCATGAACTCGGAGGTGTGGAACTGCTCTTGGCGCAGCACCAGCTGGGGAAGGACGGTGGTGCGGACGGCGCGGTAGCCGTTGGAGCAGTCGCTGACGTGGGTGCGGGTGATGAAGGAGACGACGCGGTTGAAGAAGACGATGCCGAGCTCGCGGGCGAAGTGGTTGCGGTCGGCGTGGCCGAGGACGCGGGAGCCGTGGGCGACGTCGACTTCGCCGTCGAGCACCGGTTTCACCAGCCGCTCCATCTCCGAGGGCAGGTGCTGGCCGTCGGCATCGAGGGTGACGACGACTTCGGCCCCCGAGTCGACCATCAGCCGGTATCCCGTCCGCAGCGCCGCGCCGCCGCCCCGGTTGGTGACGTGACGGGCTACCACGGCGCCGTGGTCTGCGGCGACGTCGCCGGTGCCGTCGCGGGAGCCGTCGTCGACGACGAGCGTCTCGGTGGCGACGCCGCAGACGCGGGCCGGCATCTGGTCGAGGACATGGCCGATGTTGTCCGCCTCGTTGTAGGCCGGGATCAGGATCGCGATCTTGTTGCGGAAGCGGTCGGGAAGCCCCGCCTGTCGGAACTCTTCCCAGGCCAGTCCCTCCAGCGCCGCAGACAGCTGGCGGGCGTTGCGGGCAGCCTGCGAGAGCGCCCGCAGGGTGAGCAGGAAGAGCACGATGATCGAGAAGACGGCGAGGCCGAGGATGCGCCCGCCGTTGCCTTTTTCGAAGGAGAAGGCCGAGAGCAGCTCGTTGGTGATTTCGGTTCCGGAGACGAGGACAAGGCCGAGGCCGACCGCGAGCAGGATGAGGACGTCGGCGTTGCGCAGCGAGCGCCGGCGCAGGACCGCGTAGACGACGACCGCGATGCCGATCAGCAGACCGACGCTGCGCAGCGCCGTCAGCTCTGAGGGGAAGATGCCTGCTCTGGGGACCATTCGCGACCGGAGGATATGGCCGCGACCAGCCGCGACACCGTCATCGCGGCAAGTGGAAAGACCAGCGTCATCAGCACCTCGTTGCGTCGCGGCGCCGCCAGGGACGCCGCGCCGACCACGGTGACGAGGGCGATCGGGGTCGCCGGCGCGACCAGCTCCCACCAGCGCCGGCGCACCGCGAGCAGGACGAGACCCGCCAGCCCGAGTGCGACGATGACGATCTGGACGACTCGCCCGGCGGTGCTGCTCATCGCTTCGCCGACACCGCTGCTCCACATCCGTCCCACCTTGCGGATGGTCATCGCCGCGTAGCCGACCGGGTCTTCGTCGAAGAACTTGGAGAGGTTCTGCTTGCCGACCTTGCCGAGGGCAGAGTCGCGCGGCAGGTCCGGGTAGCGACTTTCGGCGACGCGGTCGAAGAGCGGCGTCGGGTTGACAGCTTCGAGCGCCGCCGAGTGGGGGTCGAGCCGGCGGCCTTCGTAGCGCTTGACGAGGATCGCCTTGACCCGCTGGTATTCGCCGTCGGCCGGGAGGAAGGTGCCGACGTAGAGAGCCTTGCCGCCGCCGGTCGAGATCGGCACCAGGCGGTCGAGGACGACGGCGTTGCGGACGGTCCAGGGGACGATCGGCAGCGCCAGGGCGAGCAGGAGCAGACCGGCGCCGGCCAAGCCGGGCTTCCAGCCGCGCGTCCTACCGACGCGGATCGCTGCCAGAACGACGAAGGCGGCGCCGACCAGCAGGTACTCGGGGCGAAACATCGCCGTGAGGCCGAAGAGCAGTCCCGGCAGCAGCCAGGCTCGCAATCGCTCCTGTTCGCCGGCCCAGAGGAAGGCGAGGACCGCGGCCGGCAGGGTGAAGACGGCCGGTGGCTCGCTCATCAGCTCGCCCGTCGAGTGGATGAACGGTGGATAGACGGCGACGGCGAAGGCGGCGAGGAGGCCCGCTGTTCGCCCGCCAAGGCGCCGCCCGAGCAGGAAGACGACGACGATGGCGGCGGCCCCGAGAAGCGCCTCGACGATCCGCGCCGTGCCTTCGCGGGGCCCCCCGGTGGCATAGAAGGCGGCGGCGTAGAGGAGCGGCGCGCCCGGGGACCAGTCGCTGGAGTCGTCAAAGGTCGGACCGCCGTAGCTGCCTTCCTCGTAGAGCGACTTGGACAGCGCGTAGTAGGCGTGGGAATCGTCCGCCGGGTGGGCGACCGGTTCGACGACGACGTAGGCGCGGACCACGAGGCCCAGCAGGACGATCGCCGCCAGCGCGATCAACGTCACGCGTCCGTATCGATCGGGCAGCGCGCGGATCCGGTCGGCGAAAGCGGTCAAGGCCGGGCTCAGGCTATCCGGGGCGGGGCGACGATTGCTGAGTTGACCCCGGCCATAGGCGGACAAACTCATCGAGCGCGCCGCGGTCCCTGCTCCCAGAGCCAGACCACGCCGCACCCCGCCAGAGCGGCGACGAGCGGCAGCATCACCAGGACGCGCCGCGGCGAGGCGACGAGCAGGGCGCTGATCGCCGTGATCGAGAGGAAGACCGCAGCGAGGACGAGCGCCTCCCAGCGGCGCCGCCAGGCGAGGACCGCGAGCCCGAGCAGGCCGAAGGCGACGAGCGCCCAGTGCAGCGCCTCCCAGAGCGGCTCCCGCATCACGTCGCGCGGGCCGTGCGACCAGATCCGGCCGATCTTGGTGGCGACGAAGCCGGTGTATTCGAGCGGCTCTTCGCTGATGTCTTCCCAGAGCTGTTCGCGGCCCATCAGCGAGAGCGCCCGGTCGGTTTCGAGGTCGGGATAGCGCGCGGCCGCCAGCCGGGCGAGGATCTGCTCGAGGCGTAGTCGCTCGAGGGCACCCGGTCCGAAGAGACCCGGATGCCGCGCCACGACCTCTTTGCCGACCAGTTCGGGGTCGCCGTCGGAGGGCAGGTAGGTGCCGGCGAAGAGGACCTGGCCGCCGCCGGTCGAGACGGGGACGAAGCGGTCGAGGGCTATCGCGTTGCGCAAGGTCCAGGGCGCGAGGACCAGGGCGAGACCGGCAAGCAGGATGGCGGAATGTAGGAGGGCTGGGCGCCAGTCGTCCCGTGCGCCGGCCGCGAACACGATCAGCCCCAGGAGCAAGGCCACCCCGAGATACTCCGGCCGAACCATCGCCAGTGCTCCGAGCAGGATGCCTGGCAGCAGCCACCGCGCCAGCTGGTGGCGCGGGGAGGGAGGCCGAGAACGGATGCACTTGTCCGCCCCCAGGTCTCCCTCCCCGCGGCAGGACCCGCTCGGTGCGGCGACCTGTCTTGCGTCGTTCGCCCAGAACAAGGCCAAGATCGCTCCCGACAAGAGCGTCGCCGCCAGCGGCTCGCCCATCGTCATCCCCTGGTACTCGAGCAGCGCCGGATAGACCGCCACCGCCGCGGCCCCGATCAAGCCGGCCACCGCGTTCGTTCGATTGACCACACTCTGGTGTGGTGAATGCATCGAGCGGCGCGACAAGCGACGCCCGATCAGGTAGGTGAAGAGCACGGCCAGCGTCCCGATCAGCGCCAGCAGGACCCGCGCCGTCCGTTCGTGCACGCCGCCGGTCAGCTCGTAGACGCCTGCCAGCAGCAGCGGCAGACCGGGGGAGTAATTGCCGGAGGGCTGCGTCGCCGACGACCCGACCGTGAAGCCGTCGCCCCGCTCGAGGTTGGCCGCGATCGCCGCGTAGGCCTTGGCGTCGTAGACCGGCGCCCGCCCGTCCCACGCCTGCCCGAGCCGCAAGCCCAGCCCCAGCAGCAGGATCGCGACCAGCGCGGCGACGCCCAGCCGACCCCCGTTTCGCCCCGCCAGCCGGTTTTCCATCGGCCGGATTCAACTAGGTGCGCCGCTGGGGGAGGTACTAAGCTGCCGCGTTCTATGCGAATCCTCATCCTCGGGGGCGACGGCTACCTCGGCTGGCCGACGGCGCTCAGGTTCTCGGCCGGCGGCCACGAGGTCTCCGTCGTCGATGACTTCTCGCGCCGCCGCTGGCACCAGGAAGCCGGCACCGGCTCGCTGACGCCGATCGCCGATCTCGACCAGCGGATCGCCGCCTGGAAGGAGCTCGACGGCGAGGAGATCCGCAGCTTCGTCGGCTCGGTCCAGGACGGCGACTTCCTCGAAGCGGTCGTCGCCGAGACGCTGCCGGAGGCGGTCGTGCACTACGGCCAGCAGGCCTCCGCGCCTTACTCGATGGCTTCGCGCGAGAAGGCGGTCGAGACCCAGCACGCGAACGTGATCGGCAACCTCAACCTGCTCTTCGCGATCCGCGACCACGTCCCCGACTGCCACCTGGTCAAGCTGGGGACGATGGGCGAGTACGGGCAGCCCGACATCGACATCGAGGAGGGCTACATCGAGATCGAGCACAAGGGGCGCCGCGACACGCTCCCGTTCCCGAAGCTCCCCGCCTCGCTCTACCACTGCTCGAAGGTCCACGACTCGACCAACATCCACTTCGCCTGCCGCACCTGGGGCCTGCGCGCGACCGACCTCAACCAGGGCGTCGTCTACGGCATCGCGACCGAGGAGACCGCCCGTGACGAGCGCCTGATCACGCGCTTCGACTACGACGAGATCTTCGGCACCGTGCTCAACCGCTTCTGCCTGCAGGCGGTGATCGGCCATCCGCTCACCGTCTACGGCGCCGGCACCCAGACGCGCGGCTTCCTCAACATCCGCGACACGCTTCAGTGCGTCGAGCTGGCCGCCGCCAACCCCGCCGACCCTGGCGAGTTCCGCGTCTTCAACCAGTTCACCGAGCAGTTCTCGGTGATCGAGCTGGCGCAGCTGGTCAAGCACGCGGCCGAGCACCTTGGCTATTCGGTGGAGATCCAGCACGTCGACAACCCGCGGGTCGAGAAGGAGGAGCACTACTACAACGCCATCCACACCAAGCTGCTCGATCTCGGCCTGCAGCCGACGCTGCTCGGCGAGGAGCTGGTGGAGTCGATGATCCACGCGATCGAGCGCTACAAGGGGCAGGTGATCGAAACCGCGATCGATCCGCGAACCCGCTGGAACCCGGCCAAATCCGCCGCCGGCCACCAGTAGCGCCCAGGCACGGGGCGACCAGAGCCCCACTGGTACCATCGCCAGTCCGATGAGAGCTGCCGACACGTTGATGGAATCGCTCAAGGCCGAGGGCGTCAAGGACGTCTTCGGGATCCCCGGCGGGGCCAACCTGCCGATCTACGACGCCGTCGTCGACGCCGAGTTCCGCCACATCCAGGTCCGCCACGAGCAGGGCGGGGGACACGCCGCCGAGGGCTACGCCAAGGCCTCGGGCCGCGTCGGCGTCGCCTTCGCCACCTCCGGCCCGGGCGCGACCAACCTGATCACGGCGATCGCCGACGCGATGCTCGACTCGGTCCCCACCGTCTTCATCACCGGCCAGGTGCGCACGGACCTGATCGGCACCGACGGCTTCCAGGAGGCGGACATCCTCGGCGCCACCCTGCCGTTCGTGAAGCACTCCTTCCAGGTCACCGACGCGCGCCAGATTCCCGAGTACGTCCACGAGGCCTTCCACATCGCCTCGACCGGGCGGCCGGGACCTGTGCTGTTGGACATCCCGCAGGACCTCTCGCGCGCCGACATCGATTACGAGCCGCGCACCGAGCCGGTCGAGCTGCCCGGCTACAGGCCCTCGACCGAGGGCAACATCAAACAGATCCGGATCGCCGCCAAAGCGCTCGCCAACGCCCGTCGGCCGATCTTTTACACGGGCGGCGGCGTCGTCAACGGCAACGCCTCCGAGGAGCTGCGCGAGCTGGCCGGCTCCGACCGCTTCCCCGTCACCTCGACCCTGATGGGACTGGGCGCCTTCCCCTCCTCGAACGAGAACTGGCTGGGGATGCTGGGGATGCACGGCACCTTCACCGCCAACTACGCGATGGACAAAGCCGACCTGATCGTCGCCATCGGCGCCCGCTTCGACGACCGCATCACCGGCAAGCTCGACGAGTTCGCGCCGCACGCCAAGGTGATCCACATCGACGTCGACCCGGCCGAGATCTCGAAGAACATCGGCGCCCACATCCCGATCGTCGGCGACGTCAAGCAGGTGCTGCCGAAGCTGACCCGCGAGTACCGGGCACTGCAGACCGATTCGAGCCGCCTCGACGGCTGGTGGAGCACGCTGCGCGGCTGGCAGCAGGAGCACCCGCTCTACTACGAGCCCGGCAAGGACGGCGAGATCAAGCCCCAGTTCATGGTCGAGGCGCTGCACCGCGCGACCCAGGGCGACGCGATCATCACCTCCGACGTCGGCCAGCACCAGATGTGGGCGGCGCAGTACTACGGCTTCGACAAGCCGCGGCGCTGGATCAACTCCGGCGGCCTCGGGACGATGGGCTTCGGCCTGCCGGCGGCGGTCGGCGCCAAGGTCGCCTGCCCGGACGAGACGGTCGTCTGCCTCGCCGGCGACGGCAGCCTGATCATGAACGTCCAGGAGCTCGCCACCTGCGTCAGCGAGCAGATCCCGGTGAAGATCTTCCTCATGAACAACGGCTACATGGGCATGGTCCGCCAGTGGCAGGAGCTGTTCTGGGACCGCCGCTACAGCTCGGTCGAGATGGGCGCCAGCCCCGACTGGGTGAAGCTGGCCGAGGCCTTCGGCGCCACCGGCCTGCGCTGCGACACCGCCGACGACCTCGAGGAGACGATGGTCAAGGCGCTGCAGACCGAGGGCCCGGTCCTGCTCGACGTCCGCGTCGCCCAGGAGGAGAACTGCTACCCGATGATCCCGCCGGGCAACGCCGCCCGCGACATGGTCGAGGCGCCGAGGGCGGTGCGCTGATGGAGGCGGGGACCCCTGAGCTGGTCAAACTCGAGGACCTGCGCGTCCCCGGTCAGCTGAGCGGGCGCAAGCACATCCTCTCGATCCTGGTCGAGAACAAGCCCGGCGTTCTGGCGCGCGTCGCCGGCCTCTTCTCGCGCCGCGGCTTCAACATCGACACGCTCGCGGTCGGGCCGACCGACGACCCGACGGTCTCGCGCATCACGCTCACCCTCGACGGCGCGGTCCACCCGATCGACCAGGTGACCAAGCAGCTGCACAAGCTGGTCAACGTGCTGAAGATCCGCGACATGGAGCCGGACGAGACGGTGGCCCGCGAGATGGCTCTCTTCAAAGTCTCCTCGGCGGTCGAGAACCGCGCCGAGATCATCCAGTTCGCGGAGATCTTCCGCGCCAAGATCGTCGACGTCGCCCGCCGCACGATGACGATCGAGGTCACCGGTTCCGCCGACAAGATCGAGGCCTTCGAGCGCATGGTCCGCCCCCACGGCCTCGTGGAGATGGTCCGGACGGGCGAGATCGCCATCGCGCGTGGTAGCGACTGAAGTCCTCCTAGGCGCGATCGCCAAGGGCGTCCAGCGCGAGCGCCGGACGCTGGTCAGCGTCACCGTCGAGGTCGATGTAGCGGATCCCTGCGCGGCGGTCTTCGCCTCGCGCCTCGCCTCCGACCGTTGGTTCTGCTGGGAGCAGCCGGAGCGCGAGTTCGCGGTCGCCGGGCTCGGGGTCGCCTACGAGGCGGCGTCCCGCGGGGACGGCCGCTTTGCCGACGTGGCCGACGAGTGCCTGCGGACGGGACGGGACGCGGTGCTGGACGAGCCGGCCGGGCTGCCCGCCGGGGCGGGGCCGGTCTGGCTGGGCGGGTTCGCTTTCGAGCCGGAGGGCGGGGCGTCGTCGATCTGGTCCTCGCTGCCTCCGGCCTCGCTGGTCCTGCCCGAGCTCTCGCTCTGTCGCAGCGGCGAGGGCTCCTTCCTGACCGTGAACATGGTCGTGCAGCCGGGGGACGACGCCGAGCACCGGCTCGCCGGCGTGAGCGCTCGCCTCGCCGGCCTCCGTGCCGAGGCGCCGCTGCCGATGCTGGACCCGCATCCGACCGCTCGCCCCGAGATCCGTAGCGCCCGTCCGCCCGCCGAGTTCGAAGCCGCGGTGGACGAGGCGACATCGCGGATCGACGCGGGGGAGATGCACAAGGTCGTGCTCGCCCGCGAGGTGATCGTCAGCGCCGCAGCCGCGCACGACCCGGCGGCCCTGTTCGGCGCCATGCGGGAGCAGTTCCCCGCCTGCTTCTGCTTCTGCTGCGGGACGCCGGAGACGGCGTTCATCGGCGCCAGCCCGGAGCTGCTGGTGCGCCGCTCGGGCGCCGGGGTCTCGACCGTCGCCCTCGCCGGGTCCACCCGGCGCAGCTCCGACCCGGCCGTCGACGACCATCTCGGCGAGCAACTGCTGCGCAGCGACAAGGACCGGCGCGAGCAGCGGATCGTCTCCGAGCGGATCGTCCGCGCCCTGCGCCCGCACGCGGTCTGGGTCGAGGCGGCGGCCGAGCCGGAGATCGTCAAGGTGGCCAACATCCAGCACCTGGCGACGCCGGTGATCGCCCAACTGGCCGAACCGCACTCGGCGATCGAGCTGGCCGGGATGCTGCACCCGACGCCCGCCGTCGGCGGCGAGCCCTGGCCCGAGGCCGCCGGCGCGATCGCCGACCTCGAGGGCATGGACCGCGGCTGGTACGCCGCCCCGGTCGGCTGGATGGACGCCACCGAGGACGGCGAGTTCTGCGTCGCCCTCCGCAGCGCCCTCCTGCGCGACCGCGAGGCCCACCTCTTCGCCGGCGTCGGCGTCGTCGCCGGCTCCGAACCCGCCGCCGAGCTGGCCGAGACCGAGGTCAAGCTCGGGGCGCTGCTGCCGCTGCTGGCCGAGTAGGCACCTAGTCCCCCAATAGTGGAAGACCCCCGCGTGATCCGGCGCGGGGGAGTTGTGGGGCTCGTCCTGATGTCGCTCGCGCTCTGTGCCGGCGCCTCGGCGCGTCTGCAGCTGGGCGGCCATGCGACGCCCTGCTGCAGACGCGTGGGTCAGCGGGCCGAGTCGAGCGCCTCGTGGACGCGCTCGGTGAGGCGGCGGTGGAGGTGGACGTTGGTCTGGCGGTCGACCTCGACCTCGATCAGGCCGGTGCCGGCGTCGAGGGCGTCACCGAGTTCGTCCAGCGACTCGAGCCGGCGGTGGGGGAGGTCGAAGAGCGCGGCGGCGCGCTCGGCGTCGACCCCGCGCGGGGTGCCGAGCAGCGCCTCGAACTCGTCGCTCCCCATCGTCCCGTCCTGCGGCAGGAAGTGGAAGATGCCACCGCCGTCGTTGTCGATGACGACGATTCGGACCGGGGTGGAGACGTCGCGCAGCGCGGCGAGGCCGCCGACGTCGTGGAGCAGGCCGAGGTCGCCGGTGACGATCGTCGTCGGCCGACCGCTCGCCCGCGCCGCGCCGATCCCCGACGAAATCAGGCCGTCGATCCCGTTGGCGCCGCGGTTGCTGAGGAACAGCGCGTCGGTCTCGCTCGAGGGGAGGAAGGTCTCCTGGTCGCGGATCGGCATGCTGGAGGCGGTGTAGACGAGGTCGCCGTCGCGGTGGGCCCCCGCGAGGGCGAGGTGCAGCGCCGGCTCGGAGATCGGGCCGGCGTTCTCCAGCTCGGCCCTCTGCACCTCCCGCGCCGTCAGCTCGGCCTCGAGCCAGGCCTCCGGCGCCGACCTCTCCTGGTTGTCGAGCCGGGCCGCCCAACCCGCCGCCAGCTCGGTCGGATCGGCTCGCAGGATCGCCGCCGCGCGCCGGCTCGGCTCGTTCCAGCCGCCGTAGGGGTCGACGACGATCTGTTGGGCCCCGCTCGCTGCCAGCCAGGCGCGGAGCGGCTTGCTGGTCGGCATCTCGCCGAAGCGCAGGACCAGGTCGGGAACGACCGAGCGCGCGAAGCGCTCGTCGCGCAGCAGTTGGTCATAGGTGGCGATGACCCGCGAGCGGTCGTGCGGCCCGCAGCGCAGCTGCGAGGTCGGCTCGGCCAGGATCGGGAATCCCGAGACCCGGGCGAGGTGGGCCAGCGGCTCGCGAAGCTCCGGGTCGCGCTGGCGCCCGGCGACGATCACGCCCGAGATCGCGTCGGCGATGTGGCCGGCGACCTCGTCGAGGAGGAAGACCGCCGGCTCCAGGTCGATGTGCGTGATCGCGGTCAGCGGCCGCCCGTCGCGTCCCTCCAGCGCCAGCCGGTCGGTCGCCGTCACCGCGCCGTCGACGGCGACCGGGGCCAGCGGCTCGCGCCAGGGCAGGTTGAGGTGGACCGGGCCCGGCCGCGCCTCGCCGCGCGCCGCAGCCAGCGCCCGGCCGGCAGCCCCGCGGTAATGCAGGAGCCCGTCGTCGTCGGCGTCATGGGTCCCGACTTCGCAGAACCACCGCACCGAGGACCCGAACGGCTTGATCTGGTCGATCGTCTGTCCGGCTCCGATCCCGCGCAGCTCCGGCGGCCGGTCGGCGCTGAGGACGATCAACGGCAGCGCCGATTCGTCGGCCTCGCAGACCGCGGGGTGGTAGTTGACGACCGCGGTGCCGGAGGTGCAGAGCAGCGCCACCGGTTCGCCGCTCGCCTGCGCGGCGCCGAGCGCGAAGAAGCCCGCCGAGCGCTCGTCGACGATCACCGTCACCTCGATCTCGGGTTGGCGCCAGAGCGCCAGCGCCAGCGGCGTCGATCGCGAACCGGGGGAGACGACGGCGAGTCGCAGGCCTCCCCGGGCCAGCTCCTCGGCGAAGGCGGATGCGAGAGCGGTATTGGCGTTGGTCGGGTCCACGGGTCGGCTGGCGGATTTGTCGCCTCCGGGGAGACAAATCCGCCACGGCAGGCTAGAGCCGGTGGGCCTCCAATGCCTCCTCGTCGATCTCGACGCCGAGGCCCGGCCCGGGCGGCAGGTGCAGCATTCCCGCACGCAGCTCGCACTCGACCGAGCCGATCGTGGAGGCGAAGAGGAGCTGGGTCGCCAGCCCGTGGGCGAGGTCGAGACGCTCGGGTCGATCGGTGTCGTGCAGCGTCTGCGCGACCTGGCCCGCGGCCGCGATACCGACCGGCCCGTCGAGGGCGCTCGAGACGTAGGCGGGGAGGAGGTCGGCGATCGCCACCGCCTGCTCGGGCCCGCCGACCTTGGAGAGCTTGATCCCGGTGTAGGCGCAGGCGCCGGTGCTGGCCGCCCGCTCGGCCTGCTCGACGTTGGTCACGCTCTCGTCGGCGGCGATCGGAATCGGGCTGTCGTGAGACAGCTCCGCCAGCTCCTCCAGCGTCGCCACCGGCTGCTCGGCAAGCTCGATCGTGAACTGCTCCAGCTCGGCGAGCGTGCGCCTGGCAGTATCGACGTCCCAGGCGGCGTTGGCATCGACGCGGATCCGGGCCTCCGCCCCGACCGCCTCGCGAACCGCCCGCACCTGGGCGACGTCGTCGCCGGCGCCGAGCTTCAGCTTGAAGGTCGAGAATCCCTCCTCGGCCCAGCGCAGGGCGTCCTCCGCCACGGCGGCGGGCTCCCCGGCGACGAGAGTCGCGTTGCACTCCACCGGCCGCGAATCCTCGTCCTCCGAGCTGCCGTCGGCAGCGGCGAAGCGGCCGCGCAGGTCCATCAGCGCGGTCAGCGTCGCGCAGCGGGAAGGCGACGAGAGCTCGAACACCTCGGAGATCAGCGTCGCCTCGTCGAGCAGCGCGCCCTCTCCCATGTCCGGACGGTTCGCCAGTTGGCTCAGCTCGGCGACCACGCGCTCCAACGTCGCCCCGCCGCGCAGCGAGAGCGGCACCGCTTCGCCGAGGCCGACCAGGCCGTCGTCGGTCCGCAAGCGCAGCAGGACCATCTCACGCTGCTCCAGACGGCCGCGGGCGGTGACGTAGTCCTCGCGGAACGGCAGCGCGTAAGGAATGACTTCGACCGACGCGAGATGCATGCAGACAGCTTCCCACCGACGGCACCCCGGCGCTGCCCGAATCTCAGGCGGAGATCAGCAGCCCGGCGGTGACCAGCAGGCTGTAGACGCCGAGCAGGGCCCCGGTCGCCGCCAGGGCTTGGTTGAGGGCCGGACCGTCGGTCCGCTCGCTCATCACCCGCATCGGCTTGATCGCCAGCGGGAACGCCAGCAGCCCGATCAGCGGCAACAGGCTCGATTCGCCGGCGATCAACGCAATCGGCAGGACCACGAAGGCGCCGAGCACCAGCAGTTTGTAGAGGGTGACGGCGTTCTCTCGACCCATCCGCACCGCCAGCGTCATCTTCCCCGCCCGCCGGTCGGTCTCGAGGTCGCGGACGTTGTTGACGACGAGGATCGCCGTGGCGAGGAATCCGATCGCGATCGACAGTCCCAGTGGCAGCGCGTCGAGCGATTCCACCTGCACGTAGTAGGACCCGTTCACCGCGACGAGGCCGAAGAAGAGGAAGACGAAGACCTCGCCGAGCCCGGCGTAGCCGTAGGGCCGTGGACCGCCGGTGTAGAGGACGCCGGCGGCGATCGAGAGGGCGCCGATGATCAGGATCGCCGGCCCGGCCACCGTCGCCAGGTAGATCCCGCAGGCGATCGCGACGGCGAAGGCGACCCAGGTCGCCCGCATCACCCGCTGCGGCGTCACCAGGCCGGCCGAGGTGACCCGCACCGGCCCGAGGCGATCGGCGGTGTCGGCGCCGCGCTTGGCGTCGGAGTAGTCGTTGGCGAGGTTGGTGCCGATCTGGATGAAGATCGAGGCGACCAGGGCGGCGACGAAGGCGCCGGGACGCGGCAGGCTTCCGAACCACTGCACCGCCGCCGCCGTTCCGACCAGCACCGGCGCGATCGCCGCCGGCAACGTCCGCGGTCGCGCCGCCATCAACCAGATCCTCATCGGACCGTCGCCCCCGCCTTGAGCCGGCTCATGGCCGGCGCGGGAACTTCGAAAAGTCGGGTTGGCGTCGCTCCTTGAAGGCCTCGCGTCCCTCGCGAGCCTCGTCGTTGCCGTAGAAGAGCAGGTTGGCGTCGTGGGCGAGCTGCTGGATCCCGGCGTAGCCGTCCTCGTGGGCGTTGAAGCTCGCCTTGACCAGGCGCAGGGAGAAGGGCGAAAGCGCCAGCATGTCGCGGCACCAGGCGACGGTCTCCCGCTCGAGGCGATCGAGCGGGACGACGGCGTTGACCAGCCCCATCTCCAAAGCCTCGTCGGCGTCGTACTGGCGGCACAGCAACCAGAACTCCTTCGCCTTCTTCGTGCCCACGAGGTCGCGTAGGAGGGAGGCCCCGAAGCCGCCGTCCCAGGACCCGACCCGCGGTCCGGTCTGCCCGAAGACCGCGTTGTCGGCGGCGATCGTCAGGTCGCAGCAGACGTGGAGGATGTGGCCTCCCCCGATCGCGTAGCCGGCCACCATCGCCACCAGCGGCTTGGGCAGTCGCCGCATCTGCACCTGCAGGTCGGTGACGTGGAAGCGGCCCAGCGAAGCGCCCTCGGCGACGTACCCGGTGTCGCCGCGCACCTTCTGGTCGCCGCCGGAGCAGAACGCCTTCTGCCCCTGTCCGGTGAGGACGATCACGCCGACATCGGTGTCCTCGCGGGCCGACTCGAGCGCGGCGGAGATGTCGATCAGCGTCTGCGGGCGGAAGGCGTTGTGGACCTCGGGCCGGTCGATCGTGATCTTGGCGATCCCGTCCGCTTTCTCGTAGCGGATGTCGGCGTAGTCCCCCTCTCCCTGCCAGTCGATCGGCGCGTAGAGGTCTTGCTCGGGCGGGGCGTCCTTGTGGCGGTCGGGCATGATGGGCACGATATCTGGCCGATGAAACTCGACGACTGGCTCGCACAGAGATCCCAAAGCGCCCCCGACCGAACCGCCCTCGTGGCGGACGGGGCGGAGATGACGTACGCGGAGCTGGAGGCGGAGGCGACCTGGGTCGCCCGACGGCTCGCCGCCCACGGCGTCCGCCGCGGCTCGACCGCGGCGCTGACCATGCATCCGCGGCGCGAGCAGGTCGTCCTCGCCCACGCGTTGATGAAGATCGGCGCCACGCTGCTGCCGTTGAACCCGCGGCTGACCGAGGGTGAGCGGGCGGCGATCGTCGAGGCCGAGGAGCCGATCGTCGATCTCGACGACGCCGGCGAGCTGACCCAGACGGAGGCCGACCTGCCGCTGCTCGGCGAGCACGACATGGACGACGTCTGCGCCCGGGTGCTGACCAGCGGCAGCTCCGGCACGCCGAAGCCGGTCGGCCTCACCTACGGCAACTTCCTCTGGAACGCGGTCGGCTCCGGCTTCAACATCGGCGTCGACCCAGGCGACCGCTGGCTTTGCTGTGTCCCGCTCAGCCACATCGCCGGCCTCGGGATCGTCATGCGCTCGGTCATCTACGGGACCGCCGCTGTGGTTCACGACGGCTTCGACGTCGACCGCGTCGCCGCTTCCCTGGAGAGCGACGAGATCACGGTCGTCTCCCTGGTGGCGACGATGCTGACCCGCCTGCTCGAGGTCGGTGCCGACCTCTCGGGCCCGCGGGCGATCCTGGTCGGCGGCGGGCCGGTCCCGGAGGAGCCCCTGGAGGAGGCGCTCGACAAGGGCGCGACCGTTGTCCAGACCTACGGCATGACCGAGACCTGCTCGCAGGTGACGACGCTGGCTCCCGGCGACGCCCGCCGCAAGCTCGGCTCCGCCGGGCGGCCGCTGCTGACGACCCATCTGCGGATCGAGGACGGCGAGATCCTCATCCAGGGGCCGACCGTCGCCCCCGGCCGCGCCGACGGTGACGGCTGGCTGCACACCGGCGACCTCGGCCAGATCGACGAGGAGGGCTTCCTCTACGTCAAGGACCGGATCGACGACCTGATCGTCAGCGGCGGCGAGAACGTGGTCCCGGCCGAGGTCGAGGAGGTGCTGCTGCGCCACCCAGAGGTCGCCGACGCCGCCGTCGTCGGCCGCGAGGACCCGGAGTGGCAGCAGGCGGTAACCGCGGTCGTCGTGCTCGAAAGCGGATCCCAGGTCACGCCGGACGATCTGCGCCGCCATTGCGCCGGATCGCTCGCCGACTTCAAGGTGCCGAAGCGGATCGAGCTGGCGTCGGCGCTGCCGCGCACGCCCTCAGGAAAGTTGCTGAGGAGGGCACTCCGGTAGCCTGCCGCGCCATGCGAACCGACGACATCTTCTACGACAAAGACGCCGACCTGGGGAAGCTCGACGGCAAGACCGTCGCGATCCTCGGCTACGGCTCCCAGGGGCACGCCCACGCCCTCAACCTCAAGGACTCCGGCGTCGACGTGGTCGTCGGTCTGCGCGAGGGCTCCTCGAGCCGCGCCAAGGCCGAGCAGGCGGGCCTCGAGGTCCTCGACATCGCCGAAGCCGCCAGTCGCGGCGACATCGTCATGGTGCTGCTGCCCGACGAGAAACAGGGCGAGGTCTGGCGCGAGGAGATCGCCGACGGCATCGCTCCCGGCAACCTGCTGCTGTTCGCGCACGGCTTCGCGATCCACTTCGGCGAGATCGACCCGCCTCCGGGCGTCGACGTCGGCATGGTCGCGCCGAAGGGCCCGGGCCACCTGGTTCGCCGCCAGTACGAGGAAGGCAACGGCGTCCCCTGCCTCATGGCCGTCCACCAGGACGCCGGCGGCGACGCCCACGACCTCGTCCTCGCCTACGCGGCGGGGATCGGCGGCGGTCGCGCCGCGGTGATCGAGACCACCTTCAAGGACGAGTGCGAGACCGACCTCTTCGGCGAGCAGGCGGTGCTCTGCGGCGGCGCCTCGGAGCTGGTCCGCGCCGGCTACGAGACCCTGGTCGAGGCCGGCTACGACCCCCGCCTCGCCTATTTCGAGTGCCTGCACGAGCTCAAGCTGATCGCCGACCTGATGTACGAAAAGGGGATCCAGGGGATGCGCTACTCGATCTCCAACACTGCCGAGTACGGCGACATGACCCGCGGCAAACGGGTCATCGGCGAGGAGTCGCGGGCGGCGATGAAACAGATCCTCAGCGAGATCCAGTCGGGCGAGTTCGCCCGCGAGTGGATCGCCGAGAACCGCGCCGGCGGCGAGAGCTTCGACCGCATGCGCAAAGAGGCCGCCGGGCACGAAGTCGAGGAGGTCGGCAAAGACCTTCGCGACATGATGCCCTGGATCGACCAGAAGTTCGACGCGACCAGCTGAGGGACGGCGCGAGGGACCGAGCGTTGCGGACGAGGGGTGCCGGTACCCCTCCGCGGGAATTGAAGCACCTCGCTTCGCTCGGAGCTGATGGAGAGCGCGGGCTACGCCCGCGCAGGAGACAGATTGCATATCGCGGGGACATTCCCGCCTCGGGGTACCGGCACCCCTCGTCCAAAGCGAGCTCCCGTGCTTCGGAGCAAAGCGGCCGCCCCATGTGGCTTGTCTGCTTCGAGACCTCGGCCCGCCCCTTTCGTCCCTAGATCCGTGTGGGGGAGGAGGGCGGTTGGCCTCCAGGCGAATGTCGCGAAGCGGCGGAAATGCAATCCGGTTCCTGCCCGCCATAGGCGGGCAGCATGTTCGGGAGCGGCAGCCGTAAGGCTGCGCGACTGATTCGACTGGAGGCCAACCGCCCTCCTCGCTCACCCGACCTAAGAGTCGAACGGCGTCGGCCGCGCCGTCTCGCCTTCAGGCTCCCTGCCATCCCGTCCGACGTACCCGTCCTTGCCTCCGACGACCACGTACACCGCCTCCTCCGTGTCGCTGAGGTTGCGGATCTTGCGGTGGGTGGGGGCGTCGACCCAGGCGAGGCCGCCGGGGCCGAGCTCGTGGGCCGAGCCGTCGTCGAAGGCGATCTCGATCCGGCCCCTGTGGACGAAGTAGAGCTCCTCCTGGACGTCGTGGAAGTGGGCTCCGGTCGCGTAGCCCGGCGGCATCACGATCGCGTTGACGCCGAACGCCGTCACTCCCAGCTCACGGCGAATCTTGCGGAACCCCGGCCCATCGCCGAGGTCGTCGAGGTGGGCGACGGCATAGCCGCCGCCCTTCCTCACCGGGCGGGCGTCCGTATCGCTCATCGCCGGGGTTCCCTAGGCGGCCGGAACGGCTGCCGGCGGCGCCTGCGCTGCCGGCGGGGCACCCGTGGCCGCCTCCTCGCCGATCGGCGGGTAGTCGTCGGTCAACAGCGCGAAGTAGCCCCAGACGCGGGCGTAGAAGCTGTTGCAGAAGGTCAGCGTGCCGTTGATCTTCTCGGGCATGTAGCCGCGGAAGACGATCGTCAGCCAGGCGATCGCCGCGGCGAAGAGGTGCACGTAGTTGACCGCGTAGGAGACGACCAGCATCGGCAGGATCAGGATGATCCGGAAGAAGGCCTTGAGCCGGCTTTGGCGCTCGGCCCGCGGGGAGATGTTGACCCGGATCGGATAGCTGGGGTCGTCGGCGAGGCTGAACGGCGGCCAGACGTCGGTCTGCAGATAGGCCCAGGCGTAGAAGCGGACCAGGTATCGGACGATGCCGGAGTTGAAGTTGTAGAGCCATTCGGGATAGCGGCCGAGGATCACGACCGCAACCCAGGCAAAGAGGTGCGTGAAGGCGGCGAGGATCAGATAGACGTAGGCGACGATCAGCCACGGGATCGCGACGATGATGCGAAAGAACGTCGTCCAACGGTTCGGCCTCGGGTTGAAATCGGCTTCGTAACTGATCGGATACATCGCTCTCCCTTGCTTGGTGGACGTTCCCCTGCTGACCCGCCGGTCAGCCTAACTTCGCCCGCGGCGGCAGTCTCACCGGTGCGCCTGACCCCCGACCGGGGTCCACCCGCGACTGTCACTAACCTGTCGGCCCGGATGACCCCCCCGACGACCGACACCGCGCAGATCCCCGCCGACCTGAAGCCGGCAGACGGGCGCTTCGGCTGCGGGCCATCGAAGGTCCGCCCGGAGGCATTGGCGCGGGTCGCCGAGCAGGCTGGACTGATGGGGACCTCGCACCGCCAGGCACCGGTCCGCGACCTCGTCAAGGGAATTCGCGGAGGGCTCTCCGACCTGTTCTCGCTGCCCGACGGCTACGAGATCGCGCTCGGCAACGGTGGCACCACCGCCTTCTGGGAGGCGGCGACGGCGTGGCTGGTGCGCTCCCGCTCGCTCCACCTGACCTACGGCGAGTTCTCGCAGAAGTTCGCCAAGGCGACCGCCGCGGCGCCGTTCCTGGCCGACCCGATCCTCGTCGAGGCCGAGCCCGGTGACGCTCCCGAGCCGACCTCCGATCCGGACGCCGACGCGATCGCCTGGGCCCACAACGAGACCTCCACCGGCGTCATGGTCGACGTGCGACGCCCCGCGGGCGCCGGCGACGCCCTCGTCTTGATCGACGCCACCTCGGGCGCCGGCGGCCTGCCGGTCGACGTCTCCCAGGCCGACGCCTATTACTTCGCGCCGCAGAAGGCCTTCGGTTCGGACGGCGGTCTCTGGCTGGCAGCGCTGAGCCCGGCGGCGATCGCCAGGATCGAGCAGCTCGACGGCGCCGACGACCGTTGGCAACCGGCTTTCCTCTCCCTGCAGACGGCGCTCGACAACTCGCGCAAGGAGCAGACCTACAACACGCCCGCCCTCGCCACGCTGCTGCTGTTGGCCGACCAGGTCGAGTGGATGCTCGCCAACGGCGGTCTCGAATGGTGCGTCGAGCGCACCACCGACTCCTCCGGCCGGCTCTACGGGTGGGCCGAGCGCAGCGAGTTCGCGACGCCGTTCGTCGCCGACGCCGCGAAGCGCTCGCTGGTCGTCGGCACGATCGATTTCGCCGACTCGATCGATGCCGCGGCGCTGGCCGCGGCGCTGCGCGCCAACGGCATCGTCGACGTCGAGCCCTACCGCAAGCTCGGGCGCAACCAGCTGCGGGTCGGGATGTTCCCCTCGGTCGAGCCCGCCGACGTCGAGGCGCTCACCGCCTGCGTCGACTGGGTGATCGAGAACGTCGACGGGGTGGCCTCGTGAGGGTCCTCGTCAAGGAGAAGATCGCCGATAGCGGAGTCGACCTGCTGCGCTCCAAGTTCGACGTCGACCTCGGCCTGGAGATGTCCGACGAGGAGCTGCGCGAGCAGATCGGCGGCTACGACGCGATCCTGATCCGCTCGGCGACGAAGATGACCGCCGACCTGATCGAGCGGGCCGACAACCTGAAGGTGATCGGCCGTGCCGGCACCGGCGTCGACAACGTCGACATCCCGGCCGCGACCCGCCGCGGCATCATCGTCGCCAACGCACCGGAGTCGAACTCCGTCGCCGCTGCCGAGCACACCATCGCCCTCGCCCTGGCGTTGTTCCGCAACGTCCCCCAGGCGCACGGCTCGCTGGTCGAAGAGCGCTGGGACCGAGGCAAGTTCAAGGGCGCCGAGCTCTACGGCAAGACGCTCGGTGTGATCGGCTTCGGCCGCATCGGCCAGCTCGTCGCCAAGCGGGCCCAGAGCTTCGAGATGGACGTCGTCGCCTTCGACAAGTTCGTCTCCGCCGAGCGCTTCCGGGAGCTCGGAGTAGAGGGTGCCGACAGCATCGAGGCGGTCCTCGGGCGGGCGGACCTGGTCACTCTCCACGTCCCCAAGACGCCGGAGACGATCAACCTGATCGACGCCGAGGCGATCGCGGCGATGAAGGACGGTGCCCGGCTCGTCAACTGCGCCCGCGGCGAGCTCGTCGACCTCGACGCGCTCCTGGCGGGACTCGAGTCGGGGAAGCTCGCCGGGGCGGCGCTCGACGTCTTCCCCTCCGAGCCCTTCACCGAGCACCCCCTCTTCGCCCGCGACGACGTCGTCGTCACCCCGCACCTTGGAGCCTCCACCGCCGAGGCCCAGGACCGCGCCGGCGTCGTCACTGCCGAGCAGGTCACCGAGGCGCTGACCGGGGGCGTCGTCACCAACGCGGTCAACATCGCCGCGGTGCGCCCGGAGGCGATGGAAGCGCTGGCCCCGTTCGTGCCGCTCTGCGAAAAACTCGGCCGCCTCGCCCAGGGTCTCGGCGACGGCTCGGTCGACCGCGTCACCGCCGAGTTCCGCGGCCGCATAGCTGCCTACGACACCCGCCTGCTGGGCATCGCCGTCCTCGTCGGCATCCTCTCCGGCCACACCGAGGAGGCGGTGAACCTGGTCAACGCGCCGCAGATGGCCGAGGAGCGGGGGATCGAGCTGGTCGAGACGAAGGACTCGAGCGCCGAGGACTTCACCGAGCTGGTCACCATCCGCGTCCACTCGGGCGACGGCGAGGTCGAGGTCGCCGGCACCAGCGTCGGCCCGCGCAACGAGCCCTACCTGGTCTCGGCCTGGCGCGAGAGCTTCTACCTTCCCTTCGCCGAGCACATCACCGTCCTCCGCTACGCCGACCAACCCGGGATGATCGGCCGGGTCGGGACGCTGTTCGGCGAGGAGGGCGTCAACATCGTCTCCGCCGCCGTCGGTGCCGAGAGCGGGGGAGAAAGCGCCGTGATGGCGCTGACCACGGACGCGCCCGTCCGTAGCGAGGCGATCGAGAAGATCCTCGGCCTCGACGGATTCGCGGCCGGCCGCTCCGTAGACCTCTAGGGCAGCGGGGCGCACGATTCATCGCCCGGCGCCGCAACGTCGGCAAGGTCGCGTTGTTGGCATAGAAGTCCAAACCCTGTGCCTGCCGGAACGAGAGCGATGAAGAAGACGATCCTTACCGCGATAGCGATCTTGGCTGCGAGCAGCGTCTCGGTCGCGCATGCCGGCGGACGGTCCGTGAACGTGCTGCTCACCGGCGGACCGGAGGCGAACTCGATCTCGATCGCGCTCAGCCCCGACGGCCGCAGCTACGTGGTCGACTCGATCGCTTCCCTCGAAGTCGGCGGCAACGTCTGCTCCCACCCGGAAGGCAACCCGAACGAGATCGTCTGCGAAGCAAGCGCGATCGCCGGCTTCGAAATGAACGGCGGCGGCGGGAACGACTCGGTAGTGCTCGCCCGCGAAGTGCCGGCGCCGGTGACGCTCCGCGGCGGCCCCGGAGACGACCGGCTGGTCGGCGGCGCCGGCGCCGACAAGTTGATCGGCGGCAGCGGCAACGACGTCCTGGTCGGGCGCGCCGGCGCCGACTGGCTCTATGGCGGCAGCGGCGATGACAAGCTCGTCGGCGGCAACGGCGACGACCTGCTGCGCGGCGGCAGCGGTCACAACGTCTACCTCGGCGGCAGCGGCACCAACGACATCGCCGACGGCCCGGCCGGCTACTGACGGCGGTCGCCGCAGTCGGGGCGATGGTGATGCCGGCTGCTCCCGAGCACCGCGAGCCAACTGGTGCGATCCGACTTTGCGGTGGCGGCAGCCTACGGTAAGGTTCGGAGCCGAATGGGCCACCGGCTCGACAGCCTCGCGCTACTCCTTCTCCTCCCCCCTCGGGGGGAATAGCGCTGGGCGGCGCGATAGCCGCGAGAGACAGAGTTCATTCGATTCGAGTAGAGAAGGAGAGGTCCGATGGGACCAGCAGCTGACGTAAACCGCGTCCATATCTTCGACACCACGCTGCGAGACGGCGAGCAGTCGCCGGGAATCTCGCTGAACACCGCCGAGAAGGTGGAGATCGCCCAGCAGCTGTCCCGCCTCGGGGTCGACGTGATCGAGGCCGGCTTCCCGATCACTTCGCCCGGGGACTTCGAGGCCGTGCAGGAGATCTCGCGCAGGGTCGAGGGACCGGTCATCTGCGGCCTGGCCCGCACCCACAAGGCGGACATCGATGCCGCCTGGGGGGCGATCCGCGACGCCCAGCGCCCGCGCATCCACACCTTCATCTCGACCTCCGACATCCACATCGAGCACCAGCTGCAGACCGATCGCGAGGACGTCAAGGGCCAGGCTCGGGCGGCCGTGGCACTGGCCAGGTCCTACTGCGAGGACGTCGAGTTCTCGCCGATGGACGCGACCCGTGCCGAAATCGAGTACACCGCCGAGGTCTGTGCGATCGCCGTCGAGGAGGGCGCCACCGTCGTCAACATCCCCGACACCGTCGGCTACACCACGCCCGAGGAGTACACGGACTACTTCCGCCGTCTCTACGAGCTTGTCCCGGCGCTGCGCGAGATCGAGATGTCGGTCCACTGCCACGACGACCTGGGGCTGGCTGTCGCCAATTCCTACGCCGGCGTCCTGGCCGGGGCACGGCAGGTCGAGTGCTCGGTCAACGGCATCGGCGAGCGGGCGGGGAACTGCTCGCTGGAGGAGATCGCGATGCTGATCCAGGTCCGCGAGGATGCGCACGGGATGAGCACCGGCATCAACAGCCGCGAGATCGCCCGCACCAGCCGCATGGTCTCCCGCCTCACCGGCTACCCGGTCCAGCCGAACAAGGCGATCGTCGGCCGCAACGCCTTCGCCCACGAGTCCGGGATCCACCAGGACGGGGTGCTGAAGGAGCGCAGCACCTACGAGATCATGGACGCGACCGAAGTCGGCCTGGAGTCGAACTCGATCGTCCTGGGCAAGCATTCCGGCCGCCACGCCCTGCGGGACGCGCTGGAGCAACTGGGCTTCAAAGTCGAGGGGAACGCTCTCAACTCGGCCTTCAAGGCCTTCAAGGAGGTCGCCGACCGCAAGAAGCAGGTGACCGCGCTGGACCTGGAGGCGATCGTCTCCGACGAGATGCGCGAGCGCTCCGACGCCTACGAGCTGGCCTCGTTCGAGGTCAGCGCCGGCTCCGGCCGCGAGCCGGTGGCGAAGATCGCAGTGACGACCCCGTCGGGAGAGGAAAAGACCGCCGAGTCCGGGGGAGACGGCCCGATCGATGCGATCTTCCGCGCGATCCAGCAGGCCACCGGGACCGCAAGCGAGTTGCGCCAATACACGGTCGACGCGGTGACCGGTGGGGAGGACGCGCTCGGCGAGGTGACGGTGATGCTGCGCACCGACGGGCGCCTGGCGACCGGCGTCGGCGTCGCCACCGACATCATCGAGGCCTCGGCCCGCGCCTACCTGCGGGCGCTGTCGAATGCCCTCGAAGGCGCGGCAACGCGCCAAGCGGAGGCGGCAACCGCCGAGGCGGCGATCGAGCGCACCCCGGGCCCGTAGCGGGAAGGCCTCCGTTTCACAACTGGCACGAAGCGCGCGCAACACGCGTGTTCGTGCCGTGCAACCTAAGCGGGGTGGAGGACGCGTTTGCAGCAGGGTGCCCCAGAGACACACTGCTGCAAACGCGTGCTCGTACGCGCGACTTCGAAGCCTGTATCGGCCAGTTGGCGGGGAGACAGCATGGGGTGGTGGGACGGCGACAGCTGCTCGAGCTGGGGTTGAGCCGCGACGCGATTGCGGGGCGGGTCCGTCGCGGGCAATTGCATCAATTGCACCCTGGCGTCTACGCCCTCGGGTACCGCTCCGTCGGCGGAAAGGGGCGATGGATGGCTGCGGTGCTCTACTGCGGGCCAGGCGCCGTCCTCAGCCACCGCTCGGCAGCGGCGCTTTGGGGTCTGACCTCGAGCGGCGCAACGGTGGCGGTGACCGTCCCTCGCCGCAGCCGCTCGTCACGGTCCATCCAACGCCACTTCTCGCTACTTCCCGCCGACGAGGTCACCGTCCGGGACGGCATCCCCGTCACCACCGTGCCCCGCACCCTGCTCGACCGGGCCGCAACCACTTCGCCTGAGTCCCTGGAGCGCGAGCTGCGCGAGTCCGAATACCTCCGCCTGCACGACCGCCTCTCCCTGCCTCACCTGCTCGACCGCTACCCGGCCCGGCGCGGCAGCGTGGCGGCGCGTGAGTGCCTTGCCCGCCGCCGAGAATCGCCGGGGCGGGTGCGTCGCGGACTCGAGGAACGGTTCGTCGGATTCCTCGACCGCCACGCGCTGGCCCGGCCTCACTTCAACGCGCTGGTCGAGGCAGGCCCGAAGACCTACGAAGTCGACTGCCTCTGGCTGCCGCAGCGGCAGATCGTCGAGCTGGACGGCTGGGAGGGCCATGGAACGCGGAGGGCCTTCCGCGAGGACCGCGCCCGGGACCGTCGCTTGCGGGTCGCGGGATACGACATCACGCGGATAGCCTGGTCTCAGCTGGACGACGAACCGACGCAGATCGCCGCGGATCTCCGAGTGCTGCTAGACAAACGTACGTGATAACGTACGCCCCATCGCCACCGCCGCAGCCGCCGAGACCGATCTGACCGCCACTGCCGACGATGCAGCCGTCGACCCCTCGACCGCTGTCGGCCGACGCGTCAAGGCCCTGCGCGAGGCGATGAGCCTCTCCCTGCGCGACCTCAGCGAGCGCTCCGGCGTCAGCGCGCCGATGCTCTCCCAGGTCGAGCGCGGCGAGACCAGCCCGACGCTCGCCTCGGCCGCCAAGATCGCCGCCGGCCTCGAGCTGACGCTCTCGCAGCTGCTCCGCCTCGACGAGGGACAGAACGTCGCCGTCAGTCGTGCCGGTTCGCGCCGCCGCTCGGAGCGGGGCGGTCACAGCTTCGAGGAGCTGACGCCGCCGATGCCGGGCCAGCGCGCCGACGTGTCGCTGCACGCGCTGGAGCCGGGCGCCGGCACCGGCGGCCGCGCCGATCCGCCGATCCACGAGCCGGGCAGCCGCGAGACTACGGTCGTCCTCGCCGGCACCCTGGCGCTGATCGTCGACGGCAGCCGCTACGACCTTCAGGAGGGGGACAGCGTCACCTTCGACGCCGACCTGCCCCACCATTTCGAGAACGATGGCGAGGAGCCGACCGAGTTCGTCGCCGTAATCGCAGCCGGCCTTCGCCGAGGCTAGGAGGAGTCAGATGCCCCAAACGATGTTCGACAAGATCTGGGAAGCCCACGAGGTATCGAACGGGCTGATCTACATCGACCTCCACCTGGTCCACGAGGTCACCTCGCCGCAGGCCTTCGACGGGCTGCGCCTCGCCGGTCGCCCCGTCCGCCGGCCCGACAAGACGCTGGCGACCGCCGACCACAACACCCCGACCGACGGCACCATGGCCGCCCGCCTGATCGCCGACCAGCTCTCCCGCGTCCAGGTCGAAACCCTGGAGCGCAACTGCGAGGAGTTCGGCATCCCGCTCTACTCGCTGGGATCCGAACGCCAGGGCATCGTCCACGTGATCGGGCCGGAGCTGGGAGTCACCCAGCCGGGGATGACGATCGTCTGCGGCGACAGTCACACCTCGACCCACGGCGCCTTCGGGGCGCTGGCCTTCGGGATCGGAACCTCCGAGGTCGAGCACGTCCTCGCCACTCAGTGCCTGATGCAGAAGCGGCCGAAGACGATGCGCATCGACTACTCCGGGGAGCTGGGCGGCGGCGTCACCCCCAAGGACCTGATCCTGGCGACGATCGGCAGGCTTGGCACCGGCGGCATGACCGGTTACGCAGTCGAGTACGCGGGCCCCGCGATCGAGGCGCTCTCGATGCCGGGCCGGATGACGATCTGCAACATGACGATCGAGGGTGGCGGCCGGGCCGGGATGATCGCTCCGGACGAGACTACCTTCGAGTGGGTGCGCGGCCGCCCCGGCGCGCCGCAGGACTTCGAGGCCGCCGTCGAGCGCTGGCGGCAGTTGCCGACCGACCCCGGCGCCGCCTTCGACACCGAGGTCGAGGTGAACGCCGCCGCGATCTCGCCGATGGTCACCTGGGGCACCAACCCCGGCATGGTCGTCGAGGTCACCGACCGGGTCCCGGACCCTGCGGCCATGGACTCCCTCGCGGACCGCGAAGCGGCCGAGCGCGCCCTCGCCTACATGGGCCTGCAGGCGGGGACCCCGATGACCGAGGTCGCGCCGGAAAGGGTCTTCATCGGCTCCTGCACGAACTCGCGGATCGAGGACCTGCGCGAGGCGGCGGAGATCGTCGACGGCCGCAGGGTCGCCGGCTCGGTGCGGGCGATGGTCGTCCCCGGCTCCCAGCAGGTGAAAGCGGCCGCCGAAGCCGAGGGCCTGCACGAGGTCTTCCGCAGCGCCGGCTTCGAATGGCGCGAGGCGGGCTGCTCGATGTGCCTTGGGATGAACCCCGACACGCTGATGGAAGGCGAGCGCTGCGCCTCGACCTCCAACCGCAACTTCGAGGGACGGCAGGGGAAGGGTGGGCGCACCCACCTGGTCAGCCCGAAGATGGCGGCCGCCGCCGCGATCGAGGGACGATTCGTCGACATCAGGGAATGGAGCTGAAGATGAGGCCGATCGACTTGATCGAGGGCGGGGTCTCGGTGCTTGACCGCGCCGACGTGGACACCGACCAGATCATTCCCAAGCAGTTCCTGAAGCGGGTCGAGCGGACCGGGTTCGGCGAGTTCCTCTTCTACGACTGGATCCGCGACGGCGAGATCTCGCTCGAGCCCAACCCGATCCTGGTCACCGGGCCCAATTTCGGTTGCGGCTCCTCACGCGAGCACGCGCCCTGGGCGCTGGAGGACTTCGGCTTCCAGGCGATCCTGGCGCCGTCCTTCGCCGACATCTTCTATTCCAACTGCACCAAGATCGGGCTGCTGCCGGCGATCCTCGACGAGGAGCACTGCCGCGCCGTGGCCGAGGCCGGCGAAGCGCGGATCGACGTCGATGACGAGACCGTCACCTGCGCCGGCGGGGTCTTCCAGTTCCAGATCGAGCCCGACGTCAAGCACCGGCTGCTGAACGGTCTCGACGACATCGGGATCACGCTCGAGAACGCCGCCGCGATCGACGGCTTCGAGGGGTCGGACGTGGGCGAGCGCGGCCCGGTGACCACGGCGCTTTGAGCGGCGCGGACCGCTGCTCGAGCAGCTGCCGTCCGAGCTGCGGGGCGCCTTCGCAAAGGCGGTCCTGGCCGAGTCCGAGCAGCCCCTGGTGCTCGACTACGTCCGCCTCAACATCGAGGCCGTCGCCGCCTAACGCATAGAGTCCCGCCGCGTGAGCAATCCCCCCCGGATAGTCGTGCTCCCCGGCGACGGGATCGGCCCCGAAATCGTCGCCGCCACGCGGCAGCTGCTCGACTCCCTGGGTGAGTTCGAGTTCGACGAGCGCCTGATCGGCGGCTGCTCGATCGACGCCCACGGCACCGCCCTCACCGACGAGGTCCTGGAGGCCTGCCGCGCCGCCGACGCCGTGCTGCTTGGCGCCGTCGGCGGACCGAAATGGGACACCACCGACCCCGACGCGCCACGCCCCGAGCAGGGCCTGCTCGGCCTGCGCAAGGGGATGGGCCTCTTCGCCAACCTTCGCCCGGTCCGTCCCAGCCCGGCATTGGTCGGCTCGAGCCCGCTGCGCGAGGAGCGGATCGCCGGGACGGACCTCTTGGTCGTCCGCGAGCTGACCGGCGGCATCTACTTCGGCGATTCCGGCCGCGACGGCGACAGCGCCCACGACACCTGCGAGTACACGGCCGAGGAAATCGATCGCATCGCCCGCACCGCCTTCGAGGCGGCGCAGCGCCGCGCCGAGGGATCCGGGCGCCCGCCCAAGGTCACTTCGGTCGACAAGGCCAACGTGCTGGAGACCTCGCGGCTATGGCGCGAGGTCGTCGGCCGCGTCGCCCCCGACTATCCGGACGTCCAACTCGACCACCTGCTCGTCGACAACGCCGCGATGCAGCTCGTCTCCCGGCCCGCCGACTTCGACGTGATCGTCACCGAGAACCTCTTCGGCGACATCCTCAGCGACGAGTCGGCGATGTTGACCGGGTCGCTGGGGATGCTGCCGTCGGCCAGCCTCGGCGCCGACGGAGACCCGGGGCTGTTCGAGCCCGTCCATGGCTCCGCCCCCGACATCGCCGGGAAGGGAATCGCCAACCCGCTCGCCACCTTCCTCTCGGCGGCGATGATGCTGCGGCACGCGTTCGACCGCGCGGAGGACGCGAGCCGGATCGAGACCGCGGTCGACGCGGTGCTCGAGCGCGGCCTGCGCACCCCCGACCTCGCCACGGGAACCGTCGCGGCGGCGCCGCTGCCGGAGGTCCCGCGGGAGGTCGAGGTCGGGACCGCGGAGATGACGACCGCGGTCCTGGCCGAGCTGTCCGCCTAAAAAGCCCTGCCTAGGGCGCCGTCACCGCCCACTGGCCCTGGGCGTAGAACTCTTCGCTTGCCGTTTTCGCTTTCGCCAGCAGGCCGAAGCCGAGCCGGGTGTTGTTCTCGGCTTCCAGCGGCGTGGTTTCGTCGAGGTTGACTTCTTTGGTGATGTAGATGCAGAGGTTGCCTCCGGTCGCCGCCGGCGTCTGGACGTTACCGCCGCCGAGCCCACTGCAGTTGGCGTTGGTCTCGCCGGGTTTGAGGACGCTCACCGTGGCTGCGTTGAGGAGCGGAAACTGGAAGCTCTGAGCTTCCCGTGCAATCCCCGCGTCACCGCCCACGTCGAACACGCCCCGCAGGGTCTGTCCGCTTTTCAGGGTCCCCAGCAGCGGTCCCACTTCCGGACTCAGTTTGGCCGCCGTGACCGAGTCTTTCGCCAGTTTCGGCGTGGTCACGGCTTCGTTTGCGAGTTTGTTCGTCGTCACGACGCCGTTCTTGATCGTGCCGGCGATCACCGACCCGGTCGCCAGCTTCGCGGTAGTCACCGCTCCGTTGCCGATGTTGCCGGGCGTCACAGCGGCAGGGCCCAGTTTGCCCGCGATCACCGACTTCGCCGCCAGCTTGGCGCTCGTCACGGCCCCCTTGTGGAGCTTCGCGGCGGTCACCGCGCCCCGCTTCAGTTGCCGGGTTCCGACGCTGTTCCTCGGCAATCCGGCCGCCACCGCGGCACCTCCGAGGGCGATGAAGAGGGCGATGGTCGCGATCACGTTCGAGTAGCTGAGTTTCAGTCGAAGCTTCGATTTCATGTTTTGGCGCTCCTTTCTTTGATCGGGCATACTTCCACGAACATGGAGCGGCAGGAAACGATTTGGAAGAACGGCGAGTTCGTGCGCTGGGAGGATGCCCAGGTCCACGTGCTCACCCACGGGCTGCACTACGGGACCGGCGTCTTCGAGGGAATCCGCTGCTATGAGACCGAGCGCGGGCCCGCGGTCTTCCGCCTCGCCGACCACCTCGCGAGGTTGGAGAAGTCGGCCGAGCTCTATTACCTGGAGCTTCCCTACTCGGCCGAGGAGATCCGCCAGGCGACCCACGAGCTGCTGCGCCGCAACAACCTCAACTCCGCCTACATCCGCCCGATCGCCTTCCGCGGCTACGGCGAGCTCGGCCTCTACGCCAAGACCGGCGTCGACGTCGTCGTCGCCGCCTGGCCCTGGGGCGTCTACCTCGGCGAGGAGAGCAAGGGAGAGGGCATTCGCGCCAAGGTCTCGAGCTGGCGCCGGATCAGCCCGGCTGGATCGATCCCGCACGCCAAGGCCTCCGGCTCCTATCTCAACTCGATCCTCGCCAAGACCGAGTCGACCAAGGCCGGCTACGACGAGGCGATCCTGCTCGACGAGCGCGGCTTCGTCTGCGAGGGCTCCGGCGAGAACATCTTCCTCGTCCGCGACGGCGAGATCGTGACGCCGCCGCAAGTCGCCTCGATCCTCGACGGGATCAACCGCAAGTCGGTGATCCAGATCGCCCGCGACCTCGGCTACACGGTGGTCGAGCGCGACGTCGCCCGCGCCGAGCTCTACCTGGCCGAGGAGGTCTTCCTCACCGGAACCGCCGCCGAGCTGGTCCCGGTCCGCGAGATCGACGACCACCCGCTCGGCCGGCCGGGCGAGATAACTCGCCACGTGCAGGCCAAATTCGAAGACGCTCTCTACGGGCGCGCCGAGGAGTACCTGGAGTGGCTCGACTTCGTCGAGGCGCCCGCCGAGGTTGACGCGGCCGATAAGGTCGGTTCCTGATGCACCTTCTTTTCGAGTCGATCGGGCGAATTACCGCAGCCGCCTAGCGGCTGGTGCGGCGCTGCCGTGCGAGCGGGCCCTCGTGCCCTCCTCCCGATCTTCAAACTCGAAAGGCATCAGATGGAACAGGTGAAGCTCTACGACACCACCTTGCGCGACGGTATGGGCGGCAGGGGAATGTCCCTCTCCGTGGGCGAGAAGCTGAAGGTGGTCCGGGCGCTGGACACGCTCGGCGTCCACTTCATCGAGGCCGGTTTCCCCAGCAGCAACCCGAAGGAGGCGGAACTGTTCGAACGGCTGGCCGAGCTCGCACTCGAGAATTCGACCATCGTCGCCTTCGGGATGACGCGCCGCCGCGACCGTAGCGCCGCGGAGGACGAGGCACTGGCGGTCCTCACTTCGTCGTTCGCTCCCGCCATCTGCCTGGTCGGCAAGAGCTCGGTCCTGCATGTGGAGAAGGTGATCCGCGTCTCGCGCGAGGAGAACCTGGCGATGATCGCCGACTCCATCGCCTTCTGTCGCGAGCGCGGCAAGCGCCCGTTCTTCGACGCCGAGCACTTCTTCGATGGCTATCGCGACGACCACGCCTACGCACTGGAATGCGTGCGGGCGGCGGCCGATTCGGGAGCCGAGAACGTCACTCTCTGCGACACCAACGGCGGCAGCCTGCCGCATTTCGTCGCCGAGGCCACCGGCGCCGTCGCCGCCGTGGTGGGGGACAGGGTCGAGATCGGCATCCACACCCACAATGACGCCGAGTGCGCCGTCGCCAACTCGCTGGCCGGCGTGGACGCCGGGGCGCGGCTGGTCCAGGGCTGCGTCAACGGCTATGGCGAGCGCTGTGGCAACGCCAACCTGGCCTCGATCCTGCCCGCGCTGCAGCTGAAGATGGGCTTCGACGTCGTCTCGCCGGAACAGCTGGCGAGTCTGACGCAGGCCGCTCATTACCTGGATGACGTCTGCAACCTCGCACCCGACCCCGACCGGCCCTACGTCGGCCGCAATGCCTTCGCCCACAAGGCGGGCTTGCACGCCGCCGGAGTCGCTGCCGACGCCAGCACCTTCGAGCATCTGGACCCGTCCCTGGTCGGCAACGAGCGGGACATCGTCGCCTCCGAGCTTTCCGGCAAGGCGACGATCCGCAGCCAGGCCGAGCGCTCGGGGCTGGAGCTGGACGACGCGGGCGCGGCGCGCGCGGTCGAGCGACTGAAGGAGCGCGAGCACGCGGGCTACCACTACGAGGCCGCGCCGGCCTCCTTCGAGCTGCTGCTGCGGCGCGAGGCGGGCAGCTACAAGCCGCTGTTCAAGCTCGAGAGCTTCCGGGTCATCACCGAGAAACGGGCGGGCGGCCAGGTCCAGACCGAGGCGACGATCAAGGTCGAGGTCGACGGCGAGCGCTTCGTCCGCGTCGCCGAGGGCAACGGCCCGGTCAACGCCCTCGATCGCGCCCTGCGCGGGGCGATCACCGAACGCTACCCGCACCTCGCCGACATCGAGCTGACCAACTACAAGGTGCGGATCCTCGACGAAGCCCACGGCACCGGCGCCGTCACGCGCGTGCTCCTCGACTCCGCCAACGGCACGGGGGAGTGGGGGACGATCGGGGTGTCCGAGAACATCATCGAGGCCTCCTGGGAGGCGCTGGTCGATTCGCTGGAGTACGCCTTCCAGTGAGTCCCGAGGAGATCCCGCTCTCGCGGCCCGACCTCGGCGCTCGCGAGGAGGAGCTGGTGCTCGAGGTCCTGCGCACGGGCCGGCTCTCGCTGGGCCCGGTCGGGGAACGGTTCGAGCGCGAGTTCGCCGCCTGGCTCGGGGTCGAGGACGCCGTCGCCGTCTCCAGCGGCACCACGGCGCTGCACCTGGGGGTGCGGGCGCTCGGCTGGGGCCTGGGCGACGAGGTGCTGACCAGCCCCTTCAGCTTCGTCGCCTCCGCCAACTGCCTGCTGTACGAGGGGGCGCGGCCGGTCTTCTGCGACGTCGACCCCCTGACCCTCGACCTCGACCCGGCCGCGGCGGCGGCTGCCGCCGGCGAGCGGACCGTCGGGATCCTGCCGGTCCACATCTTCGGCTACCCGGCGGCGATGCCGGAGTTGGAGGCCCTGGCCGGCGAGCGCGACCTCGGCATCCTCGAGGACGCCTGCGAGGCGCTCGGCGCCGGCGACTCCGAGGGACGGGCGGTCGGCGCCCGCGGCAACCTCGCCACCTTCGCCTTCTACGCCAACAAGCAGATGACGACGGGGGAGGGGGGGATGATCGTTCCCTCCGACGCCGCCGTCGCCGCCCGCCTGCGCAGCGAGCGCAACCAGGGTCGCGCCGCCGACATGGGCTGGCTCGACCATGGCGGGCTCGGCTTCAACTACCGGCTCTCCGACGTCGCCGCCGCCCTCGGCGTCGCCCAGGTCGAGAAGCTCGACTCGCTGCTGCAACGGCGCGCCGCCGTCGCCCACCTCTACGCGGAGGGCTTGGCGGGGCTGGAGGGAGTGGAGACGCCGATCGCGAGCCGCGGCCGGGAGCGCCGCAGCTGGTTCGTCTACGTCGTTCGCCTGCCCGAGGAGGTCGACCGCGACGAGACGATCGCCCGTCTTGCCGCCCGCGGCGTCGCCGCCAAGGCCTACCTGCCCTGCATCCACCTCTTCCCGCACCTGCGTGAGCTCGGCTACCGCGAGGGCCAGTTTCCCGCCGCCGAAGCGGCCTCCGCCCGCTCGCTGGCGCTGCCCTTCTTCCCAGCGATGAGCGAGGGCCAGGTGGCACGGGTCTGTCAGGAGCTCGGCGCGGCCCTCGGTCGGCCGGTCAGCACGGGATAATCGCGCGCCTATGTCCCGCTTCCGCAAGGACCCAGACCCGCGCTTCTGGGCGCTCAACCGCTCGATCGAGTTCGACTGGCGGCTCGCCCCCTACGACATCGACCAGTCGCAGGCGCACGCCCGCGGCCTCTGCCGGATCGGCGTCCTCGACGAGGACGAGCTGGCGCAGATCGACGCCGGCCTGGAGCGCGTCCGCGTTCGCATCGCCGAGCGTGGCTTCGAGTTCGAGACCGCCGACGAGGACATCCACATGGCGATCGAGCGCCTGCTCGGCGACGAGATCGGCGCGCTCGCCGGCAAGCTCCACACCGGCCGCTCGCGCAACGACCAGGTCGCCACCGACGTGGCGATGGTGGTGCAGGCGCACTCGCTGCGGGCGATCGAGCTCTGCAGCCTGGCGATGGAGCGATTGCTGGAGCGGGCCGAGGCCTACCGCGACTGGCCGATGCCGGGATACACCCACCTCCAGCGCGCCCAGCCCGTCTACCTCGGTCACCATCTGCTGGCCTACTTCTGGATGCTGGCCCGCGACGTCCGCCGCTTCGAGTTCGCGCTCGACAGCGCCGGCGTGATGCCGCTCGGCTCCGGTGCCCTCGCCGGGGTCAATTGGGAGATCGACCGCGACGCGGTCGCCGCCGACCTCGGCTTCGCGCAGGTCAGTCCCAACTCGATCGACGGCGCCTCCAATCGCGACTTCGTCCTCGACTATCTCGCCGCCGCCTCGGCCTGCTCGATGCATCTCTCCCGGTTCGGCTCGGAAATCGTCATCTGGTCGAGCAGCGAGTTCGGCTTCTGCGAGCTCGACGAGTCCTTCTCCTCCGGCTCCTCGATCATGCCGCAGAAGAAGAACCCCGACTCGGCCGAGCTGCTGCGGGCCAAGAGCCCGCGGGTGGCCGCCGACTACGCGACCGTGCTCGGCGTCATGCACGCGCTGCCGTTGACCTACGGCAAGGACATGCAGGAGGACAAGGAGCCGCTCTTCGACGCGATCGACACGGTCGAGGCCTGTCTCGACGTCGCCGCCGGAATGCTCGACGGGATCTACTTCGACCGCGAGCGGATGGAGGCGGCCTCCGGCGACGAGATGCTGGCGGCGACCGAGATCGCCGACCTGCTGGTCCGACGCGGGGTCCCCTTCCGCGAGGCGCACGGGATCGTCGGCGACCTCGTCCGCGACTCCGTCGCCCGCGGCCGGCCGCTCTCGGAGCTGACCCCGGAGGAGCTGCGCGAGCGCTCCGAGCACCTCGACGACTCCTACTACGCGGTGCTGCGACGCAGCAGCTGGCTGGAGTCGAAGCGGATCGCCGGCGGCACCGGCTCGGTCCCGCTCGCCGCCCAGCTCGTGGCCGCGGCGGAGACCCTCGGCGCGGTTCGGGCGAGGCTGCGGGAAGAGCGGTCCTGAAAGCTGCCGTGAAGACGGCCGACCGGCGCCTCGGGCGCGAGTTCTTCGACCGCTCCGTCCACGAGGTTGCCCGTGATCTGGTCGGCTGTCGCCTCTACTTCGACGGTTGCGGCGGCACCATCGTCGAGACCGAGAGCTACGAGCGCGACGACCCCGCCTGTCACGCCTACGTCGGGCTGACCGAACGCACCCGGGTGCTGTTCGGACCGCCCGGACACGCCTACGTCTACCTCTCCTACGGCATCCACAGCCTGCTCAACGCCGTCGCCGAACCGCAGGGTGAGGCCGCCGCCGTCCTGATCCGGGCCCTGGAGCCGACCGCCGGCCTGGAGCGGATGCGCGCGCGGCGCGGCCTGCGCCCGGACGTCGACCTCTGCTCGGGGCCCGGCAAGCTGACCGAGGCCCTCGGAATCGGCCTCGATCGCAACGGCGCCGACCTGCTCCAGACCCCGTTCGAGCTGCTCGAGCCCGATGGCCCGCGTCCGGAGATCGTCGTCGGCCCCCGCGTCGGGATCAGCAAAGCGATCGACCAGCCGTGGCGCTTCTGCGCCGCCGGCAACCCGCACGTCTCGCGGCCGCGGCCCTAGCCCGCGGTGACGCCACCGCCACTGCCCGTTTCGGGCCCGGCTTCCGGCGCCGCTTCGGGAGCCGCTTCCGGCGCCGCTTCGGGAGCGGGTTCCGGCGCTTCGGCTTCTTCCGGCGCCACTTCGCCACCGCCTTCTTCTTCAGGGGCGGCTTCCGTCGATGGTTCGATCGGGACGTATTCGCTTTCGCCTTCTTCGGCTTCGCCGGCGGCGGCTTCCCCGCGCGCCGCTCGCCTGGCCGCCTTTTCGGATGCCCGGTTGGCCTTGATTTCCTCCCAGGCGGAGATCACGCCGGCCCAGATCAGCGCCGGGAAGGTGCCGCCCATCACCGGGCCGCCCTGGTAGAGCGTCGTCATCGGGGTCGTCGAGTCCGCGTAGCCGACCCAGACGCAGGCGGTGACTTCGTCTTCGACGCCGCCGCAGAACCAGGCATCGCCGTTGTTCTCGGTCGTCCCGGTCTTGCCCCACTGCCCCGAGGCGCCGATCTGGGCGTTGGTGCCGGTGCCGCTGGAGACGACCGTTTCGAGAATCCGCTTCGCTTCTTCCGCCGTGCCTTCGTCGATCACCTGTTCATGGGTCGAGTCGTTGTCGCCGCCCTTGATCGTCTGGTTGTCGCGGTCGGTGACCTGGGTGTAGGAGACGGGGCTGTCCCCCGGGCGTGGGGCAAGGGTTCCGCTGACGCGGTCGCCGTTGCTGCCGAGCGTCGAGTAGGCGTAGGTCCAGCCGACCGGCGTGACGCCGAGTTCGAGGCCGCCGAGCACCATCGCCGGGTTGGTGGAGATCGGGTCGTCGTAGCCCATCTTGTGGATCGTCGCGGCGATCGAGCGAGTGCGGTCCTCGACCGTCTTTCCCTTCAGCCCTTCCAGCGCCAGCTGGGCATAGATCGAGTTGTCCGAATAGGTCGTCGCGCAGATGATCGAGCAGGACCCGAGGTAGGAATCCTCGTCGTTGGAGACCGTGAAGACTTCGCGCCCGTTCTTGCCGAAGTGGAATTCCTGCGGCGCCGATTCGTAGACCGTTTCCGGCGAGATCCCCTCTTCCAGGGCCGTGATCAGCGTGAACGGCTTGATCGAGGACCCTGGCTGGCGGTGCCCCTGGGTCGCCAGGTTGAACGGCGCCTTCTCGAAGTCCGGCCCGCCGACCATCGCCTTGATCCCGGCGTTGTGGTTGTCGATCACGACGACCGAGGCGGTCGCCGGGAGGTAGCCCAGATAGGAGTTGACCGCTTCTTCGGCGGCTTCCTGCAGCCCCAGATCGAGGGTGGACTTGACCTTGAGGCCGCCGAAGAAGGCCTTCGCGGCGCCGTAGCGTTCGACCAGCTGCTGGCGCAGGTAGGCGGTGAAATAAGGGGCTCTGGAGTCGAGTCGGGGCGGCGAGATGTCGGTCGACGACGGCAGCGCCTGTCGCTGGCCTTCGCGCATCTGCTCTTCGGTGATGTAGCCCTGTTGCTCCATCTTTTCGAGCACGACATTGCGTCGGGCGAGGGTGTTTTCGGGGTAGTACTTGGGGTCGTAGGCGGTCGGCGACTGGATGATCCCCGCCAGCATCGCCGCCTCCCAGGGCTCGAGCACGCTCGCGCAGGGCTCCGTCGAGGTGCCGCAGCCGGGGTGCGCGGCGCCGAAGTAGGTGCGCGCCGCGGCCTCGATCCCGTAGGCCCCCTCGCCGAAGTAGATCGTGTTCAGGTACTCGGTGAGGATCTTGTCCTTGCTCCAGTGGTGCTCGAGCCGGTAGGCGAGCGCCGCCTCCTTGAACTTGGCGAAGAGGGTCCGGTCGCCCTGGGCTTCGAGCGCGTTCTTGACGAACTGCTGGGTGATCGTCGAGGCCCCCTGGGCGGCGCTCTGGCTGAGGATGTCTTTGAGCAGGGCGCGGCCGATCCCCTTGAAGTCGACGCCGCTGTGTTCGTAGAAGCGGGCGTCCTCGATCGAGACCACCGCATTCTTGATGTTGGGGGAGATCTGGCCCGAGCTGAGCAGGATTTTGTTCTGGTCGCTGGTCAGCGTCCCGATCGGTTCGCCGTTGGCGTCGAGGATCTCGCTGTTCTTCGAGGCTTTGTAGCGGGCGAAGTCGTAGATCGCCGGCAGGTCCTGGGAGACCGCCGCCATCATCCCGAAGATCATCGAGACCACGGCGAGGATGCCGAGGCCGAGCAGCACGAAGAGCACGCGCAGCTTCTTCAGCCGTGGCTTGCGCTTGGGCGCGGGGGTCTGGGCGGCCGAAGTCGGGGAGAGCGAGGGGGCCGGCGGAATCTCGCCGCCACCGTTTCGCCGGCGCTTGAATGGGAAGCGGGCCATCGAGAGGAAGGGCGCAGCGGCTGCGGAAGCCCGTCGCGCGGAGGCGGCAGTCTAGCATTGCGCCGATGGAGGATCTGACCCGGAACGCGGTCGACGTGCTGCCCGCGGGCAGGCTTGCCGAGCAGCTGAAGAGCGATCGCCCGCTGCGGGTCAAGCTCGGCATCGACCCGACCACGGCGGACATCCACCTCGGCCACACGGTCGTGCTGGAGAAGCTCGCCGAGTTCCAGCGCGCGGGCCACGCCGTCGTCCTGATCATCGGCGACTTCACCGCCCGGGTCGGCGACCCGAGCGGGCGCTCGAGCACGAGGCCGCTGCCCTCGCCGGAGGAGATCGAGGCCAACGCCGCCACCTATCAGGAGCAGGCCTTCAGACTGCTGGACCGCGACCGCACCGAGGTCCGCTACAACAGCGAGTGGCTGCGGATGCCGCCCGAGGAGCTGCTCGGGCTGCTGGCGCGGACGACCGTGGCGCGTCTGCTCGAGCGGGACGATTTCCAGAAGCGGCTGGGCGCCGGCAGGCCCGTCGCGGCGCTGGAGCTCCTTTACCCGCTGCTGCAGGGCTACGACTCGGTGGCGGTGGAAGCCGACGTCGAGCTGGGGGGGACGGACCAGAAGTTCAACCTGCTCTTCGGCCGGGACATCCAGGTCGCCTACGGCGGGCAGCCGCAGTCGATCCTGACGATGCCGATCCTGGTCGGCACCGACGGCGTCCAGAAGATGAGCAAGTCGCTGGGCAACTACGTCGGCGTCACCGATGCGCCGGAGGAGATGTTCGGCCGCCTGATGAGCATTCCGGACGAGGCGATGCCCTCCTATTACCGCCTCCTGCTCGGCGTAGAGCCGCCCGAGCGGCCCCCGAACGAGGCGAAGCGGGAGCTGGCGCGAAGGCTGGCCGATCGCTTCCACGGCGAGGGGGCGGGGCAGGCCGCCGAGCAGCACTTCAACCGCGTCTTCGTCGACCACGCGGTGCCCGAGGAGATCGAGGAGCTCGACCTGGCGCCGTTCCTGGCCGACGGCGAGCGGCAGGTCCATCTGCCGCGCCTGCTCGGCGCCGCCTTCGAGATCAGCTCCAGCGAAGGCCGCCGGCTGATCGGCCAGGGAGGCGTCCGGCTGGACGGTGAGCCGGTGCCGGATTCGGCTCTGGACCTTGACTCCGAGACTCTAAATGGTAAAATTCTTCAACTGGGAAAGCGCCGCTTTCGCCGCTTGCGCCTGAGGGACTAGGCAAGCGGACGCGACAGCGCTATACTCCCCGGTCCTTCTGGGGTTGCAGTAAGCAGCCCCATGCGTGAAGAGCGGCGAATCCCGCCGCAGAGACGCAGCGGTCTTTGAAAACTGAGCAGCGTGCACTCCGTAGACCCATCAACAGGTCTGCGGAATGTTTGAGCCCGATCCATTCGGTGCGCCAGCGCGCCGGATGGTCTGATTTACCCGTCATGCCGGTCGCCGAGTATGTGTACCCGGTGGCCCGCCAGGCATGACAGCTCTCTGTAAGAAGTACCTTTCACGGAGAGTTTGATCCTGGCTCAGGACGAACGCTGGCGGCGTGCTTAACACATGCAAGTGGTGCGACGAACCAGGGCTTGCCCTGGGGCAAAGCCGCGAACGGGTGAGTAACACGTGGGTAATCTGCCCCGATGACCGGGACAACCCGAGGAAACTCGGGCTAATACCGGATGTGGTGCGCGAGCACAAGCTCGTGCACTAAAGGAAGCTTCGGCCTCCGCATTGGGAGGAGCCCGCGGCCCATTAGCTAGTTGGTGGGGTCAAGGCCTACCAAGGCGACGATGGGTAGCTGGTCTGAGAGGACGATCAGCCACACTGGGACTGAGACACGGCCCAGACTCCTACGGGAGGCAGCAGTGGGGAATCTTGCGCAATGCGCGAAAGCGTGACGCAGCAACGCCGCGTGGGGGAAGA
>DASWQL010000002.1:0-9676 GCA_036403715.1 Solirubrobacterales bacterium
GGGCGCGCCTGGCCAAGCAGATCAAGGACGCAGGGCGCAGCCTTTGCCGGTGGGCAAAGGCAAGCCCGAGGACGCAGAGATGCGCAGTGTGCCAGGCGTGTCATCCAGGCGTGCCTGGTCGTGGAATCAACCATCTAGAGCCGGACCGGGATTCCGTCCGCCGCCAGGCGCTCCTTCGCCTCGCGCACCCGGTATGTCCCGTAGTGGAAGATCGAGGCGCAGAGGACCGCGTCAGCGCCGCCCTCGGTGATCGCCTCGCTCAGGTGCGAGAGCTCACCCGCACCGCCGGAGGCGATCACCGGCACCGTCACCGCGTCGGCCACCGCTCGGGTCAGGGCGATGTCGTAGCCGTCGTTGGTGCCGTCGCGGTCCATGCTGGTCAGCAGCACCTCCCCCGCCCCCCGCTCGACCGCCTCTTCGGCCCAGCCGACGGCGTCCCGTCCGTCGAGGCGCTGGCGACCGCCGTTGACGTAGACGCCCCAGCCGTCGTCGCCGAGCCATCCCGGAGGGGCGGCGCAGGTCGGCGAGGCGTTTGCCGGCTCGGCCCGCTTGGCGTCGATCGCGATCACCACGCACTGGGCGCCGAACTGGTCGGCGAGCTCGCTCAGCAGCTCCGGCCGCGCCAGCGCCGCCGAGTTGACCGAGACCTTGTCGGCGCCGGCGTCGAGCACCGCCTGCGCGTCCTCGACCGAGCGGATGCCGCCGCCGATCGTGAAGGGGATGAAGACGTTGTCGGCGGTGCGCCGCGCCAGCTCGACGATCGTCTCGCGGCGCTCGTGGGAGGCGGTGATGTCCAGGAACACGAGCTCGTCGGCGCCCTCGGCGTCATAGCGCTCCGCCAGCTCGACGGGATCGCCGGCGTCGCGCAGGCCGACGAAGTTCGTCCCCTTGACGACGCGGCCGGCGTCTACGTCAAGGCAGGGGATTACGCGCTTGAGTGCCACCACCGAAGCGTAGAGACAGAGAGGCGGTGGGGTGCCCTCCCCAGGAGGCCGTCGCGCAGCTGGTCGTCTGGCGCGATTTGGCTGCTTGGTCCTTGAGCCTCCTGGGGAGGGCACCCCACCGCCTCCCCGACACGTCGCTCCGGGACGGATCAGGTCACAGAAGCTCTCCGAGAAGCCGGCGGGTCATCTCTACGGCGCGCCCAGCGCCGCGATGGCATCCGCGACGCTGAACTTGCGCTCGTACAGAGCCCGGCCGACGATCGCTCCTTCGATGTTGGGAGCAGCTTCGTGGGCCAGCGATTCGAGATCGGAGAGGTTGCCTACTCCGCCGGAGGCGATCACCTGGGCCGGGGTCGCCGCCGCGATCCGGTTGAGTTCGTCGATGGCCGGGCCCTCCATCGTGCCGTCGACCTCGATCGCCGTGCAGAGGAAACGCTCGACCCCACGTTGGCCCAGCGAGGCGACCGTCGCGGCGACGTCGAGCTCGCTGGTCTCGGTCCAGCCCGCAAGGGAGACCTTGCCGTCGCGAGCGTCGACCGAGACGACGATCCGCTCTGCGTAGCGCGCCAGCATTGCGTCGAGGAACTCGGGATCCTGGAGCGCGGCGGTACCGATCACCACCCGCTCCGCCCCCGCCCGCAGGACGTTTGCGACGCAGTCGGCGTTGCGCAGCCCGCCACCGACCTGGATCGGGAACGGGACAGCCTCGGCGATCCGCGTCACCGCCGCCAGGTTCAACGGTTCCCCCGCCCGGGCGCCGTCGAGGTCGACGACGTGCAGGTAGCGCGCCCCCTCCTCGGCCCAGCGCATCGCGGCGTCAAGGGGGTCGGCGTCGTAGGCCGTCTCGCGCTCGTAGTCCCCCTGCAGCAGCCGCACCGCCTGACCGCCGCGGATGTCGATCGCCGGGTAGAGGATCACGCCGCGAAGCCTAGGCCGCGGCCGGCGCCTTGGCGCAGACCCCGGCGAAGTTGGCGAGCAGGCGCAGGCCGGCGGCGCTCGACTTCTCGGGGTGGAACTGGACGCCGAATACGTTCTCGCTCTCGGCCGCACAGGCGAAGCGCTCGCCGTGGACGGTGCTGCCGAGCAGCTCGCCCGGTTCCGGACGCGGCGCGAACGAGTGGACGAAATAGAAGGGGGTCTCGGAGTCGATGCCGTCGGTGAGGCGCGACTCACGCTGCCAACGGACCGGCGACCAGCCGATGTGCGGGACCTTGAGCCCCTCGGCCTCCAGCCCGGTCACCTCGCCGGCGAGCAGGCCGAGCCCCGCGGCGCCGCCGAGCTCGGTGCTGGAGTCGAAGAGCAGCTGCAGGCCGAGGCAGATGCCGAGGATCGGGACGCCGGCGTCGCGCCGCTCGGCGATCAGCTCGTCGAGCCGGCGCTCGCGTACCCGCTCCATCGCCCGCGGGAAAGCGCCGACACCGGGCAGGATCACGCCGTCGGCGTCGCGGACCTCGGTGGGGTCGCTGCTGATCGTCGCCGTTGCGCCGACGTGCTCCAGCGCCTTCTCGACCGAGCGCAGGTTGCCCATCCCGTAATCGAGGATCGCGATCCGGGCAGTCATGCGCTCAGCGTCCCCTTGGTCGAGGGCACGCCGCTCTCCTCGGGGTCGATCGAGACGGCGACGCGGAGGGCGCGGGCGAAGGCCTTGAAGCAGGCCTCGATCATGTGGTGGGCATTGGTCCCGTAGCGAACCGAGACGTGCAGGGTCAGCTTGGCGCTGTTGGCGACGGCGCGGAAGAACTCCTCGGCCAGCTCGGTGTCGAAGCCGGCGATCGAGGTGGCGGGCAGGTCGGCGTTGAAGACGCAGAGGGGACGGCCGGAGATGTCGATCGCGCACTCGGCCAGTGACTCGTCCATCGGCACCAGCGCCGACCCGTAGCGCCTGATCCCGCTGCGATCGCCCAGCGCCTCGTCCAGCGCCTGCCCGAGCACGATGCCGACGTCCTCGACCGTGTGGTGGGCACCGGTCTCGAGATCGCCGCTCGCCTCCACCGTCAGGCCGAGCCTGCCGTGGCGGGCGAGCAGGTCGAGCATGTGGTCGAGGAAGCCGACGCCGGTCTCGGCGCGGGCACCGCCTCCATCGAGGTCGAGGGATAGGCGGATCTGCGTCTCCGCCGTCTGGCGCTCTCTGTTCGCGGTTCTGCTCATCGCCTAATCATCGCCGACTCGCCGTGAACGGGGAAACCCTCGGCGCGGGCGAGGGCGGCGACGTGCGGCGCCAGGTTACCGGCCCCCTCCTCGCCCACCTCGACGACGGACATGCGCCGGCGAAAGGCCCCGGGGCCGAGCGGGCCCGAAAACCGCCCCGCCCCGCCGGTCGGCAGGACGTGGTTGGAGCCTGCGACGTAGTCGCCGAAGGCGGTCGCGCCGTGGCGACCGGCAAAGACGCAACCGGCGGTGCGGATCCGCTCCGCCAGAAGCGCAGCGTCCTCGTCGAAGAGCTCGAGGTGCTCGGGGGCGAAGGCGTTGGCGAGGTCCGCGGCCGCCTCCAGGTCAGGCACGGCGACGAGCGCCAACGGCGCCTCGGCGACGCTGGGACGAGCGGCCGCGGCGGCCTCCGTGGCCGCTTCGATCGCATCCAAGACGTGCTCCTCGACCCCGGCGACGAGCAGCGGACTGTCGGCCCCATGCTCGGCCTGCGCACAGAGGTCGAGCGCCGCCCACTCCGGGTCGGTGTCGTGCCCGACGATCGCCATCAGCTCCGACGGTCCGGCGAGGGAATCGATCCCCACCTGCCCGTAAACCGCCCGCTTCGCCTCCCGGACCCAGGCGTTGCCCGGGCCGGCGATCACGTCGACCGGCGCGATCGCCTCGGTCCCGTAGGCGAGCGCGAAGATCGCCTGGGCGCCGCCCATCGCGTAGATCTCCTCGACGCCGCAGAGCGCGGCGGCAGCCAGCACCAGCGGCTGCAGGCGACCGTCCGGGCCCGGCGGCGAAGCGAGGGCGATGCGCTCGACGCCGGCCGCCTGGGCCGGCACCGCGCACATGATCACGCTGGAGGGGTAGGCCGCGCGTCCACCCGGCGCGTAGATCCCGGCGGCGCCGACCGGCACCTCGCGCAGGGTCACGCTCTGTCCCTGCGGCAGCTCCACCCGGCGCTGCTCGGACAGCTGCGCCTCGGCGACGGTGCGGACGTTGGCGATCGCCAGCTCCATCGCCTCACGCAGTCGGGGATCGAGCTCGGCGAGGGCGGCGCCGGCGAGCGCCGGGTCGACGCGCAGACCCGCGGGCGGGCTGTCGGTGGCATCGAAGCGGGCGGTCAGGGCCAGCACCGCCTCGTCGCCCCCCTCGCGTACCTGGCGCTCGATCGGGCCGACGTCGACCGGCTCGGCTTGCGCGGATGCCCAGGCGCGGACCGCCGCCGCGGTCTCGGCCGCTCCCTCCCACTCGAAGCGGCGCGCCCTCATCGCCCGCTCGCCGCTCTCAGCCGCGCGGTCAGATCGTCGACCTCGGCGGCGCGCAGCTTGTGGGCGACGCGGTTGGCGACGAAGCGCGCCGTGCACTCGACGATCTCCTCGCGGACCTCGAGGTCGTTCTCCTCCAGGGTGCGGCCGGTGGCGACGAGGTCGACGATGCCGTCGCCGAGGCCGATCAGCGGGGCCAGCTCGACCGACCCCTTGACCTCGACGACCTCGATCTGACGCCCGGTCGACTCGAAGTGCTCGCTGGCGATGCGCGGGTACTTGGTCGCGATGCGCATCATCCCCAGGCGGCGCTGGGCTTCGCCGAGGCGGGCGTCGCCCCGGCGGCCGGCGAGGACCATGCGGCAGCGGCCGTAGCCGAGGTCGAGCAGCTCGTAGACGGCGCGATCGGCCTGCTCGAGGAGTACGTCCTTGCCGGTGATGCCGACGTCGGCGGCTCCGGCCTCGACGTAGGTCGGCACGTCGGACGGCCGCATCGTCACCAGGGTCATGCCATCGGTCTCGAAGATCAGCGAGCGCGAGTCGCCGCGCAGGGCGGAAGTGTCGACGCCGGCCCCGTCGAGCACGTCGAGCGTCTCCACGTACAGCGCCCCCCGCGGCACCGCCAGGCGCAGGGGACCGTCGGCCCGCACCCGGCTCCCCGCGACTCCGACGCTCACGAGACCGCCCTCCGCCGCCGCGACTCCTCCTCCATCTGGGCGACGTGGACGCGCTCCAGATAGAGGCCGAAGCCGGCCGCCGGCAGGTCGACGCCGAAGCGGCGCATCAGGCCGTCGTAGCGGCCACCGCCGCCGAGCACGTATCCCAGCGCCGGGTCGTAGACCTCGAGGATGGCGCCGCTGTAGTAGCCGAGGTCGCGCAGCAGGCCGAGGTCGATCTGGACCCGGTCGGCGGCGCCGCGCTCGGCGATCGCGTCGTAGGTCTTCTGCAGGCGAGCGGTCGCTCGTTCGACGGCGGCGCCGCCCAGCCCGCGCGCCCGCTCCAGGACCTCGCTGCCGCCCCGCAGCTGGGAGAGGGTGACGCAGGTTTCGACCTGCTCGTCGCCGATCCCCTCCACCACCGAGAGCTCGCGCTCGAGACCGACGAGGTCGTGTGTGGCGAGGCGTGCGAGGACCGAATCGCGGGCCTCGCCCTCGATCCCGAACTCGGTCAGCAGCTGTCGGTAGAGGTCGGCGTCGCCGAGCCCGATCACGGCGCGGTCGAGCCCGGCCGCGTCCAGCGTCGCCTCCAGCACGTCGATCACCTCGGCGGTCCCCTCGGAGCCGGGGGCGCCGATCAGCTCGACCCCTGCCTGGACGAACTCGCGCATCTGCCCCCGCTGGGGCAGCACCGCGCGGTAGTTGCTGGCCAGGTAACAGAGCCGCAGCGGCGGTTCGGCGTCGGCGAAGCGGCTGGAGACAAGGCGGGCGATCGGCACGGTCATGTCGGAGCGCAGCGCCAGCAGCTCGCCGTTCTCGTCGAAGAAGCGGTAGGCGCTGCCGGCGGTGCGGCCGTCGCCGCGCGAGAGCACCTCGTCGTACTCGATCGCCGGCGTCGCCACCTCGCCGTAGCCGCGGGCCTCGAAGACGTCCATCATCGCCCGCTTGAGGCGGCGCAGCTCGCGCATCTCGTCGGGCAGCACATCGCGCGTGCCAGGTGGAATCGGATGGATCATCCGGCGGACCTTACGAGAGTCCTGCGAAAAGCCCTGCTAGGCAGGGACCTCGGCAGAGACCCGTTCAATCTGGGCGCCGAGCGCGCGCAGGCGGTCGTCGATCTGCTCGTAGCCGCGATCGATCTGGCGGATGTTCCCGATCTCCGAGGTCCCCTCGGCGGCCAGGGCGGCGATGAGCATCGCCATCCCGGCGCGGATGTCGGGGCTCTCGACTCGCTCGCCGTGAAGCCGGCTCGGACCGCTGACGATCGCCCTGTGGGGATCGCAAAGCGTGATCCGAGCGCCCATCGCGACCAGCTTGTCGACGAAGAAGAGGCGGTTCTCGAACATCTTCTCGAAGATCAGGATCTCCCCGTTCGCCTGCGTGGCCAGGGCCAGGGCGATCGAGGTGAGATCGGCCGGGAAGGCGGGCCAGGGACCGTCCTCGATCTTCGGGATCGCGTCGCCGAGGTCGGATTCGACCTCGAGGCTCTGCCCGGGCGGGACGACGATGTCGGAGCCGTCGATTTCCGAGCGCAGGCCGAGGCGGCGGAACTGGCGCCTGGTCATCGTCAGGTCGACCGGCTCGACGTCGCGGATCCGCAGCTCCCCCCCGGTCGCTGCCGCCAGCGCCATGAAGCTGCCGACCTCGATGTGGTCCGGCGAGATCGCATGCTCGGCGCCGCCGAGGCTTTCGGCGCCGTTGACTGTCATCACGTTGGAGCCGATGCCGTCGACGCGGGCGCCCATCTTGGTCAGCAGACGCGCCAGATCCTGGACGTGGGGCTCGCAGGCGGCGTTGGAGATCGTCGTCGGCCCGGGGGTCAGCGCCGCCGCCATCAGCGCGTTCTCGGTTCCCATCACCGAAGGCTCGTCCATGAAGATCTCGCAGGCCTTGAGGCCCCCCGGCGCGCTGAGCTCGATCCAGCGGTTGCCGTCGACCCTGGCCCCGAGGTCCTTGAAGGCGTCGAGGTGAGCGTCGAGGCGCCGGCGGCCGATGAAATCGCCCCCCGGCGGCGGCATCCGCGCCTCGCCGAAACGCGCCAGCAGCGGGCCGGCGATCAGGAACGAGGCGCGGATCCGCCGCGAGAGCTCCTCGTCGACGGACGGGTCGGTGAGGTCGCGGGCGCAGAGCCGGACGCTGTTGTCGGCAACCCAGGCGGCCTCGACCCCGAGCCCCTCCAGAAGAGCGATCTGCGCCTCGGTATCGCGGATCCGCGGCACGCGGTGCAGCAGCAGCTCCTCCTCGGTGAGCAGGCAGGCCGCGAGGATCGGCAGGGCCGCGTTCTTGTTGCCGGCGACGGTCAGCTCCCCGGAGAGGGGCGCTCCGCCCTGGATGACGAACTTCTCCATAGCTGCGGCTAGGGTAACGAGCGGCTATGGGGAGAGCGTGGAAGATCGGTATCGGGGTCGCGGTCGTGGCGGTCGTGGCGCTCGCCGTCAACGCGCTGCTGGTCGAGGCAAAGACCGAGAAGGCCGAGGTGACCGTGCCCGGAGGTCGCATCCTCGACCTGCCGGGTGGCGAGATGCAGATCGTCGACAGGGGCCCGCGCGGGGCCGACCCGATCGTCTTGATCCACTGCTTCACCTGCGCGATCGACTGGTGGGACGGGATGCTGCCGCGGCTGCAAGCGAACCATCGCGTCGTCGCCGTCGACCTGCTGGGCCACGGCGGCTCCGAAAAGCCCGGCTCCGGCTACACGCCCGCGAACCAGGCGAAGTTGGTCGCCGAGGCGCTGGAACGCCTCGGGGTAAGCGATGCCGAGGTCGTCGGTCACTCGCTGGGTGGCGCCGTCGCAGTCGCCCTCGCCCAACAGGACCCGCAGCTCGTCGACCGGGTCGTGATCGTCGACATGCCGCCGGACAACTCCTACGGAGACCTGGGCTTGATCGCCGGCCTCGCGTTCAAACCCGTGCTCGGCGAGGCACTGTGGACCATCAAGCCCGACTTCTCGATCAGAGACGGTCTTGGTGTCGCCTTCGCCCCGGGCTTCGACGTACCCGACGCCTTCGTCGACGACGTCAAGCGGATGACCTATACGGCTTACGACGAATCCCCCTCCGGGACGGAGGACTTCCTCGGCGAAGAGTCCCTCGACGAGCGCATGCGCGAAACCGGCCTTCCCCTCCTGGTCCTGATGGGAGCCGAAGAGCAGATCGTCGACGACCCCCGACGCGCCCTGGCCGAGTACGCGGGCACGGTGCCGGGCGCGCAGACGAAGCTGGTCGCCGGCGCCGGCCACTCTCCCAACGTCGAGAAGCCTGCCGAGACCGCAGCCCTGGTCCTGCGCTTCGACCAGGTTGCCAAAGCCGCGAAGAGCCCCTAGGATCGACCGCACGAGGCGGCTCGGAGCGTGGCACCAGGCCACACCAGAGCTCCAACGGCAGGCCTCCTAGATCGCGCTTCTGGGGTTCGCAGCGCTACTGGCGACCAGTAGCGCTGCGGCGTGTCTGAGCAGCGATTCCGCTCTACAAAGCCCTTTCCCGGCCCCATTGCAACCCCCCTTGCAAAAGACCTGTGCCGTCCGAGGGCGGGCGTACCTTACGAACCCATGTTCGATTCAACGAAATCAATGACCGCACGGCTGACCGACACCGTCGACCTGATGATCGACTTCGCCACCCTCGGCGAGTACGGGCTCGAGGAGCCCGCTGGGAGAACGACCCGAGCGTGCGAAGCCGACCGCGGAGGCCGCGGCCAGGAGAGCTTCTACGAAGCCCTCTTCCCCAACCAGTGCGGAGGCCGCGCCAGAACCCACGAAGCCTCCCTCCCCAAATCCCCCGCGGTCCGCGCCGGAATGCGGCGCGGAAGCGAGGCGTCCGAGATGCAAGCATGACGTTCCGGGCGAGCGGCGCCGCGTAGCAGCGCTACGCAAGCCGATCGACCGGACCGTCAGGCGCCGCATATCGGACGCCGCAGCCCGCGCCCCATTCCGGCGCGGACCGCACTAAAAAGAACCGGCAGCGACCTACTCTCCCAGGGGGTTGCCCCCCAAGTACCATCGGCGCTGAAAGGCTTAACTGCTCTGTTCGGAATGGGAAGAGGTGTCTCCCTTTCGCTATGCGCCACCGGAATTTTGCGAGACAGCCCCGGTGGAGCTTGAAAACTGCATAAGGCCTCAAAGTAAGTAATAAAAATCCGTCAAGCCCTCGACCCATTAGTACCGGTCGGCTGAGCGCATTACTGCGCTTGCACCGCCGGCCTATCAACCTGGTGGTCTACCAGGGGTCTTACTCCCTCAAGGGGATGGGAGAGCTAATCTCGAGGACGGCTTCCCGCTTAGATGCTTTCAGCGGTTATCCGTTCCGTGCGTAGCTAACCTGCGATGCCCTTGGCAGGACAACAGATACACCAGCGGCACGTTCATCCCGGTCCTCTCGTACTAGGGATGACTCCTCTCAACTCTCCAACGCCCACAGCAGATAGGGACCGAACTGTCTCACGACGTTCTGAACCCAGCTCGCGTACCGCTTTAATGGGCGAACAGCCCAACCCTTGGGACCTACTCCAGCCCCAGGATGCGACGAGCCGACATCGAGGTGCCAAACCGGTTCGTCGATGTGGACTCTTGGAACCGATAAGCCTGTTATCCCCGGAGTACCTTTTATCCGTTGAGCGACGGCACTTCCACTTGTTACCGCCGGATCACTAACACCTGCTTTCGCACCTGCTCGAC
>DASWQL010000003.1:0-1674 GCA_036403715.1 Solirubrobacterales bacterium
CGCAGGTGATCGAGGACGGGCGCCTGATCGCCTACCTCTACGACCACGTCACCGCCGAGCGCGACGGCGTCGCCTCGACCGGCAACGGCCGCCGTGAGAGCTTCCGCCACCTGCCGATCCCGCGCATGACCAACACCTACATCGCTCCCGGGGACGCGGCGCCGGAGGAGATGATCGGCGAGATCGAGAAGGGCTTCTACGCCGTCTCCTTCGCCGGCGGGCAGGTCGACCCGGCGACCGGCGACTTCGTCTTCGGCGTCTCCGAGGGCTACCTGATCGAGGGCGGCAAGGTCACCAGGCCCTGCCGCGGGGCGACGCTGATCGGCAACTGCCTGGAGGCGCTGAACGCGATCGACGCGGTCGCCGACGACTTCTTCATGAAGACCGGGATCTGCGGCAAGGGCGGCCAGAAAGTGCCGGTCGGGACCGGCCAGGGACACGTCCGGGTACGGGCGATGACCGTCGGGGGCACCGAGCGATGAGCGAGCTGAGCGCCGCCGCCAGACGCGCTGTCGAGGCGGCCCAGGCCGCCGGCGCGGGCGAGGCCGAGGCCTACGTCTCGCGCGATCACGGGCGCGAGGTCCGCGTCCACGGCGGCGAGGTCGAAAGCCTCACCGCGGCGACCCAGAGCGGGATCGGGATCCGCGCCTGGATCGGGCATCGGGTCGGCTATGCCTACGGCACCGACCTCTCCGAGCAGGGGGTGACGGAGGTCGCCGCCCGTGCCGCCGAAGCCGCCGGCGTCGCCGACGAAGACCAGTACGCGGCGCCGCCAGAGCCGGCGGAAGTCGAGGCGCTGGCGGGGCTCAGCGATCCCTCCGTCGCCGCCTGGACGACCGCCGAGGCGGCCGAGCTGGCGCTGGTGGTCGAGCGCACCGCCCTCGCCGCCGACCCGCGCATCGCCGGGGTCGAGACGGCCGTCTACGCCGACTCCTCGGATCTGGTCTCGATCGCCTCCTCGACCGGCGTCGCCGGCGAGTACGAGAGCTCCAGCTGCTTTGCCTACCTGCAGGCGCTGGCCCAGGGCGACGGCAGCCGCGAGACCGGGCTCGGCTTCGGCCTCGCCCGCGGCCCCGAAGGGCTCGATCCTGAGGCGATCGGCACCGAGGGCGCCGAGCGTGCGCTGGCGATGATCGGCGCCTCGAAGCCGGTCTCGCGCGCCTGCGCCGTCGTCTTCGACCCCACCGTGGCCGCCAGCTTCGCCGGCCTGATCGGCGGCGTCCTCGGCGCCAACGCCGTGCAGCGCGGCCGCTCCCCCTTCGCCGCGCGCCTCGACGAGGAGCTGGCGAGCAAGGCCTTCGCCCTCCACGACGACGGCCGCGACCCCGAGGGGCCGGCCTCGGCGCCGTTCGACGGCGAGGGCGTCCCGCGTCGTCGCACCGCGCTGATCGAGGGAGGACGGCTGCGCTCCTATCTCTTCGACACCTACACGGCCAACCGCGAAGGGGTCAGCTCCACCGGCAGCGCCTCCCGCAACGGCTACCGCTCGCTGCCCACGGTCTCACCTTCGAACCTGATCGTCCTCCCCGGGCCGCTCTCGCAGGACGAGCTCCTCGCCGCTGCCGGCGACGGCGTCTACGTCACCGACGTCGCCGGCCTGCACTCCGGCGTCAATCCGGTGACGGGCGTTTTCTCGGTCGGCGCCTCCGGCCGCTCGATCAGCGGCGGGGCCCT
>DASWQL010000004.1:0-4150 GCA_036403715.1 Solirubrobacterales bacterium
CCTAGATGGTTGATTCCACGGCGAGGTGCGACTGGGGGCGCGCCTGGCCAAGCAGATCAAGGACGCAGGGCGCAGCCTTTGCCGGTGGGCAAAGGCAAGCCCGAGGACGCAGAGATGCGCAGTGTGCCAGGCGTGTCATCCAGGCGTGCCTGGTCGTGGAATCAACCATCTAGATGGCAGCCGATCTCGGCGATGCGAGCAGCGTCCGGGAATAGATGCCCATCGCCGAGCAGGTGACGTAGCCGAGCAACTCGAGGCGGGCGAGGGCGGCAGCGACGTCGGGACCGGAGAGGCCGAGGGCGGCGGCGACACCGTCGCATGTGCTCTCCCCCGACTCGACGGTGGCGAGGACCGCGGCAAGGGCCGGGTCGAGGTCCGGGCCGGCGCGGTCGATCCGTCGGGCGCCGGCGCCGAGCATCGCGTCGAGGACGTCCTGGGCATCGCGGACCACGCAGGCGCCGCCGGCGAGGAGGTTGTTGGGACCGGCGGATGCACGGGACGTCACCGGGCCGGGGACAGCGCCGAGGTCGCGGCCGAGGTCGGCGGCCAGGTCGGCGGTGATCAGCGAGCCGGAGCGGGCAGCGGCCTCGACGACGACCGTCATCCCGGCGAGCGCAGCCATGATCCGGTTGCGGGCCGGGAAGGTCCAACGCCAGGGTGCGGCGCCGGGCGGGAACTCGGAAAGGACGAGGCCGCTTTCGCAGATGCGCCTCCAGAGCGAGCGATGCGCCGCCGGGTAGGCGATGTCCGGCCCGCAGCCGAGGACCGCGATCGTGCGGCCGACGTCGACGGCGCCGCGATGGGCGCAGCCGTCGACGCCAAAGGCCAGCCCGCTGATCACGACCATGCCGGCACTCGCCAACTCGCGCCCGAGCTCACGGGCGATCTCACGGCCGTAGGCGGTGGCGCGGCGGGCACCGACGATCGTCACCGCTCCGAACGGCTCGAGGCCGCCGAGCAGCGACGGGTCACCGCGGCCGACCAGGGCCCAGGGCGCGTCGGCGGCGTCGCGCAGCGAGTCCGGATAGAGGTCGCCGTGGCGGCAGCAGGCCCAACAGCCGCCGGCCACCAGCTCGTCGGCGAAGTGCTGCTCGGAGAGCGCCTCGACCCGCCCGACCAGCTGCGCCCCCACCTTCGGCGCCGCGACCTCGACCAGATCCTCGTTGGAGAGGCGCAGGAGTTCGGGCGAGCGCGAGCCCGGCGATCCGGTCGCGATCCGCTCCACGTAGGGACCGAGCAGGGCCAGCAGCCAGGAGCGGCGCAGGCACTCCGGGCAGGCTCGCGGCTCCGTCCTATTCACGGTCGCGCCTCCGTAGCTGCAGCGCCTGCGCCATCTGCTCCTGCCCGATCGAATCCCTGCCCTCCAGGTCGGCGAGCGTCTGCGCCAGCCGCAGCGCCCGGTCATGGGCGCGGCCGCTGAGTCGCCGGCGCGAATAGAGCTCCGCCAGCAGCGCGGCCGCCGCGGGCTCCAGGCCGCACTCGCGCGCCTCCCCCGGCGTCATCTCGGCGTTGCAGCGCCCCGACCCCAGCCGGCGCTCCTGGCGCTCGCGGGCGGCACAGACCCGATCGCGGACATCGGCCGACGGCTCACCCGGGCCGCCGCCGATCTCGGCGGCGCTCGGCTGGCGCACCGCGGCAAGGATGTCGATGCGATCGGCCAGCGCGCCGCTGAGCCGGCCCTGGTAGCGCTGCACGGCGACCGGCGCGCAGCTGCAGTCGGGGTCCGTCTCGCCGCGACCGCACGGACACGGGTTCGCCGCGGCGACGAGCATGAAGCGGCAGGGCAGGCTGCGCCGGGCGGTCGCCCGCGCGATCGAGACCTCCCCCGTCTCCAGTGGCGCCCGCAGCGCCTCCAGCGCATCGCGGCGGAACTCGCAGAGCTCGTCGAGGAAGAGGACGCCGCGGTGGGCAAGCGTCGCCTCGCCGGGGCGCGGCGGGCTGCCGCCGCCGATCAGACCGGCCGGGCTGATCGTGTGGTGCGGCGCCCGGAACGGGCGGCCGCCCGGCATCGTCGCTCCGAGCCGCCCACAGGCGCTGGCAATGCGCGCGACCTCCAAGGCCTCGCCGGAAGCCAGCGGCGGCAGGATCGATGGCAGCCGGCTCGCCGCCAGTGACTTTCCGGCCCCGGGCGGACCGATCATCAAGAGGCTGTGCCCACCTGCCGCTGCGACCTCCAGCGCGTGCCGCAGGTGCGGCTGGCCGCGCAGGTCGGCCAGGTCGGGTGCCCCGGGGGCCGGGTCCAGTCGCAGTGACAGCGGCTGCGGTCGTCGCGGCTCCCACTCACCGGCGACCAGACCTGGGAGACGACCGAGACCGTCCAGTGGAATCACGTCGATTCCCTCGGCCAAAGCGGCCTCGGGGCCGTTCTCGTCCGGCAGCAGGATCGCCTCCGCGCCTCCCTCCCGCGCCGCCTCGGCGATCGCGAGGGCTCCCTGGATGGACCTGGTCGAGCCGTCGAGGGCAAGCTCGCCGGCCAGCGCCACCCGTGAGAGCGCCTCCCACTCCAGCTGCCCGGAGGCGCTGAGCAGGGCGGCGGCGATCGCCAGGTCCATCCCGGGACCTGCCTTGCGCAGGCTGGCCGGGGCGAGGTTGACAACGATTCGCCGCAGCGGGAACTCGAAGCCGCAGTTGACCAGAGCGGCGCGCACCCGCTCCCGCGCCTCCCGCACCGCGGTGTCGGGAAGGCCGACGATCGCGAAGCCTGGCAGGCCCCGGTGGACGTCGACCTCGACCCGGACGGGGCGGGCGGCGATGCCGTCGAGGGTGAAAGTTCGGGCCGTGGCGAGCACGGTGGCGACGCTACGGAGTGAACTCCTACGCGTTGCGCGCCCAGAGAAACTTTCTTGTGACGAAGGTGGGGCGAATCTCTCGCGCCCGCAGCTTGACGCTGTCGTGACCGTCGCCCGCCAGAGGACCGGACAGCGCGCCGAGGAGCTGGTCGCCCGCCGCCTGGTCGCGGCGGGCTGGGAGATCGTCGAGCGCAACGCCCGCACTCGCTACGGCGAGCTCGACATCGTCGCCCTCGATCGTCGCACGCTCGTCTTCGTCGAGGTCAAGGCGGGTCGAGAGGGCGCCGCCTTCGGACCGGAGCGGCCCGTGCTCGCCGTCGGCCCACGCAAGCAGCTGAAGGTCCGCCACCTCGCCACCGCCTGGATGTCCGAACGCCGCGACGTCCCCCGCTACGACGAGATCCGCTTCGACGCCGTCGGCGTCACCTTCGACGGCGGGGGCCGCCCGGTCGACGTCGAGCACATCGAAGCGGCCTTCTGAGCGTCAGCCCAGCTCCAATTGCGAGTAGGCAACCGACTGGAACGAGCGCCGGTGCAGCGGCGAGATCCCGATCTCCTCGATCGCGGCGCGGTGCTCGGGGGTGGAGTAGCCGACGTGCTCCTCGAAGCCCCAGCCGGGATGGCGAGTGGCAGCGTCGTGCATGTAACGGTCGCGGGTCACCTTGGCGATCACCGAGGCGGCGGCGATCGCGGCGCTCGTCGCGTCCCCCCCGATCACGGCGCGGTGCGGCACCGTGCATCGCGGCAGCGAGAACCCGTCGACCAGACACGTCGCCGTGCCTCCCGGGGCCAGGCGCTCCAGGGCGATCGAGAGCGCTTCGATGTTGGTCACGTGCAGGCCGCGGCGATCGATCCCGGCCGCCGATCGGACGACGACGCTGACCCGCTCGGCCGCCCGCAGCACGCACGGGTACATCTCCAGGCGCCGCTCGACGGTCATCTGCTTGGAGTCGTGCAGGCCGCTGAGCGCGCGGCGATCGGAGTGGGAGAGCCGCTCGTAGTCGATCAGGACGGCGGCGGCTACCAGCGGCCCGGCGAGGCAACCCCGCCCGGCCTCGTCGGCGCCGGCGACGTAGCGACTCTGCAGCCCGCGGTCGAAGGCGAACAGGCGGCGGCTGCGGGCCAGCCGGCGGCGGTGGGTCTTCGGCCTAGAAGATGCCGACGCGGTCGGGTGGCCAGTAGGTGGCAAAGGCCTCACCGATGATCCAGCTGCGGGGGATCGGGCCCCAGAATCGGCTGTCGTCGCTGGCTCCACGATTGTCGCCCATCATGAAGTAATGGTCGGGCGGGATCCTGATCGTCTTCGGCAGGTTGCAGGCGGGGGCGCTGCCGCAGGCGATGATGTAGGGCTCGTCGGTCTT
>DASWQL010000005.1:0-68432 GCA_036403715.1 Solirubrobacterales bacterium
TGTCGACTGCCAAGAGGTCCTCCGCGGGTCGTCGTGACGGGCGGCGAATCCTACGCGGCTTCGGAGGTCTCGTGCAGCTCCGGGGCGGTGATCTCACGGACCGTGATCTCGGCCGGTTCGGGCGGCTCGATCTCCTTGCCCGGCGCGACGCCCATGCCCTCGACTTTGCGCAGCGACGGCAGCAGGCGTGCCTCCATCGAGCCGACCGCTTTGTCGTAGGCCTTCGCCGCGGTGGTCAGGCCTTTGCCGACACCCTCGAGGTCGGCGAGGAACTTGACGAAGCGCGCGTGCAGGGTGCCCGCGGCGTCGGCGATCTGGGCCGCCTCGGCGACCATCCGCTCCTGGCGCCAGCCGAGCTCCATCGTCCGCAGCAGGCCGATCAGCGAGGTCGGGCTGACCAGCAGGACGTTGCGCTGGAGGGCGTAGTCGAAGAGCTCTGGGTCGGCGGCGAAGGCCGCGTGCAGAGCGGGCTCGTTGGGGATGAAGCAGATCACCAGGTCGGGCATCTCTCCGGCCTTGAACTGTCCCTGGTAGTCCTTGGAGCTGAGGCTGCGCACGTGCTCGCGCGCCTGGCGCGCATGGCGCTCGAGGTGGACTCGGCGCTCCGAGTCGACTTCAGCCTCCTGGGCGTCGAGGAAGGCGTCCAGCGGCACCTTCGAATCGGCGACGAAGCTGCGTCCCTCCGGCAGCAGGAAGCGCGCGTCGGGTCGCAGCTTGCCCTCTTCGGTGTGCAGCGTCTCCTGCAGCTCGAAGTCGACGTGCTCGGTCATCCCGGCGATCTCGATGCAGCGGCGCAGCTGCAGCTCGCCCCACTGGCCGCGCGTCTGCGGCTGGCGCAGCGCCTTCTTCAGGCCCGCGGTCTCGGTGTTGAGATTGCCGACGGTCTGTCCCACCTGCTCGATCAGGGCGCGGGTCTGGAGGTCGGTTTCGCCGCGGCGCTTGACCTCCTGCTCGATCTTCTCCTGGCCCCTGGCAATCCGCTCGGCGAGCGCCTTGATCTCCGCCTGGCGCTTGTCCAAGGCAGCCGCGGAGGCCTGCGCGTCGACCTTGCGCGCCTCCTCGTTGACCTGCAGCAGGTCGGCGACCGCCTGCGAGGTCGCGGCCTGGATCGCCGGGCCGAGGTCGGGCTGCTCGAGCGGCTCCTCGCGGCGCGAGACGAGCAGGTAGACGAGCCCGGCGGCGAGGACGAGGACGGCTATGGCGAGGGCAACGGTCATCGCCAGCCAGGCTGACGGACCGGCCAGACGGAACCAGCCGGATGAAATGCCGCTTGCAGCGGCATTCGCCGGAGAGGGCCCGAGCGCTAGGCGCTACGGCAGCAGGACGTCGTTCTGCGAGGAGGCGTGGTAGTGACCGACGACGAGCTTGCCGGGGCGAGCGCCCGGGACTCCCGACACGGCGACCGTGTAGCTGCCGCTCGGCAGGTCGGTCTGCAGGGTGCCGGGGCTGTGGGCGTAGATCGGTTCCGAGCCCATGTCCTTGGGGCCGCGAATCTGCAGGCGGGCGTCGAAGCCGGTCTCGTTGGCGGCGACGAAGGTGACATTGGTCGGGCCCTTGGCGCCCCGGATCGGCGGCTGGGGATGATTCGCGTTCTGCGGGATCTGCTGCGTCCGGTCCGGACCGGTGGCGATTGCGCGCGGCTGCACGATCACTTCCTTGGGCCCGATCTTGACGCTGACGTGGAGGGATACCTGCGGCCGCGGCTCGTTCGGGTGGGTCTCGGCGCCGCAGCCGGCGGTTGCGAGCGCCAAAGCGCCGACAGCGCCGGCAACGGCGGCTATTCTGGCTCTCCCACGACCCATCGCGGCTGAATCTAGCCGAAGGGCAAGTCGCTTACCTGCGCCGTAACCCCATCTTCACCTACCACCACCTCGGCGCCGGGCTCGGCCTCACGGCGCAGGATCGCCAGGCCGATCGGGCCGAAGGCGGGGGAGACGGCGGCGCTGCCGAGCCGGCCGACCTCCTTCTCGCCCAGGCGCACCGCCGCGCCGGCCGCGGCCGGCGCGCTCAGGCGCAGCCCCCGCAGGTGACGGTTCGGCTTGCCCTTGTAGTGAAGTCGCGCGACCGTCTCCTGGCCGATGTAACAGCCCTTGGTGAAGCTGACGGCCTCCTCGACGATCCCGGCCTCGGCGGGCATCGTCTCCGTGCCCATCTCGGCGCCGAAGCGGGGGACTCCGGCCTCGATCCGAATCAGCTCCGCCGCCTGCGGCGAGACGGCGACCGCGCCGGCGCCGCGCAGCACCTCGGTCAGGCGCTCGGCGTCGGCCGCGGCGGCGATCAGGTCGATCCCGTCCCGGGTGCCGACGGCGAGGCAAGCGACAGTGCCGACCGAAGTCTCTTCGCAGGCGTGCTCGGGCAGCGCCGCCGTGCCGGCGACCTCGACGCTGCGGGGACCGATCAGCGAGAGGATCGCCCGTTCGCGGCTGACGTCGCTGACGGCGACGTCGCGCCCGACCGAGTACATCTTCAGGTGGCGCAGGACGGCCGGCAGCGCCTCCGCCTCGGTGTCCAGGAGGATCTCGTCCGGCTTGGTGCGGAGGACCCTCAGGTCCCCCTGCATGTGGCCCTTGCGGTCGAGCAGCGCCGCGTACAGTCCCTCGCCCGGCTCGAGCGCCTCGACGTCGTTGGTCAGCTGACCCTGCAGGTACTCGGCGCCATCGGGGCCGCTCACCAGGAGCACCCCGCGGCCGGAGCGGTCGACCAGGCCGCATTCCTCGCGCAGCTGCCGGTACTCCGCATCCAGCTCGACCGGGGTTTCGGTGCTCATCGCAGCGATTCTACGAGCGCTGGGTCGCCGGCTGATTTAGATCCATCGAAAACATCTTTTAGATGTGTCAAAATCGCCGCCGTGGCAGACCAGACCAGGGATGCACGCGGGCGGCGCGAGCCCGCCACCGAGGCAATCGAGGACTACGCGAAGGCGATCTACGCGATCTCCCACGAGCGCGACGGCCTCGTCCTCAACGGCGAGGTCGCCCAGCGCCTCGGGGTGACGCCGGCGACCGCGACCTCGATGCTCAAACGGCTCGCCGGTCTCGGTCTCGTCGATTACTTCCCCTACAAGGGCGTCTCGCTGACGCCGACCGGCGAACGCGTTGCCCTGGAGGTCATCCGCCACCACCGGCTGATCGAGGCCTATCTCTCGGAGGCGCTGGGGATGCCGGACGACCGCGTCCACGAAGAGGCCGAGGTGCTCGAGCACTACATCTCCGAGGAGCTGGAGGAGCTGATCGCGGCGAAGCTCGGCGAACCGAGCCACGACCCGCACGGCACCCCGATCCCCGGTCCCGACCTGCTGCCGCCCCCCGCCGGAGGCCGAGCTTGAAGCCGCCGCCGGAGGGGGCCACCGTCGAGGAGGCCCGGCACGACCAGGTCACGGTCGAAGACGTCCTCCCGGGCGAGGCGGCGGTCGCCGAAGCCGCCCGCCGCTCGCTCGACGGCGAAAGCCGCGGCCTCGGCCGCGTCTGGCCATTCCTCGGCCCGGCCTTCGTCGCCGCCGTCGCCTACATCGACCCCGGCAACTTCGCCACCAACATCAGCGGCGGCGCCAAGTTCGGCTACCTGCTGCTGTGGGTCGTCCTCGCCGCCAACCTGATCGCGATGCTGGTCCAGACCCAGTCGGCGAAGCTCGGCATCGCCACCGGCAGGAACCTCGCCGAGCTCTGCCGCGAGCGCTTCTCCCGCCGCACCTCGATCGGCCTCTGGCTGCAGGCCGAGCTGGTCGCGATGGCGACCGACATCGCCGAGGTCGTCGGCGCTGCGCTCGGCCTCAACCTGCTCTTCGGGATCCCCCTGTTCCCGGCCGGGATCATCGCCGGCGCCGGCGCCTTCGCGATCCTCGCCCTGCAGCAGATGGGGTTCCGACGGCTGGAGGCCGGGATCTCGGCCCTGGTCGGCGTCGTCGTCGCCTCCTTCGTCTTCGAGCTCTTCGACGCCGGCCCCGACGGCGGCGAAATCGCCAAGCATTTGGTCATCCCCGGGTTCGCCGGCACCGAGAGCATCCTGCTCGCCACCGGGATCATCGGCGCGACGGTGATGCCGCACGTCGTCTACCTGCACTCGGCGCTGACCCAGCGGCGGATCGTCGGCCGCAACGGCAGCGAGAGAAAGAAGATCCTCGGCTTCGAGAAGGTCGACGTGGTGATCGCCCTCTCGCTCGCCGGCCTGGTCAACCTCTCGATGATGATCGTCGCCGCCGCCCTCTTCCACAAGAGCGGCCTGACCGGGGTCGACTCGATCGACGGCGCTTACGAAGGCCTGCAGACGCTGGTCTCCGACCGGGCGGCGACGGTCTTCGGCATCGCCCTGCTGGCCTCCGGTTTCGCCTCCTCCTCGGTCGGGACGATGGCCGGGCAGGTGGTGATGCAGGGGTTCATCCGCCGCCGCATCCCGCTCTTCCTGCGCCGCGCGATCACCCTGGCGCCGGCGCTGGTGGTGCTGGCGATCGGCCTCGACCCGACCGCGGCCCTGGTCGGCAGCCAGGTCGTCCTCTCCTTCGGCATCCCCTTCGCGCTGGTGCCGCTGCTGATCATCGCCGCCAACCGGGAGGTGATGGGGGACCTGGTCAACCCGCGCTGGCTGACTGCAGTCGCCGGCGTTATCGCGAGCATGATCATCGCCCTCAACCTGTTCCTGCTCCAGCAGGTCTTCTTCGGCTGAGCGATCTCGTCGCGGTACGCTTGCGCCAGTGAGCCTGGCCGCCGACTTCCAGCTGATCCTCGAGGCGCTGCCGCCCGACTGGACGGACCTCGAGGTCGACCTGCGGATCGACGACGAGAGGCAGTACATCGACTCGGCGGTGGCGCTGAGCCAGGTCAACGCGCAGGTCTACTCCCGGGCCGACTGGCACTGGCGGCTGCTCGTCGCCCACAGCTTCGGCCACGCAGCCGCGGCGGAGACGGTGATGGGGGTCCTGGCCAAGCTCGACGGCGACGGCGTCCGCGGCGAGCTGGCGGTCGCCGAGGTCCGCGAGGGCCGCGCCGAGGTCGTGCAGATGTGGGGCCGGCCCGAGAGCGTGCGCGAAGAGTTTCGCCAGCGCCGCTCGCTCTAGTGGCGCGCGTCCTCAGCATCGCCACCGACCTGATGCTCTCCAGCCGGGTCGCCGAGACGCTCGGCGCCGCCGGGCACGAGGTGGCGTCGGCGCCCTCGCTGGCCGAGGCGCCACTGGAGGAGATGGACGTCCTCGTCGCCGATCTCGACGTCGAGAACCCGGAGGCGCTGGTCGGCCTCGGGGTGCCGGTACTCGGCTACTACTCGCACGTCGACGTCGAGACGCGGCAGGCCGCCGAGGCGGCGGGGGTCGACATGGTGGTGCCGCGCTCACGGATGGCGCGGGAACTGCCGCATCTGATCGAGCGCCTGCTCGACGCCGGCTAACCCTTCAGGTCGAACGCTTCCTCGGGGTCCAGCGGACGTTCCAGCACTCCGTGTTCGAGGTCCCAGGCCGCCCATTCCCTGAGGACGGCCGGGTCGAAAGGTCGCGGGGCGAGGTCGGGGAGGAGGACCCGCAGCTGCGCTGCCTGGTCGTCGCGTTCGAGCGCCGGGTCGGCGGCGAGGAGGTCGCCCAGCGCCTGGTCGGGATGGGCGCGGGTGAAGGCGTAGCCGCGGCGGGTCGCGGCGACGACCGCTTCGACCAGCTCGGGGTCGCTCTGCAGGGTGCGGCCGGAGGTGGTGAGGATCAGCTCCGGATAGGGGGGCGCGCCGTAGCGGTCGACCTTGAAGATCCGCACCGGGACGCCCTCGCGTTGCAGCGCCACCCCCTCCGCGTTCCAGAATCCGGTGGCGGCATCGACCTTGCCGGCGGCGAGGGCGGAGACGGCGTTGAAGCCGATCGTAACCTCGTCGACGCGGCTGGGATCGCCGCCGTCGGCGCTGACCTCGGAGTCGACCACGGCTTCGTCGGAGGGCAGACCGGTGACTCCGACCGTGCGCCCTTCGAGCTCGCGCGGCCGGTTGATGCCGCGGTCGCCGCGAGCGATCACGGCGGCGAGCGGGCGCTGGACGATCGGCGCCACCCCGACCAGGTCGAGGCCGCGCTCGCGGGCGATCCCGAGGTCGTGGATGTCGAGGATCGCGAACTCCGTGCGGCCGGCGGCGAGCAGCTTCGGCGCATCGGTGGATTCGCCGGGCGGCTGGATCGTCAGCTCGACCCCAGCCGCGCGGTAGAAGCCCTCCGCCTGCGCCGAGTAGATCCCGGAGTGGACTGCGTTGGGCGTAAAATCAAGCACGAGCGACGCGCCTCTCGGCACGCCCGGTTCCGCGCCGCCCCCGCCGCAGCCGCCGAGGCCGCCGAGCAAAAGGACGGCCGCCAGCAGCGCGACAGCACGTCTCATCTGCCCCCGAACCTATTTCATTGAGCAAATATGAGTAGACTGCCGCCGCTTACTCTGAACGCGGGATCGAGGAGGAAAGAGTGCAGGAACGAGGTCTGGCCGCTTACCTTGCCGAGTTGATCGGCACGCTTTTGCTGGTGTTTTTCGTTTGCACCGTCGTCATTCTGTTCGTATCGACCGGCAGCCAGGCCCAGTTCGGCTCGGACTTCGCCGTAATCGGACTGGTTCACGCCTTCCTGCTGTTCGGACTGATCGTCATGTTCGGCGTCGTCAGCGGCGGGCACTTCAACCCGGCGGTGACGATCGCGGCAGCGGCGATCCGGCGGATCGCTCTGCTCGACGCCGTCATCTACATCCTCGCCCAGCTCTCCGGCGGCGTCCTCGGCGCTCTGCTGGCCAAGGGTCTGCTGTTGGACGAGGGACGAGCGACCCACTACGGCGCCGCTCAGGTGAGCGGCCTGCTGGCAGGCAACTTCGCCGGCTCGATTGTCGAGGCCGTCGGCACCTTCTGCCTGGTGCTCGTGATCCTCGCCGCCGTCTACTCCGAGAAGAGCTTCAAGGAGTGGGCACCGCTGGCGATCGGCACCACCCTGGGGTTCATCGTCATGGTCGGTGGCCCCCTGACCGGCGGCTCCTTCAACCCGGCCCGTTGGTTCGGCCCGGCGCTGGTCGGCAACGAGTGGGGCGGCGTCTGGCCCTACCTCGTCGGCCCGCTCGTCGGCTCCCTTCTGGCCGCGGTGGTGTACCGGTTCGTGCTCGAGGCCGGTGGCCTGCCGCCGACCGAACCGCCGGAGCACGTGCGGCCGCCGGTCCCCAAACGGGCGACCCCGACCAGCAGCCGCCCCGCCGGCTGATCAACCAATCCTGATGTCCTGAGCCGCCGGGTCGAGCCGACCCGGCGGTTGCAGTAGCTTTGCCGGCGTGCGTCGAATTACCTTTTCGCGGAATTTCACGCTCTCCCTCTCGCGCACCTGCCAGTGCTACTGCAAGTACTGCGCCTTCGCCACGCACCAGGCGCACATCCACCCTCCTGAGGAGGTCGAGCGCCGGCTCGAGGAGGCGCTGAAGCGCAACACCAAGGAGCTGCTCGTGCTGACTGGCGAGCGGCCCGAGGTCAATCCCGAGGTCGCCGCGCGGCTGGCCGAGTGGGGGCACGAGGACTTCACCTCATACGTCGTCTGGGCCTGCGAGCGGGCGCTCGAGCGCGGCATGCTCCCGCACACGAATCTGGGCGTGCTGAGCAAGGAGGACCTTGGGCGGCTGCGGGAGGTCACCGCGTCCCAGGGGCTGATGTTGGAGTCGATCTCCGAGCGGCTGATGGAGACCGTTCACGCGGGGTCGCCGACCAAGCACCCGGCGAAGCGACTGGAGACGATCGAAGCAGCCGGAGAGCTGAAGATCCCGTTCACCAGCGGCATCCTGGTCGGCATCGGCGAGACGGAGGACGAGCGCGTCGAATCCCTCGAAGCGCTGGCGCAGCTGCAGGAGCGCTACGGCCATATCCAGGAGATCATCCTGCAAAACTTCGTTCCGCATCCGCGGTACTACGGGGCCGAGGTCGCGGACATCGCCGATCAGGCTTCGCGGGCACGGTGGGCGGGCGATGGGGATGCCCCTGCTGGAGCAACAGATGGGGAGGCTCCCCCAGGGTCATCCCCATCGCCCACGAACGGTGCCGGGGAACCGGCAATGCCGGCGTGGGCTTCTCCGGTCGGCATCGAGGAGATCAAGCGGCTGATCGCGGAGTGCAAGCGGTTGATGCCGGATGTGGGGGTACAGGTGCCGCCGAACCTGTCGGACTGGTGGCCGGAGCTCGTCGAGGCAGGAGCGACGGATCTCGGTGGGCTTTCGGCCAACGGGGACCACATCTCGCCGGAGGAGCCGTTCCCGAGCCCGCATCAGATTCGCAAGGAGCTGGCGCCGCGGGGCTACGCGTTGACCGAGCGGCTCTGCGTCTACCCGCAGTACATGGACCCCGAGTGGATGGAGCAGGGGGTCCTCGACGTGATCAAGCTCAAGTACTGGAGCTTCATCCCGCGGCGGGGTTCGGGGCGGACCAGCGAGGAGTCGTTCGAGGCGGGGACCGCGGAGCGGGCGATCGCCAAGGGGCGCGAGGGCGAGGCGCTCTCCGAGGACGAGCTGACGGCGCTCTTCGCCGAGACGCGGCCGGAGGTGATCGAGGAGATGCGGATCGCCGCCGACGAGCTGCGGGCGGAGCTGGCGGGCGAGCGGGCCACCTTCGTCGTCAACCGCAACATCAACTTCACCAACATCTGCGTCGTCGGCTGCGCCTTCTGCGGCTTCGGCCAGGGCCGGCGCTCGCCCGACGCCTACGAGGTGTCCGAGGGGGACTTCGCCGCGCGGATCGAGGAGGCGGTCGAGTTCGGCGCCACCGAGCTCTGCATGCAGGGCGGCATCCATCCCGACCTGACCCTCGAGGAGTACGGCAAGTGGCTGCGGCTGGCCAAGGAGGTCGCACCGCAGCTCCACCTCCACGCCTACTCGCCGATGGAGGTCCACTACATGTGCGAGCGCTCCGGCAAGGCGCCCGAGGCGGTCTTCGAATACCTGCTCGACTGCGGCCTCGGGTCGACCCCGGGCACCGCGGCCGAGGTGCTCGACGACGGCGTCCGCCAGCGGATCTCGCCGAACAAGCTGCCCGCCGCGCGCTGGGTGGAGATCATCGAAGCCTCCCACCGCGCGGGCCTGCGCTCGACCTCGACGGTGATGTTCGGCCACATCGAGGAGCCCCGCGAGCTGGCTCGCCATATGCGGGTGATCCGCGCCCTGCAGGAGCGCACCGGCGGCATCACCGAGTTCGTCCCGCTCAGCTTCATCCCCTTCAACACGATGCTCGGGCGCACCCACGGGATCGAGGAGATCTCGATGGCCGACAACCTCAAGCACACCGCCGCCTTCCGTCTCGCTCTGGGCCGGACGATCACCAACCTGCAGGCGAGCTGGGTGAAGATGGGCCTAGAGGGGGCGACAGAGGCGCTGCGCTGGGGCGTCAACGACCTCGGCGGCACCCTGATGGAGGAGAACATCTCCCGCATGGCCGGCTCCCAGCACGGGGTGCGGCTCGAGCCCGAGCAGTTGATCGCCGCCGCCCGAGCCGCCGGCCGCGAACCCGCCCAGCGGACGACGCTCTACGAGGTCGTCGAGACGTACTAGTCGGAGGAGGGCCGGCGCCTTCGCATCGCGTGGTTCCTTTTGCCTCCCAGGGAGGCAAAAGGAACCACGGGATCGATGTCGCGCGATGATGGCCCCATGCGGGCGATGGTCTTGGAGCGGCAGCGCGCGCCGCTGAAGGCGGCGGAGCTGCCTGAGCCCACGCCCGGGCTCGGCCAGGTCCTGCTCCGGGTGCATGCCTGCGCCGTCTGTCGCACCGACCTCCACATCCTCTACGGCGACCTGACCGAGCCGAAGCTGCCGCTGGTCCTCGGCCACCAGATCGTCGGCACGGTGGCCGAGGCCGGGGAGGGCGCGGAGCGGTTCGCCCAGGGGGATCGGGTCGGGGTCCCCTGGCTGGGATGGACGGACGGCGATTGCCGCTACTGCCTCAGCGGCCGCGAGAACCTCTGCGACCGGGCGCGCTTCACCGGCTACGACATCGACGGGGGATACGCCGAGATGACTGTCGCTGACGAGCGCTACTGCTTCCCGATCCCGGCCGACTATCCCGACCTGCAGGCGGCGCCGCTGCTCTGCGCCGGGTTGATCGGCTATCGGGCGATGCGCCTGGTCGGCGACGCCGAGCGGATCGGCTTCTACGGCTTCGGCGCCGCCGCCCACATCCTCTGCCAGGTCGCCGTCCACGAAGGGCGCCGGGTCTTCGCCTTCACCCGCGAGGGCGACAACGAGACGCAGGCCTTCGCTCGCGAGCTCGGCGCCGAGTGGGCGGGGTCGGCGGACGAGCCGCCGCCGGAGCCGCTCGACGGGGCGATCGTCTTCGCCCCGGTCGGGGCGCTGATGATCGCCGCCCTGCGGGCGAGCGCGAAGGGAGCCCGCATCATCAGCGCCGGCATCCACATGAGCGATATCCCCTCGTTCCCCTACGAGAGCCTCTGGGGCGAGCGCGTGCTGGGCTCGGTCGCGAACCTGACCCGCCGCGACGGCGAGGAGTTCCTCGAGATCGCGCCCGAGGTCCCCGTCCGCACTGAAGTCTCCGTCTATCCGCTGGAGGAGGCGAACCAGGCCCTGTCCGACATACGAGACGGGACGCTGCACGGGGCTGCGGTGTTGCAGATAGAGCCGCAGGGCGACCTGCCGCCGCATGGCCATTCCCGGTCCGGGTAGCTCATTCCCGGTCCGGGTAGCTGGGCGAAGAGCGGCATCGAGCGCATGACCGACAGGGTCAAGGAGGCGATGCGCAGAGACTGACCCCGGCGCGCGGCGCAGAGGCCCGCGTCAGCGGAAGAGGTCCTCCTGGCGGGGGCGGCGCAGCGCCGCCGCCCCCGGTCCGTCAGCGGCGCCGACGTAACGATCGAGGCCGCACACCCGCACCGCCGGGGTGCCGCTGACCTTGTCACGGACGAGGTCGGCGGCCGCGGCGGCCTCGTCGGCGATGGCGATCAGGGTCGCCTCCAGGCGCCGCTCGCTCGCGTCCTGGCGCCCGCGCCAGTCGTCCAGCGGCATCAGCCCGGCACAGCCGATCGCCACCTCGGCCTGGCCGAGGCGCCAGGCGCGCCCGAAGCTGTCGGAGACGACGACGCCCACGGTGGCGCCGGCGGCGGCGGCGATCTCGGCGCGGACCCGCCGCGCCGAGGCGTCGGGGTCCTCGGGCAGAAGGCAGACCGAGTCCGGGTCGGGCAGGTTGGAGCTGTCGATGCCGGCGTTGGCGCAGACGAAGCCGTGCTTGGTCTCGACGATGACGACGCTGGGGCCGACCCGCAGCACCTCGTTGCTCTCCTCCAAGATCAGCTCGACGAGCGCGGGCTCTCTGCCCAGTACCGCCGCCAGCTTCCGCGCGTCCGCGCTCGGCAGCACGGAGGAGAGACGTCGCACCCGCCCCTCGGCCTTGGAGACGATCTTCTGCGAGATCACGACCACGTCGCCGTCGGCGAGGCCGATCCGCTCGGCGATCAGCTCGCCGACCTTCATCCCCTCGCTCACCTCCGGGATCCCCTCCACGGGGGACACCCGCAGCTCGTTCATATCCCCAGCGCTTTGGCGGTGCGGCGGGCGCCTCCCGGCCGAGCCGCGAGCTCCCGGGTGAGGGCGATGATGTCCGCCGGGGTGTCGAGGTCCAGCGCGAGCGACGCCAGCTCCTCGACCCCGAAGGGGATCCCGGCCTCACGCGCGGCGGCGACGTGGCGGGCGCAGCTGCCCTCGCCGAAGGACGGGACGATCGCGTCGGGGGGGCTGAGGACGAGGGCGTTGGTGCCGGGGCCGTGGCGATCGGGGACGACGCCGACGTAGCGTTCCGGGACGCCGGTCAGCAGGCGGTCGAGCTCGCGCGGTTCCAGCAGCGGGCAGTCGCCAGGCAGCACCACGACGCAGCGCGCCCCCTCCGCTTCGGCGCGGGCGATTCCCGCCCGGGCGGCCTCGATGTGCCCGCCGTCGGCGGGATCGGGAACGACCTCGGCGCCCGCTTCGCCGGCCAGTTCCTGGGCGATCGGATCGCCGCTGACGACGATCGTCCGCTCGATCGTCCGCGCCCGGCCGATCGCCTCGAGCACGTCGGCGACCATCGCCTCGACCAGCTGCCGCCGGCGCTGGTCGTCGATGCCGGTGGCGAGGCGCTGCTTGGCGGCTTCGAAGCGCTTGACGGGGAGGACCGCGGTGGCGTTCAACTCGCTGCGAGGGTATCGGCGTAGTCGAGCACGCTGCGGGCGACGCGGGCGCGGCCGCTCGCGCCCTCCATCAGGGTCGGTGCCGCGAGGGTGGGGATATCGGCCGGCGGCGGGTCGGGGTCGCCGTCGTCGACGACCATCGCGTCGATCAACCCGGCGTAGAGGGAGGCGACGCCGGCGGCGGTCCTCGGCCGTCCCAACCCCTCCATGAAGCGGTCGGTCGGGCCCTTGACCACGGCGCCCGCCACGTACGGGCTGACCGCGACCACCGGCGCCGGCGCGGCGGCGATCGCCTCGCGCATCCCCGGCACGGCGAGGATCGGGCCGATGCTGATCACCGGGTTGGAGGGGCCGATCACGATCGCCTCCGCCGCCCGCAGCGCGTCGAGCACCTCGCGGCTCGGCGCCGCCCGTTCGATCCCCTCCAGCTCGACCCCCTCGACCGCCGGGCGCCCCTCGTCGAGAATCAGGTACTCCTGCAGGCCGCGGCGGCCGGCCGCGGTGAGGACGTGGGTGCGGACCGTGTCGTCCGACATCGGCAGGACCCGGGCCTCGACCCCGAGCGCACGTCCGATCTGCGCCTGAGCGGCGGTCGGGGTGCCGCCCTCGGCGAGGAACTGGCGGCGGTAGAGGCAGGTGGCAAGGTCGCGGTCGGAGAGGCCGAGCCAACTCGGCATCCCCAGCCGCTGCAGGCGCTCGAAGGCGGTGAAGGTGTCGTCGCGGATGCCCCACCCGCGCTCCTCGTCGATTTCGCCGCTGAGCCAGTAGGTGACGAGGTCGGGGTCGGGGGAGACGTGGACGCCGAGGGCCTCGACGTCGTCGCCGGTGTTGACGATGACCGAGAGCTCGGAGCCGATCTCCTCCTGTATGCCGGCGGCGAGTTTGGCGCCGCCGGTACCGCCGGCGAGAAGGGCTACCCGCATCCCCTAAGCCCAGTGGTCGCCGTCGGGCAGGTCGGTGAGGCGGATGCCGGCGTGGGTCTTGTAGCGGCTGTTGATCGAGATCAGCATCGGCGTCAGCTGCTCGACGATCCGCGCCATCTCCAGGGGGCCGGCGTTGACCGGCCGCAGGCCCTCGATCAGCTCGATCAGCCGCGCCACCCGCGCCTTGTCGGCCTTGCGGTCGCCGCAGACGAGGACGTCCTCGCCGAGCTCGACCTCGAGCTCGGCGAGGGAGGGGGCGCCGACGGTGTGCAGGGCGGCGACCACGGTGACGCCCTCGGGGACCATCTCCTGGGCCTGCTGGGCGGCCGAGCCCTGCCAGACGCCGAGCGAGCGGGTCGCTTTGCCGCTCACCGCGGCCGCCAGCGGCACCGTGCAGTCGACCAGGATCTGGCCCGGCCGCAGGGCCTCGCGCAGATTGTTGAGGTTCTCCGACTGGGCGCGGAAGGGAACGGTGAGGAAGACGATCTCGCCGCGGCCTGCGGCCTCGCCGTTCTCCAGCCCGCTGACCTCGGCCTCCGGGAGCGCCTCGCGCACCTTCGCCGCCGCCTCCTCGGCGCGCTCTGCCGAGCGCGAGCCGAGGACCACCGGGACGCCCGCCTTCGCCCAGCGCTTGGCGAGGCCGGCGCCGAGGGCGCCGGTGCCGCCGATGATCGGGATCGGTTCGGGCTCTGGGTTCGATTGCTGCGCGCTCACGGCGCGCCAGTCTATGCTCCCGGCCGATGCGGCTCGAGGGAAAGAAGGCTCTGGTAACCGGCGGCGCCAGCGGGATCGGCGCCGCGATCGCGGCGCGCCTGGCCGCCGAGGGCGCCGAGGTCTGGGTCGGTGACATCGACGTCGAGGGCGCGGAGCGGGTGGCGGGCGAGATCGCCGGCCATGCGATCGAGCTCGACGTCACCGAGATCGAGTCCGCCCGCGCCGCCGTCGCCGCCTCCGGCACGCTCGACGTCCTCGTCAACAACGCCGGCACCGACGAGTTCGGCTTCTTCACCTACACGACGCCCGAGCAGTGGAAGCGGGTGATCGCGATCAATCTCGGCGGCGTCCTCAACTGCACCCACGCGGCCCTGCCCGGAATGCAGGAGGCGCGCTACGGGCGCATCGTCAGCATCTCGTCCGAGGCGGGTCGGGTCGGTTCGAAGGGATCCGCCGCCTACTCCGCCGCCAAGGGCGGCGTCATCGCCTTCACCAAGACGATCGCCCGGGAGAACGCCCGCTACGGCGTCACCGCCAACGCGATCGCTCCGGGGCCGATCGAGACGCCGCTGCTGATGGGCGCCAAGGAGTTCGGCGAGATCGGCGAGAAAGTGATCGAGACGATGAAAGCCGCGACCCAGCTCGGCCGCCTCGGGCAGCCGGAGGAGGTGGCCGCCGCGGTCGCCTTCCTCGCCTCCGACGACGCCACCTACGTCACCGGCGAGACCCTCGGCGTCAGCGGCGGGCTCGGCATGGTCTAACGCCTCCCGCAGCTCGGACGGCCGCCAGGCCTGGGGGGAAGAGATCGCGCCGCGCGATGCATTGACCACACGGGGGTGTGGTCGATCGAACGAACGCGAGGGACAGAGGGCGTGGGCACTGGTGTTTGGCGGCTTGCGAAAGAGCAGCACGGAGCTGTTTCGAGGCGACAGCTGCTCGACCTTGGCTTCAGCTCGAGGGCGATCGAGCATCGTCTGTCCCGTGGCCGGATCCATCTCGTTGCCCACGGGGTCTATGCGGTCGGGCGACCGGAGCTGACGCAACGCGGCCGCTGGATGGCGGCCGTTCTCTGTTGCGGTCCGGGGGCGGTGCTGAGTCACGGGAGTGCCGCCGCTCTGTGGGGCGTGGAGAGCGAGCATCGAGGGATCGAGATCACCGCGCGGATGGCGACGCCTCGACGGCGGCCGGGCCTGCACGTGTATCGGCGTCCGACTCTGGCCGAGGACAATCTCACGAGCCGAGACGGCGTCCCGGTCACGGGCATAGTGCAGACGGTGGTCGATCTCGCCGCGACTCTGAAGCCACGACTGGTGGAGCGGGCCGTCAACGAGGCAGATCGACTCGACCTGATCAATCCCCCAGCTCTGCGGGTTGCGTTGGAAGCACATCGCTGCGAGCCTGGGGTCAAACCTCTCCGCACCATGCTCGACCGGCGGACCTTCAGGCTCACCCGCTCCGAGCTCGAGCGCCTCTTCCTGCCGATGACGGCGCAGGTCGGACTGCCGCTGCCGCTGACGAAACAGTGGGTCAACGGTTTCGAGGTGGACTTCTTCTGGCCGGACCTGGCCTTCGTCGTCGAGACCGACGGCTTGCGTCATCACCGCACCCCCGCTCAGCAGGCGAAGGACCGGCGGCGCGACCAGGCGCACACCGCCGCAGGGATGATCCAGCTGCGCTTCACACACGAGCAGATCTACTACGAACCCGACTACGTGCGCGGAGTGCTCGCCGCCACCGTTCGCGCCCATAAGCTTGATCGCCGATGAATGAGCTCCCCGACAGAGTCCGTATCCGCGAGGTGGGGCCACGGGACGGCTTCCAGAACGAGCCGGAGACGATCTCCACCGGCGACAAGGTGCGGCTGATCGACATGCTCTCGGCGAGCGGGCTGAAGCGAATCGAGGTCACTGCCTTCGTCCGCCCCGACGTGATCCCGCAGCTGTCAGACGCGGCCGAGGTGCTCGGTGCCATGCAGCGGCGCGAGGGCGTCTCCTTCTCGGTCCTGATCCCGAACCAGCGCGGGCTGGAGCGGGCGCTGGAGATGCGGGATCGATTCGACGAGGTCAGCGTCTTCCTCTCGGCTTCGGAGACCCACAACCGCCACAACGTCAACCGCTCGGTGGAGGAGTCGATCGCCGGGCTGGAGGCGACGCTCGCGGCCGCCGGCGAGGCCGGGCTGCGGCGGGAGGGCGTGATCGCCACCTCGTTCGGCTGCCCGTACGAGGGAGAGGTCCCAGTCGAGCATGTGCTCGAGCTCGCCGAGAGCCTCGCCTCCGCCGGTTGCGAGGAGGTCGGGTTCGGCGATACGACCGGGATGGCGAACCCGCGCCAGGTGCGCGAGTTCTTCGCCGCCGCGCGCGAGCGCCTGACCGGTGTCGAGCTCACCGCCCACTTCCACAACACCCGCGGCCAGGGACTCGCCAACGTCGTCGCGGCGCTGGAAGAGGGCGTCGAGTCGTTCGAGTCCAGTTTCGGCGAGCTCGGCGGCTGCCCTGTGCCGCCCGGCTCGACCGGCAACGTCTCGACCGAGGACGTGGTTTCGATGCTGCACGAGATGGGAGTCGACACCGGTATCGACCTGGCGCGCCTGCTCGAGGCCTCACGCGCGGTGCAAGAGGTGTTGGGACGCCCGCTCGGCGCCCACGTGCTGCGGGCCGGGCCGGTCGACTGGCAGCGTGGGTAGGCCGCGCCGGGCTCCGCGGACGGCTGGACCGGGCTCCCCGGACTAGGCCGGACTCCCGAGCCTCGCCGCCATCTCGACGAAGTAGTCGAGCGCCGCCGGGTTGGCGAGCGCGTCGCGGCTGACCGCCTGCTCCACCGACGTCCCCATCAGGATCCGCTTCACCGGCACCTCCAGCGCCTTGCCGCTGAGCGTGCGCGGGACCTCGGCGATCTGGAAGACCTCGTCGGGGACGTGGCGGGGGGAGCAGCGCTCGCGCACCCGCCGGGCGATCTCCCGCGGCAGCTCGGAATCGAGCTCGGCGCCCTCGCGGAGGACGACGAACAGCGGCATCCAACCGTCGGTGCCCGGCCGCGGCAGGTCGACCACCAGCGCGTCGACTATCTCCTCGATCGAGAGCACGGCGCGGTAGATCTCGCTGGTGCCCATGCGGATGCCGCCCCGGTTGATCGTCGAGTCGGAGCGGCCGTAGATGACCGCGGTGCCGCGCGGCGTCAGTTCGAGCCAGTCGCCGTGGCGCCAGACCCCGGGGAACATCTCGAAATAGCTCTCGCGGTAGCGGCAGCCGTCCGCGTCGCCCCAGAAGTAGATCGGCATCGAGGGCATCGGCTCGGTGACGACCAGCTCGCCGACCTCGCCGATCACCGACCGGCCCTCTTCGTCCCAGGCCTCGACGGCGGCGCCCAGCGCCCGCGCTTGGATCTCGCCGCGGTAGACCGGCAGCAGCGGCACGCCGCCGACGAAGGCGGTGCAGAGGTCGGTGCCGCCGCTGGTCGAGAACAGCCAGGTGTCGGTGCCGATGTGCTCGTAGATCCAGTCGAAGCCCTCGGGGGAGAGGGGGGAGCCGGTCGAGCCGACCGACTTCAGGGCCCGGAGGTCGCGGCCGGCGCCGGGCTCGACCCCGGCCTTCATGCAGGCGGCGATGTAGGCGGCGCTGGTCCCGAACATGGTGACGCCGGCGCGCTCGGCGAGGTCCCAGAGCGCGGTCATGTCGGGGAAGCCGGGGTTGCCGTCGTAGAGCACGATCGCCGCCTTGGACAGCAGCCCGGAGACGAGGAAGTTCCACATCATCCAGCCCGTGGTCGTGAACCAGAAGAGGCGGTCGCCGGGGTGGGCGTCGACGTGGAGGTTCAGCTTCTTCAGGTGCTCGAGCAGGATTCCGCCCTGCCCCTGGACGATCGCCTTCGGCAGCCCGGTCGTTCCGGAGGAGTAGAGGACCCAGAGCGGGTGGTCGAAGGGGACGCGCTCGAAGAAGAGCTGGGAGCCGGCGCCCGCGGCGAGGAAGTCGTCCCAGCGGCTGGTGCGGTCGAGCGCCGAGAGGTCCGGCTCGGGGTCGAGGTAGGGGAGGACGACCGTCCCAGCGAGGCTGGGCATCGCCTCCTGCAGCGCGGCGACGGTGTCGCGACGGTCGAAATCCTTGCCGCCGTAGCGGTAGCCGTCGACAGCGAGCAGCACCTTCGGCTCGATCTGGGCGAAGCGGTCGATCACGCTGGCGGGGCCGAAGTCCGGCGAGCACGAGGACCAGACGGCGCCGATCGAGGCGGCGGCGAGGAAGCCGACGATCGCCTCAGGGATGTTCGGCAGGTAGGCGACGACGCGGTCGCCGCGCTCGACGCCGAGCCCCCGCAGACCGGCTGCGGCGGCCGCGACCTGCTCGCGCAGCTCACCCCAGCTGAGCTCGTCGAGCTGGCGCAGCTCGGAGCTGTGCAGGATCGCCGTCTCGGCCTCGTCCTTGCCGGCGAAGACGTGCTCGGCGTAGTTGAGGCGGGCGCCTGGGAACCAGCTCGCGCCCGGCATCTCACGGGACGCCAGCACCGGGGCCGGGTCGCCGTCGGCCTGGACGTCGAAGAAATCCCAGATCGCCGACCAGAAGCCGTCGAGGTCGTCGACCGACCAGCGCCAGAGCTCGTCGTAGCCGGCGAAGTCGAGCCCGCGCTGGGCTCGCAGCCAATCCATGAACTCGGTAAGGCGCGAACGCTCGACCAGCTCGGCCGATGGCTCCCAGAGCTTGTCGGCAGTCCCGCTCACGCAGCCAGTCTATTTCGGGCGCCTCTATGGTTCAGCGGGCGCCGGAGTGGCGGAATTGGCATACGCGATCGACTCAAAATCGATTGCCCTTGCGGGCTTGTGGGTTCGAGTCCCACCTCCGGCATCGCGGCAGTGACGCTCGCCCCGTCGCCGCCGTCTCGAATCGGGCCGGGTCAGGCCGGCTGCGGGGCGCCGTCGCCTGGCGCGGCGCCGTAGTCCTCGCCGGACCCGATCGGCCGCTCCTCCTCGACGTGCCATTCCTGGTTGAAGCCGTAGAGGGCGAAGGCGATGAGGACGATCTGCAGCAGGCCGAGGACGATCACAAGCAGTCCGAGCAGCGAGGAGGGCAGGAGCGCTTCGTCGAACCCGGCCTTATCGCGGGCGAACCAGCTATTGGCCCCGACGGCGCAGAAGATCGCCAGGATCATCGACAGCGCCGCCGCCACCGGCAGGATCCCGCGGCTCCAGCGGGCGACGAGCAAGGCGAAGAAGGCGTAGAGGATCGCGTAGATCGCGCAGACGGCGCCCATGCCGCTGCCGCCCTTCAGCAGCGACCAGCCGCCGACCGTGATCACGGCCGCCAGCACCGCCGTCGCGAGAAGCAGCAGGACGATCACGAACTTGGTCGTGATCGACCCGGCCTTCTCCCGGTTCGGCCGCCACAATTCGTAACCCGGCCTCAGCTCTCCTACCGCCACGCATTCGATCATAGAATCCCCTGGCGACATCGCGGCATTTGCCGTGGGTTAAGGCCCGGTCGGGTCAGCCACGCGGGCGTGGCGGAATTGGAATACGCGCCAGGTTTAGGTCCTGGTGGGCTTCGGCCCGTGGGGGTTCGAGTCCCTCCGCCCGCACTGCCGCCGCGCGCCCCCGCCGCTCGTTACGATCCGATTCCTCGGGGCAGTGGCCCAACTGGCTAAGGCACCGGTCTCCAAAACCGGCGATTCCAGGTTCGAGTCCTGGCTGCCCCGTTCGACTTACCCTTCCATTCGCCCTGGGCAATCCCAATCCCCTGAGATGGTCGTTGGGACCATCGGTTCGGCCGAGTGCCAAGACCAGCGTCCTCGACCCGGACTCGGCTCTGCGGACGCTTCGAGGTGCTGTTCGAGGCCTCAGGCGAGCAGCCCCGAGGTGGTCCGTAGTCCGCATGCGTGGACGCGGTGGGCAATCCGGCCTACTCGCAGACTCATGAGGAGTATCGACTCGCCGGGGCGGGTCGCGATCGCGGTGGCCGTGGCGGTGGTTCTCAACGGCCTTGTGCTGCTCGGGTTCTCCCAGATGCTGGGGTCGTTCACGCTGGACGGGCCGGGCGCCGCCTTGGGAACGGCGCTTGTGGTGGGCGTCGTCAACGGAGTGGTGATCTACGCGGCCTCGAGGCTGACGTTGCGGCTCGGCGTCCTCGCCCTCGGCGCCTTCTTGTTCGCGATCAACGTCGCCGCGATCCTCGTCGCCGGAGCCATCATCCGGGAATCTCACGAGGCCGTGATCGCTGTGGCCTACACCGGGGGTGGGATGGCGCTAGCCACGGGACTCCTGATCTGGTTCTTCTCGATCGGCGAAGAAGGCGAGTCGGGCGAGCAATCCCATTCCGACCGCACCGGATAGGCGGCGCCGCCGCGTTCTTCATCACCGTGACTCCATAACGGGAGGCTCGGCGCCGGGCGGCCTGCGGGCTGCCGCGCCACCTTCGCTCTCAGTGTCCGCTCCCAGCCAGCGAGCGGCCAGCAGCACCGTCACGGGCACCACGGCGGCGGTGCTGAGGGCCAGGAACCACCACTCGGTCGCATCGCTGCCGGCGCCGATCGTGTGGGCGACGGCGAGCAGCCAGAAGGCAGCGGTGAGGCGGTGGGCACGGCGCCAGAGGGCGGCGCCGATCCGGTTGCGGAGGTAGTAGGAGAGCCCGAGGGCAGCGAGGCCGTAAGCGGCGACGATTCCCAGTCCGGTCCAAATCGGCCGGTAGGCACCGGCGAAGGGAATCGAGATGCCGGTGAGGCCTGGATGCAGCCAGGCGTCGCCGAGCAGGGAGACACCATGCAGAGCGACCATCGAGAGGGTGGCGAGCGAAAGTGCCTCGTGGACCGCCCGCAGATCGCGCTTGCTGACGGATTTCGCCCCCGAGGCCATCATCAAGCCCAGGGCGACGGCGGCGCTGGAGAGCAGCAGCGCCGCACCGCCGGCGGCGCGGCTGGTGATCCAGAAGAGGTGCGGGGCGGCGTTCAAGTCGTCGCCGCCGTCGCCGGGGTCGACGTCCGGGCCGGCGTCCGATCGACGACTTCGACGACGCCGTCCGCGAGCACGACGACGCCACCGAACGGGAGTCGAGCGGGCGCCGACTGCGGTCCGGAGAGCAGCGCCTGCTTGGCGTAGACCTCGGCGAGGAAGGCGCTGGGCGCCTCCGCGGTGACCTGGACGACGCCGGTGAAGGCGGGTCTGCCGGTGAAGGGATCGAGCAGGTGGTGCGCGTGCTCGCCGTCGGGCCCGAGCCAGCTGCGTCGGTCGATCCCGCTCGTCGCCACGGCGCCGTCGCTGACCCGAAGCGAGTGAATCGGCGGACCGCCCAAGGGGTCCTCTACGAGCACCTTCCGCGCCCGGCCATCGCTGCCGCCGATGCGGATGTCGCCGCAGCAGTCGACCGCGTAGCGCGGATGCTCGCGCAGAGCCGCGCCGGCGAGGTCGGCGAGCAGCCCCTTGCCGACGCCGCCGCTGTCGATCCTCACTCCGGGCGGCCGCGAGACGGTGCCACGGGCGCGATCGACGGAGATTCTGCTCCAGCGGCGAGCCGGGTCCGCTGCGGCCTCTGCGCGGTTGTGCGGCGCCGTCGCCCGCGGCGACGCCGGCGACCTCGGCCCTGGCGCCATCGAGTCGCGGTAGCCCGCCCGCTCGAGCTCGTCGAGGAGGGTGCCGTCGACCAGCCCCTCGCTGAGCGAGCCGGCGCGACGCACGGCAGCGGCCAGCTCGAGCATCGTCGCGCTCGCCGGGACCGTGCCCCGCGGGTCGCGATTGAGCCGCGAGAGCTCGCTCTCCGGCAGAAAGCGGGAGAGGCGGCCGTGCGCCTCGAGCAGGAAGGCCTCAGCACGCGCAATCGCTTGCTCGGGGCCGCGACCGCCGGCGGAGCCGCCGACGTGGATCGTCACCGTGCCGCCGAAGCAATCGAAGGCGCGTTTGGCTTCGCCGCTCACGACTGCCCGGTCGTCACCGCTTCGAGTTCGATCGCTTCGGCTTCGGCTTGAGCCCGTGCTTCGGCTTCGGCCAGCGCTTCCGCTTCCAGCGCTTCGGCTTCGGCCTCCGCTTCTGGTTCCGTCGCTTCGGCTTCCGCTTCCGTTGCTTCAGGTTCGGCATCCGTCGCCACGCCTTCGACTTCGCGCGCCCTCGTTGCTTCAGCCCCACGCTTGGCGGCAGCCGAGGTCTGTCCGAGGACGGGGTCGTTGCCGGTGGCCAGCTGGACGAAGATGACGCACCAAAGCAGCACGAAGGTGGCGATCGTTACGGCGACGACGCGGTTGCGCAGCACCCCCAAGCGGCGTCGCTGAGCATCGAGGCGATGTTCGGCCAGGCGCTTGCGATCTCGCTTTTCGTGGCTATCCATGCCGCCGACCTTGGCCCAGCTAAGGCAACGGCAGCTAAGAGCGGAATGAGAATTCTCTAAGAGTGCAGGATGGCCCGAATCATCGATTCCACGCCTATCCAGGCGACGATCACAACCAGTACCAACAGCGCGACGAATCCGACGATCCCGATTCCGGCGGCGAGAAGGAAGCCAAGGAGGGCTAGCCCGATTGCGGCGAGCAGGTCGGCGAGCAGGGCTCGGCGCGCGGCGGCGGCCGGCGAAACCTCCCGCGGCGGCCTCACCAGCGGCTCCCGGCGCGGAGGCGGACGGCGAAGAAATCGCGTTCGTCCGGGGTCAAATAGCGTTCGGGCGAGCGAAACATTTCCGGCAGCAGGTTGCTCGGTTCGACGCCTCCGGGATGGCGGTAGCTGATGAAGCTGGTCCAGTCTTCGTTGATGTCGAGCTCCAGGGCGCGGACCGCACCGGCTCGCTGCAGGATCTTCGCCAGCGATTCGACGGTCTGATAGTTCGCCGCCGCGTAGATCAGGTTGCCGCGGCGATCGATGCCAAGGCCCGAGCGCCAGACCCGTATCGCGTTGTTGACGGTGTCTCCCCATTCGGCACCGTCGCTCAGGTTGGGATTGAGGCGGCCTTCGTAGACGATCGGCGGCAGGTTCTGCTTGGCGAACCAGACGTCGGCCGGGGCGCCGGAGCCGTGATGCCAGCGAACGAGGTCCACCCGTCCGTCGCGGTACTCGACCAGGGTCGCGATCCCGTTGACCATCGCTTCCCTGACCCTGCCCCGGTATACGAGGCCGGCATTCGAGGTTTCGAGCGGGAAGCCGCCGTTGAAGGTAGCGACCAGGCCTCCGCGCCGGCTGGGCGGGACCTCCCCGGAGCCACGGTGCGCGAGGGGTTCGGGAGGCTCCACCAGACCAGGCATGTATTCGAGGTGGGTGAGGGAGGAATCGATCCAGGCGACACCGGCGACGAACTGCGGGTATTCGGGGTCGCTGCGGAAGCTGGTGAGCAGGACCGCTGGTCGCGATCCGGCCCCCGACGCCGCCGGCTTCCAGACGCCCTCGCCGGGAAGCGCGGGGTGGATGATCGGCGCCACCCTCGGCGGCAGGTACGCGGCCTTCCGCACCAGTTCCCGGGGCCCCTCCGCGGCGGTCGCTCCGACTCGAGGCAGTGAGCGCAGCGGCGGACCGCCCTTTTCCGGGGCGTTGAGGGTGTAGTACCAATTCTCGATCTGAGAGACCAACGAGTTGCCGCCGTTCTGGCGCAGCCACTCGACGCTGGAGACCCCGAGGCCGACGTTGTGCTTTTCGGTCATTGCCTGCAGGTAGGAGATCCCGGCCGGCACCAGGCCGAGAATCGCCGCGAACAACAGGATTCTCCGCGCTCGGCGCCACAGTGGGATCGGCCGGTGACGACGCTCGGTCCGAGCGAGAGCCATCGGCGAAGCGTCCCAGGGCTTCCTGAAGAAAAGATGAGAGTCGCGCCCGCGCAAGGCGCGCAGCCTCCTTCGGGCCGGCGATCTCGGCGTGTCAGAGTTATTTCAGGACGTCTCGCCAGATCGGCCGCATTCAATGCCCCAAAGGAGGTCCGCCGTGTCCGCTCTTCGTCGCATCTCGACCCGAAGGCTGTGGGTCATCTGCGCGCTCACCCTCGCTGCTGCGATCGGAATCGTGGCCGTCGCGACGGCGACGGAAGGGAGCGGCCCGAAGCCGGCGCCGAAGCCGCTCGCCAACGCCGTCCAGGACGCCCTCGGGGGGCCGAGCCCGCCGGGCATCAGCGCCCGGATCAAGTTCACCAACCACCTCGTCAGCTCCGCGAGCATCGAAGGCGCCGACCCGCTTCTCGCCGGCGCCTCGGGTCGCCTCTGGGCCTCTCCCGAAGGCGGCGGCAAGCTCCGCCTCGAGCTGCAGTCCGAAGTCGGCGGCGGCGGCGACACGCAGCTGCTGGTCATCGGCCGGCACTTCCAGCTCTACGACGGCGGCTCGGAAACCGTCTACGAAGGCACCCTGCCCGAAGAAGGGAAGGGGTCTGCCTCCGGCGACCAGTCCGTCCCTGGGCTGGGACAGATCGAAGCCGGGATCGCCGAGCTCGAAGAGCACGCCGACCTCAGCGGCGCGACGCCGTCCGACGTCGCCGGCCGGCCGACCTACACCGTGCGCGTCACGCCGGAGCACGACGGCGGCCTGCTCGGGGCCGCCGAGATCGCCTGGGATGCGGAAAACGGCACGCCGCTTCGCGCCGCGGTCTACTCCAGCGCCGACAGCTCGCCGGTCCTGCAGCTCGAGGCGACCGAAGTCTCCTTGGAAGCCGTCCCCGCGTCGGTATTCGAAATCTCGCCACCGGAAGGGGCGAAGGTGGTCGACCTCAGTCCGCCGGGCGAATCCGGCGCCGGGCAGCAGGAGCCGAGCTCGAAGGTGGGACTCGATGCCGTCAAGAGCAGCGTCGACTTCAAGCTGGTCGCGCCCGAATCGCTCACGGGGTTGCCGCGGGACGAAGTCCGGAGCATCGAAGTCGACGGCAGTAGTGCGGCGCTCGTCACCTACGGCGAAGGGCCCGGCGGCATCGCGGTGATCGAGTCGGCGAGCGAAGCGGGCGGTCCGCAACCGGCAGAAGGCGGCTTCAGCCTGCCGAAGGTATCGATCGACGGCGCTCAAGGCGAAGAGCTCGAAACCGCCCTCGGCACCGCGCTGCGGTTCACTCGCGGTGGCGTCGACTACGTCGTCGTCGGGTCGGTGCCTGCGGCCACGGCAGAGGCCGCGGCGAGGGCGCTCTGAGCCGGTGGCGGAGAAGGCACCGATCGAGGTAAGGGGGCTCAGCAAGACCTACGGCGATCTCGTCGCGGTGGACAACGTCGACCTGACGGTCGAGCCCGGCGACGTCTTCGGATACCTGGGGCCGAACGGTGCCGGCAAGACGACGTCGCTGCGGATGATGCTGGGATTGATCCGCCCGAGCGCCGGCAGCGTTCGGCTCTTCGGCCGCGACCCGCAGCTCAGCGTCAGGGCGCTGGAGGGCGTCGCCGGCTTCGTCGAAGCGCCGTCCTTCTATCCGTATCTCAGCGGCCGCACCAATCTCGACCTGCTCGCGGCGCTCGACGGGGACGGTGCGGCGGGCAGGATCGAGGAGGCGCTGGAGATCGTCGGCCTCGCCACTCGCGCCAAGGACCGCGTCGGCACCTACTCCCACGGGATGCGCCAGCGGCTCGGGATCGCCGCGGCGCTGCTGCGCGAGCCGCGTCTGATGCTGCTCGACGAGCCGGCCACCGGCCTCGATCCGGCGGGGATGCGCGACATGCGCGACCTGATCCGGGACCTCTCCGCCCGCGGCATGACGGTGCTGCTGTCCAGCCACCTGCTGACCGAGGTCGAAGAGCTCTGCAACCGGGTGGCAATCGTCCGCCAGGGCGGTGTCGCCTACCAGGGCTCGCTTGCCGAGCTGCGGCGCCAGGCGGGCGGCGGCTACCTGCTGCGAAGCAGCGACGACGAGCTGGCGCGCAGGGTCGCCGAGGCCCAGGCGGGCATCTCGGAGGTCCGCGCCGGCGTCGACGGCGGGCTGGCCTTCGGCGCCGAGAGCGCGGACACGGTCGGCGCGCTCTCGCTGGCGCTGGTCGAGGCGGGAGCCCTGATCCGCGAGCTCAGTCCCCGTCACGCGACGCTCGAGGACCTCTTCTTCAGGCTCACCGAGGGGGAGACCTCGGGGGCCCCGCAACCGGTCGACCCGGCGCTCGAGGAGGCGGCGTGAACCCGGGGACCCTGACCGTCTACCGCTGGGAGCTGCGCAAGCTGCGCTCCCAGAAGCGCACCTTCCTCGGTCTCGGGGCGGCCGCCCTCGTCCCGATCATCTTCGTCGTCGCCATGGTGGTCCGCGGCGAAACTCCAAACGACGTCGCCTTCGGCCGCTATGTCCACGACACCGGGCTGGCGGTGCCGCTGGTCCTGCTGCTGTTCGGCTCGGTCTGGATGTTTCCCCTGATCACCGCTCTGGTCGCCGGCGACATAGTCGCCGCCGAGGAACGCAACCAGACCCTGAAGACGATCCTCACGCGCTCGGTCGAGCGGCATCAGATCTTCGCCGGCAAGACCCTGGCGACCTTCACCTACGCGGTGGCGGCGATCGCCCTCTCCGGGATCGTCGCCCTGGTCGCCGGCATCCTCGCCTCCGGCTTCAATTCGATCGTCAGCCTCTCCGGGACGCGCGTCTCGGCAATGGAAGGCCTGGTCCTGGTCGGCGCCAGCCTCGCGGTCTACCTGATCCCGATCGCCGCGATCGCCTGCATCGGCCTGCTCTTCTCGACCCTCTTCCGCAACAGCGCCGCGGCGATCGTCGGCACCCTGATGTTCACCCTGCTGATCCAGCTGATCGCGATCCTGCCGGGACTCGAAGGCCTCGTCCCGTACCTGCTGAGCACGCAGTACAACGCCTGGCAGGGGCTTCTGCGCTCGCCGATCGACTGGGCTCCGATCGTTCGCGCCGCCTGGGTCTGCGCCATCTACGGAGTGCCGGCGCTGATCGCCGCCGGGCTCGTCTTCCTGCGCCGCGACGTCGCCGGCGACTGACGAGCCGGCTCTCATCTCCGATTTAGCGCCGTACAAGACACTGCCGCGCCATGAACCCCGCTCAGACTTCACCGACGCACGTTTCCACGACCGGATCGGCCAGGTCCGTCGGTCGTCAGATGCTGAACAAGGTCCCGGAGATCACCCTCTACTTCTGGGTGATCAAGATCCTCTGCACGACGGTGGGGGAGACGGCCGCCGACCTGTTGAACGAAAACCTCGGCCTCGGCCTGACCAACACGACCTACGTGATGGGTGCGCTCCTGATCGCCGTCCTGGTCGTCCAGTTCAGGACCAGGAGATACATCCCCGGCGTCTACTGGCTCGCCGTCGTTCTGATCAGCGTCGTCGGAACGCTCTTCAGCGACAACCTCGTCGACAACCTCGGGGTCGAACTGGAAACGACGACGATCGGCTTCGCCGCGATCCTCGCCGTGGTCTTCGCCAGCTGGTACGCGAGCGAGAGGACCCTCTCGATCCACACGATCGTCACCACTCGGCGCGAGGCCTTCTACTGGCTGGCGATCCTCTTCACCTTCGCCCTCGGCACCTCCGCCGGCGATTTCCTCGCCGAGCAGCTCGAACTCGGCTACCTGCCGTCGGTCGGCATCTTCGCCGGAGCGATCGCGGTGGTGGCCATCGCCCATTTCGGCCTGCGGATGAACGCGATCCTCTCCTTCTGGCTCGCCTACATCCTCACCCGGCCCCTGGGAGCCTCGATCGGCGACTACCTGGCCTCGCCGACTGAAGAAGGAGGCCTCGGCCTCGGCACGGTTCTCACCAGCATCATCTTCCTCAGCACGATCCTCGCCCTGGTGATCTACCTGGCGGTCACCAAGCGTGACGTGATCCGCTCCGGCCCGCTGGCCGCAGCCCGCCGCGCGCTGCCTGGCGACGGGGGCGCCATCCTCGTCGTGCCCAACAAGGTCGAGGCGAGCCCGTCGCTGTTGGAGGCGGTGCGGCGCCGAGCGGCCGCCGGGCCCGTGACCTTCTTCGTTCTCGTTCCCAACCCGGACCACCTGGCATTCGATCGCAACAGCCCCGTTACCAGCGACGGCGACGCCCTGCTGGCGAAGGTGCTGCCACTGATCCAGGGGGAGGCGGGCGCGTCGGTCACCGGGCGGGTCGCCAACAGCCCCAACGCCTACGACGACATCGTCGAAGAGCTGGAGAGCGGGGACTACGGCGAGATCATCCTCGAGACTCCGCCGGCTCATTTCTCTCACTGGCTGCACGTCGACCTGCCGCACCGGATCTCCGAATTGGGATATCCGACCGAGGCGGTGCCCGCTACCGCATAACCCGGCTCTCATCTGATTTTCATCTTTGGCGGTAATCGTGTCGGCATGCACGTCTTGGTCGTCGAGGACGAGGTGAAGATGGCGGCGCTGATCCGCCGCGGCCTGGTGGAGCAGGGCCTCACGGTCGATGTCGCCGAGACCGGCGAGAAGGCGATCCTGTTGGCGGGCGCCTGCGCCTACGACGCGGTCGTCCTCGACGTCATCCTTCCGGGCATCGACGGCTTCGAGACCTGCCGGCGGCTTCGCCTGGACGGGGTATGGTCGCCGGTGCTGATGTTGACCGCCCGCGGAGCGCTCGAGGATCGCATCGCCGGTCTCGACGGCGGTGCTGACGACTACCTGACCAAGCCCTTCTCCTTCGCCGAGCTGCTGGCCCGGCTCAGGGCCCTGGCTCGCCGCGGCCAGGCCGAGCGGCCCTCGATCGTCGAAGTCGGCGACCTGCGCCTCGACCCGGCGACCCATCAGGTCTGGCGCGGGGAGGAGGAGATCGAGCTCTCGGCGAAGGAGTTCGCGCTGCTGGAGACGTTCATGCGCAATCCGGGCGCCGTCCTCAGCCGCACCCAGTTGCTCGACCAGGCCTGGGAGTACGACTACGAACATCGCTCCAACGTGGTCGAGGTCTACATGCGGTACCTGCGGCGCAAGATAGATCTGCCGTTCGGGGTCGCCTCGTTGGAGACGATCCGTGGCGCCGGCTACCGGTTGCGAAAGGATGGAGGCCGCTGAGCCGCCTCTCGATCCGCCTCCGCGTCACCTTGGTCTTCGCCGCGGTGATGGCGGTGGTCTTGGGCGCCACGGGAGCGTTCGTCTACGTCCGCTTCAGCGCCGAGCTCGACAACACCATCAACTCGGGCCTGCGTTCCCGTGCAGGCGACCTCGTCGCCCTGGTCAAGGAGGTGGATTCCGGACTCAGCGAGGGCCGGCAGAAACTCGTCGGCCCGACCGAGAGCTTCGCCGAGGTGCTCTCGCCAAGCGGTCGGGTCTCCGACGCCTCGCCGGCCATCGGCAACCAGGTCCTGCTCTCGGCCGGCGAGTTGCGGAGGGCGCTGCACGAACCTCTGATCGTCAATCGAGGCCCGCTTCCGGGTCTTCCGGATCAGTCCCGCTTGCTGGCCATGCCGGTGCGCGCTCGGGGCCAGGAGCGGGTGGTGGTGGTCGGGACCTCGATCGAAGACCGCAACGAGTCGCTGCAGGACCTGCTGCAGTTGCTGCTGGTCGGCGGCCCGGTGGCGCTCATCCTCGCCTCGCTGGCCGCCTATGGAGTCGCCGCAGCGGCACTTCACCCGGTCGAGGCGATGAGGGCGAGGGCGGCGAAGGTCTCGGCGGCGCGGCCGGACCAACGCCTGCCGGTCCCCCAGACCCACGACGAGGTGGCCCGCTTGGGGATGACGCTCAACGAAATGCTGGAGCGTCTGGCCGAGGCGCTCGAGCACGAGCGCTCCTTCGTCGCCGACGCCAGCCACGAGCTGCGAACGCCCCTCGCGATCCTTCGGACCGAGCTCGAGCTTGCCCTTGGCGAAGGACGTTCCGCCGAGGAGCTGCGGGCGGCTCTGGAGTCGGCGGCGGAGGAGACCGACCGGCTCACCCAGCTCTCCGAGGATCTCCTCACCATCGCCCAGACCGACCGGGGCGAACTGCCGCTTCGGATCGCACGCGTCGAGCTGACAGAGGCCCTGGAGGGTGTCCGAAGACGCTTTTCTCGCCGGGCCGAGGTTGAAGGGCGAGCGATCGACGTCGATGGCTCGGCGGTCGTGATCGAAGCCGACCGGCTGCGGCTCGATCAGGCGATCGGGAGCATGGTCGACAACGCCCTGCGCTACGGGTCCGGGCGCGTCTCGCTGAGCGCCGCCGTGAGCGACGGAAAGGCCGAGGTCCATGTCGTCGACCAGGGCCCGGGATTTCCTCGTGAGTTCCTCGAGCGCGCGTTCGAGCGCTTCAGCCGCGCCGCCTCGGCCCGGCGCGACGGGGGAAGCGGGCTCGGCCTGGCGATCGTGCGGACCGTCGCCCGCGCGCATGGCGGCGAGGCCCACGCCGCCAACCGCGAGGAAGGCGGCGCCGACGTCTGGCTGACGCTTCCACCCCGGGGCCACTAGCGCTCTCATCGGGGTCTCATCTGCGCCCGTTACACCTTCGGGTGGAATGGTGAAACTCGGCGAAGGAGGCTTCGTGAAGGCCAGGATGATCGTTGGATTGAGCGCCCTCGCGGCATTGGTGCTGCTGGTGGCCGGCTGCGGCGGTGGCAATTCGGGTGCGACCGAACAGGGCACGTCCGAAAGCACCCCGAGCAGCGCGGAAAGCGCGGCGGCCGGGACCGAAGCGGAAGCGGCGCCGAGCGAGGCGCAGTCGGCGGCGACCGGCGACATTCCCGACAACCAGACCTTCCTCGTCTTCAAAGATCCGACCTCGGGCTACTCGGTTCGCTATCCCGAGGGCTGGGCGCGCAAGGGGTCGGGGAGCGACGTCACCTTCGAGGAAAAGGCGAACGTGGTCCACATCGCCGTCGCCAAGGGCCCGGCGCCCAGCAGGGCTTCGACCCTCGCCGGCATCAAACAGATGCACAAGAGCGACCCGACCGTGCACTCGAGCTCGCCGGAACAGCTGACGATCAACGGCGCTCCCGTGGTGAAAGTCACCTACACGCGGCTCAGCGCTCCCGATCCCGTCACCGGCAAGAGGTTGCAGCTGACGGTCGATCGCTACCTCTACGGGAAGGGCGGAAAGGTCGCGACCGTGGACCTCGGAACGCCCGTCGGGGTCGACAACGTCGACGCCTACCGGATGATCAGCGAAAGCTTCAAATGGCAGTAGAGAGCCTCTACCGCGAGCCCGAGCTCGAGCAGGCGCCGCCGCAGTGGCCGGCGTTGGAGATGCACGACGTCTTCAAGATCTACCGCTCCGGCCCGGTGGAGACGGTCGCCCTGCGCGGGGTCGATCTCGAGGTCCGCGCCGGGCAGACGATCGCGATCCTCGGTCCCTCCGGCTGCGGCAAGAGCACGCTGCTGGCGCTGGCGGCCGGTCTCGACCGGGCATCGGCCGGCGACGTGCGCAGCCTCGGCTCCTCGCTGGTCACGCAGAGCGAGGCCGAGCTCGCCGACTACCGGGCCCGGGGGGTCGGCATCGTCTTTCAGAGCGGCAATCTCTGGCCGACGCTGAGTGCCGAGGAGAACGTCGTCGTGGCGCTGCGGCTGGCAGGGGTCGAGGCGCCGATTGAGCGCGCCGCCGAGGCGCTGGAGGAGTTCGGGCTGGCAGAGCGTGCCGGCCATCGGGCGAGGGCGCTGTCGGGCGGCGAGCAGCAGCGGGTCGCGATCGCCGCCGCGGTGGCGCGCCGAGCGCCGCTGATCCTGGCCGACGAGCCGACCGGAGAGCTCGACGCGGCCAACCAGCAGATCGTGCTGACGGCGCTGCGAAGGCTTCCCGCCGGCCACGGGTCGGCGGTTGTGGTCGTGACTCATTCCAGCGTCGTGGCGGGATCGGCGGACCAGGTGATCGAGCTGCGCGATGGGGCGGTGGTGAGGTGAGCGTGGTCGGTGCCGACGTCGCCCAGCTCTCGGCCTGCCGCGGCGCCTCGGTCGTCTACGGGTCCGGCGAGGCCGAGGTCCACGCCCTGCGTGAGGTGGATCTGACGATCGAGTCGGGGGAGGTCCTCGCCCTGCGCGGGCCGTCCGGCTCCGGCAAGACGACGGTGCTGCACCTGCTCGGCGGCCTCCTCCTTCCCAGCTCCGGCGAGGTGCTCTGGAAGGGCGAGCCGCTGTCGCTGCTGGATGCCGCGGCGCGGGCCAGGGCTAGGGTCGCCGGCATCGCCTACGTCCTGCAGGGCTCCAACCTGCTGCCGACCTTCAGCGCCCTGGAGAACGTCGCCTTCGCGGCCTGGCTCGCCCAGCGGGCCGGACTCTCGGTTCGCAACGGGCCCGAGGAGCTGCTCGAGCTCGTCGGCCTGGCGGACAAGGGCGCCGCGCTGCCGGCCGAGCTCTCGGGTGGCGAGTCGCAGCGGGTGGCGCTGGCGAGGGCCCTCGCGCAGTCGCCGGAACTGCTGCTCTGCGACGAGCCGACCGGGCACCTCGATTCCGACACCGCGACCCGGGTGCTCGACCTTCTCGACGCCCTGCAGGAGCGCTTCGGTTTCGCCGTCGCGATCGCCACGCACGATCGCGGCGTCGCCGCCCGCGCCCGCAGAGAGATCGTCCTCGCCGACGGCCGCATAGTCGTTCCGGCGGCGGCATGAGCGCGGCCCTGCAGCTCGGGCTCGCCCGCTTGAGGCGGCGGCCGGGGCAGACCCTCACCCAGGCGCTGGTGCTCGCCGCCGCCGTCGCCCTGCTCGGGGCGATGATCCTCTTCATCGGCCACTCGCTGCGGACGATGACCGCGTCGGCGACGCGCAGCGTCCCACTCGACCTGCAGGGGCCGGTCGCCGACTACGGCAAGGCGCGAACGCTCGCCGCGGAGATATCCAAGCGGCCCGAAGTCGCCCAGGCGTCGCCCGTCGCCACCGCGCCGTTCGCCGGCGTCAGCCACAGCGGCGCGGCCGGGATCACCGACGCGGGGGCGGGGGCGATCCTCGCGGTGCCGCCGAACTACCTGTCCCACATCGAAACCTTCCGCTTCCTGCGGGGCGGTCTGCGGCCGGGCGGGATCGTGCTCGACCAGCAGCTCGCGGCGACCCTGCGCGCCCGCGTCGGGGACACCGTGCGCCTGCGGCTCGGCGGCGGCCAGAAGCAGACCTTCACGGTGGGCGGCGTCGCCCTGGTCACCGCTCCCGACGTCCTCTTCCAGCCGCTCAACCCGTTGCTCGGGCCGGCACCGGCCCAGCCCCCGGCCAACATCGCGATCCTGCCGGTCGGGACCTTCGCCCAGACCCTCGGCGGCCGCCTGCCGACGCTGAGCACCGCCGACGCCGGCGCCGCCGCGGTCCCGGGGACCGTCTCCGGGGTGCAGTGGCAGGTGCAGGCGCAGATCGACCGCGCCGGCTTCACCGGCAGTCCCAGCGAAGCGTTCAAGCGCTCCGGTCAGGTCACCAAATCGATCGAAAGCAGCTTCCCGGGGAAGATCCAGTTCGTCGACAACCTCTCCGAAGAGCTCGAAACCGCATCGGGCGACGCGCTGTATGCAGAGGCCCTGTTCATCATGCTCGCGGTTCCGGGCGCGCTGCTGGCGCTGGGCCTCGCCTACCTCGCAGCCCTCGGAACCGTCGACCGCGACCGCCAGGAGCTGGCGCTACTGCGCGCTCGCGGCGCCAGCCGCCGCCAGCTGCTGGCGATGGCGCTGACCGAATCGAGCATCGTCGGCCTCTTCGCCGGCCTGCTGGGAGCGGGGATCGCCTTCGTCGCGGTCGCGACCCTGATCGAAGGGTCGGTCGGCCTCAACGCGTCGCGCGCGGTCGCGGTCGTGCTGATCTCGATCGTCCTCGCCACCGTCGGCGGGCTGGTGGCGAGGTTGGCCACGGGACTGCGCTCGCTGTCCGAAACGGTGGCCTCCGGCCGCCGCAGCGTCGAGCGCGAGCGCAAGCCCCTCTGGCAGCGGCTCTATCTGGATTTCATCGCCCTGGCGCTCAGCGGCCTGATCTACTGGCTGACCGCGAGCACCGGATTCTCCGCCGTCGTCAATCCCGATTCGAATCCGACGCTGTCGCTCTCGATCTACATGTTCTTCGCGCCGGCGCTGCTCTGGATCGGGGCGACCCTGCTGCTGGTCCGGCTCCGCGGCAAGGCGTTCGGCTGGTTCGCCGCCCGCCTCGCGCGAATCAGCGGGCGCCCGGACCGCCGCACCTTCCTGTTCGCCAGCGCCTCGCGCCGCGGAGCGGCGATCAACCGCGGCCTGGTCTTCGTCGGCCTGCTGCTCGCCTTCGGCGTCAGCATGAGCGTCTTCGCGGCCACCTACAACCAGCAGGCCGGGATCGACGCCCAGCTCACCCTGGGCGCCAACGTCAGCGCCACCGCGCCGCCGGGCGTGACCGCCCGGAAAGGGCTGGCGAAGCGGATCGAAGGCGTCCAAGGCGTAACCACGACCTCCGCGGTCGACCACTCCTACGCCTACGTCGGCCCCGACCTCCAGGACACCTTCGGGATCGAACCCTCGACGATCGGCTCGGCGACCACGCTCCGCGACTCCTACTTCATCGGCGGCGGGGCCAAGACGATGATGAGCCGGCTCGAAAGCACCCGGGACGGGATCCTGGTCTCCAAAGAGACGATCACGGATTACTCGCTCAACGTCGGCGACCTGCTGAGGCTGAGGATCCTCAACCATCGCAGCGGCAAATTCCGCGTCGTCCCGTTCCACGTCGTCGGCACCGTCCAGGAGTTCCCGTCGGCGCCGCGCGACTCGTTCATGGTCGCCAACCTCAGCTACCTGCAGCGTGCCGACCAGGCGGGCGGCGCCAACGTCGTCTTCGCCGGCACCTCGGAAAACCCCGCCGCCGTCGCCGCCAGGGTGAGCAGCGCGACCAGGGGCTTCGGCGTCACCGTCAAAGACATCCGCCGGCAGGCGGTGCAGACGGTCAGCTCGATCACGACGGTCGACCTGACCGGCATCAGCCACCTCGAGCAGGCCTTCGCGATCGTCCTCGCGGCGGCGGCGATGTGGTTGTTCGTCAACGTCGTCGTCAACGAGCGCCGCCACGAGTTCGCGACGATGGCCGCCCTCGGCGCCTCCCTGCGGGACATCGGCGCCTTCGTGCGGGCCGAGGCCGTCGCCGTGCTGGCCGCGGCGGCCGGCCTCGCGGCGGTGCTCGGATGGCTGATGGCCGAGATGCTGATCGCGATGCTCCAGCACGTCTTCGACCCGCCGCCGGACCATCTCGCGGTTCCCTGGGGCTTCCTGGCTCTGCTCGCTCTCGGGGCCCTTGCCGGTGCTCTGCTCGCCGGCGCCGTCGCGGCCAATTCGCTTCGCCGCCTTCGACTCGGCTCGATCCTGCGAGAGCAGTAGCCGCTTGGCGGCAGAGCAGCTCTGGCAGTCGTCCTCACAGAAGTTTTAGGCGCTGAGCGCCCTCATTTCATGCCCATCCCATCTGCGCCGCGGACCATCGGCGACTCAAACCCAAGGAAAGGGGAAGTCATGAGCAAGTTGAGGAAATTGGCGTTGACCGCCGCAGCGCTGGCGGCGCTCGCCGTGGGCGGCGCGGCGTTCGCCCAGGCACAGAACGCCGCGGTGGTCACGAAGGTGCCGACGCATCAGGGCATCGGCGAGTCGCCGTCCTCCGGCGACACCGACAACGTCCAGGCCGGTGACCAGAGCGGGCCCGATCAGGGCGCCGAAGCCGGCTCGAACGAGTCCGACGCCGAGCAGGCGGACGGTCCCGAGTCGGCCGTCGAAAGCGACGGTCCGGGCGGGCACCATGACGAGCCCGCCGCTGCCCAAGGCGGCCAGGAGACTCAGGAGGACTAGTCGTCTCGACCCGAAGCCCTCCCCCCGGCAGCCGTCCGGGGGGAGGGATCGCTGGTACATATACGTTCGACCTCCAGCACGGCTGACGACGCAAGATTCAGTGGGCGTGCTCGTGTCCCCGCACCGTCTCCCACGAATCCCAGGTGATCTTCAGGATCACGGCGGTGATGCCCAGGCCGATCAGCGGATCGGCGATCGGCACGCCGAGGGCGACGACGGCGGCGCTGGCGATGACGGCGAGGCTGACGTAGGAGTCGGCGCGGGCATGGTTGCCGTCGGCGACCAGGGCGGGGCTGTCGAGGCGGCGCCCCGCTCGGGTGCGGATGATCGCCGCGACCCAGTTGCCGCCGAAGCCGATCGCGCCGGCGGCGGCGAGGGCGAGGAGGTGGGTGGGGGTCTGGGGGTGGATCAGGCGGCCGATCGCCTCGTAGCCGGCGACGCAGGCGGAGACGAAGATCGCCGCGACGACGAAGAGGCCGCTGATCCGCTCGGCGCGTGGGGAGCGGAGCAGGAAGGCGATCCCCAGCGGAATCGCCGTGGCGGCGTCGCCGAAGTTGTGGATCAGGTCGGCGAGCAGGGCGATGCTGCCGCTGGCGATGAAGATCGCCGTCTGGGCCAGCGCGGTGAGCCCCAGCACGGCCAGCGAGAGGCCGACCGCCTTCAGTCCGTCGCGCGATCGTTTGATGCTCTCGTCGATCAGGCCATGGGAGTGGCCGTGCGTGTGCCCGCGGTGATCGTGCCGGTGCGCTCCGGGCGGAAGTGCCTCCTCGGTCATCCCAGCCAGGCTAGCGATGGCCGGGGCAAGAGCAGCGTGCTCTACGCGGGGTTCTGCCCCGGCGGGCCGGCCCTGAACCGCTCCCAGCCCTCGCTGCTCAGGGCGAGATAGAGCCGCCGGTCGGGCCCGCGCCGTTCGAGCACGTATCCGGCTCGGACCGCCCGCGCGATCGCCTTGCGCAGGTCCCGCGCCCCGACCCGGCGGAAGCGGAGCGCGAGGGCGCTGCGCGCGCAGAAGCCGTCGTCCGCCTCGGCGACGATCGCGGCAAGGATCTCCTCGGGGGTCGGGCTAGCGCTTCGTGGGTTCAAGACCGATCAGCTCGTAATAGCCGACCAGAAAGAGGCGCTTGCCGTCGGAGACGACCGGGGTATAGCCCGCCTGGCGCAGGTGAAAGGTCTTGCGGTGGGTGCGGGCGTCGATGCCGATCGTTTCGCGGGTCTTGAAGCTCGAGGTGTAGACGGTGTTGCCGATCACCGTCGCCGTGCCGGGGATCGGCCCGCCGACGTCGTGGTGCCAGCGCGGCTTGCCGGTGCGGGCGTCGAGCGCGAACAAGCGGCCATTTTCGGAGCCGATGTAGACGCTGGGCGGGGTGCCGGGGACCCGGGCGACCGCGGGGGACCCGTAGACCTGGCCGCCGGTGTCGAATGACCAGTCGACCTTGCCGGTCTTCTCGTCGAAGGCGAAGACGGTGCCGTCGTCGCGGGCGGCGTAGACGCGGCCGAAGGCGATCGCGGGGGAGGAGAAGAAGCCCCCGTGGCCATAGGGCGGCACCTTGCTGGTGTTGGTCCGCCAGACCGGCTTGCCGCCGGCCGCGTCGAGCGCGAACATCGCGCTCTGGTAGTCGGCGACGAAGACCCGGCCATCGTGGTAGCTGGGGCTGGCTTTGATCGCTGCGGGCGAGTTGAACCGCCAGCGGGTCTTGCCGTCGGAGGCGCGCAGGGCGACGACGTCGGTGGTGTCGGTGCCGAGGTAGAGCATTCCGTCGACGGCGAGGGGAGAGGATTCGAGGTGCGCATCGAGCCTGCGAACCCAGACCCGCTTGCCGGTCTTGGCGTCCCTCGCGACGACGTCGCCGTCGAGAAAGGCCCCGTAGACGAGCCCCCGGTAGTAGACGGGCGCGGTGACGTCGATCTGCTTGCCCTTGTTGCTCGGGTGGACGTTGAGTTCCCAGAGCACCTTGTGATCCCGCAGGCGGACCGCCTTGCCGTTGCCGTACTTGTTGACGACGTAGGCGACGCCGTCGGCGATCGCCGGCGGGAACTCGATCAGCGCGTGCGTGTTGATCGACCAGGCTTCCCTCAGAGGCGGGTCCAGCATCCGCTCGTGGGCAGGGAGGTAGTGCGTCCGCTCGGGCACGCGGCCGAAGAGAGGCCAGGCGACGTAGCCGCTCGACTGCGAAGCGGGCTGGCTCTTTTCGCCATCGTCCGCGGAGCCCCCGCAACCGGCGAAGCCAAGCGCGCCAAGCACCAGAGCAAGGCAGGCGATCGCGATCAGTCTTGCCGGTCCCGTGCGCATCGAGTTGTCCTGTATCGGCTGCGAATGGGGCAGCCTGAATCGCCGTCATGCGCTCGTCCGAGAGAGCGGCGGACGAGAATCGAACTCGCGTCATCAGCTTGGAAGGCTGAGGCTCTACCGTTGAGCTACCGCCGCGACGGAACGCAGGGTACCCGTCGGCGCGCGGATTCGTCAGAATGCAAAGCCCCACGGGGAGTGGCGCAGTCTGGTAGCGCACTCGGCTGGGGGCCGAGCGGTCGCAGGTTCAAATCCTGTCTCCCCGATTTACGAGATCCAGCTTCGAGAGCGGACTTTGGCTCCCGAAGCGATGGCTCGTTTCATTCTCAGCGCCCCCTTGGTACCGGCCCTGGTACCGATGCCTGGTCGGCAGGCGAGAATTTCTACGTGGCGCGAAAATCTTTCACGAAAGTTTCCCCAAACCCTGAGGATCTGCATATAGTCGTGTCGTAAGTCAAACGAGGTCGTCCTCACCGCGGCGCAAAGAGACGCTGCACGAAAGCGGGACGATTGGACTGCTCCAGACGACCTCATCAATCGAATAGAGGCCGTTATGTCGAGCATTTCGATGCTGTATCCAGTCGAACCCAAGTCTCGGGCGCGTGGCTCAATCCAAGGCTCTGGGTGGGGGTATTGGCGATCCGTCTGGGCTGCGTGGTGTCCCACCTGCAGGCAGGAGACGATGCCGTTTCCAAGTGGAATGTGCGGATTTTGCGACACCCCCCTCGGAGGTCAAGCCACCCGATCAGTCGAGGAACCTGTCCTTCGCGGGGACGAGTTTGTGGCAATTGCAACGTCGTCTGAATTGGCTGCTTGAATTCTGCGGCCGGAAAAGGAGAAGATCATGATCGCCAAACTGGATTCTGATGCAGTTCATAAGCGTCAGCAAGAGCTCGTAGATGACATAAGTGAGGCCGGTTTTGATGTTGGCCTCACCGTCGGTAAAGCGTTCGTGGAGAGCATTCGCGATATCGGATACCGGTCAACGGGCACGGCCGCCAACGAGCTCATCGATAACAGCGCGCAGGCGGGTGCCGAGAACGTCCATATCTGCTTCGGATACAGCGACGGCTCTCGCAAGCCCAGTTCAGTCGCCGTCATTGATGACGGCATCGGGATGGTTCCAGGTATGACCCGAGCGGCACTCTTGTGGGGGGGGACCGATCGCCACAACAACCGGGACCTGTTCGGACGCTTCGGCTACGGATTGCCATCCGCTTCTGTAAGCCAAGGTCGCCGGGTGGAGGTGTACTCCAAGCCCGGAAAGGGGGGTTTCCATCGAGCCGTGCTCGATCTCGATGACATCGCTAGCGGAAAGAATCTTTCCAAGGGTCGAGTGAGCATCCCCAAGCCCGAGAAGGCGAAACTTCCCGAGTTTGTCGTCGATTACATCGCCCAGCAGTTTCCGGGTGGATCTGAGGCGGCGAACACCGTGGTCGTCTGGAGCTCTCTAGATCGGCTCACCTTTCGTACGACCGATCGGCTCGAGAATCACCTACTGGAGACCTTCGGCGTCACCTATCGAAACCATCTGCGGAAAATCGGGGTGGCTGTCAATGGAAAGCCAGCCGAGCCGGTCGATCCTCTCTTTACGACCGAGGGAGCACGATTCTACGACCTAGATGAGGATCGAGCGCAACCGGAAGAGCCCCTGTCGTTCGACGTGAGAGATCGCGACACGAAGAAAGTAATCGGCAAAATTCGCGCCCGCTTCTCGGTGATGCCGCCGTCCTTCGCAAGTATCGATAAGAAGAAGGAAGCACGCGGCGGGAATGCGAACAAGAGGTTCGCGATCATCAAGGACCACAACGGTCTAATCGTCCTCCGGGCGGGTAGGCAGATCGATGTCGTGACCAACGGACTTCCGACGGTGTTCGTGAACTACGACCGATACGTCGGCCTGGAGATCGATTTCCCTCCTGCTCTTGACGAGTATTTTGGGGTGACTACTCACAAGCAGCAGATCACGTTGTCGGAGCGGATCTTGCAATTGCTCGATGAAAACGGGGTGTGGAAGACGCTTGAGCAGCTGCGAAAGCGATCGCGTGAGATGCGTGCCGACCTCACCGCGGCGTATGACAGTCCACCAAACGAGGACGACAAGCGGCCGTCAGAGATCGCCATGGAGGAGGCCGTCGAGTTTGATCCGCCCGAGCCCGAGAGTGAGCGAAAGGCCAAGAAAGAAGAGGAGGGACGTGAGGCGGCTATCGACGACCTCGTATCGAAAGGAGTATCACGTCAGGATGCCGAACAGGTCGTCGAGACGGTCGAGAAGGATAGGCCCTTTCGCGTTGAAGTTGAGAGCAATCCAGAGGGTCCGTTCTACCGTGCGGAGTTGCGTGGCGGGCAGGTCGTCCTGCTTGTCAACTCGAAACACCGCTTCTATACCGACGTCTATGCTGCGGCGAGTGGGCCGGACGGAGCGCGGTTCAGGCAGTCGCTTGAGGTCGTGCTCTTTGTGATGGCGAAGGCAGAGGTCGAGGCTTCGGGGGAGCGGGAGCTCTTCTACAAGAGCGAGCGACAGCTCTGGTCTTCGCGTCTCACTGTTGCGCTCGCAAAGCTCGGGGACGTAATCGATCTTTCTCCGGAAGAGGCGGAGCCGATCGATGCTTCCGGGGCCGAAGGGGCACCTGTGGTCTAGCTCGGATTGCATAGCTCTATACCTTGGGAGGGCGGCTTTGGCCGCCCTCCTTTGCAGCTGCGACGGTGAGCGAAATTCCTCCTAAACAAAAATCCCCTGCAGAGCCAGAAGCCAAGCCGTCCAATGGCTTGGAAGGTCGCGTGATGGCGAAGGGCTTGCTGAGGGCTCGCGTGATCGGAGAGCTTCAGAGGGCCGGCTTTGTTTACGAGGGCGGGCTCCTGCTGCTTCCCGAGGCGGCTGATCCGAAGGATCTGGTCCGGGGCCTTCACGCGATTCATCGCGAAAGCGTCCTCGCGAAGAATGCCCAGTTCCTTAACGAGTGGGAGGATCGCCTCCTGGAGGACTTTGCATCTGGGGTTGAAGTCGACCCAACGAAGATTCAGCCCGTCGTCGAACCGGTTGACTCAACGCGCGAGCGAGCTCTATTTCGGTTTGCGAGTCTTCACTGGAGCGTCCCGGTGTCGCAGGGATATGGGCGGCGAAGTCGTTTTCTCGTGCGTGATCTCGCAACCGAGAAAATGATCGGGATATTTGCGTTGGGAGATCCTGTCTTCAACCTCGGAGTCAGAGATCGTTTAGTTGGGTGGAGTCAGCAGGATCGACAAGAGCGGCTGTACAACGTCTTCGACGCTTACGTCTTGGGTGCCGTTGACCCCTATCGCCAGATCATTGGGGGAAAGCTCGTCGCCCTGCTGGCTCTTGCTGACGAGACCAGTGAGTACCTAGTGAAGAAGTATGCAGGGAAGACAACTGAAATTCTCGGCGAGAAAAAGAAGGCCGATCCTGTTCTTATCACCACCACTTCATCGATGGGACGATCGTCAATTTATAGCCGTCTCAAGTACAACGATCGGTGGGCATACCGGTCTATCGGGTTTACCGAAGGCTTTGGGCACTTTCACTTTAGTGACGAGCTCTTCGACGGCCTGATACAGCATCTCCGCGACGCTGGACACGATGTTCGTGGAAACGAATACGGGGAAGGCCCCAATTGGAAAATCCGCACCATCCGTAGGGCCTTGGAGGAGATCGACCTAAACGGTGACCTACTTCGGCATGGAATCCAACGGGAGGTCTTTGTAGCGCCACGAGCGCTTGGGTGGCGCGCGTTTCTTAGAGGGGAAACCGACTACCTTCAGTGGTTCGACTATCCACAGGCTGGCCTAAATGACTTTTGGCGGAGTCGCTGGGGAGTGCCTCGGGCCGAGAGGGACGATCGGTACTTGGCCCATAATCGCGATGCGATGAGGTTGACGCCGATGTTGGAAGCCATGGAGAAGGAAGGAACGTCGACCTCCTAGGCTGGTCATGCGGGTCCAGGGCGCGTCAGCATCAAAACATCCCACACCATTGATGGCTGCCATCTATCGCCGGATCGCGGATGCGCAATGGAGTCTCGATTAAGACCATTGGCGATCTTGGCGAGGCTTGATCCTTGAACCCTCTCCCAGATGATTCGCTGGATGATCCCGTCCTCGCCCAGCCGATTCTCGGAGTAGTTGTCGGCCGGGAGGGGTTCCGGTTCGATTGGTTGCTCAGCGGATCTGCCCCTTTTTGCGTAGCTAGCGAGAGTCCGGGCAAGTACCGCTCCGGCGGCGGTGTCCGTATCGATCCCGTCCTCCACCGAAACGATTGACCACCGAGCGCAGAGGGAATCGTCCATTGCGACTGCGACTTCATTCAGCGACCCGCTCAGCCGAGCGAGGTCGGCAACGATAATGCCGTCCGTCGTGCCGTTAGCTGCGAGCTTGAGTGCGCGTCGCATGCCGCTTCGACCGAGAGTGTCGCGACTGTCGGTCATGTCAAAGATCCAAGTCAAGCTCCAATCCTGACGGCGAGCCTCGGCGCGGATCAGGGACCGCTGCCGATGGACGTCCTCGCGGTCCTCGGTCGCCAGTGGGCGGCAGTACCCGATCATCCGTGATCTCATCGTTTGACCAAGGGGTTTCGGGCCTCTTGGACTCCCCGCCGGGCAGCAGCTTGTATTTCTGACTCGCGGTCAACGCCTCGGTCATCACGTGTCCTAGGTGTCCCGGCGTCCCCGGGTTCAAGGCTGCACTCGGTCCACGGCCGGGTGATCGCAGGCAGGCCGTGAATCGCCGCGGGGCGGCTTCGGAGGCGGGTTCTGTGGCTCATTGCAGTGGTATTGAGATAGCTCCCGGTACCAGCGGTGGTACCGAGGACTACTCCGAGGCCGTCTCTCGCCACCAGTCGGCTGCCCGTGCAGCTGCTTCCCGGTGGGCCTTCTTGTCGGGGTGCCCGTACTGGTCGATCGTCGTCTGGATGTCGGCGTGGCCGAGTTGCTGCTGGACGAAGTAGATCGACTCTCCGGCGGCGAGCCAGAGGGTTGCAGCGGTGTGCCTGAGGTCGTGGAGGCGGACGAGAGGGGGGAGGCCAGCATCCTCGAGGGCGTGGTTGTGGCCGCGTCGTCGAACGTTGTGGCGATTCAGCATCAGTCCTTCCGGGCTCCGGAAGACCAGGTTCGTGATGCCGCTGATGCTGGCTTGATCGGCGCGGTGTTCGCGCAGAAGGTTGAGGAGGTAGGGCGCCAGGAGCACCGTCCGGGAGCGGTCGCCCTTCGGCGTGCCGATCTCGCCGCCGTCCTTCGCTGCACGGGAGATCTGGACAGCGCTGCCGTCCCAGTCGATGTCGCGCCACTCGAGCGCGATGGCCTCGCCGATCCGCAGTCCGGCCCCGATCAGCATCTCGGCGAGCGGGCGGTACCAGGTCTCGCAGGCGTCGAGATAGTGAACGGCTTCCTCCCGGTTCAGATGCAGCATCGTCGGGCGCTCGTAGGGAAGCTCCAGCGGGTGATCGCGGTCGTCGTTCTTTGCCGTGTTGCTACCGAGGACGCCTTCGCGTACCGCCGCTCCGAGGATCTGCCGCAGTGGGATCAGGCTGTCGTTGACGGTCTTGCGACTGAGCTTTGTGTCCTGATCCTGTTCGGCGAGATAAGCCTCGATCTTCGCTCGGGTAATCTGCCGCAGCTTCAGGGCTCCGAAGGCGGGTTTCAGTCGCTTGCGGAGGTGAATCTCGTAGTCGCGATAGGTCGCAGCCTCGACGCGCGGGCGCTTGCGCTCCAGCCAGCGATCCGCGACTTCGTTGAAGGTCTCGGTGCTGGTGGAGCGCTGCGCGCCTCGCTGGACAGCAGCGAGGGCCTCATTGAGCGTTCGCTGGGCCTCCTGCTTCGAGGGGCCGACTGCCTGCTTGACCTGAGTGCCGTCCGCCGTCCGGTACTTGATGTCGAAGACGACGCCTTTGGTCTTCGTCCTCCGCTTAATGATCGTGCCGCGAGCCATCGCGTTACCCACTCACCTGCGGCCGGGGGTCCAGGTCGCCCGTTGTTCCTCCAGCCAGGAGTCGAGATCGGCCCTCACGAACCGCAGTGGGCCACCGGGACCGCCGAGGCGGATTGACGGTACGCGCCCATCCGCAGCTGCTGCGTAGACCCAGGTGCGAGAGACGGCGAGAAGCTTGCAGACTTCGGCGGGCTTCATCAGCGTCGGATCGGCGACCAGGCTCATAGCGCGCACCAGCCGATCTGGAAGGAGTCTTGACGGAGAGTGTCAACCCCAGAAAAAAAAACACCTCGGTGGGCGCGGCACAATTTCACGACCTCCGCCACATTCACGAGTCCAGACGTAGGTCGTCGAGGCTTGGTAGGACCCCGCGATCCTGTGGCAAGGGCTCGCCGACTTTGATCAGGCGGGGCTGTCCACGCTGACTTTCGACCTCCTGGAGGAGATCGAGTTTGATCGCTCCCCTTGTGCGACGAGTGACGGTGGTCCGGTGAATGCCGAGATGTGCGGCGATTTCAGCGAGTTTCACCGGCTCGCCAGCCACACCGACGTGGTACTGCAGGTGATCGACCGCTTCGACGGTCTCGCGGATCTGCGCCGGAACCGCTTGGCCAGAGCTGTAAGCCAATATGTCGGCGACCAGCTCATGGACGGCGGCATAGTCATCCACCGCCGCGACGATCTGGCCGTCGCGATCCCGCTCGCGCCGGGTTTGGTGGAGCAGGGCGTGAGCTTCCACCAGCCCTAGGACGGCCTGGAAGTCGCGACGCATGCGAGTAGCAGAGTGATCACAGGCAGCCGCAACTCGTCCCGCGAAGGGCACTACAACTGTGTGCTCTCCGCTCCCGATCAGGCGGTCGAGCGCGTGGAATTCGCTGAGATCCGGTTCAAAGGTCTTCCCTTCGGCGGCGCGAGCAACGCTTTCCAGGATCGCCTTGGTCGCCGCAGGTCCGTCGTCGACATTGACAGAGAACAGCCGCGTGCCTAGCTCGTAGTCGATTCTCCCTGCACTGGAGATGATCAGGCCGGTCGGTCCATCCTTTTCGAGTTTCACGGTGCGACGTCCGCCATCGAAGTCGGTGTACTCGTGGACGATTTTTCCCTCGCTGAGGAGGCAACGGACCAAATATGCGGTGTTCTTGTTCGCTAGCGCGTCTGCCTCGTAGAGAACGATCATGCGGTGGACGAACTCCTCGCCTGAGTAGGCGAGGGCTTTCTCGCTCATCGAGGTCAGGACGTAGGTCGCCTCGGATGAGGCGAAATCGAGTGCCCTCGTAATCGCGTAGCTCTTCCCCGCCGACGACTCACCCCTGACCGCGACCGACACCGGCTTGGCGAGATGTCTGGTGTAGAGGGCAAGCACCAGGAGCATGACAATGCGAGTGTTGCCCGCGAACGTCCCGGTCGCCCGAAGCATCTCCGCGACTGCGCCGAGGACGTCGCTCGATTGGAGTAGCTTCGGGCATTGGGCCGCGTGATCTGTCGGGGCTGGTGACGAGTCACCGTTCTCTTCAACTTCGGTATCGAGCCGCTCATCTTCGTCTCGGCGGAGTTCCTCGCGCCATTCCTGTTCCTTCTGCTTCTTCTTCTCGTTCATTGTCTGCCTCATTCGGATTAGTGACATCGGTATGGCTGCTCCTCTGCTGTGCACGCACAGCCGCACACCCGGATTTGGCGCCGTGCGCCTGTGCGTGCACATCGGGATAGGGCACCGTTGGCCCTGTCGCCACCGATGTCGATTTCTGGGGTCTTGGTCCTCTTTCTGCGCCGGAGCCGAGCGCATCTAGAGGCGCCGGCCAGAAATTCCTGGAATTTGCGGGAGAAGGGAGCGCTACAGAGGTCCGTAGCTAGACCCGTGAGTCACTTTCCGTTTGACGGCAAGGGACGAGTTGGGCCGAGAAAATGAGGCGTGTTCACGACAGGACTTGCCACGGCAGGCGGCACCAAAGGATGGCGGTGGCTGGCGAACTGGCCGAAATCACCGGAGCACCTAGGTCCTATAGACACCGATGGCTCCGGGCCTCTCCGTGACCTTCGGAGGGTCTGTGACTATGCCGATCTTCGCGGGATCAAAAGAATCCGCGGGAAGGCCGCGCGTGCCTCCGAGATATATGACGGGACGGGGCACTGCCCTATCCGAGGTTCGGACGGACCCGCGCTGTAGAACGGCAGAATCCGCGACCGTGATGTTGTCGCTAGCCCTTTCTTTTTGAGGCGCCGCCGCCAGCGTCTTCTCTTTGAGGAGCGGCCCTAGTCCGAGGCCGGGCGCTTCCGGCTCATGTGGAGAGTCTTCCGCCTGGCGTAGACGGATCAGCGCCTTTATGCGTCTCGCCGTCCCCGCACCCCGTTAGTGGCTGGGCTACTCCAATATTCGGAGACCCCGAGGAACCCGACGGAGGCTCTTCCGTGAACTCGGAGATATGTATCCGCGCGAACCCGATGTCAGAGGGCACGGCGCGGGGTTGCCATTGGCCTACCCGAGCATTACGGGTGCAACCAGGCATCCCAACGTGGCCTGAAGCCGTGCCCTCTGACATCGGGTCGGTACCTCAGGACTCGTTGCCGCCGTTGAGCTCGTTGAAGCGAAGGGAGGGCCGCGTCGGCAGTACGAGTCCCTCGCAGCGGAACAGCAGTCCCGTTCTAATTAGGTCTCGTACCGCCCGTTCAATCTGATCCTTCTCGCGGAAGTCGTCGCTGTCTCTGGCCAGTTCACGGATCAGGTCCGATAGCCGAAGCTGGGTTGGGTAGGTGCTGATTACGTGGACTAAGACCGCCTCTTGATCCCGCTGGTCTTCAGCGTCGGGGGACCGATCTTGCTTAGAGTTGTCATGCATTGGAGTTCGTGCTCCTTTGCCGGGCCGGGGGCTGTTCGAGCAGCGCCCCGGCCATTTGCGTTGTCAACGTCAGTAGCGAGTGGTGGATCTGCTCCTTCGAGATTGCTTGGCCGCTCCGCGTCTCTCCGTCATCTTCGGTGGGTCTGCGGCTATCCGGGCCTTTACGAGTCCGAGGAACCCACGGGAATGCTGCGCGTGGCTTCTGAGATATATGTCGGGACAAGGCAGAGCAGCAGCATGCGTGCCGAGAGGGTCATCGGAATCCTTGCCGTTCGCAACGGTAGGCGACCTGGGCCAAATGACCATTGCCAGGCAGGACGTTGGGGATCTGGAGGACGCGCTCGCACATTTGTCCGTGAAGAGTGGCGGCACGTTGCTGAGCCTTCCGATTCAGGTGAATCAGAGATACAGCCTTTTTGTGCTCTTCTTTACTTGGATATTCCTCGCCCCTGTTGTATGCATCCCGAGTTATCTGCATAGTTTGTCGGAGATAATTCTGAGCCATTTGGTGTTGAACGGCGGCTTCGTGCTCAAGTTGGCTGATCGATACGGGGCTGGGGGTGACGGTGGACTGGGCCGTAGTTGATTGCGATCCTCCGCCACCACATCCAGCGACAGCCAGGGCGACGACGATTGCGAGCGATGCAGCAAGCTTCATATTCACGGCCTCCTACTGGTCTGATGCATCGATTTTTCATGGGGTTCCCAGCGACCTAGCGCTTTTATGAGGTCCGGCTGTTGGCGCAGCGCCCTGGTGGCCGACGAAACTTATTGTCTGCGAGAGGAAATCAGTTCTTGACGTTTCCTGTCAAGTACCACCCAGATGACTCGATCCCCTTGAATGTCCGTCTACGGATTGACCTGGCTGCGACAATGAGAGCCCTGATGGTCGGCGCCCTGTCTCGTCACCCTGATAGGCGCTGATGGCTATCCTCCGTTTTGAAAGGCAGCTTGATGACGGCTAAATCCCACGAGTTCGAGGTCGTGTTGCAGCCCGAAGAGGAGGGCGGCTTCAGCGTGTCTGTCCCGGCCCTGCCGGGCTGCCATACCCAGGGCGAGACTCACGATGAAGCCTTGGCGATGGCCAAGGACGCCATCGAGGGCTATCTCGAGGTGCTGGAGCAAGAGGGGCGTCCCCTGCCTCAACCAGCGTTGATCGAGCGGGTTACCGTCGCCGCGTGAGCAGTCGGCTGCCGTCGGTTCGACCCCGGCAGCTGATTCGGGTTCTGGAGCAGAAGGGCTGGCGCCTTGCTCGTTCGAAGGGCAGCCATCATCACTTCACCCATCCCGATAGCCGCAACATCGTCACGGTTGCGGTTCACGCCAAGGACATCAAGCGTGGGACGCTCAGCGGCATTCTCGCCGACGCGGGCATCGATCGCGATGAATTCCTCAGCTTGCTGAAGTAGCAAGAGCGCGGTACCGCTTCTGGTACCGAACGCATCGTCCGATGGCTCCGATGTGGCTGACGCCGGGGACGCGGGGACGCCTGGGACGCGCCCGGACGTAGATCACACTCCCACTTGGTCGGCTGCGGAGCTACAGCCGTTCCACGGAAGAGCCGGACGCCGCGACCTAGCCCAGTTCATCTTCGCCCCAACGAGCTTCTGCCCGTGCCAGTTTGCGAGTGCCGTAGAAATGACGCGCCCACCAGGATTCGGGCTTGGCAAGCCTGAACGCCGCGATCCACCAGGTGATCCCCAGCGTGAAATAACCGGCGCCCACAAGAATCTCATTGCCCTTCATTTCGGCAACCGTCACTGGGCCAAGGAACAGCACGACCACCAGGCCGACGACGTACGCGATTTGGATCCCAGTCGATACCGCGAGCGGCATGGGCAAGAGCCTACGCGGCGCTGCTCTGTGAGGACTGCATTCTCGAATATGCAACCTGGTACCGCTCGTGGTACCGGATGCATCGTCCAATGGCTCCGTCGATTCCGTTCACGGGGACGCGGGGACGCGTGGGGACGCGGCCGGAAGCATCTGGCGCTCGCCTCGGTCGGCTGGGGGCCGAGCGGTCGCAGGTTCAAATCCTGTCTCCCCGATTGCAAATTTTTCTCGCATGGCTTCGCATGGCCACGCGGGCGGCGGATCAAGTCCGGCTCGCGGGCCCGGCCTCCCTGTTTACGGGTGCAGCGCTTCGACTTTGATGGCGTTGATCTGCGCCGTCGCAGATCGCGACCTCAAAGAATCAGTCGGTGGCGGCGTCCAGATCCTCTATGTCAGCGAGATCTCGAGTCCGTCCGGCCGCTCGCTTCATCTCCCTCAGATCGTTGCGCGAGCAGACCCACACCGTCGATCCGAGGATCTCGGCCTCGACGGCCCGCGACCGCAGCTCCTCGAAGTCCGGTACGCCGTCTAGGCCTTGGACCACATCGAGTCTCCCGAGGTCGGTCTCAATGGCGACCTGATCGCCATCGGCCAGTGCCGCCGCGATCGAGAACGGAGTACCGAGCAATGCTTCGCCCCGCTGAACATGTCCGCCGGCGGCCACTGCGACCTCGGCGACTCGCTTGATGTTCCCGGAGGCCGTGGCAATAACGACGTCGACGTCCTTGGTGCCCCGCACGACCCCCCAAGCATTGAGGGCGAGTCCGCCCACTACGACGAATTCAACGTCTGCCTCGGCCAAGCGCCGCAGCAGCTCGTCGAAGGCCGGCTCGGTCAATTCTTGAGCGCGGCGCCGGTGAATCGCAGCAGCTTGTGGCTGAGCGCGATGCCTTCGGAGAGGTTCGTACTGAGAGAGCGCCGGGCGTCTTCGCGCAGCCTCTGGACCCGCAAGGCCTCGGCCTCCGCCGCAGGTGATGGACTGCTCTTCTTGCGCCGGTCCATACGGATTGATGCTAGCGCTGGTCGGGTCGCGAAACCGGACAGCCCGATGACGAGGCCGAGCAGTTGGTTCAAACACCGTCCAGTTAAGGCGATCTCAGACAATAAGTTCCGACGCGTTTGCCATCCTCCGAGAGATGGCAGATCGTGAGCAAAAGGCGGCCTCGCTCGAGATGATCGCAGCGCCCGCGATCGAGAAACGGATCTACGTCATCCCGCGGGCGCCAGGTGATGCTCGATGAGGACTTAGCCGATCTCTACAGCGTCGAGACGAAGCGGTTGATCGAGCAGGTGAAGCGCAACCTGGAACGCTTTCCGGACGACTTCATGTTTCAGCTCCGCAAAGACGAGGCAGCGGCTTTGAGGTCGCGGATTGCGACCTCAAACGTAGGTCGCGGCGGGCGCCGCTATGCCCCCTACGTCTTCACCGAGCAGGGCGTGCCCATGCTTTCCTCCGTCCTGCGGAGCAAGACGGCTATCGCCGTGAACATCGAGATCATGCGGGCGTTTGTCGAGCTACGCCGTGTCGCCAGCTCCTACGCAGCGATCGAGAAGAGGCTGGAGCAGATCGAACGTGGGATGGGCGAGCACGACGAGGAGCCAAAGCCTCGGTCAACAGCGTGACGCGGTTCAAATACCGTCTGGTTAAGGCGATGTAGACAAAAGCTTCCGGCCTGTTTGCGTCCCCGAGAAGGCGATCGAGAAGCGGATCTTTGTGGTCCGCGAACGGCAGGTCATGCTTGACGAAGATCTGGCGGCTCTCTACGGCGTTGAGACCAGAGTCCTGGTTCAGCAGGTCAAACGAAACGCAAAGCGCTTCCCGGCGGACTTCATGTTCCAGCTGACGAAGGCCGAGGCTGAGGCTTTGAGATCACAATTTGTGATGTCAAACGAGGGCCGGGGTGGCCGCCGGTATGCCCCCTATGTCTTCACGGAGCAAGGTGTCGCGATGCTCTCGGGGGTGCTCCGGAGCGATCGGGCAATTGCGGTAAATATCGAGATCATGCGTGCGTTCGTCGAGCTGCGCCGCGTCGCCGGCTCCTTCCAGGAGCTCCAGAAGCGGCTCGATCAGATGGAACTGGACATCGGCGCCCGCCTGAGCGAGCACGATGAGCAGTTGCGCCTGATCTTCGAGGCGCTGCGGCAGCTCATCGCGCCGCCGCCTCGTGCGAAGCGCCCCGTTGGCTTCAGGGTTCGCCCGGGCGACGAGTAGTCCGGCAGCCAGCAAGAGTCTTGACGCGGTTCAAATACCGTCCAGTCAGGCCGATTTATCGCTGATCGCCATTTCCGATCGACGGTGTCCTCGAGTCCACGGTTCAGTTCGGGGTCGAGGGGTCTTCCTCGACGAGTGCGGCGAGGTTGTCGAGGGCCATGCGGGTGCCGATGTCGTTGTCTTGAGCGGATACGCCGCTGGGAATTCCCTCGTGGACGATGACCACATCGGTTCCACCATCGGCATCGGTGAGAGTCGTGGTGATCGTCATCTCCCCTTGGAACTCGGAATCGGCGGTCTCGAACTCGATCACCTCGACCACCTTTCGATCGGGGACGAGCTGGGCGAAGTGGCCCCCGTAGGTGTCGGTTCGCGGCGAGCTCTTGCCGGCTGCGGTTGGCATTTCGTAACTGAGAGACACCCGGAAGGTGCCGCCCTCGCGGGCGTCGAGGTGGTGGACGACGCAGCTCATGCCGTCGGGAAACCTCCATTCGGCAATCGCCTCTGGGTCAAGGAGCGCTCGGTAGAGCGCCGACCGGGGAGCGCGGATGTGTCGGGCGGTCCGGGTGGAAGACACGTCCGCAGGCTAGCTGGCAAAAGCGCCGGTTCAAAGGAGGCCATTGAGCTGGATCGGGAGAGCGCGAAGGGCCCTCGAGCACCAGCGGGAGGGAGCTGTCCCCGGCGAATTCGTCGCGCTGTATCTATTTCAGCTGCCCGGCGGCCGATAGCCGGCTGAGCGTTCCGTCGCGGCGTCAACTTCCTCGGGCGTAAGCAACTGGACCGTCTTGACCGTGGCACCGCCCGATCCGTTTACGGCAAGAGCGACGGCCGTGGCGGCCTCGTTGTCAGGGAGCTCCACAGTCACATAGGAGTCGACGTCACCGAAGGCGAAATAGAAGCTCTCGAGCTTGCCACCAAGGCCCTCGGCCATATCGGCTATCGCGTCGCGCCTACTACTCCCACCTTTGCTGCTGATGCCCTCAACGCCCTCCGGCGTATACGCAGCCTCGAACAGGTACTTGGGCATGACAATCTCCTTCCGTTAGGCGGCTCTGCACGAGCATCCCATCCGCTGACGGCAGGCGCAAGCGGAGACTCTCGCTGCATAGGGTCCCGAGAAGAGGAGGGTGGAGCGGGAGCGAAGTCTCGTCTGTGCCCGCCACTCGGTCAGGGCTCTCGTGCGGTGCCCCTCCGCAGTAGATAAATGGCGGCGCCGAAGGCGAGCGCAAGGCCGGCCAGCACCCCCAACTCCAGCAGCAGGCCATTAGGGGGCGGGCCGGGTGCCTGCTCGATATGGGCGGTGACGACGACCACCCGCCTCACCACCGCGATCAGGCCGACGAGCAGGAATGGCTCGGCGGATATCTCCCCCTCATAGAGCACGATCGACAAGGTGTGCAGCAGCTCCGCGACGATCAGCAGCAGGAGCACGCGATCAAGTAGGCGTAGCCCCATCTGAATCGCGCCTTCCCCGTCCAAGACCCCTTCGACGAGCTCCTTCGTGGTCCCGTAGATCACGCCGAACGCCGCCAGGCCGAGCAGCACGGCGACAATCAGGTAGACGAGCTGCTGGAACCTCTTCAGGATTCCCATCGAAATCTCCGGGTGGGGGCCGCCGCTCTGGCGCGGCTCCGACCCGGATGGGTGGGCATCGGTCACCGATACCTGCCGGCCGTGCCGCTGTCTATGGACATTCCAAGCCGGCGATCTCCGTTGGAGCCGGCGGCAGCGCCTCCATGCGGACTCTCTCTTGCGCCTCGACGGGCATGGCTCGCTCTCGTTCGCCTACCTCGGGGACGTCCGGCGTGCTGTCTTCGCTCTACCCTGCGGTCGCGAGCCCAACCTCCGGTCGGGTGGCACATCCGACATTGACCCCGGCGGGGTGGGGAAGAGGTCGGAAGGGACGGCAGAGCTCACTCATGGCAAAGGGGTGCAAGGGGCGGGCCGCCCGGCGGGCGGCCAAGAGCCTTCGGCTGTTGTCGTCAGTTAGCGCTTGACTATGTTGTGGATCTCCAAGATTTCTGGCTCCCCGGGGTCGATGCCGACCTCAGCGAGGACAGGCATCAGCCGCTCGCCGAATGCCTCGAGCTGCTGCCGGGAATCCCAGACCTCGCTGACGCGAAGGCTTCCCTCGCTGCCGAAACAGACGTGGTAGTCGAGTCCATCGGGAGGGAAGTGACCAGCGGCTTCGAGCTTGCGGATGGACTCGTCGTACTGGGCGGCCGTCAGGGCAGAGGGGACAAAACGGATAAGTACGCTCATCGAGCTCCTCCTTGATTGGGTCTACTGACCTTATCCACGGAGTCGCGATTCGGCCAGGCCTCGCTGGGTTGGGCGCCGGGTGTGTCATCAGAATGAAGCGCGATGCGGCCCAACCCGTTATTTGCCAGCGACGATCCCGACGTCGTTCGCCAACTCATCCGCGACAACCCTTGGGCCGTTCTGGTCAGCCAGACCGATGGCGACCTCGTCGCCTCCCACTACCCGATCCTGCTCGACGACGAGGCGCCGGAGTTGACGATCGTGACGCACCTTGGCAAGCCCGACGACCAGATCCACAGGCTGACCGACGGAGAGCTTCTGGTCATCGTGCAGGGGCGGCACGGCTGTATCTCGCCGAGTTGGTACCGGCCCGACCCGCGGAATGTGCCCACCTGGAACTTCAGCGTTGCGCACTGCTATGGAGCGCCCGAGATACTCGACCACGAGGAGAATCTCGAAGTCCTGACCAGGTTGGTCGAGCGTTTCGAGCGCGATGTCGATGAGCCGGCGCACCTCGATCGGCACGATGGCGCCAAGATCGCCGCGGGAACCGTCGGCATACGACTGCCGGTCTCTCGCTTCATCTGCAAGCGCAAGCTGAGTCAGAACAAGGACCCGGCCACCCGGCGACAGGTCATCGATGCGCTGCGCAAACCGGGGCCGTACAACCATCCCCAGCTCGCCGAGGAAATGGAGCAGGCGCTGGACTGAAAATCCGCCACCATCCTGCGGGTAGCTACTTGTACGCGATGGCCGCGCTCGCCGGTCCCGCGAGCGGCACGACTTCTATCTCCCTGAACCCCACCTCTTCGCACCACCCGGCAAAGTCGCCGCCGGTGAAGTCGAAGGCGTCGCCGAACTCGATCAGCATGTTGAGCGACATCAGCAGCCCGAAGGCGTTCTCGCGTCGGGCGTCGTCGATGAGGTTCTCCACCACGATGTAGGCCCCGCCGTCTGGCAGGGCGTCGTACACGTTCCTGATCAAGTGCATCTTGCGGTCGAGGTTCCAGTCGTGGAGGATCATTCCCATCGTGATCACGTCGGCCTCGGGTAGGGGGTCGCTGAAGAAGTCACCGGCGGTTGCCGTCACCCGATCGCCCAGGCCGGCGGCCTCGATCGTCCGCCTGGCGATCGGCTCGACGACCGGCAGGTCGAAGCTGGTGCAGCGCATGTGGGGAACGCGGTCGGCGACGGTGATCGACAGCTGACCGGTTGCGCCGCCCACGTCGCAGAGGGTCTCGTACTTCGAGAAGTCGAACTTCTGCGCCAGCGCGTTGAACGGGCCCTGGGAGATTCCGGCCATCGCGTTCATGAACTGCTCGAGCCTCGCCGGGTCGCTGTACAGCCCCTCGAACATCGAGGTGCCGGTGCGCTTGATCTCGTTCTGGGGCTCCCCGCTCTGCAGAGCCTCGGTGAGATCGGCCCAGAACGGATACAGCCGTGCATTTGCCATCTCGAGGATCCCGCCGATGTAGGCGGGGCTCGCCTTGTCGAGAAAGACGGCGGTCGCGTCCGTGTTGCGGTAGGCGGCACCGCTCCCCTCGCCGTCGCGATCGAGCAGGCCGAGGGCGACGAGCGCGTCGGGGAAGTCCGGGATCGCGCGAGCATGCAGACCCAGCGCCTCGCCCAACTGCGGACCGGTCATCGACTCGCGCCCCAGCTTGGTGAACAGCTCCAGCTCGACCGCCGACAGCAGGGTCTTCGAGCCCCAGAACCCCATACCGACCTGCATGATCTGTGAAGGATCGACCTGCTCCGACATTCTCGCCGCCCCCGTCCCTTGTTGGCCCTGCGTCGACCGACACTAGCCGAGAGGGGGCGCGGCAACCACTTGTCGCGCCCACGGCGCGGCCTATTTGCGGATGCAGACCCCGAACATCGAGGAGGGCAACTTGTCAGCTCCGGCGTTTCCGCCGGCGCAGAGCTCGCGCCAACCGCAAGGGGAAGAGAGCGACAAGCGGGGCGCGCTTGCCGAGGTCCTCTCGATCCTCGCGGTCGAACGCGCGCGCATAACGGGCCGCGTCGTCCTCGGAGGCATAGCGTTTCGAGCCCCCGGCGCCGCAGCCCCGCTGACATTCCCAGCGCATCGTCTCCCCTTCACTCCGGAAGCGGAATCGATGGCCGATCAGACGGCAGCGAACCACGCCTGCCGAGCCTACCCGACCGCCCGCCTGGCATGAGCGACGCGGCCGCGCAGCAGCTGCGGACGATTCGGACCGACATCCCGGCCCGGCTGGACCGGCTGCCGTGGTCGAGGTTCCACTGGAGGATCGTCTTCGGCCTCGGCACCGTGTGGATCCTCGACGGGCTCGAGGTCACCATCGTCGGCGCCGTGGCGTCGCGGCTGACCGAAGCCGGCAGCGGCATCAACATCAGCTCGGCCGACATCGGGACGGCCGCGGCGCTGTACGTGGCCGGGGCCTGCGTGGGCGCCCTGTTGTTCGGCCAGCTCACCGACCGCTACGGGCGCAAGAAACTCTTCATGGTCACGCTCGGCATCTACATCCTCGCCACCGTGGCGACCGCCTTCGCCTTCTCCGCCTGGTACCTCTTCCTCGCCAGGTTCGTGACCGGGATGGGGATCGGCGGCGAGTACTCGGCGATCAACTCGGCGATCGACGAGCTGATCCCCGCTCGCAACCGCGGTCAGGTCGACCTGACGATCAACGGCAGCTACTGGGTCGGGGCCGCGCTCGGCAGCGTCGCCGCGCTCCTCCTCCTCGACACCAGCATCTTCGCCCCCGACGTCGGCTGGCGCCTCGCCTTCGGGCTGGGCGCGATCCTCGGCCTCGGCATCCTGCTCGTGCGCCGGAACGTCCCCGAGAGCCCCCGCTGGCTGTTCATCCACGGTCACGAGGAGCAGGCCGAGCGCATCGTCGACCAGATCGAAGCCGAGGTGAAAGCGGAGACCGGCAAAGAGCTTCCCGAGCCCGAAGGGAGCATCGTCGTCCGTCAGCGCGAGGCGATCCCTTTCCGCGAGATCGGCAGGGTCGCCCTCCAGCGCTACCGCACGCGGGCGCTGCTCGGCTTGGCGCTGTTCATCGGGCAGGCGTTCATCTACAACGCGGTCACCTTCGACCTGGGAACGATCCTCCACGACTTCTTCGCCGTCAGCTCGAGCTCGGTGCCGATCTTCTTCATCGTCTTCGCCTTCGGCAACTTCCTCGGCCCGCTGCTGCTCGGACGCCTCTTCGACACGGTCGGGCGCAAACCGATGATCGCCGGAACCTACCTCGGCTCGGCGGCCCTGGTCGCGCTGCTCGCGATCCTCTTCCTCACCGACTCGCTGACCAAGATCTCCTTCATCGCCCTGGTTTGCCTCGCCTTCTTCTTCGCCTCGGCCGGAGCCAGCTCTGCCTATCTGACGGTCAGCGAGATCTTCCCGATGGAGACGAGGGCCCTCGCCATCGCCCTGTTCTTCGCGGTCGGCACCGCGGTCGGCGGCATCACCGGACCGGCCCTCTTCGGCCAGTTCATCGACAGCGGAAACGCCAATCTGGTCGCTATCGGTTTCCTGATCGGCGCCGGCGCGATGGCACTCGGAGGCATCGCTGAGCTGCTGTTCGGCGTTCAAGCCGAGCGACAGTCGCTGGAGGCGATCGCCAAGCCGTTGACCGCCGAGGAGGCGGAGGAGGCATGGGAGCGCGAGCGCGCGGGCCTGCCCCCGCCCGAGCGTCCGCCGGAGACGCCGACCGACAGGCGGATCCGCATGCGCCGTGAGGCCGACCAAGCCCGCGAAGGGGAAGGCCTGCGGCGTTTCCGCCCGGGGCCGGCGCCTTCGTTCTACTCGCCGGGCATGTTCGGGACGGCCGGCACCGCCGGCCGTGACGCGGCAGCCGCAGAACGCGACCTCGACGCCGAGATCGAGGCGATCGCGCGCGCGCTCAGCGAGCGCGGCGCGATCGATCGCGCCGCGCTCGCCGAGCTGGTCGGCGGGCCCGGCTGGGGCCCTGGTCGCTTCCGCGACGCCCTCGCCGCCTCGCTGCGCGAGGGCCGGGCCAGGCAGCTGTCGGGGGGAACCTACGGCCCGCCGGGAGCCTCAGCGAGTGATCGCTCACCGACGGCGGAATAGGGATTCGAGATCCAACGCATCCGACGCGGCGCGAGCTCGGCGCCGGCGCCAGGTCGAACTCGTACAGCAGTTCAGCCGGCGGGCGGTGAAGCGAGCGCGAATCGAGTCGCTCCTGCTGCTTGCGGCGCTGATCGGAGTGCTCGTCGTCTACAACTTCCGCGACGCGTTGTTCGGCCCGGAGTGGGACACCCTCGTGCGGACCGTCACCGCGGTCGCGCTGGTCGCCCTTGGCTGGCAATTCGCCCGCGCCGTCGGGCACGCTGTCGGCCCGCCGCTGTTCCGGCGCATGGACCCGGGGACCGCGGGCACGGTCGGGTTCGTCATCCGCCTCTCCACGCTGCTCGTCGCCGTCATCATCGCCCTGCGGGTTGCCGGACTCTCGCCTCGCACCCTGGCGCTGGGTGGAGCGGTCACGGCGGTCGTCGTCGGCCTCGCCGCCCAGCAGACGATCGGCAACCTGATCGCCGGCACGGTGTTGATCAGCGCCCGCTCCTTCCGCGTCGGAGAGCGGGTGCGCTTCCAGGGCGGGGGGCTGGCCGGCGCGGTCGAAGGGGTCGTCAGCGGGCAGGGCCTGCTCTACACGACGCTGGCCAGCGGCGACGACGTGATCATGGTCCCGAACTCGATCGTCCTCAACGTCGCCGTGGTACCCCTGCGCGAGCCTGAGGCGGTCAACCTGCGGGTGCGGCTGCGACGCGGAGTGCCACCCGCCGAGGTCGAGCGACTCCTCGGCGAGTCGATCCAGACGCCGATCCGTGGCAGCGCCCAGGTCCATGTCGAAGAGCTGAGCGCCGATGAAGTGATCGCCCGCATCACCGCGACCCCGAGATATGCGGCCGACGGGGCCCAGCTGGCCGGCGAAGTGCTCGACGCGGTGGTCCCGCTCACCGCCGGGGCGAAGGCATGAGCGCGCTCACGAGGGCGGCGGTGGCGGGGGCGGCTGCTGGGGCACTGTCGGCCCCCGGATCACGAAATACAGCCCGAGCAGCAGCCCGAGGCCCCCGACGATCATCAGAATCAATCCGGCGACGTGGATGTTCACCCCCGCGACGTGGGCCGTCACCGCGTACTTCAGAATCGCCCCGACCGCGATCAGGAAAAGGCTCGTCCCTATCGTCATGGTCTTGCTAATAGTCCGCAGTCGCGCGCGGTCAACCGTCGACGCGCGGAGCCCTGTTGACCCACCCTATGCACGCGGCTACAGTCAGCAGTGGCCCATTCCCCTCTCGAGGAGGCAATATGCCCTGGAACCTGGCCGGCTCGTATTTCGAGACCTGTTCTTGTGACGTCATCTGTCCCTGCACCGCCTCGCTTTCTCTCGGCGCGACCAGGGACCGCTGCAAGGTCGTCTTGGTCTTCAACGTCAAGAGCGGCGAGGTGGACGGCACCGACGTCAGCGGACTCACGGTCGCCGCCGTCGGCGACACGCCGAAGGTGATGAGCGACGGGAACTGGCGCCTCGGCGTCGTCATCGACGCGGCGGCGTCAGACGAGCAGGCGGAGAGGCTCGGCGGCGTCTTCTCCGGGGCGCTGGGCGGTCCGATGGAGGCGCTGGGACCGCTGATCGGCGAGAACCTGGGCGTCGAACGTCTGCCGATCGAGGTGCGCGAGGATGGCCTCAAGCACTCGGTCCGGATCGGCGAGGAGGTCGACTTCGAGATCGAGGACGTCGTGCCCTTCGGGGTGGAGACCGGCGAACCCGCGAGGATCACCGGGATCTTCCATCCCGTCGGCTCAGAGCTCACGGTCTCGCGGGCGACGCGCTCACAGATCAACGCCTTTGGAATTCAGTACGAGGCGAGGGCCGGCTTCTCGGCGTCCGAGTTCGCCTGGGCAGCCTGAGGACGGCTCCCGATCTCGGCGGTCGATTCTGCCCGGGGCATGGAATCGGCGGCCGGCCCACGCCGCTTCCCGCCGCTTCCGGGCCTGATCCAGCTCGGTCTCATCGGCCTGCTCGTGGTCCTCGCCGCGGCGGCATGGGCGCTCGCCAACGAGCAGATGGCGGGAATGGACGCCGGGCCGGGCACCGACCCCGGAGCGCTCGGGTTCTTCGTCGGCGTCTGGGTGCTGATGATGGCGGCGATGATGTTCCCCTCGATCGCCCCGATGGTCTTGATGCACGTGCGAATCCAGGAGGGCCGGCGGGAGCAGGGCCGAGCGGGGACGACCGGCGCGACCGCCTTCTTCGTCGCCGGCTACCTGATCGCCTGGGCGGCGGGGGGCCTGGTGGGCTACGGGATCTACCGGCTCGGCAAGGAGGCGACGGGCAACGTGTTCTCGTGGGAGGGGGCGGGCCCGTACCTGGCCGGAGGCATCCTCCTCGCGGCGGCGGTCTACCAACTCACTCCACTGAAGGACGTCTGCCTGCGTCACTGCCGCAGCCCGTTGATGTTCCTGATGTCGCACTGGCGACCGGGCAGACTGGGCAGCCTGCGGATGGGCGTCGTCCATGGCGGCTGGTGCATCGGCTGTTGCTGGGCTCTGATGGCCGCGCTGTTCGCGCTCGGCGTGATGAGCCTCGGGTGGATGGCCCTGATCGCGGCCCTGATCGCGGGCGAGAAGCTGCTGCCATGGAAGCGGTTCGCGAATCGCGGGATCGCGGTGCTGCTGCTGGTTCTCGGCCTGGCCGTGGCAGTTGCGCCGGCGAGTGTTCCCGGACTCACCCTGCCGGGATCGGCGAAGGCGATGCACGGCATGCCGCTACAGCAGTCCCGTGACGAGTAGCGAAGCGCGAGGGGAGATAGGTCGAATCGAGGCCCGTCATCCGACGAGCACCTACCGAAGCGGCTCGGCCGGGGATGGGCGGCCGAGGTGGAAACCCTGGCCGTAGTCGACGCCGAATTCCTTCACGATCTCGACCGACTCGGCATCGTCCACCCCCTCGGCAATCGTCTGGCAGTCGAAGTCCTCGGCCAACCCGACGATCGCCTTGACCAGATATTGGTTGGCCGGATTGGACTCGAGGTCGTGGACGAAGTCGGTGTCGATCTTGAGGAAAGCGATCGGCATCTTCTTGAGGTAGGTGAAGCTGCCGAAACCGGTCCCGAAATCGTCGAGTGCCACCTCGCACCCGGTCTCGGTCAGGCCGCGGACGAATGCCTCTCCTTCGGTCAGGTTGTCGACCAACGTGGTCTCGGTGATCTCGAAGACGAGGTTGGACGGGTCCGCACCGTTTTCTCGAAGTTCCTTCTCGATCAGCGCCAGGAAGTCGGCGCTGCGCAGCGACCTCGCCGAGAGATTGACGTTGATCCTGCGGCCCGGCGCCGCCCGCCGCGCCGCCGCGGCCACGACTCGTTCGTCGATCTCGGCGATCAGCCCGTACCGCTCGGCGATCGGCAGGAAGCTCCCGGGCAGGATCACCTCGCCGCTGCGGCTGACCATCCGCAGCAACAGCTCCTCCCGCTCGGGGCCGCCGGTCAGCGGCACGATCGGCTGTGAGTAGAGGACGAGCCGATTCTCGTCGAGGGCCTCTCGAATCCGCCCGATCCAGGTCAGGGTGTCGAGTTCGCGGCGCACCCGCTTCTGCTCGGTCCGTTCCTGTGTCGTGTCGCGAAAGACGACGACGACGCCCGGCTCGGTGGCGCCGAGGTGCAGCGGCGCCGCCGAGTAGGCGACTTCGAGGATCCTCCCGTCCTTCGCGGTGAACGCGTCGTCGCCCATGCGCAGGGTCCGGCCTTCGCGAGGGACTCGCAGCAACGGGCATTCCTCGGCGGGATAGGGCGAGCCGTCGGCGTGCTGGAAATGGATCGCCTCGTGGGCGAGCTGCCCGTGCAACTCCTCTTCGCTCCAGCCGAGCATCCGTTCGGCCGCCGAGTTCATGTAGCTCAGGCGCCCCTCGCCGTCCATCGCATAGAGGCCCTCGGCCATCGTGTCCATCACCACGTCACGGAATTCCTCGACGATCCGCCGGTCGCTGATGTCGTGAAAAAGGCCGAGGATGTGCCTGGACGGCGCCCCTTCGCGTTCGAACAGGGTCGGGGCAGCGCGGAGGTGCCGCAAGGAGCTGTCCGGGCGGACGATCCGGAACTCGAGCGCCCGCAGATCGCCCTCCGTCAGCGCCCGGCCTACCTCCCGTTCGACGTAACCGCGGTCGTCGTAGTGGACTCGCTCGAAGAGGGACTCGACGGTCGGGGTGAACGATTGCGGCTCGAACCCGAAGAGGCGGAAGACGTTGTCCGACCAGGCCATCTCCCGGCTGTCGCGGTCGAGGTCCCAACTGCCGAACTCGGCGATCTGCTCTGCCCGCTCCAGCACGATCGCCTCCCGGTCCGGCTCGGCCTCTATGGGCTTGGCGACTTCACGCTCAATGTCAGGATGATCGCTCATGCGCACCTCGACGCTTGGGGTTACGAGTGTCCTCCTTTTGCGCGGGCAGAAAGCGGGTAAATGACCTAATTCGAGGCGTTAAGGAGGAGACGTGACCCGGTGCCTTGTCTGGCTTGGCGTGATGGTTGCGATCTGGGCGATCGCCGCGCCGGCCGCGCTTGCGAACCCACTCGGCGCGGTCGAAGAAACGGCCGGATCCGTCGTCGAATCGACGACGCCGGCCGAAGTGACCTCGCCGTCGCCGCCGGTTGTCGACCTTCCCCCGGCGCCCCAGGTTTCACCTGCTCCGACGCCGACCGTCTCCCCACCCCAGACCTCTTCAGGCGGAGCGGCGGCGGCGGACGATGGCGTGGGCCAGGCCTCGAACTCTGCAGCCGAACTGCCGAGTCAGCCTGGAATGAGCGATGTGGCAACACCATCTGCGCCCGACCCGGCCTCGGGGCCGCCCCGAGCTTCCGCGGGCGGGCTCGGTGGCGTGACGCCCGACGCCCGCCCCGGCGCCTGGCCGCCTGTCCACCCCGGCACTTCTTCGCCCTCCCCGCAGAGAGACCGACGTGCGTTCGACGTCAGATCGCCCATCCCCCGGTGGCTCGCGTACGTGTGGCCGGCGATCGCCCTGGGGCCGGGTCGAGCCATTATCGGGACGCTGGCTCTCTTCGTCGGACCTGGCGCCGGGAGTCCGCTCGGGATCTCGGCACCGTTGGCACTCCTCGGGCTGAGAGATGCCCTGCGGGCGCAGGGCGCTGCCCTGGCCCCGGCGGAAGCCGTTGCTGCAGCCGATACGAAGAAGCCGCTCAAGAAGAAGCCGCTCAACGCGCCCTTCAACGACTTCGGACCCGGCGCGCTGAAGATGCTGCTGTTCATTGCGACGCTCCTGCTTCTCTCCTACTTCGTCATCCGCTCCGAGGGCGGGGGCGCAGGGGGCAAGCAGCATCCCCGGGGGTGACGTCGGACGCCCGGCCGCGGTTGCCGTTGTACGACCTGCGGTCGCCTGATACAAAAGAGGTGCATGGTGGGGGAACGATGAGGAGCTGGGACCTGAAGAGCGTCGAGGCGGAGCCGCATCGGCCGCAGATCCTCGCCTCGGCCGACGACGCCCGGACCGTCCTGCTGCAGCTTCCGTCGGGGGAGTCCCTGCAGGAGCACGAGGTGCACGAGCGGGCGCGGATCGTCGTCGTCGAGGGCGACGTCGAGGTGACCACCCCCGCTGGGGACTTCCAGTCGGCCTCCGCCGGCCACCTCTTCGAGTTCGAACCGGGCGAGCGTCACACGATCGCCGCCCGATCCGACGCCCGCCTGCTGCTGATCCTCAGCCCCTGGCCGGGAGACGGCCACCCCGGAGCGATGACGCTCGACGAGAAGTCAGAAGCGCGCGAGCGCGCCGCTCAACACCAATCGGATTGATTCGGCCTCCGGCCGGAGGCCGGAAGGATCTGAAAGTTTGACCGAGCGGCGGCCGGGGCAGAGTGGGGACGTCCATGGCTGACCTCGTCCTCGGTCCCCTGCTGCGCTACGTCGGCGAGACCGAGGCGACGGTCTGGGTCGAGACCGACTCGCCCTGCGAGGTCGAGATCCTCGGACGCACCGAGCCGACCTTCACGGTCGAAGAGCACCACTACGCCCTGGTCAGGCTCGAAGGGCTCGAGCCTGCCGGGTTCTACGAGTACGAGGTCACGCTCGACGGCGAGCGCCGATGGCCGCAAGCCGACTCGGAGCTGCCGCCGAGCGTCATCCGCACCCTCGGCGGCGACAAGCCGCTCGACATCTGCTTCGGCTCCTGCCGGGTCGCGCTGCCCGACCGCGAGCCCTATGTCGACAGCAAGGACCGCCGGGAAGAGGGCCACGAGTTCGACGCGCTGTACGTCCTGGCGACGGAAATGAGGCGGACCGAACGCCACAAGTGGCCGGAGCTGCTGTTCCTGATCGGCGACCAGGTCTACGTCGACGAGGGCTCGCCGCGCACGCGCGAAAGGATCCGCGAACGGCGCGGCGTCGAGACGCCCCCTTATGAAGAGGTGACCGACTACGAGGAGTACTCCTGGCTCTACGAGGAGTCGTGGAGCGAGCCGCTGATCCGCTGGCTGTTCTCCACCGTCTCGGTCTCGATGCAGTGGGACGACCACGACATGAGCGACGACTGGAACATCTCCGAGAGCTGGCTCGAGGAGCGCCGGCGGACGTCGTGGTGGCACCGGCGGGCGGTCTCCGGAATCATCAGCTACTGGGTCTACCAGCACCTCGGCAACCTGGCGCCCGAGGCGCTCGACGAAGACGACCTCTACGGGCGGGTGCGAGGCAACGTCCACGCGAGCAAGGATCTGCGCGAGTTCGCGGCCAAGGTCGAATCGATTGGCCACGGCAGCCGCTGGAGCTTCTGCCGCGACCTCGGCGGCACCCGGGTGCTCTTCGTCGACTCCCGGGCGGGGCGCGTACTCGAGCCGGGCAACCGGTCGATGGTCGACGAGGACGAGTGGGGCTGGGTCACCGAGCACAGCCGCGGCGACTTCGACCATCTGCTGATCGCGACCACGGTGCCCTACCTGCTCTCGCCCGGCTTCCACCATCTCGAGGCCTGGAGCGAGCGGGTCTGCGACGGCGCCTGGGGCCGGCCGGCCGTCAAGCTGGGGGAGAAGGTGCGCCGTGCCGCCGACTTCGACCACTGGGCCTCGTTCGACAGGTCGTTCCAGTTGCTGCGGGAGCTGCTCGAGAAGGTCGGGTCGGGCAAGCGCGGCAGGGCGCCGGCCTCGATCGTGATCCTTTCCGGCGACGTCCACCACGCTTACCTGGCCGAGATCGGCTTCAAGCCCGAGGTCGAGATGGCCAGCAACGTGTACCAGGCGGTCTGCTCGCCCTACCGCAACCCGCTCGACGAGAAGGAGCGATTGGCGATCAGGGCCGGCTTCACCCGCCCCTTCATCGCCGCGGTTCGCCGTTTGGGGAAGGCCGCGGGAGTCCCCGACCCGGGCATCCGCTGGCGTCTGACCGAGGGTCCCTACTTCGACAACCAGGTAGCGACGCTGCGCATCGATGGGCGCAAAGCGCTGCTCCAGCTCGACAAGACCGTCCCCGGCGACGAGGACGAGCGCCGCCTGGAGTGCGTCTTCGAGCGCCGCCTGGCCTAAACCGCGCTGTTTGATCAGGTAATTTGGCGAAGCTAAGGAATGGTGTTATGCTCGCGCGGAATTCGATCAGTCAGGGTTACTGATTCGAAGGCAGGGCCATAGCCAGCACCAGTGCCTTAATCGGTTAAAGGGACGGCGTTGTAAGCCGTAGATCCGGGTTCGAGCCCCGGCTGGTGCATCCGAAGCAGGCAAACCAGACGGGGCTATGGGCGCAAACCTTTTCGACAACTTGGACGAGATCGCCGTGCGGGGGGACGGGCAGGTTCTCTGGGCCGCGCGGGCCCCGTACCGGCCCGAGGAGTCCTACGACCTGATGATGGTGCCGCGGGTCCGGGAGTGGCGCGCCAACCCCGACTCGGTCGCGGCGCTGGAGCGGATCGAGGCCGAGCCCTGGGTCGAGGCCGTCGTCCGCGACGGCGACGAGGTGCGGGTGCGGCTCGCCGACGACTGGATCGAGCACACGGGGGAGGCGCTCGAGGCCGGCGAGGGTGTGGCCGCCGGTTGCGCCGACCTCGCCGCCGGCGAGGACTACGCCGTCTACTTCTGGGGCGCCAACACGACCAAGGCGCTGCACATCGGCCACCTCCGCAACCTCGCGGTCGGCAACGCAATCGGAGCCTCGCTGGCGCAGGCCGGCGGCATCGTCGAGCACCGCAGCCTGATCTGCGACGTCGGCCGCAGCATGGGGGAGGCGATGGCGGGCGTGGTGGGAAGTGGCGGCGACCAGAGCGCCTGGCCGGAAGGGGGAGAGAAGAGCGACCACTTCGTCGGCTACTGCTATGCCGACTACGTCAAGTCGGGGCGCACCAACGGCGACCGCGACGGCGACGACGGCGCCGAGGACTCGGTGGCGCGCGAGTCCTCGATCTACAACGACAAAGCCGACGAGCTGATGATGCGGGTGCTCGGCGGCGAGCAGCCGGCGCTCGAACTGTGGTCGAAGACGCGCGCCTGGGTGATCTCCGGCCAGCGCAAGACCCTGTCCCGGCTCGGCATCTCCTTCGACAAGGTGATCTTCGAGTCCGACTTCCTGCCCGAGGTCGCCGAACTGATGAACCTCGGCCTCAGCGAGGGGACGCTGACCCGCCGCTACGGCGACGACATGGTGATGTACGAGACCGAACGCGAGGAGCTGGAGGAGATGCCGCTGGTTCGCTCCGACGGACTTCCGACCCAGCACATGCGGGCGCTGGCCTACTGGGCGGCGGCGCCGGAGCTCGACGGCGTCACCTCGCTGCAGGTCTGCGGCAACGAGTGGGTCGCCCACGTCACCTGCCGGCGCCAGCTGATCGACGCGCTCGGGGTCACCAACGGCAACGGCAACGGCAGCGCCAGGGGCGGCGGCCCGCCGACCCACGACATCTTCCACGGGATGGTCGCGCGCGAGAACCGCTCGATCAGCTCCAGCAAGGAAGGGGCGCTGCTGATCGACGACCTGACCGAGTGGCTGGAGGGCGAGGTGGAGTCCCGGCCCGAGTGCGCCGAGGTGCGCGCCGCCCATCCGGCGCCGGACCGCATCCCCGCCCAGGTCGCCCTCGGCTACTTCCTCCTCCAGCCCACCACCAAGCAGATCGACTTCGACCCGGAGCGACTCTTGCGGCCGCAGAAAGAGAGTCTTGGCTGGGATCTGGCCCGGGCGCAGGCGCATCGCGGCGGCTCGGTGCCGCTCAAGGGCGAGCGGCCGGCGGAGGACCCTGACTATCGCTTTGCGGTGGTGCAGTCGGAGATGTACCGGCGGCATCTGGGCAGCGCCGTCGCCAACTACGACGTCCTCCCGCTCGCCCGCTACCTCTCCCACTTCGCTCGCTGGTACCGGCAGAGCGAGCGGGCGCCGCAGGTCGAGCGGGCGGTGCAGGTGGTGCTCGAGCGGGGGTCACGCGGCCTCGGGTTGGAGGGGGTGTGATGAGGACGCTGCTGATCGACAACCACGACTCCTACAGCTACAACGTCTTCCACCTGCTCGCCGCCGCCTCCGGCGAGGAGCCGGTCGTGGTCAACAACGACGCGGTGTCCTGGCGCGTGCTCTCGCGCTCGGACTTCGACGCGATCGTCCTCTCGCCCGGGCCGGGACGGCCGGAACGCTGGCACGACTTCGGCGTCTGCCGCGACATCCTCCGCTACAGCGAGATCCCGGTCCTCGGCATCTGCCTCGGCCACCAGGGGATCGGCAACCTCCTCCACGGCGGGGTCAGCCGAGCGCCGATCGCGATGCACGGCCGCCTCAGCCGCATCCGTCACTCCGACAGCGGTCTCTTCGAGGGCATCCCGCAGGACTTCTCCGTCGTCCGTTACCACTCGCTGGCGGTCACCAGCCCGGTGGGTCCGGAGGGGCACGAGACCGCCTGGGCCGACGACGGCGTGGTGATGGGGATCGAGCACGTCAGCCGGCCGATGTGGGGCGTCCAGTTCCACCCCGAGTCGATCGCCACCGAGTACGGACAGGCGATCGCCGAGAACTTCTACGCGATGGCAAGCCGCCACCGGGCACGCGAACTTCCGACCCTCGTGAGGCGCGGTGCCCGCCCGCCGGAGGGCGGCTCCGACGCCGCCGCCCAAGGCGATTCGGACGGGGGTGGTCGAGCTTCGTCCCGCATAGCGGGACAAAGCTCGACCGCACCCGGGGAGAGCGGCGCCGAGCTGCGGTTGCGGGTGCGGTCGCTGGAGGGGGCAGCGCCGACCGAGTTCGTCTACGAACGGCTCTTCGGGGAGGCCGAGCACTCCTTCTGGCTCGACAGCGCCGACGCGCCGACCTGGCTCGCCCGGTGCTCTTACATGGGGACCAGCGCCGGCCCCGACCGCTGCTTCGTCTCCTACGACGTCGACTCCGGCGAGATCTCGGTCCAGCGCGGCGGCGTCGACACCGTCGAGCACAAGTCGATCTTCGACTTCCTCGGCCGCGAGCTCGGCCGCCAGGCCATCGAGCCGCCGGCCGCGGTCGACCGGGGGCTTATCGGCGGCTACGTCGGCTACCTGGGATACGAGCTGAAGGCGGACTGCGGCTCGCCCAACGTCCACAGCTCCGACATGCCCGACGCGATGATGATGCTCGCCAATCGCGTCGTCGCCGTCGACCATGCCAACGGGTCGACCCGACTCTTCGCGGTCGCTCGCGAGGATGACCGGGAGGCAGAGGACTGGCTCGACCTCGCCGCCGAGGTGGTGGCCGCCGCGATCGCCGCACCGCCGCAGCCGCGGCCGCCGGCGCCGCCGGCCGAGCCTGACGGGCATGTCACCTTCCGCTGCGGTCGCGGCCGCAGCCAGTACCTCGCCGACATTGCCCGCTCGCAGGCGGAACTCGCCGCCGGCGAGTCCTACGAGGTGTGCCTCACGGACCAGATCTCGACCGCGGCCGGCCCCGACCCGTTCGAGCTCTACCGGCAGCTGCGGCGCAGCAACCCCTCGCCCTTCGCCGCCTTCCTGCGCCTGGGCGAGAACGCGATCGTCAGCTCCTCGCCGGAGCGCTTCCTCTCGGTCGACCGCGAGCGCACCGTCCAGGCGCGACCGATCAAGGGCACGATCTCGCGCTCCGAGGACCCGGCCGTGGACGCCGCTCACCGCGCCGAGCTGGCCGAGGACGAAAAGACCCGCGCCGAGCACCTGATGATCGTCGACCTGCTGCGCAACGACCTCGGCCGCGTCTGCGAGGTCGACAGCGTCCGCGTCCCCGATCTGATGGTGGTGGAGCCCTACGCGACCGTGCACCAGGTCGTCTCGACGATCACCGGCACCCTCGAGGGCCATCGATCGGCGGCCGAGTGCGTCCGCGCCTGCTTCCCGGGCGGCTCGATGACCGGTGCCCCGAAGGAGCGGACGATGGAGATCATCGACGACCTCGAGGACGAGGCACGCGGCGTCTACTCCGGGGCGATCGGCTACTTCGGCCTCGACGGCAGCACCGACCTCAGCATCGTCATCCGCACGATCGTGATGCGGCCGGGGCGGACGACGATCGGCGCCGGCGGCGCGATCGTGATGCAGTCCGATCCCGAGGACGAGTTCGACGAGATCCTGCTCAAGGCGCGGGCGCCGATGGCGGCGATCGCCCGCACCGCCACCGGCAGCGACTCGCCTGAGAGCTGGAGCGTCGAGCTCGAGCCCGCCCGAGCCAGAGCCGAGGCCGCGTGATGGAGGCCGCAGAGGCGGAAGCGGGCCAGCAGACGGGCGCGCCCGGGTGCCGCGTGCGCGAGGCGACCGAGGCGGACGCGCCGGCGGTCGCAGCGGCGCTATCGCAGCTCCTGGTCGAGCTGAGCGGTGGCGGGCCACCTGG
>DASWQL010000006.1:0-17789 GCA_036403715.1 Solirubrobacterales bacterium
GAGGGTCTCCCCTCACCTGCCGGCACACGCCCTTCAGCGGTAAGCATCGCCCGCAGACCCTCTTCGAGGCCGCGTGGTTCGTACCCGAGCTCGCTTTTGGCCTTGTCGTAGCTGGCCCAGAAGGTGACGCCGTCGGCGGAGGAGATCAGCTCGCGCAGGTTCGGCGGCTGGCCCATCATCTTGCCGACCAGCGGACCGATCGGGATCATCGCCTTCAGCAGCAGCGGCGGGATCGCGTGCTTGGGGCTCTTGCGCCCGGTGACGTCGGCGACGATGCCGATCGCCTCCCGCACGGTCGTCGCCGGGCCGCTGATCACGTAGGCCTCGCCGGCCCTGCCTTTGTCGAGAGCAAGCACGATCCCGCCGGCAATGTCGTCGACGTGGGAGAGGCAGATGCCGAGCTCGGGAAACGGCATCAGCGGCATTTTTCCGCTCAGGAACTGGTTCAGGAGCTCGCCGATCGAGGAGGTGTCACCGGGCCCGTAGACGCCGCCCGGCTGGACGATCGTGCACGGCAATCCCTCGCCGATCAGCTGTTTCGCCACCTGGTGGGCTTCCCACTTGGTCTGCTCGTAGCAGGAGGTGAAGTCCTCGGCGGGGTGCTCGTAGGACTCGTCGACGATCCTCCCGTGCGTATTGCCGAAGACGCCGACCGTCGAGACGTAGACGAGCTTCGGGATCTCCTCCTCGAGCGCCGCGCCGAGGACCCGTTCGGTGCCGCCGACGTTGGCCTCGCGCATCGCCGGCCGCTCCGATGCGGGGATCCCGACCTCGTAGACCGCGGCGGCGTGGATCACCGCGTTGCAGCCCTGCATCCCCTGGCGGATCGCGCGTTCGTCGCCGAGGTCGCCGGCGACCAGCTCGCAGCCGAGCTCGGTCAGCTTCGTCCCTTTGCCGGGGTTGCGGACGAGGCAGACGACGTCGTCGCCGCGGGCGCGCAGCTGCCGCACGACCTCGCCGCCGATGAACCCGGTTCCCCCGGTCACGAAGACCTTCACGGTCCCCAAACCCTATCCGGCCCGAGGCTACCCCTACAATTTGCCCTGAGTGCAACGTTCGAGAAATGGCCGCAAGACGCAGACGCCCGAGGGCGTCGAGGCGAACGGCGGCGCGGGAGTCTCGAATCCACGGGCCAGGCAGCGGGCGCTGGCGATCGGGATCGTCGACGGGCGCGAGGAGGGCGATTCGCTCGCCGAGCTGAAGGAGCTTCTGCGCACCGCCGGGGTGGCGACCGCCGGCGAGGCGACGCAGCAGCGCCCGAAACCGGATCCGGACCGCTATTTCGGCCGCGGTCGACTCGAGGAGCTGAAGCAGCAGATCGCCGCCTGCGACGCCAACCTGGTCGCCTGCGACGACGAGCTGGCACCACGCCAGGAGCGCAACCTCGAGGCGGCGCTGGGGGTGCCGGTGATCGACCGCACCGCCGTGATCCTCGACATCTTCGCCGACCACGCCCACTCGGCCGAGGGCAAGCTGCAGGTCGAGCTCGCCCAGCTGGAGTACAACATGGCCCGCATGCGGGGTCTGTGGACCCACCTCGAACGCCTCGGCGCCGGAATCGGCACCAGGGGCCCGGGCGAGAGCCAGATCGAGACCGATCGCCGCCTCGCCCGCGACCGCATCGCTGCCCTGAGGCGCCGGCTCGCGCGGCTGGAGCGCAACCGCGGCGTCATGCGGGCCCGCCGCGAAAGCTCCTTGCTGCCCCGAGTGGCGCTCGCCGGCTACACCAACGCCGGCAAGTCGACTTTGCTGAACGCCCTGACCGGAGCGGAGGTCGGGGTCGGGGACCGGCTCTTCCACACGCTCGACCCGACCACGCGCAGCCTCGAGCTCTCCGGCCGCGACTACCTGGTGACCGACACCGTCGGATTCATCGAGAAGCTGCCCCACCAACTGGTCGAGGCCTTCAAGGCGACCCTGGAGGAGACGGTCCTCGCCGACCTGATCCTCCACGTCGTCGACGCCTCCGAGCCCGAGGCGCGGCGGGTGCTCGACATGAAGGCGGTCGACAGCGTCCTCGAGGAGATCGGCGCCGGCGAGAAGCCGCGCCTGCTGGTCCTCAACAAGGCTGACCTGCTGGACGACGAGGAACGGCGCGAGGTGGTTTTGAGCCATCCCGACGCGGTGGTGCTCTCGGCGGTGGAGGGGGAGGGGCTGGACCTGCTGCGGGATCGCATCGAGGCCGCCTTCGAGGAGACGCTGGCCGACGTCGAGCTGCTGATCCCCTACGCCGACGGCGGGCGCCTGCACGAGCTGCACGAAGTGGCCGGGGATCTGGAGCGAAACGATCGCGAGGACGGCGTGCTGGTCCACGCGAAGGTGCCGGTGGCGGAGCTACATAGATTCGAAGACCTAGGCACCAACGGCAACGGCGGGCGGGTCCTGCCGCACTGAAAAGGACCTGCGGGCGAGGTTTTCGTTCTCGGCCCTTGTCAGTGCGTCACCCTCCTGAGCTGCCGCTAGGGTGACCACCGTGGACCTTCGAATCGCGAAACTGGCTCCGGAGGCAACGTTGCCCAGCCGAGCGCATGAGGGGGACGCCGGGCTGGATCTGTACGCGTCGGAGGCGGCGCATATCGGCCCGGGGGAGAGGTGGAGCGTCGGGACCGGGATCGCGCTCGAGATCCCCGTAGGGCACGCCGGGCTCGTGCTGCCGCGCTCGGGCCTGGCCCGGGAGCACGGGATCGCCCTCGTCAACGCCCCCGGACTGATCGACTCGGGGTACCGCGGCGAAGTTCGGATCCTGCTGCTGAACACCGATCCGGCGGACACCTTCCGGGTCGAAGTGGGCGATCGGATCGCCCAGCTCGTGCTGACCCCCGTGGCGCTCGCCGAGCCCGTGGAGGCTGCGGCGCTCGAGGACTCCAGCCGCGGCCATGGCGGCTTCGGCTCCAGCGGTCGCTGAGCGCGCGGCGGCTCAGACGTCGGCGTCGGCGAGGCGCTCGAGCAGAACGATCGCTCGCTCCACGATCTCGCGGTCGTCCGCCGGCAGCTCCTCGATCGCCCGCACCAGCCAGCCCTCGCGGCGGCGGCGCTCTGCTTCCAGCTCTGCGCGCCCGGCCTCGGTCAGGCTGACGAGGGCGCGGCGGCGGTCGTCGGGGTCGGGTCGGCGAGCGACCAGGCCGTCGGCCTCGAGGTCGCCGACCGTCTGCGCCATCGACTGCGGACGCACTCGCTCGGCGGCGGCGAGATCGCTGACGCTGCGCACCCCTTCGCGGTCCAGCCGTCCCAGGACGACGCCCTGGGTGTAGGGAAAGCGGTGTTCTGCGCGCAGGCGGCGGAGCAGCCGGCCGAGCACGACCCGCAGGTCGCTGGCCAGGGCGGCGGTGTCGGTGTCCGTTGCCACAGCGGGACTATAGCGGCATCTTATGCAGGCTAACTGAACAGGTTACCTGTGTAGTATCAGCGCCGCGATGGAAGACCGCTACAAGTGGATCGCCCTCTCCAACACGACCCTGGCGATCCTGCTGGCGACCCTCGACGCCTCGATCACCCTGATCGCGATGCCCGACATCTTCCGCGGCATCCACCTCGACCCATTGGTCCCCGCCAACAGCTTCTACCTGCTGTGGATGATCCTCGGCTACCTGGTCGTCTCCAGCGTCCTCATCGTCAGCCTCGGGCGCCTGGGTGACATCTATGGCCGGGTGAAGATCTTCAACCTCGGCTACGTCATCTATACGGTCGCCTCGCTGCTGTTGGCGATCGACTGGATGAGCGGACAGAGCGGGGCGATGTATCTGGTCGTCTTCCGCATCGTCCAGGGGGTCGGCGGCGCCTGCCTGCTCGCCAACGCAGCCGCGATCATCACCGACGCCTTTCCCGCCAACCAGCGCGGGATGGCGCTGGGGATCAACAACATCGTCGGCGTCAGCGGCATGTTCGTGGGGCTGATCCTCGGCGGCCTGCTGGCGCCGATCGACTGGCGCCTGGTCTTCCTGATCTCGGTCCCGGTAGGCCTCTTCGGCACCGTCTGGGGGTACCTGAAGCTGGAGGAGCGCAGCAAGCCGCGGCCGGCGAAGATCGACTGGGGCGGGAACGTCACCTTCGCCCTCGGTCTGGTCCTGGCGATGGTCGCGGTCACCTATGGGATCCGGCCGTACGGCGGCTCGCCGACCGGCTGGGGGAGCCCCCGGGTGCTGATCCTGGCCGCCGGCTCGATCGCCTCGTTGGCGGCGTTCGCAATCATCGAGCGGCGGGTAGCCGAGCCGATGTTCCGCCTTCCGCTCTTCCGCATCCGCGCCTTCACCTTCGGCACCCTCTCGACCTTCCTCGCGGCAATCGCGCGCGGTGGCCTGATGTTCATGCTGATCATCTGGCTGCAGGGAATCTGGCTGCCCCTGCACGGCTACGACTACACCGAAGCCCCGCTCTGGGCAGGTATCTACATGCTGCCGCTGACGATCGGGCTGCTCTGTGCCGGGCCGCTCTCCGGGTACCTCTCCGACCGCTACGGGGCGCGGCCGTTCGCGACCGGCGGCATGCTGGCCGCCGCCGCGAGCTTCGCCTTGCTGACCCTGCTGCCGATCGACTTCGACTACCGGGTGTTCGCCCTGATTCTGCTCTTCAACGGGATCTCGATGGGGATGTTCGCCTCGCCGAACCGGGCCGCGGTGATGAACAGCCTGCCGCGCGCCGATCGTGGCGCCGGCGGCGGCATGAACCAGACCTTCCAGAACTCGGCGCAGGTGATCTCGATCGGGATCTTCTTCACCCTGCTGATCATCGGCCTCGCCTCGACCCTGCCCTCGACGCTGAGCCACGGCCTCGAAGCCCACGGCCTGTCGCAGGGTGTCGCCCACAGGGTGGGGGAAACGCCGCCGATCTCCGTCCTCTTCGCCGCCTTCCTCGGCTACAACCCGATCCAGCACCTGGTCGGCGCGGAAGCGCTCTCGCAGCTGCCGGCCCACGCCCATGCGGCACTGACCGGCCCGACGTACTTCCCGCACCTGATCTCCGGGCCGTTCGCGGCCGGGCTCGACACCGCCTTCGGCTTCGCGATCGTCGCCTGCCTGGTCGCCGCCGCCGCCTCGCTGTTGCGCGGCGGCCGCTACGAGCATTCCGAGGAGGCCGAGCGGGCGCAGCCGAGCGCTGCCGATATCCCCAAGCTGGAGGAGCAACATGCGCGTTGAGTGGCACGGACAGTCCGCCTTCACCCTGAGCGGGGAGGAGGCAACGGTTCTCATCGACCCCTTCGGGGACATGACGCCGCTGCGGGATCGGGGGATCGTCTTCGAGTACCCCGCGATAGAGGCAGCCGAGGTCGACCTACTGCTGGTCACCCACGAGCACCTCGACCACAACGGCGTCGAGGTGGCGAGGGGAGAGCCGACGGTGCTGCGGGCGACGGCCGGGACGCACCAGTCGCCGCTCGGGGCGGTCGTCGGCATCGCCTCCGAGCACGATCCGGTTGCGGGCACCGAACGGGGGCCGAACACGATCTTCGTCTTCGAGCTCGACGGGCTCCGCGTCGCCCACTTCGGCGACTTCGGACAGTCGGCGCTGCGGCCCGAGCAGGCGCACGCGCTCGGCTCGCCGGACATCGTCTTCCTCCCGGTCGGGGGCGGACCGACGGTGGGGGGGACCGCGGCGGCCGAGATCGCGCTTTCGCTGCACCCGTCCTGGGTGGTGCCGATGCACTACCGCACCCCCCGAACCGGCTTCCTCGAGACCGAGGAGGAGTTCGTCGCCGCGATGGAGCCGCACGTGCTGCGAGTGGACGCAGCGAGCTTCGAGACCGACGCGATCGAGCGCGGCGGGACGCCGACGGCGGTGATCCCGGCCGCGCCCTGAGGCTTCTCGCTCGGCCTGGCGGTTCAGGCGCCGGCGGCGGCGCGGGCACTCGCGTGCGCTGCTTCCTCGGCAGCGTCGTCCAGCGGCTCCAACTCGGGGCGGGCGCCGTAGCGGCGCTCCAGCGCCAGGGCGATCAGGTGGTCCGCCAGCCAGGCGTTCTTCGGCAGCAGCGGCCCGTGCAGGTAGGTCCCGATCATGTTCGCCTGCTTGACGCCCTCGAAACCGTCGCGGCCGTTGTTGCCGTGGCCCTTGAGCAGGCGCCCGAGCGGTTCGGCGCCGGCGCCGAGGTAGGTGCGGCCGCCGTGGTTCTCGAAGCCGGCCAGCAGCCGCGGGCCGGCGCCGAGGTCGACCTCGATCGCGACGTTGCCGATCAGCCGCGGGCCCGGCTCCCGGACCGTCTCGAGATCGGCGAGGCCGAGACCGGGAAGCCGCTCCTCGCCGAGCTGGTAGCCGTGGCCGAGCAGCTGGTAGCCGCCGCAGACGGCGAGCAGGGCGGCGCCGTCATCGACGGCCGCCGCCAACGGCTCGCGCTTGCCGGCGACCATGTCCTTGGCGACCATGCGCTGGTCGCGGTCCTGGCCGCCGCCGATGTAGATCAGGTCATGGGCAGCGGGATCGAAGCTCTCCCCGGGGCCTGAGCCCGTATGGGAGAACTCGATGCCGCGCCACTCGCAGCGGCGCTGCAGGAAGAGGATGTTGCCGCGGTCGGCGTAGATGTTCATCTGCTCCGGATAGAGGCTGAGGACGCGCAGCTCCATCACGACTCCTTTTCCAGGACGACGACCACCGAGCCGACGTGGATGTCGGTCGGCGGGATCTCGTGCCGTTCGACCGGGACGAGGCCGGCAGCGGCCGCCTCGGCCTCCAGCCGCCCCGCCGGGAAGGTCGCGATGCGCACATCGTTCGGCTCTTCGCTCAGCTCGCCCTGCGGTGAGACCCTCTGCCGCAGGCGGCGGATGACGATCTCACCGGGGCCGACGGCGGCCTCGACGGCGAGGCTCGAGTAGACCCAGCCGTCGACGTCGCGCACGTCCGGCAGCGGCGGCGGCGCGCCGTCCGGCTCTGGCATCTCCTCGATGATCGCGGCCGCGACCAGACCGCCCCGCCGCAGCGGCGGCGAGACGCGCCGCAGGCAGGCGACCCGCTCCTCGGAGTCGTCCAGCAGCTGCAGGAACTGCATCGGCGCCAGCGCCAGCCCGATCTCGCGGTCGAGGGAGAAGTCGCAGGCGTCGGCAGCGACGGGCTCGACAGGTAGGCCGGCCGCGCGCTCGGCCATCGTCGCCAGCAACTCGGGATCGACGTCGAGGCCGACCATCTCGTACCCGCGTCTGGCCAGGTGCAGAGCGACGCGGCCGGTGCCGCAGCCGAGCTCGAGGACGGGCCCGCCCGTCCGCGCCGCCAGCTCCTCCCAGAGGGCGAGGTCGGCGCTGTAGGAGCCGCACTCGACGTCGTGCCAGATCGCCGCCACGCTCATCGCCAGAACTCCTTCGCCAGGCCGCGGTCGGCGAGCAGCTTGCGGAGCTCCAGCAGGGCGGTGTAGGTGGGGAGGGCGAAGAGCCGGCCGGAGGCGCCGGAGACGGCGCGGTCGAGCGAGCGGTCGATCTCCGGCACGACCTCGATCGCCTCCGCCGGCCAGCCGGCGTACTTCAGCCGCAGGGCCATCTCGGGTGCCCGCGTCCCGGCGCAGACGACGCGGCGCACGGCGGCGTCGAGCAGCTCGAAGTCGGCGTCCCAGATCCAGGAGACATCGCGGCCGTCGGCGATGCGGTCGTTGAGGGCGATCCAGAGGTCGATCGGCCCCTCGGCGGCCTCCAGCTTCAGCGTCCGCAGCACCTCGTTCGCCCCGGCCGGATTCTTGATCAGCAGGATCGAGAGGGCGACATCTTCGACCTCGATCGTCTCTACCCGTCCGAAGGCCGCCCGCATCTCGCTCAGGGCGGAGGCGATCGTCTCCGGAGCGACGCCCAGTCGCAGCCCGGCGGCGACGGCGGCGAGCGCGTTGTAGACGTTGTAGAGGCCCGGCAGCGGCAGCTCCAGCTCGATCTCGCCGGCGGGGGTGGAGACGGTGGCGCTCGAGCCGCTCATCCCGCGCAGCTCGATCCGGGTCGCGGCGACGTCCGGGCGCGGGCGGCGGGCGCCGCAGTGCGGGCAGGAGTAGTGGCCGAGGTGCCCGACGAAGGCCCGCTCGTAGGCATAGGGGTGACCGCAGCGGCGGCAGTGCTTGGCGTCGAAGGCGTGCTGGAGCTCCGGCAGCGCCTGCGAGGCGTCCTCGATGCCGAAGTAGAGGACTCCCTCGCGGGGACGCTCTTCGGAATCGCGCCCGAGGTCGGCGATCAGCGGATCGTCGGCGTTGAGGGCGAAGGCGGTGGCGCCGCTGCGGGCCTCGACCGTCAGCGCCCACTCGTCGGCGAGCGCCTCCATCTCCCCGTAGCGATCGAGCTGGTCGCGGAAGAGGTTGCCGAGGACGATCAGGGACGGCTGCAGCTGCGCGCTCACCCGCGGCAGCCAGGCCTCGTCGACCTCGAACAGCCCTTCGCGGCCCCGCTGCTCGAGCAGCGCCGTGGCGACTCCCCAGGTCATGTTCGAGCCGGCCCGGTTGTGGACCGGACGGCGGCCGTCGGCGGCGAGGATCGCCGCGATCATCCCGGCGGTCGTGGTCTTGCCGTTGGTGGCGCTGACCAGGGTCGTGCCGCCCTCGAGGCCGTGACCGAGGCGGGCGATCGCCTCGGGCTCGAGCCGCAGCAGCACCCGGCCCGGCAGCGTCGTGCCGCCGCCTCGTCCACTCGCCCTGCTGGCGGCCCCGATCGCCCGCGACAGCGCCAGCTTGGCGCCGAAGAGCGCTCCGCCGCGCCGCGCCGCGGCGGTCTCCACGGCGCTCAAGTTCCGGCCTGCGCCGGCACCAGCACGCTGAGGGCGCGAGGCAGCACCCGCAGCGACACCGGGAGGTCGGTGAGATGCTCGCCGTCGGCGTAGACGGGGAAGGGGCGGCTGGCGCTCAATTCCAGGTGCGGAGCGCGGAACACACGCACCTCGTCCTGGTCGACGTGGGTGCCCTTGAACACCTTCGGCAGGTTACCCACGAAACGCAGCTTGCCGACGTCGCCGACCGTGATGATGTCGAATTCGCCGTCGTCCAGCTCCGCCTCGGGGGCGATCCGCATGCCGCCGCCGAAGGTGCTGTTGTTGGCCACCGAGACCGAATAGCCGCTGATCCGCATCCGTTCCTCGTCGACCCTGATCGTGAACCTCGCGGGCTTCCAGCTCCCGAGGGTGCGCAGAAGGGAATAGAGATAGACGAGGTTGCTGCGCACCAAGCGAACTTCGTTCGCCAGTCGGTTGCATTCCGAGTCGAAGCCGACGCTGACGATGCCGAGGAAGCGCTTGCCGTTGGCCTCGCCGACGTCGATCCGGCGGCTGTTGCCCGCGAGGACGGTCTCGATCGCCTCGTCGGCGTCCTCGGGTATGCCCAGCACCCGGGCGAGGTCGTTGCCGCGGCCGCAGGGGACGATCCCGAGCGGGGTCTCGACGCCGGCCATCGCGCCGCCGATCGCGCCGAGCAGCCCGTCGCCGCTCATCACCACCGGCACCTCGCCTGCTTCGACCGCCCGAAGCGCCTGCTCGACCCCGTGCTCGAGACCTTTGGTCCGCTGGACCCGGAAGACCACCCGCCGGCCGTCCAGCGCCTGCTCGACACGCGGCAGCAGCTTCAACGCCCGTCCTCCGGCCGAGGACGGATTGACCAGCAGGGTCAGTGGCATCCCCTCGATCTCCATGCGCAGGCCAGCCTAGTCGGCGGCTGGGGAGCGGCCGGGCGCGCCCAGGCAGGCGACAGAGAAGCTGCCGTCCCCGGCCTCGGCGCTCCAGACCGACTCGAGCCCGCGCCGCCGCAATCGCCAGTCGAGCAGGCGCCGACTCGCATCGCCCGGTGCCCTCGATCGGGCTGAGTCGGCGAGGACGAGGAACCCGCCCGGGCGCAGCACCCGTGCCGTCTCCCGGGGTGAGGGCTTGGCGTCGACGACGGCGACCAGGTCGAAATGGTCGTCGGGGAACGGCAGCGACCTGGGCGTGCCCTCCTTGAATGCGATCCGTCCCTCGGGATCGAGGCCGATCCGCGCCGTCGCATGGCGCGCCGCCTGCTCGGAGCGGTCGACGCCGCGCACCCGCGCCGCCGGGAACTCGCGAGCCAGGAAGAGCGCTCCGTCGCCGTCGCCGCATTCGACCTGCAGGATCCGCTCCGGGCTGCCGACGTGGAGAACGGCGGCGGCGAGGGGGGTGAGCGGAGGGGCAGGCACCGGGACGATCGTAGGCCGTCGTCGCCGTGCCGTCGACGGCCGGCGCCGCGGGGCGGGCGGATGGTCGAGAGGATCGCCCAGCGCCCGCGGACGTAGTCGGTGCTCTAGGATTTCGCGCCGATGGAGGGGCAGGCAGACAGGCGCTGGATCATCCTTGGCGCGTTCGCGGTCATCGCCGTGGGCGTAGTCGCGGCGATTCTGATCTCCCGCGGCGGGGGAGGCGACGGGACGGCGACGGCCACGACGGCTGCCAACGGCTGCAAGAAGGTCGAAGCGCCGGCGGCGAAGCACGTCCAGCTCAAAGCGCCGAAGCAGACGGTGAAGGCGGGCGAAAAGCTGACCGCGGTCGTCCAGACCAGCTGCGGCACGTTCGATATCGCCCTCGACACGACGCGGGCGCCGAAGACGACCAACTCCTTCGCCTACATGGCCGAACAGGGCTTCTACGACGACCTGACCTTCCACCGCGTCGTCCCCGGCTTCGTCATCCAGGGCGGCGACCCGCTCGGCACCGGCACCGGGGGCCCCGGTTACAGCGTCGACGAGAAGCCCCCCGCTAACCTCGCCTACACCAAAGGCACGGTGGCGATGGCGAAGAGCTCGGCCGAGCCGCCCGGCCGCTCGGGCAGCCAGTTCTACGTGGTCACCGCGCCCGACGCGGGGCTGCCGCCGGAATACGCGCTGGTCGGCAAGGTCAGCAGCGGCTACCCGGTGGTGGCGCGGATCGAAAAGCTGGGCGGCGCCGACGAAAAACCGAAGCAGACCGTCCTGATCGAAAAGATGACGATGGAAAAGGGCTAGTCCCGCGCCGCTGTAAGCTCGCCTGGTGGCGAAGCTGAACGTTGGCGACCCGGCGCCGGATTTCGAGTTACCCGGCACCGGCGCGAAGACCTACCGGCTCTCGGATTACCGCGGCCGCAAGCTCGTCCTCGCTTTCTACCCCGGCGACTTCACCGCCGTCTGCACCCGCCAGTTCTGCTCCTACCGCGACCAGGGCGAGAAGCTCGACCAGCTCGGCGCCGACGTCCTCGGCATCTCGCCGCAATCGGTGGACTCGCACGAGCGCTTCACCCAGGAGAAGAGCCTCAACGTGCCGTTGCTGGCCGACGAGGACAAGGAGGTGGCCGGCGCCTACGGGGTGCTGGCCGGGCCGATGGTGCGGCGGGCGATCTTCGTCATCGACGAGGAGGGGATCGTCCGCCACCGCAAGGTGGCGCTGGCGGGACTCACCTACGAGTCGGTCGACGATCTCGAGCGCTCGGTCGCCTCGATCGCCTGATGGCGGCGGGCGCCGAGTCCTTCAGCGTCGAGCCTGCGCCGGTGATTCGAGGCGAGAGCGCCGGCGCCGGACCGGCGATCGTCCTCTGCCACGGCATCACCGCCGGCAGGCGCTACATCGTCCACGGCTCGAGGGCGCTCGAGCGGGCCGGCCACAGGGTCGTCAGCTACGACGCCCGTGGCCACGGAGAGTCCGACCCGGCGCCGGCGGGCGAGGGTTATGGATACCCGCGACTGGTCGACGACCTCGAGCGCGTGGTGGCGGCCGAGGTGGGGGAGGAGCGATTCGTCCTCGCCGGACATTCGATGGGCGCCCACACCGCCGTCGCCTACGCGCTGCGGCACCCGCAGCGGCTCGCCGGGCTCGTCCTGATCGGGCCGGTCTTCCAGGGGGAGGTGGCCGATTCCTCGCTCGTCTATTGGGACGGGCTCGCCGACGCCCTCGAGCAGGGCGGCGTCGACGGCTTCGTCGACTACATCGACCGCAACCAGGGGATCGACTCCGCCTGGCGCGACTCGGTCCTCGGCTTCACCCGCGCCCGGATGCTGCTGAACCGCCATCCCGAGGCCGTCGTCGAGGCGCTGCGCGAGGTGCCGCGGTCGCGCCCGTTCGAGTCGATCGACGAGCTGCGAGAGCTGGAGCTGCCGACGCTCGTCGTCGCCAGCCACGACGATGCCGATCCGGGCCACCCCTACGAAGCGGCGGTCGCCTACGCCGAGGCGTTGCCGCAGGCGCGGCTCGTCAGCGAGGAACCGGGGGAGTCGCCGCTGGCCTGGCAGGGAGGACGCCTCTCGCGGGCCATCGCCGCCTTCTGCGAGGAGCCGGCGGTGGCCGGTGCCGAGCTTTAGGGACGCTTCAAAACGCGTTCAGTCAGAGGCCCTATCGTAATTGGCCATGAAGTACCCGAGCGAGGCCAATCTGCGACGCGCGATCGCCTTTGTCGCCACCCTGGGGGTGGGCGTCGCGACCTACATCGCGATCGCCGATTCGGGGGGAGGGGCGCCCACCTGCCTGGCCGGAGGCGGCGGCTGCCAGACGGTCGCCAACAGCTCCTACTCGCATATCGCCGGCGTCAACGTCGCTGTCTTCGGGATCGTCGGCTACGTCGCGATCCTGGTGACGGCGTTCTTCGCCAACGACCTCGCGCGCTTCGCCGGGTTCGCCTTGGCACTGGGCGGCTTCGGCTTCAGCATCTACCTGACCTACCTGGAGCTCTTCACGATCGAAGCGGTCTGCCAGTGGTGCGTCGCCAGCGCCGTGCTGATGACCATTCTCTTCCTGCTCGATGCCAGCCGACTGGTCGGCTACGCGGGGAGCGGCAGCGCCCAAGCATCGCTGACCGAGGGCTGACGCCCGGAAACCACCAGAGGAATCGATGAGCGACAAGCGGGAGCGGGAGAAGCGCCGGGAAGAGCGGCTGCGAGAGGAATCTCGGGTCGATTCGAAGGACCGGCGTGCGCGGTTGCTGCAGATGGGCGCCGGAGCTGTCTTCCTGGCCATCGTCGCCGTGGTGGCGCTGATCGTCGTCAACTCCGCGAGCAGCGGCAGCGGCGGCGACACCAAGCTCGAGGAAGTCGGCGCCGCCAACAGCCTCCTAGACGGGATCCCGCAACGGGGCTTGACCCTCGGTGATCCGAAAGCTGCGGTCGAACTGATCGAGTTCGGCGACCTGCAGTGCCCGGTCTGCAAGGGGTATGCGGAAGAAATGCTGCCGCCGATCATCGAAGGCCAGGTGAAGCAGGGCAAAGCGAAGATCAGCTTCCGCAACTTCACGATCATCGGCCCGCAGTCGGCACCGGCAGGCGCCGCAGCCCTCGCCGCGGGCGAACAGGGTCGTGGCTGGAACTACCTCGACCTCTTCTACCGAAACCAGGGCAAGGAGAACTCCGGCTACGCCACCGACAAATTCCTCACCGCCGTGGCGAAGGCGGCGGGCGTCGAAGACCTCGCCGCATGGAACAAGGCACGCGCCGACGCCAAGATCACCGGCGAAGTCGAGAAGAGCACCGAAGAAGCCGAACACCTCGGCTTCACCGGAACGCCGTCCTACGCGATCAAGGGCCCGCACACCAAGGGCATGGAACTCCTCGGCACGCCCGCCTCGGTAGGCGAATTCGAATCGGCGATCGAAAACGCCGGCTGATCCTTGCCCGGATCTCGCTCCGGGTTTACATAACCACCATTATCGTGCGTTGGATCTGCAGAAGGTCCGTTCCGGGTCCGCCTGGTCTGCGCCGCCGTGCAGGGGAATCTGGTGGAAATTCGGGGCGAACCTGTTCATCGCCTATGCCCTGGAGGCCGCTGGACTTGTCCGGATCGACCGGGCTCGCGGTTCTACGGAGGAATACTGGCTTGGAGGCGTTTGCGCGCTTGCCTCATGTGCGCTCGCCGCGATCCACCGAGTACCCCGACGAGTAGACATAACTCCCTCATCCCGTGGTTCCTTTTGCCCCCCAGGGGCGAATAAGGAACCACGGGATTATGGAAGCAACGAACAGGCCGCCTGCCAGATCGCCCGCTCGTCGGTCGGGCGCCTGTTCGACGCTCGCTAGCCTTTGGTTCGATGGCCGAGACGGCAGCACTGGAAGCGCTTGTTGCCGAGAACCGCCAGGGGATATTGGCGACGATCCACGCTGACGGGCGGCCTCAGCTCTCGAACATCCTCTATCTCTGGGACTCCGAGCAGAGAGTGGCTCTGATGACCACGACGGCGACCAGGGTCAAGGCCCGCAACCTGCGGCGCGATCCGCGCTGCTCGCTGCACGTCGAACGTGATTTCTGGGCCTACGCGGTGGCCGATGGCGAGGCTGAGGTGTCCCCGGCGGCCGAGCGGCCCGGGGACGATGTCTGCCGCGAACTTCTCCCCCTCTACACGGCGCTGATGGGCGCGCCGGAGGACGAGGCCGCTTTCTTCGATCAGATGGTCGCCGAACAGCGTGTGCTGGTGCGCTTCCGCTACTCGCGGCTGTACGGCCTCGTCGCCGACCAGACGCCATCGGACTGACCCACACCCGTGCCCGGGCGGGACTGCATCCTTCGCCTCTGCGACGGCTCGGCGAAGGCCCGGCTGCCGCAGCCGCGACTCCAGGCGAGCGCGGCCTTGCGGCGGCAGCCGGCGAAGGTCGCGGTTCCGCGTACCAGCGGCCTCCGACAGGCCGCGCCATCCTTGCTCTAGCCTCAAAGATGATCCCGCCCCCGCGGAGAGGAGTTCCGATGAGCAACGGCCAGGCCCCGCTCGACGAGAAGCGCGCCCGTGAGCTGCTGCGGCGCGAGCGCGCGCGGATCGAAGATTCCCTTGCCGGGCTCGAAGAGGTGCGCGAGAGCGAGGTCGAAGAGATCGACACCGCCATCAACGTCTTCGACGACGGCGAGGCGGTCGACGAAAAACAGATGGACGAGACGCTCGCGGAACAGCTGCGCAACGAACTGGCGGCAGTCGAACGCGCCGAAAGACGGCTCGAGGAGGGCACCTACGGCTTTTCGGTCGAGAGTGGCGCTCCGATTCCAGCGGAGCGGCTGGAAACTATCCCCTGGGCCGAACGCACCGCCGAGGAGCAGGAGGGCTACGAGCGCACCCACGGACGGGCGCTGTAGCGGTCAGCGAGTCGCGCTGCCCCGGACCAGCGGCCTGACGATCGGCGGCGACTTCGGCAGCCTGTCGTGCTCCACCTCGCCCAGCCGTAGGCTCGAAGCGGAGATCGTCGCGACCGTGTCGCGGTTGCAGTGACAGCCGTCGCCGAGGAAGCGCCACGGCCTTTCGAGCCGGTCCTGCCAGGCGGCAAGGCGAGGGTCCCTCGAGCGCACGTGCTCGATGAAGAGCAGGCGGCCCCCCGGTTTCAGCACGCGACCGAGCTCCGACAGGGCGCGCTCAGGGTCGGGGATGGTGCAGAACACCAGCGTCGCCACCGCGGTGTCGAAGCGGTCGCCCTCGAAGGGAAGATCTTCGGCTGACGCCTCGACGATCGTCGCCTCCCGGCCTGACTGCGCGGTCCTGGCCCGCAGGCGCTTCGCCATGTGCGGGTCCGGCTCGACCAGAACCAGCTCCTCGACCGCCTCCGGGTAGAGCTCGACGTTGACCCCGGTCCCGGCCCCGAGCTCCAGCACCCTCCCCCGCGCTTCGGCCAGCAACCCCGTGCGCATCCCGTGCAGCCCGGCCTCCTCCGTCGACCTCAGCCCCCAGTCGTACAGCGCCGCGAATGCGCGTCCCCAGGTGGCGTCGTAGATCCGCGCCATGGGAAACAGCCTAGGCCCGTGGTGCGGCGAGGGCAACTCAGGCGGCGTCGCGCTGCGGTGCCGGGGACTCGGATCCGGCGTCATCGGCGCTGGGCTGACGGGCGGCGACTCGCTGCTCGTAGGCGCGGCGGGCGCCGTGGTCGACTTCGAGCATCAGCTTGTCGACCTTCAACAGCCGGCCGAGGGTCTCGCGGGCGCCTCGTGGCAGCAGGTTCAGGACTTTGTAGAGGGCGCCGTTGGCCTTCGGCACGAAGACGTCGAAGCGCGGGACTTCCATCGCCTCGACGATCGCGTCGGCGACGTCGGAGGCCTCGACCGGTTTCACCCATTTCTGGCCGACGCCGCTGGTCAGCTCCGTGTTGACGACGGTCGGCATCACGCAGAGGACCTCGACGCCGCTGCCGCGCAGCTCCGCCCGCACCGCCTCGCTGAGCCCGACCACCGCGTGCTTGGTCGCCGAGTAGGTGGCGATGCCGGGGATCCCGGCCTTGCCGGCCTGGGAGGCGATGTTGACGATGTAGCCGCTGCCGCGGGGTCGCAGGCGCTCGATCGCCAGCTGGGTGCCGGTGATGACGCCGTGGAGGTTGATGTCGACCTGGCGGCGGACCGAGTCGGGCTTCTCGTCGACGAACGGCGTCACCGGCATGATCCCGGCGTTGTTGACGACCGCGTCGACGGGGCCGAGCCGGCGCTCGGTCTCGGCCACGAACGACTCGAAGGAGGCGCGGTCGGTGACGTCGAGCGGCAGCGCGATCGTGCCGCCGCCGAGGCCGGCAGCGGTCTCCTCGGCCAGCACGAGGTCGACGTCGCCGATCGCGACCCGGCAGCCCTTGCGCACCAGCGCCGTCGCGATCGCCTTGCCGATCCCGCGGGCGCCGCCGGTGATCGCCACGACCTTGCCGCTGAGTGAGCGCCGCTGCTTCGCCATCGCTTCCTCCTTCGTCGCGGCGAGCCTCAGGCCGCCGGTTTGTAGACGGTTACCACGGCGGCACCGCCGAGGCCGATGTTGTGCTGGAGCGCCACCTTGGCGCCCTCGACTTGACGCTTTTCGGCGTCGCCGCGCAGCTGCCAGGTCAGTTCGGAGCACTGCGCCAGCCCGGTCGCGCCGAGCGGGTGGCCCTTGGAGATCAGACCGCCGGAGGGGTTGACCACGACCTGGCCGCCGAAGGTCGTCGCTTCGGCATCGACCAGCTTGTGCGCCTCGCCCTCGTCGGCGAACCCGAGCGCTTCGTAGGTGATGAGCTCGTTGGCGCTGAAGCAGTCGTGGAGCTCGCAGACGTCGACCTCATGCGGGCTCACTTCGGCTTCCTCGTAGGCGAGGCGCGCCGCCGTCTTCGACATGTCCGAGCCGACGATCGTCATGCAGTCGGCGGCCTCGTCGAAGGTCGAGCTGAGGTCGGTGACCATCGCCTGGCCGACGATCTCGACCGCCCGGTCCCAGAGCCCGTGCTGTTCGACGTAGCGCTCGGAGGCGACGATCGCGCAGGCCGAGCCGTCAGAGGTCGGCGAGCACTGCAGCTTGGTCAGCGGGTCGTGGATCATCTTCGCCGCCTTGATGTCCTCCAGCGAGTACTCGTCCTGGAACTGGGCGTAGGGGTTGTTGACCGAGTGCTTGTGGTTCTTCCAGCCGATCCAGGCGTAGTGGTCGGGGTTGGAGCCGTACTTGGCCATGTGGTCGCGGCCGGCGTTGCCGAACATCTGCGGCGCCGGCGGCGAGGCCTCGGGGTCGCGGATCTCGAACATGCGCATCGCGTGCTTGTCGAGCGCGTTGGTGCGGTCGGTGTACTTGACGCCGAGGCTGCCGGGCTCCATCTTCTCGAAGCCGAGCGCCAGAGCGCAGTCGACGAGGCCGCCCTTGACCGCCTGCCGCGCAAGGAACAGCGCCGAGGAGCCGGTCGAGCAGTTGTTGTTGACGTTGACGACGGGGATCCCGGTCAGGCCGAGCCCGTAGAGGGCGCGCTGGCCGTAGGTCGAGTCGCCGTAGCAGTAGCCCGCGTAGGCCTGCTCGACGGACTCGTACGGGATCCCGGCGTCGGCGAGTGCCTTGGCGCCGGCCTCCTTGGCCCAGTCGGGGTAATCGCCCTCCTTGGTCCCGGGCTTGTCGAACTTGGTCATCCCGACCCCGACGACGAACGTGCGCTGGCTCATGCAGCGCACGTTAAACGTCGTTCAGCTCTCGCGCGCGACGGCGC
>DASWQL010000007.1:0-92508 GCA_036403715.1 Solirubrobacterales bacterium
CGATCGCGTCCTTGATCTCGGCGCGCTCGTAGAAGCGCGTGCCGCCGATGACCTGGTAGCTGACGTTGAACCGCACGAGGATGTCCTCGAGAACTCTGGATTGGGCGTTCGCTCTGTAGAAGACCGCGATCTCGTCGCGCGAGGTGCCGGAGTCCACGAGCCGTTCGATCTCGCCCGCGACGTAGCGTGCCTCGGCGTGCTCGTCGTCCAGCTCGCGCACGTGGACCGGGTCACCGCGCTCGTTCTCGGTCCACAGGTGCTTCGGGATCTGGTTGCGGTTGTGCTCGAGCACCGCGTTCGCGGCGTCGAGGATCGTCTGCGTGGAGCGGTAGTTCTGCTCGAGCTTGATCACCTCCGCGTCCTCGAAGTCCTTCTGGAAGTCGAGGATGTTGCGGATATCGGCGTTGCGGAAGCCGTAGATCGACTGGTCCTCGTCGCCGACCACCATCAGGTTGCCGTGCTCGGAGGAGAGCAGCTGCAGCAGCCGGTACTGGGCGTGGTTGGTGTCCTGGTACTCGTCGACGAGGACGTGGCGGAAGCTGCGGCGCCAGCGCTCGCGCACGTCCTCGAACAGCTCCAGCGCGTTGACGGTGCGGACGAGCAGGTCGTCGAAGTCCATCGCGTTGGCCTCGAGCATCCGTTTCTCGTAGAGCGGGAAGGCTTCGGCGACCACCTCCTCGAAGACGCTGCCCTGGGTCTCGGCGTAGGAGTCGGCGTCGATCAGCTGGTTCTTGGCGCCGGAGATCTTCGCCCTCACCGCCCGCGGCGGGTAGCGTTTCGGGTCGACGCCGAGCTCCGAGAGGACGCGTTTGAGCATCCGCAGCGAGTCCGACTCGTCGTAGATCGTGAAGCTGCGCGAGTAGCCGAGCCGCTCGGCGTCGGCGCGCAGCATCCGCGCGCAGGCGGAGTGGAAGGTCGTCACCCACATCGCCCGCACCGAACGCCCGACCAGCTGCCCGACCCGGTCGCGCATCTCGGCGGCGGCCTTGTTGGTGAAGGTGATCGCGAGGATCTCCCCCGGGCGAGCGGCACCGGTGGCCAGCAGGTAGGCGATCCGGTGGGTCAGCACCCGCGTCTTGCCCGACCCCGCTCCGGCCAACACCAGCAGCGGCCCCTCGGTCTGTTCGACCGCCTTGCGCTGCGGCGGGTTCAGCCCCGCCAGCAGCCGCTCGACCCGGTCGGCGCCGGGCTCGGTGGGGGCGCCGGAAGCGATGTTTTCGGCGTCGGTGGGGGTCTCGGGCTCTGCCTGGAGCATCAGCTCCGAGAATAGAGAGGGGCGCGGCGGGGTCAGCCGCCGGCCGAGGAGCGCCCGGTGCGGGGCCGGATCTCGGCCTTGTCGCTTCCGGGGGGGCCGTTGTGCCCGTCGAGCTCGGCCAGGCGCCGCTCGATGTCGGCGAGCCGCTCGGAGAGGGCCTTGATCGCCTCGGCGATCGGGTCCGGCAGGTGAATCCAGTCGGCGTCGGGGCCCTCGACCCGCTTGCCTTCGACCCTGACCGGGTGCCCGGGGTTGCCGACCACGGTCGCCCCCGGCGGCACGTCCTCGACGACGACGGTGTTGGCGCCGACCTTGGCATTGTCGCCGACGGCGATCGGTCCCAGCAGCTTGGCGCCGGAGCCGACGGTGACGTTGTCCCCGAGTGTCGGGTGGCGCTTGCCGCGCTGGAAGCCGGTCCCGCCCAGCGTCACCCCCTGGTAGAGCGTCACGCAATTGCCGATCCGGGCGGTCTCGCCGATCACCACGCCGGAGCCATGGTCGATGAAGAGCTCGCGGCCGATCACCGCCGCCGGATGGATCTCAACTCCGGTGATGGCGCGAGCCACGTAGGCGATCATGCGCGGCAACAGCGGCACGCCCGTCTCCGACAGGGCGTGGGCGGCCCGGTGGGCCAGCAGCGCCTGGACCCCGGCCCAGCTGCTGAGGATCTCGAAGCTGGAGACGCCCTGGGCCGCCGGGTCGCGGTCGCGCGCCGCGGCGACGTCGGCCCGCACCTCGGCAACGACTCTTTTCCACCTGCTCATGGTGAGAAGAAGGGTAGGGACATGTAGCGCTCGCCCGAATCGCAGACGATCGTCACCACACGTTTGCCGGCCAGCTCGGGCCGCGTCGCGACCTGCAGCGCCGCCCAGATGTTCGCGCCGCTGGAGATCCCGACCAGCACCCCCTCCTTGCGGGCCGCCAGGCGAGCGGTCTCCAGCGCCTCCTCGTCGGTGACGGCGAGGGTCTCGTCGATCACCGAGCGATCGAGGACCTCGGGGACGAAGCCGGCGCCGATCCCCTGGATCTTGTGCGGGCCCGGAGCGCCACCCGAGAGAACGGGCGAGCCGGCGGGCTCGACCGCGACCACGAGGGCGTCCGGCGCGCGTTCGCGCAGCATCTGACCGACGCCGGTGATCGTGCCGCCGGTGCCGACTCCGGCGACGAAGGCGCCGACCTCGCCGTCGCAGTCGCTCCAGATCTCCTCTGCGGTGGTGCGCCGGTGGATCGCCGGGTTGGCGGGGTTGGAGAACTGCATCGGCATGAAGGCTTTGCGCTGCACGCGAATCGCCTCGGCCAGCGCCACGGCCTCGTTCATCCCGCCCAGAGACGGGGTCTCGCGCACCTCGGCACCATAGGCACGGAGCAGCTTCGCCCGCTCCCGGCTCATCCCCTCCGGCAGGGTGAGGATGAGCTCATAGCCGCGGGCGGCGCAGACCATCGCCAGCGCGATCCCGGTGTTGCCGCTGGTCGGCTCGACGACCACCGAGTGCCCCGGCCGCACCAACCCTTCCTCCTCGGCGGCGTCGATCATCGCCACGCCGATCCGGTCCTTGACCGAGCCGCCGGGATTGAAGTACTCGAGCTTGGCGCAGACCTGCCCACCCAGCCCGTCGGCCAGCCGGTCGAGCAGCACCATCGGCGTGTTGCCGACGACCGCGGAGGCCTCGGCGCCGATCCTCACCGCTCCTCCTTGGCCGGGCCGCTGTGCATGGCGCGCACTTTAAGCCCAGTTCCAGTTGGGCAGGCGTGGCGGCGCCATACGCAGCCGTGACAGCGCTAAGTGAAACACGCTCTCGTTTGACCGAGATGGATCTGGGGACCCGGGCAGTCCGGGAGGGAAACCCACGATTTGGAGGTACAGATGAGCGACGAAGGCATTTCAGGCAAAGCACAGGAGGTCGCCGGTCAAGCGCAGGAAAAGGCGCAGGAGGCCACCGTGAAGGGGCAGAACATGCTTCGCGAGCAGGTCGACCAGCGCTCCACCGAGGCGGGCGAGAAAGTCAACGGCACGGCTGCGGACCTGCGAAGCGTCGGCGAGGAGCTGCGCAGGCAGGGCAAGGAGGCGCCCGCGAAGCTGGCGGACAACGCGGCGGAGCGAACCGAGCGGGTCGGCAACTACCTGAGCAACTCCGATGGCGACAAGCTGCTCGACGACGTCGAGGAGTTCGGGCGGCGCCGGCCGTGGGTCGTCCTCGGCGGCGGGGTCGTCGTCGGGCTGGCGGCGGCGCGCTTCCTCAAGGCCTCGAGCCGCAACCGTTACCAGGGCCGCGCCGGCTCGCAGGACTCCGGGCCCCAGGTAAGCCGCGGCTCGATGCCGGCCGAACCGATCCCGGCAAATCCCGCGTTGGGACGGTGAGGATCGATGGACGGACGTGAAAACAACCTCCGCAGGAGCTCCACGGGCGAACTGCTCAAACACCTCTCCGAGCAGACGACCGAACTGATCCGCAAGGAGATCGAGCTGGCGAAAGCGGAGCTGAGCCAGAAAGGCAAGGTCGCCGGCGCCGGTGCGGGATTGCTGGGCGGCGCCGCGGCGCTGGGGCTGCTGGCGGCGGGGGCGCTGACCGCGTTCATCGTCCTGCTCCTGTCAGAAGCGATGGATGCGTGGCTGGCGGCACTGATCGTGTCGGTGATCTACGCCGCGATCGCGGCGGCACTGGCCCTCGCGGGGAGAGAACGAGTGCGGGCTGGGATGCCGCCCGCACCAGAACAGACTGTCGAAAGCGTGAAGGAGGACGTGCAATGGGCCAAGAACCGAGCGAAATCCGTGAGGAGATAGAGCAGACCAGGTCGGATATGGGTGACACCGTCGATGCTCTGGCACACAAGACCGCGGTCAAGTCGCGGGTCAAGGAGTCGTTTTCCGAGAGGAAGAATCGGCTTCGCAACCAGATGCAGGGAACTTCGTCCCGCGTCGGCGATGCCACCCCGGACACCGAACAGGTGAGCGAAAGCGTCAAGCAGGCGGTCGGGGTCGCCGAGGAAAACCCGATCGGCCTGGCCCTCGGCGGGGTCGCGGCCGGTTTCCTCGTCGGAATGATGTTCCCGACGACGAATTTCGAGGACGAACGGGTCGGTCCGATCGCCGACCAGGTGAAGAACAAAGCCGCCGAAACCGGCCAGGAGGCCCTCGATCGCGGCAAAGATGTCGCCGGCGACAAACACCCCCCTGCCCCGACCTCGTATCCGTCGACTCCCTGAGGATCGAGAGCAACCCGGCGGCGGCCTCACTTCCGCGGCAGCGTGAGTGAGGTCGCCGTCGTCGCCGGCGGGCGAAGCGGGTCGCGTTCGTCGCTTTGCCCGCTATGCGGGACAAACGACGAACGCCCTTCCCAGAGCCCCGATGACGAAGCGGCTCGCTAGATGAAGTACATGCCCGAGCCGGCCTCTTCGGCCTCGCGGCGGGCGACTTCGGCGATCGTGGTCTGGGCGAAGACCTTGCGCAGCGCGGTCACGCCCTCGGTCCAGATGCCTCCTGCCTCGTCGGCCTCCTGGCCGATCTTGCCGTCGAGGGCCTGGACGACCTCCAGCACGGTGATCTCTTCGGGGGGTCGGGACAGCGTGTAGCCGCCGCGCATCCCACGGTGGCTGGTCAGCAGACCGGCCCGCCGGAGGGTCGAGAAGAGCTGCTCGAGGAACTGCTCGGGGATGTCGCGGCGCTCGGCCAGCTCCTTGATCGGAACCGGCCGATCGCCCGAGCGGGCGAGCTCGGCGAGAGCAACGACCGCATAGCGCGACTTGGAGGTAATCGAGATCACAGGGTCTTTCTACCGCACCGCTCCAGCCTGGGCTAGGATCGGGAGCGAGGAGGCGCGGCGTGCAGACGCGCGCCCGCAGGTAAACGAGTGATCGGAAGCAGTCCTGAGCGAACGCCCTAACTGCCTTGTGGTCGACGACCACCCACTCGTTCGGTTGGGGGTCCGCGAGGTCTTGGAGGACGGCTTCGTTGTGCACGAGGCGGTCAGCCGCCAGGAGGCCGTCGACCTCGTCCGCGACATCGGTGACTTCGACGTCGCGATCGTCGACATGCGCTGGCGCCAGAACGGCACAGACGGCGCGCTCAGCGGCGCCGAGGCGATCAGGATGCTGCGCCGTTCCTCGACGGGGCTCGGGATCGTCGCCCACGGCGAGCGCCCCGAGCGCCATCTCGCCAGCGCCGCCATCCAAGCCGGCGCCAGTGCCTACGTCGCCCGCACCGCCGGCACCGCCGAGCTGCGCCGGGCGGTGGACGCGGCGTCCGCGCAGGAGAGCTTCGTCGACCCGGCGGTGCCGCCGAAAGGCAGCCGCGGCAAGATCACCCGCCGCCAGCGCGAGATCCTGCAGCTGATGGCCAACGGCGAGTCGACGACGGTGGCGGCGCGCCGACTCGACCTCAGCGAAGAGACGGTGAAGACTCACACCAAGAACGCCGTGGCCCGCCTCGGCGCGCGCAACCGCACCCACGCGGTCGCGATCGCCCTGCGCGAGTCCCTGATCGACTAGATCCAGCCGCGGTCGCGGGCGGTAAGGACGGCCTGGGCGCGATCGACGGCGCCGATCTTGCCGTAGACGTTGTGGAGATGGGTGCGGATGGTCGAGACTGAGAGCTGCATCTCGCCGGCGATCTGCTTGTAGACCATGCCCTCCGAGAGGTGGCGGAGGACGTCGAGCTCGCGGGCCGAGAGCGGGCAGGGCTCGCTGATCCGCGAGGCGTCCTGGCGCGGCAGCGGCAGCTCGTAGAGAAGTTGGCGGAGCGAGTCCGGGCCGAGGCCGCAGCGCTCGGCGCTGGTGCGCAGGCGCTCGGGGGAGATCGCCTCGCCTTGGGAGTAGTGGGCGACCATGTCGGCGGTGGCGACCATCGCCGCCAGGCCGTCGGCGTCGTCGGCGTGGTGGCGCTCGATCGCGACGGCGATCCGCTGCGGCAGGTTCCAGCGCCGGGCGAGAACGCCGCCGACGAGCGCGTGATCGATTCCGAGCTGGTCGCGTTCGTCGCGCAGCCGCTGCTCGGGAGTGCGTGAGATCGCGTCGAAGTAGACCTTGTAGCCGGGGTGCAGGCGGGAGATGACGAGCCGGCCGATGTCGTGGAGCAGAGCCGCCACGGCGAGCTCGTCGCGTTCGACCCAGCCGACCGTGCGGCCGATCTCATCGGCGGCTCGCTGGGCGGCGAGGGCATGGACACGGAAGCGCTCCGGCTTCAGCTCCCAGCCGCCGTTCGAGTCGAAGAAGTCGAAGCTGGGGGCGGTGCCGGCAATCGCCAGGACACCAGATGGCTTCAGCACGTCGACCGCTTCCGGGATGCTGCCGACGCCGCCGGCCACCAGGCCGTTGCGGTTGGCGAAGCGGAGGACCGAGATCGCCAGCGCGACGTCGCACTCGACGGCTTTGATCAGCTCGCCGACGCGGGCGGTCTCGGCGGTCGCGGCTGCGATCACCCGATCGCGCGACTCGATCAGGACCGGGAACCGCTCGACCGCCTCAAACGCTTCCGCGAGGCGGCTGCCGGGTGCCGGAGCCGACCGTGAGCCCGCTTTGGCTTCGACCTCGGAGGCGCCAACTTTGCTGTTTCTCTGCTGGGTAAGTGCTCCCATTGGAAGAACTCATCGGCAGCAGGGGACGTTTGGTTTAGCCGAAAACCTGGCGCGTACCGTGACTGGGAGTGCGCTATCCGTCCGCCGGGGCAGCGGAAAGCCGTTCCACCGCGCCCCGGATCCGCTCCAGCGAGCGCTCCCGCCCGAGGACGGCCAGCGACTCGAATATCCCAGGCGACACGGAGCTGCCGGTTATCGCAACCCTGATCGGTTGGTAGAGCCTGCCGGGCTTGACCTGGTAGCGATCCAACAGCGGCGCCAAAGCGGCCTCTATCGCCGCCGGCTCGAAGGGCTCGACGGCGGCGAGGGCGTCGGCGGCGGCCTCCAGCAGCGGCCCCACCTCCCCTTTCATCACCTTCGCCCAGGCCTTCGGGTCGTCGACCGGAGGTTCGAAGAGGAAGCGGATCAGCGGCCAGACCTCGTCCAGCGTCTGGGCTTTCTCCTGAGCGATCTCGCAGGCTGCTCGAAGGCTCTCGTCGGCCTCCCGGCCGACGTGGCGGGCAACCGCCGCGGTGTACTCGTCGAGCGGCAGCTCCCGCATGAAGCGGCCGTTCAGCCAGCGTAGCTTCCTCTCGTCGAAGATCGCCGCCGACCTGCCGACGTCGGCGACCCGGAAGCGCTCGACCAGCTCCTCGGTCGACATCAACGTCGTGTCGTCGTCGGTCCCCCAGCCGAGCAGCGCCAGGTAGTTGCGGACCGCCGCCGGCAGGTAGCCGGACTCGCGCAGCTCCTGCACCGAGGCGGCGCCGTGCCGCTTGGAGAGCTTCTTGCCGTCGGGGCCGTGCAGCAGGGGCAGGTGGGCGTAGAGCGGCGGCTCGTGACCCAGCGCCGCCAGGACCAGCAGCTGCTTCGGGGTGTTGGAGAGGTGGTCGTCGCCACGCACCACCTCGGTGATCCCCATCTCGGCGTCGTCGACGGCGACGGCGAAGTTGTAGAGGACGGAGCCGTCGCCGCGGGCGATCACGAAGTCGTCGTAGCTGACATTGGGGAAGGAGACCGGACCACGGATCAGGTCGTCGACCACCGTCTCCCCCGCGTCCGGCACTCGCAGGCGGATCGCCGCGCCGGGCTCCTCGGTCGGGGTGCCGCGGTAGCCGCGACCGCTGCCGTGCTCGCGCTTCCAGGCCTCGACGTCCTTGGCGGTGGCGGCATCTCGGTAGGCGTGGCCCGACTCGAGCAGCTGCTCGAGCGCCGCCGCGTGGCGGTCAGCTCGCTCGGCCTGCGACACCGGCCCCTCGTCCCAGTCGAGTTGCAGCCAGCGCAGCGCGTCGAGGATCTGCTCGACGTTCTCCGCGGTCGAGCGCTCGCGGTCGGTGTCCTCGATCCGCAGCACCAGCTCGCCGCCGTCGTGGCGCGCTGCAAGCCAGTTGTAGAGTGCCGTTCTGGCTCCGCCGATGTGCAGCGCACCGGTCGGCGAGGGGGCAAATCGAAGACGGAGGCTTTCGTTAGTCATGTTGATCGGGGCGCATGTTTCAACTGCCGGTGGGCTCGCGACCGCGATCGAGCGCGGCAGCGAACGTGGCTGCGAATCTATCCAGATCTTCCACCAGAGCCCGCGGATGTGGCGCCCGACCGCCTACGGCGAGGACGACTTCGCCGCCTTCCGCGAGGCGATGGACGCCTCGAAGGTGGAAGCCGTGGTGATCCACGCGGTCTACCTGATCAACTGCGCGACCAAAGACGACGAGCTCTGCCAGAAGTCGCTGACCTCGCTCACCCATGCGCTGCGAATCGGCGACGCGATCGGCGCCGCCGGCGTCGTCCTCCACCCCGGTGCCCAGAAAGGCGAGCCGCACGGGCCGTCGATGAAACGGGCGGCGAAAGTGATCGCCGAGGCGGTCGCGGAGACCGAGAGCTGCAAATTGCTGATCGAGCAGACCGCCGGGCACAAAGGAATGCTGGGGCGCAACTTCGACGAGACCGCGGAGCTGATCGAGCTGGCCGGCGGCGGCGATCGGCTCGGGCTCTGCCTCGACTCCTGTCACCTCTTCGTCCAGGGCTACGACATCACCGACGAGACGCACCTGGGTGCCGTCCTCGACGAAGCCGACGCCAAGGTGGGCCTGGAGCGCCTCGGCTGCGTCCACGTCAACGACGCCGCCGCCCCGCTCGGCTCCTGCCGCGACCGCCACGCCAACATCAACAAAGGCGAGATGGGCCGCCGCGGCCTCGCCGCCTTCCTCTCCGAGCCCCGCTTCGAGGGCCTCCCCGCCACTCTGGAGACTCCAGGGCCGGAGAAGAAAGGTCCCTCCAAAGCCGAAGTGCAGGCCGCCAAGCGCCTCCGCAAAGAGGGCCTCAAACTCCGCAGTAGGTAGGGCCGTAGGAGGGTCGCCACGCACCCCACACTCCCGGGGCAGGGGTGTCGGTTCTTGCTCGTCCTGGGGTGCGTACCGGAGAGGAGGCAGATGCCCCTCCCCAGGAGGCTCCCGGACCAGCATGCCGAAGCGCGGCAAGCGACCTGCTGCGCAACGGCCTCATGGGGAGGGGCATCTGCCTCCTTACCGGTACCTACATCAAGGCAGGCGACAAGGACCGGCGCCGGGCCGATCCTTGCTCTCCCGCCGTAAATTCTCTATTTGACGTGGACGCCGGAGATCGCGCGCGAGATGACCAGGCGCTGAATCTCCGAGGTGCCCTCGAAGATCGTGTAGATCTTCGAGTCGCGGTGCATCCGCTCGACCGGGAACTCGCGGGTGTAGCCGTTGCCGCCGAGGATCTGGATCGCCCGCTCGGTCGCCCAGACGGCGACCTCGCCGGCCTTCAGCTTCGACATCGAGCCCTCGGCGTTTTCGAAGGTGTGGCCGTTGCGGCCCATCCAGGCGGCGCGCCAGACCAAGAGCCGGGCGGCGTCGATCTCCATCTTCATGTCGGCGAGGGCGAAGGCGATCGACTGGTTCTCGATGATCGCCTTGCCGAACTGCCGGCGCTCTTTGGCGTAATCAAGGGAGTACTCGTAGGCGGCGCGAGCGATGCCGAGCGCCTGGGCGCCGACCGTCGGCCGACTCGACTCGAAGGTCTGCATCGCCGCCTGCGATTTCGCCTTCTTGCCTTCGCGGACACGGGCGAGGCGTTCGTCGAGCTTCTCTTTGCCGCCCAAAAGGCAGGAGCCCGGGACGCGGCAGTCGTCGAGGTGGACGTCGGCGGTGTGCGAGGCGCGGAGGCCGTGCTTCTTGACCTTGGCGCCCTGCTCGCAGCCGCTGGTGCCGGGCGGGATCACGAACGCGGCGTGACCGCGCGAGCCGAGCTCGCGGTCGACCGAGGCGATCACCACGTGGACGTTGGCGATGCCGCCGTTCGTCGCCCAGGCCTTCTGGCCGTTGATCACCCACTCGTCCTTGGCCTCGTCGTACTTGGCAGTGGTGCGGATCGCCGAGACGTCGGAACCGGCGTCCGGCTCGGAGGCGCAGAAGGCGCCGAGCTTGACGTCGTCCGGGGTGCCGAAGCACTGCGGGATCCACTCGCCCATCTGCTCCGGGGTTCCCTGCCCGAAGATCGCAGCGACCGCGAGCGCCGTGCCCATGATCGCCATGCCGATGCCGGCATCCCCCCAGAAGAGCTCCTCGTTGGCAATCGGCAGGGTGAGGCCGGTTTCGTCGGACCAGAACTGGCCCATCGCTTCGAAGCTGTAGAGGCCGATCTTGGCGGCCTCCTGGATCACCGGCCAGGGAGTCTCCTCGCGCTCGTCCCACTCCGCCGCAGCGGGACGGACGACGCCCTCGGCGAACCCGTGAACCCAGTCGCGGATGTCTTTCTGGTCCTGGCTGAGCTCGAGCGTGAACTTCGTCCCGCTCTGCTCGGAACCGTCGAGCATGCCGGTCAGAACCTGCTCCGCGTCTGCCACTGCTGCCGATTCAGCCATCGCGGCAGTATTACACGAAACGATGTCGTTGTCAGGCGTCTCGCAGGTCGAATGCGCGCAGCCCCTCGGCGCCCGCGTCGGTGCAGTCGAAGAACCGTTTGTTGACGCAGTCGTACGACTCGCCTGACCCCTCATAGGCCTGCTCGACCGTGAACTGGCAGTGCGGCAGCGGCGCGCCTGTCATCTTCACGCCGCCGAATCCCCCCGGCTCGAGGACGGCGCGCAGATCCACCTCGGCTGCGAAAACCTCCTGCATGCAGCCGACGTATTGGGTTCCACTCAAGCGGTCGACGTAGCTGTAGAGGTAGCGGCAGCCGAGCTCGATGCAGCCGCGCGGCTCGACCATCTTGTCGCAGAACGACCGGCACTGGCGGCACTCGCCGACCTCGGTTCGCGTAGCGGTCATGCGGGAAGTCTAGGGAGGTGAGTCCGCGGAACCAAGCGGTTTGGCGGCCTCACGCAGCGAGGGCATCCTCACCCAGCACGTGGCCCAGCTCGGCCCGGAGCCCGTTGGACGGGCGGACCCGATATCGATCGCCGGCCTTGAGCCGGGTATCGCCGACCACCAGGTGGACGTCTGCGTCGCCCTTGTGGTGCTCGAGCACGGCCTTCACCTCGTCGAAGAGGGCATCGCTCCAGCGGGCGGCGTCGATCGTCAGCTCGAACGACCCGGATGGAATCGCGGCGACCTTGCCCGCCTTGGCGATCTCCTCGCTGTCGGGTTCGAAGCGTTGGGCCTCCTGGACGACGAGCTTGGTCTCGCCGCGGTCCTTGTGGTCGAGTCGACCGCGCACGAGGACGATCGCGTCCGGGGCGATCACCGCCGCGCTCTCGGCCTGGTCGGCCTTGAAGACCAGCATCTCGACCTGCCCCTCGACGTCGTCGAGGGTCGCGAACATCATCTGGTTGCCGCTCTTCGTGCGGATCTTCTTGCAGTCGACGACGATCCCGCCGACGGTGACCCAGGCTCCGTCGGGCTTGCCGGCGAGCTGCGCCAGGCTGCAGTCGACCCGCGCCCGCAGCGCCGGCCCGACTTCGGCCAGCGGATGCGAGGAGAGATAGGTGCCGAGCGTCTCCTTCTCCATCGCCAGCAGCTCGGCGCGGTCGAACTCGACGGCAGAGATCGGCGGCCGGTGGTGGGCCTGGGTCGGGGCCGCCCCTCCCCCACCGTCTTCGCCGAAGTCGAAGATCGAGCCCTGGCCCATCTGCGCGTCCTCCTGCGCCTTCTGACCGGCCGACTGAGCGGCGGGCAGCGCTTCGAGCATGCCTTTGCGCGTCGCGTCGGTCGAGTCGAGGGCGCCGCACTTGATCAGGCATTCGATCGCCCGTTTGTTGACGGCGCGCGAATCGACCCGCTCGCAGAAGTCCCAGATCGAGGCGATCGGAGCCTCCTCCCGCGCTCGCAGCATCGCCTCGACCGCCGAGTGGCCGACGTTCTTCACGGCGTCGAGGCCGAAGCGGATCTTGTTCTCGAAGACGACGAAGCTGTGGTCGGAAGAGTTGACGTCCGGCGGCAGCACGTCGATGCCCATCTCGGCGCAGCGGTTGACGAAGAAGGGCACCTTGTCTTTGGTGTTCATCACCGAGGAGATCACCGCCGCCATGTACTCGGCCGGGTAGTTGGCCTTGAGGTAGGCGGTGCGGTAGGAGATCAAGCCGTAGCAGGCGGCATGAGACTTGTTGAAGGAGTAGTCGGCGGCCTTTTCGTTCAGCTTCCAAAGGTCCCTGGCGACGTTGGCGGCGGTCCCGGATTCCTCCAGGCCCTGCATGAATTTGTCCTTCATCGTCGCCATCAGCTCGCGCTTCTTCTTGCCGATCGCCTTGCGCAGATCGTCCGCCTCGGCGCCCGAGAAGCCCGCCATCGAGCGCGAGATCTCCATCAACTGCTCCTGGTAGATGACGCAGCCGTGGGTCTCCTCGGTGATCGCTCGCAGGCGCGGATCGGGGTAGCGAACCGTCGAGGGGTCTTTCTTGCCTTTGGCGTAAGTGGGGATGTAGGCCATCGCGCCCGGGCGGTAGAGGGCGCCGAGCGCGACCAGGTCGGCGAACTCGGTCGGCCCGACCTTGCGCAGCGCGTCCCGCATCCCCTCGGACTCGAACTGGAAGACGCCGGTGGAGTCGCCGGCGGCGAGCATCGCGTAGGTCTTGGCGTCGTCGATCGGGATCTTCTCCATTTCGATCCGCTCGCCCCGGGAGCGCTCGATGATGTCGATCGCGTCCTCGATCACGTCGAGGTTGCGGAGGCCGAGGAAGTCCATCTTCAGCAGCCCCATCTCCTCGATCGGGCCCATCGAGTACTGGGTCACGATCTTGTACTGGCGCTCCGGCTTGGCGCTGACGTTCCCGTTGCCGTTGGGATTGGCGGCCGGGGCGCTGCGGTCCTCGGCCAGCTGCAGGGGGACGATCTCCTGCAGCGGCCGGTCGGCGATCACCACCGCGGCGGCGTGAATCGAGTTGTTGCGGATGATCCCCTCGAGGCCCTGGGCGACGTCGATGATCCGTTTGGCGTCCGGCTCGGAGTCGTAGGTGCGTTTCAGCTCCTGCCCGCCCTTGAGGCATTCCTCGAAGGACGGGCTGCGGCCCATGATCGGCTCCGGGATCTGCTTGGCGAGACGGTCGCCGGTGGCGTAGTCGAAGCCGAGCACGCGGGCGGCGTCGCGGGTGGCGGCGCGCGGCGCCATCTTGCCGAAGGTGATGATCTGGGCGACCGATTCGCGGCCGTACTTCTCGCCGACGTAGCGGATCATCCGCTCGCGGCCGCGGACCGAGAAGTCGATGTCGATATCCGGCATCGACTTGCGGCCGGGGTTGAGGAAGCGCTCGAAGATCAGGCCCTCGGAGAGCGGGTCGAGGTCGGTGATCCTGAGGATGTAGGAGACGATCGAGCCGGCCGCCGAGCCGCGCCCCGGGCCGACGGCGACGCCGTTTTCCTTCGCGTAGCGGACGAAGTCCCAGACGATCAGGAAGTACGAGGAGAAGCCCATCTCCTCGATCACGCCGAGCTCGAACTCCATCCGCTCCACGGCCTCGGCCGGGGGCGGGTCGCCATAGCGGGCGCGGAGGCCGTCGGCGGCGATCCGCCGCAGCATCGCCTCCGGTTCCTCGCCGTTCTCGGTCGGGTAGCGCGGCAGCAGCAGACTGCCCAGCTCGATGTCCAGCGAGCAGCGCTCGGCGATCTCCAGCGAGGTCGGAACCGCCTCCGGCCACTCGGCGAAGGACTCGATCATTTCCTCCGAGCTCTTGATGTAGAACTCGTTCGTGTCGAAGCTCATCTTCGGCGCTTCCAGGGTCGACTTCGTCTGCACGCAGAGCAGCGCCGCGTGGTTGTCGAAGTCCTCGCGCCGCAGGTAGTGGACGTCGGCGGTTCCGACCACGGGACGGTTGAGCTGCCGGGCGAAGCGGACGATCCCCTCGTTTGCCTTGTCCTGCTCGGGGATGCCGTTCTTCTGCACCTCGAAATAGACCTTGTCGGGACCGAACGCCTGGATCAGGTCGTCGAGGTGGGCGCGAGCGTCGTCGGCGCGCTCTTCGATCAGGCGACGGCAGAAACGGGACTGGAGGCAGCCGGTGAGGGCGATGACGCCCTCGGAATGCTGGGCGAGCAGGTCCATGTCGACGTTGGCCTTGCCGCGCGAGAACCCCTCGAGGAACCCGGCCGAGGTCAGCTTGACGAGGTTGGCGAAGCCCAGGTCGTTCTCGGCCAGGAGAGTGAGGTGGTTGCGCTCGTAGCGCGTCTGCTCCTTGATCGCGCGACGGTCGTCGACCAGGTAGGCCTCGAGCCCGACGATCGGTTTGATCCCATGCTTGCGGCAGGCCTTGTAGAGGTCGACGGCGCCGTTCATGACGCCGTGGTCGGTGAGGCCGAGTGCCGGCTGTCCCAGCTCGGCCGCGCGGGCGGCCATCGCGTCGATCTTGCAGGCGCCGTCAAGCAGCGAGTACTCGCTGTGGGCGTGGAGGTGGACTGCGGCAGGGGTGCTCACGAGGTAGGGCGATCATGGCAATCGGGGCAGATGGCAACGGCGGCTCTCGGCACACTTTCGCGCTACTTCCGACCTCGCTACGGCTGTGCAGTGAGCCGGCTCTGTGAACTCAGAGCTGGGTGGCGATCACGCTTGCGATGACAGCGCCGAAACCGAGGATCATCGTTCGCTGCATCGCGTCCATGCGGCCGTTTAATCCGGATCGCAGCTCGCGGAGGTCCGCGTCGACGCGATCGAATCCCTTGTCCACGCGGAGCGCCAGGTCGTCAAGTCGCTCGTCGGTCCAGGCTTTCCTCACGTCGTTCATGATGCCAGCCGGCGCGGCGTTTTGTCTGCTGTGGCGCGCAAGATGAAACAAATCCGTGAACAGCCGCCCACCAATGACGAACGGAAGCTCTCGGCGACGAGGGATCGGGCGCATGTTCCGCGCTCCGAGGGGGAACCGGGTGGGCTGAAGCGTCTTGTACTTTTTTGCTTCAGCGAAACTCGGACGGCCGCAGCCGAACCACAAAAAAGTTAAGCGAAAGCCCCACCCGGTTCCCCCTCAACCGCAAACCCAGGCGCTCGTTCCCGAGTCCGCCCAGATTTCAGCCGCAATCCGATCCTGTTCTTCCTTGGACCCGTTCTGCGGTTCCCCCTGGCCGCCGTACAGTTCCCAGGTCGATGGCAGGACCTGGTAGGCGCCGCCGGCGCCACTGGAGGGGTTGACCGCGCCGTAGTCGCCGCCCGACTCGCACATCACGATGTAGGTCGGGATCGAGTAGGGGCCGCCGAGCCAGCGCCCGACTTCTTCTTCGGCTTCGGCAGCGCTCGCCGCCCGCGCTTCCGCCGCCCGCGCTTCCCGGACCTCCTGCACCCAGGTGCCGATGTCGGCCTGCAGCTTCGAGAGCGATGCTTCGCGGTCGGCGCTGAGCGACTGCAGGCGGGCGGCCGCAGCGGCGGCGCTTTCGCGGACCGAGGCGATTTCCGCCTTCGCCGCTGCGAGCCGTTCGTCGTAGGCGACGGCGCGGGTCCGCAGCCCGGCCACCCGCCCGACCTCGCGGTGGACGGCGTTGCTGACCTGCTCGACCCGCTCGGCGAGGGTGCGGTCGGATTCGGCGATCTCGCGCAGGTAGTCGGTGCGGGTGATCAGTTCCTGGTAGTCGCTCGATCCGAGGACGAGGGCGGTGGTGGTCGGCGAGCCGCTCTCGTAGATCGCCACCAGGCGTTCGGCGAGGACGCGGTGTGCCCGCCGCAGGCGGGCCTTCTCGGCCGCCAACTGCAGGCGGGTGCGCTCGAGCTTGCCGCTCAGCTCGGCGGTGCGTTCTTCGCCTTCGGCCAGCATCCCGGAGAGCCGCTGCTCGTGCGCTTCGGCGGCCGTGGCTTCGCCTTCGGCAGCGAGCAGGCTTTCCTTGCTTGCCCGCAGCTGGGCGGAGATCGCACCCGCATCTTCGCGCGCCGCCGAGAGCTTCGTTTCCAGACTTTCGGGGTCGGCGGCACCCGCGTTCGGGGCGAGCGCCAGCACCAGCGCCAGCAGCGCAGCGAGCATCGCGACGGCACTCACCGCGACAAGATCCTTTCTGACCCGAGCCGAGCCCAAGAGAGCGCGGAGGCTAGCGAACTTTGTTAGCGCTTCCTCACAAGTTGTCGATAACTCGCAACGAATGTTGCGAGCGCCCGAGCGCGACCGCTCAGCCCTCGCGGACGTTGCGCGTGGCGAGGAAGATGGCGATGCCCAGCGCGGCCGCGGCGACACCGGCGCCGATCCGGATCTGGCGCCGATAGCGACGCCGCAGGTAGCGGGCGCCGATGCGGACGGCGGCCTTGCCGATCGAGTCGCGCATCACTCGACTCCTTCCTCGGCGCCCTGGCGGATCCTGTGAGCCATCCGCGACTGCAGCGACCAGAGCTCGATGAAGCCAGGTGAGGCGGTCTGCGAGAAGAGTCCGCCGGACTCCGAGAAGCCCGCCAACTGCGCGTCGTAGACGGCGTTGGGGGAAGAGCGGGTGACGACGCGGACACTGCCTTTGTAGAGGCGCAGCCCGATCTCGCCGGTGACCTGCGCGTTGACCGCCTCCATGTAGGCGTCGAGGTCGGTGCGCAGCGGCTCCCACCAGAGTCCGGAGTAGACGAGGTAGCCCCACTTCTGGTCGAGGGCGGGCTTGAACTGGTTCTGGTGGATCGTCCCGACCAAGCGCTCGAGCTCGTCATGGGCGGTGAGCACGATCGCCGCCGCCGGGACCTCGTAGATGTCGCGGACCTTGAGGCCGACGATCCGGTCCTCGATGTGGTCGACGATCCCGACCCCGTGCCGGCAACCGATCTCGGCCGCGGCTTCGAGCAGATCGACCAGTTCCATCCGCTCGCCGTTCAAACTCACCGGCAGACCGGCCTCGAAGCCGACCGTGACCGTCTCCGCCTCGTCCGGTGCCTCCTCCGGTCGGGTCACGAGCTGAAAGACGTCGTCCTCGGGGGCGTGGTCGAGGTCCTCGATCCAGCGCCCCTCCGAGGAGCGGCCCCAGAGGTTGTCGTCGATCGAGTAGGGGGCGACCTCGGTCCCGCCCTTGACCGGGATGCCGTGCTCGCGGGCGTAGGCAATCTCCTCCTCGCGACCCATCTGCCAGGAGCGGACGGGGGCGATCGTCCGCAGCTCAGGGGCCAGCGTCGCCACCGTGGCCTCGATCCGGACCTGGTCGTTGCCCTTGCCGGTGCAGCCGTGGGCGATCGTGTCGCAGCCGGATTCGCGGGCCTTCTCCACCGCCAGCTGGGCGATCAGCGGCCGGCCGAGCGCCGTGAACAGCGGGTAGCCGTTGCCGTAGATCGCGTTGGCGCGGATCGCCGGGGCGACGAACTCGGCCACGAAGCGCCGGCGGGCGTCGACGACATGACACTCGACGGCGCCGAGCTGACGCGCCTTGGCTTCGATCACGCCGTAGTCCTCGCCGGGCTGACCGAGATTGACGGTCAGACAGACGACCTCGGCCCCGTAGGAGTCCTGGATCCACTTCAGCATCACGCTCGTGTCGAGCCCGCCGGAATAGAGCAGGAGGACGCGATTCACCGCGTCCGGATCCGCCTCATAGCTTGCGGTCGGGCTGGACTGTGACGGGATGGCGCTCACGAGGAGCGCAAGTCTCGCATGAGGATCATCTAGGGCGCTTCGATGCCGCCGCTGCCTTCTTCTTCTTCGGGCGCGGGTTCCGTCGTTTCGGTGCTTTCGGTGGTTTCGGTCGGCGTCGTTTCGGTGCTTTCCGTCGTCGTCGATTCGGTGGTTTCGGTGGGCTCCGTCCTCGATTCGGTGGTCGACGTTTCCGGCAAGGTGGTGACCGCTTCGGGGCCGGCCGCGCTCGAGCCGCCGCCGTCGTTGCCGGCGATCACGATCACGGCGATCAGCAGGCCGACGATGACCGCGACGAGGCAGGCGACCAGCAGCCGCATGTTGCCGTGCGGCCGTCCCCCTCCGGGGCCGGGGCCGCGGTCTTCAGGTCCCATCAGTCGGGTCGGGTCCTCGTGCATCAGATTCTCTAGTCCTCCGGTCCAAGTATGGCGTCGAGGATCGCGGCGGTGTCCTCGATCTCGAACCGGGTTCTGAGCCGGTTCTCGATCTCCTCCCGGCTGCTGCCGGAAACCGCCATCTGGGTGGCGAGGAGGCGGGCGCCGGAATCGTCGCCGCGCTGCTCCTCTGAATCGACCGCCTTCAGGTGGGATACCGGCGCGGGTCCATCGGATGGCTTTTCGGGCTCGACCTGCGCTGCCCGGGATGGCTGCTCGGGCCCGAGCGGAGACCTCGCCCGCTGGAGCGAGACGGCAAGGCGCTCCGCCCCGTCCCTGATCGCCTCCGCCTGCTCGAGCAGGGCGTCGATCTGGTCGGAGATCGCCGCGAGTCGCTCGGAGGCGCCGCGCTCGGCGTCGGCCCTTGCCTCGGCAAGAAGGCTTCGGGCCTGTGCTTCGGCGTCGTCGATGATCGACTCGGTGGCGCGCTCTGCGGCCTCGACGACGGCGCGAATGTGCTCACCGGCGTTCGGCGCCAGCGGGCGCGGCCTGGCTGAATGGTCGTCGGCCCTCACGAATGGGTCAAGACTAGAAGCGATTCCGCGATCAGCGCAACGGCCCGCTGCGCCTGAGCGGAATCGATCACCAGCGGCGGCAACAGTCTCAGGGTCCCGGGCTCCGGGACGTTGACGACCAGGCCGCGGTCGAGCAGGTCGGCGCCGACGGCGGCGGCGTCGATCCCGTCCTCGAGCCCGACTCCCAGCATCAACCCCCTGCCCCGCACCTCGCGGACGCCGTCGAGCGCCGAGAGATCCCGTCGTAACCCCTCCCCCAGCTCGCGCACGCTGCGCAGCAGCGCCGGGTCATCGACGACGTCGAGCACCGCCAGCGACGCCGCGGCGGCCACCGGGCCACCGGCGAAGGTCGAGCCATGGTCGCCGGGCTCCAGCGCGTCGGCGGCGATCGGAGCCGTAATGCAGGCGCCGACCGGGAGACCGCCGCCGAGCGCCTTGGCGCTGGTGATCACGTCGGGACGCGCGGGGGTCTGCTGGTAGGCCCAGAGCGAGCCGGTCCTGCCGATGCCGGTCTGGATCTCGTCGAGGATCAGCAGTGCTCCGACCGCGTCGCAGGCCTCGCGGGCGGCGAGCAGGGTCTCGTCGTCGGTCGGGTAGACGCCGGCCTCGCCCTGGATCGGCTCCAGCAGCACCGCCGCCGTGCGCTCGCCGACGACGTCCCGCAGCGCCGCCACGTCATTGCGAGGCACCGAGCGGAAGCCCGGCAGCATCGGCCCCAGCGCCTCGTTGCGGGCGAGCCCAGGAGTCGCGGAGAGCGCCCCGTAGCTGCGGCCGTGGAAGTCGCCCTCGAAGCTGACGATCTCCGGTTCGGCGACGCCGCGGGCATGGGCGTGCTTGCGGGCGACCTTGATCGCGCACTCGACCGCCTCGGTGCCGGAGTTGGCGAGGAACACACGGCCGCCGAGGCTCGACTCCGAGAGCCGCTGCGCCAGCCGCGCCATCGGCTCGGTGTAGAAGAGATTGGAGGCGTGGATCAGGCGCCCCGCCTGATCGCGGATCGCCTCGACCACAGCCGGGTGGCAATGGCCGACCGAGCAGACCGAGATCCCGGTGAGGAAGTCGAGGTACTCCTTGCCCTCGGCGTCCCAGAGCAGCGCCCCCTCGCCGCGGACGAAGTCGACCGCTGCCCGCCTGTAGGTCCGCATCAGGTAGCGGTCCTCGAGCGAGCGCACCTCCCGCAGGCCGATCGCCGACTCGCTGGTCATGGGGTCACCATCGTGCCGATGCCGGCGTTGGTGAAGAGCTCGAGCAGCAGGCTGTGGGACTTGCGGCCGTCGATGATGTGAGCCGACTGGGCGCCGCCGCCGATCGCGTCGACGCAGGCCTGCAGCTTCGGCCGCATGCCGCCGTCGATCCCGGCAAGCTGCTCTTCGACCTCGGGGACGGTGGTGCGGGAGATCAGCGAGGAGGTGTCCTCGGGATCCGCCAGCCAGCCGTCGACGTCGGTGAGGAAGATCGCCTTGTAGGCGCCGAGCGCGGCGGCGACCTTGCCCGCCGCCTCGTCGGCGTTGACGTTGTAGGACTGCCCATCGCGGTCGGAGGCCGAGGAGGCGATCACCGGGATGTAGTCGGCCGCGATGTGGTTGAGGACGTCGACGTCGACCCTGCTGATCGAGCCGACGAAGCCGACCTGGTCGGCATTGGCGACCGGGGCGATCTCGAAGAGGCTGCCGTCCTCGCCGGCCAGCCCGACCGCCGCCTGCCCGGCCCGGTTCAGCCGCTGGACGATTTCCGCGTTGAGCTTGCCGACCAGGACCATCTTCGCCACCTCGACGGTCTCTGCGTCGGACACGCGGAGGCCCTCGTGGAAGCGGACCTCGAGGCCGAGGCGGTCCATGTAGCGGGTTATCTCCGGGCCGCCGCCGTGGACGATCACCGGGTTGAGGCCGACGTACTTGAGCAGGACGACGTCGGTGGCGAAGTCGCTGCGCAGATCCTCGTCGAGCATCGCCGCGCCGCCGTACTTGATCACCACCGTGCGGCCGTGGAACTCACGGATGTAGGGCAGAGCCTCGAGCAGCGTCTCGACGCTGGTGCCTGCCGCCCGCGTCTGCGGCGCCTGCTCGCTCACGTCGTGTACTCCGCGTTGACGCGGACGTACTCGTAGCCCAGGTCGGAGAACCAGACGTGGGCGCTGTGCTCGCCCCGGCCGAGGCGCAGGCCGATCTCCGCCTCCGGCTCCTCGCCGCCGAGCTCGGCGGCGTCGATCGAGTCGGCGCCGATCTCCTCAAGATCCTCGCCGACCAGGGCGGCCCCGGCGGCCTGGGCGATTCGTCCCCAATTGGGGTCACGCCCGAAGAGCGCCGTCTTCACCAGCGAGGAGTTGGCGATCGAGCGGGCGACCCGCTCGGCCTCGACCTCGGATGCCGCCTCCGAGACCTCGATCCGGGCGACGCGGGTGGCGCCCTCGCCGTCGCTGACGATCTCGATCGCCAGCTGCTTCAGCACCGCCTCGAGCAGGCCCTCCGGGAGCGGCCGGCCGGAGGCTCCGGTCGCCTGCAGGAGCACGGTGTCGTTGGTGCTCATCTGCCCGTCGACGGTGATGCGGTTGAACGATGCGTCGACTGCCGCCCGCAGTGCCTGCTTCGGGTCATCGACGACCGCGTCGGTCTGGACGAAGCAGAGCATCGTCGCCATATTCGGCTCGATCATCCCCGCCCCCTTCGCCTGGGCGGAAAGAGTTACGCCGCCGGCCTGCAGCCTGCAGCGCTTGGGCCCACGGTCGGTGGTGAGGATCGCGTCGGAGAAGGCACCGCCGCCATCGGCAGAGAGCTGAGCGGCCGCCTCGGCGATGCCGACGAGGACGTCGGCCACGGGGAGCGGCACTCCGATCGTGCCGGTCTCGGCGACCGCCACGGACCGCGGGCCGACGCCGAGGCGCTGCGCCGCCTCCTCGCACATCGCCAGGGCGTCCGCGTAGCCCTTCTCGCCGGTCTCGGCGTTGGCGTTGCCGGAGTTGACGACGGCGGCGCGGACGCGGCCGCGGTCGACCTGCTCGCGGCAGACCCGGATCGGCGCCGCGGCCGACGCGTTTCGCGTGAGAACCAGGGAAGAGACGACGTCGGGCTCGTCGCAGACCAGCAGGCCGACGTCGGTGCCGCCGCCGCCCTTGAGCCCGCAGTGGGCGCCGCCGGCGCGAAACCCGGGTGCCAGCCGGTTCGGGTCCAGCTCCTCGACCCCTGCAGGGGCCTCGACCCAGCGCGACGCGAAGAAGCTGACCTCAGCCGCCCTCATGCCAGCCCCTCCGTCTCGTCGAGCCCGAGCATCAGGTTGAGGTTCTGGACTCCCTGGCTGGACGCGCCCTTCCAGATGTTGTCGATCGCCGAGAAGGCGGTGACGCGGCCGCGCTCCTCCACCGTGACGTAGACGTGGCACTCGTTCGTGTCCCGCACGGCCCGCAGGTTCGGCGGCCCGTCGAGGACCTGGACAAACGGCTCGCTCTCGTAGCGCTCGCGGTAGAGCGCCTGGACCGTCTCCTTGGAAACCGGCTCGGTGGTCTGGGCGAAGCAGGTCGCCAGCTCGCCCTGGTCGAGCGGCAGCAGGTGCGGGACGAAGGTGACCGGAGCCGGGCTGCCGAGCGCGGCGAGCTCCTGTTCCATCTCCGGCCGGTGGCGATGGCCCTCGGTCTTGTAGGGGAAGGCGTTCTCGGTCATCGCCGAGAAGTGGACGCTGTCGTCGCTGCTGCGCCCGTATCCCGAGGTGCCCTGCATCGCGGCGACGACGACGTCGGCGAGCAGGCCCCTTTCGGCCAGCGGCGCCAGCGCGAGCACGCTCGCGGTCGGATAGCAGCCGGGAGTGGCGACGAGCTTCGCCTCGCGCAGCTGCTCCCGGTAGATCTCGCTGAGACCGTAGACGCCGCTGCCGAAGAGGTCGGGGGCGCCGTGCTCGCCGTACCAGCGCTCGTAGGTGTCGATGTCGCGCAGCCTGAAGTCGGCGGAGAGGTCGACGACGAGGACGTCGCGCTCGCGCAGCGCCGCCACCGTCGGCGCCGCCGCACCGTGGGGATAGGCGACGATCGCCGCGTCGATCCCATCCACCCGGTCGAGGTCGAGCTCGGTCAGCTCGATCGGCACCCGGTAGCGCGGGTAAAGCGAGTCGAGGCGCTTGCCGGCGTCGCTGCGCGAGGTCGCGGCTACCAGCTGCAGTCGCGGGTGGCGCCAGACGATCTGCGCCGCCAGGGCGCCGGTGAAGCCGGAGGCGCCGGCGACGAGGACCCGCGCCGCGGGTTCGCCGGGGAGCGGCTGGCTGTCGAGGTCATTCACGGAGCGACCCTCCGATCTCCCGCAACGAGTCTTCGATCGCCGAGCGCCGGTCGGCGACCTCCTCGTCCGTCAGGGTGCGGTCCGACGCTCGGAACTGCAGCCCCAGGGCGAGGCTCTTGCGCCCCTCCCCCAGCTGCTCGCCTTCGAAGAGATCGAAGACGTCGGCGGAGTGGAGCAGCTCACCGCCGGCGGAGAGGATCGCGGCGCGGACGTCGCCGGCGGCGACGTCGACCGGGACGACCACCGCCAGGTCCAGGTAGGCGGCCGGGAAGGTGGTGACGTCCTCGTAGGCCTCCTCGCCCGCGCTCGCCGCGCCCAGCAAGGGTGCCGCGTCGATTTCGAAGGCGACGACGGCGTCGAGGTCCCAGGCCCGGGAGACCAGCGGGTGCACCTCGCCGAGCCAGCCGGCGGCAGCTCCGCCGACCGTGACCGCGGCGGCCCGCCCAGGATGGAGGAACGGCTCCGAGGTGGGCTCGAACTCGAGCTCGGTCCCGAGCTGACGGGCAAGTGCCTCGGCCACTCCCTTGAGTTCGAAGAAGTCGGCGGCGTCGGCGCCTCCACGCCAGGAGCGGGGCGCGAGCGACCCGATCGCCAGCGCGGCGAAGCGGAACGGCTCCCTGAACGGCGCCGGCGTCTTCCCCGGAAACTCCCCCGCAAGCGGGCCGATGGGCCTATTTCCCTCTATATCCGTTGGCTTGAGGCCCGTCGACGGAGCGGACAGGTAGACGCTGCCGGCCTCGAAGAGGGCAAGGCGGTCGGCCCCGCGGGCGACGTTGCTAGCGGCGATGTCGAGCAGCGACCCGAGCACCATCGTCCGCATCGCCGATTGGTCCTCGGAGAGCGGGTTGGCGAGAAGCACGGGTTCGGCTCGCAGGTCTCGCTCGGGGATCCGCAGCCGGGCAGGCTCGGCGGGGTCGGTGAAGCTCCAGCCGACGACCTGGTCGAAACCGAGGTCGCGCAGGCTGTCTTCGGCGCGGCGGCGCAGCCGCTGCTCGCGGCTGAGGCGACCGACCCGTCCGGCGACCGCCGGCAGCGTCGTCGGCAGGTGCTCGTCGATGCCGTGGACCCGCGCCACCTCCTCGATCAGGTCGACCTCGCGGGTGACGTCGTAATGGCGGTCTGGCGGAACTTCGACCTCGAGGTCGGGATCCGCCGACTCGACGCGGAAGCCGAGCCGCTCCAGGTAGTCGGTCTGGTCAGCGTGGGAGATCTGCATGCCGAGCAGGCCCTCGACCCTGTCCGCGCGCAGCCGGATCCGCGGCGGGGCCGGGACCTCGGCGGCGACGTCGATCGTCCCCGGAACCAGCTTCGCCCCGCAGAGCTCGACCATCAGCCGCGAGGCGATTCGCTGCGCCCTCATGCAGAGCTCCGGGTGCAGCTGCTTCTCGAAGCGGGAGGACGCCTCCGAGCGCAGCCCGAGCAGGCGCGAGCTGCGGAGGATGTTGGCGCCGTTCCAGTTCGCCCCCTCTAGCAGCACCCGGGTCGTGCCCTCGGAGACCTCGGAGACCTGCCCGCCCATGATCCCGGCGATCCCGCTGGGGCCGTTCTCGTCGCAGACGAGCACCGTCTCCGCGTCGAGGGTGCGCTCGACGCCGTCGAGCGTCGTCATCCTCTCCCCCTCGCGAGCGGTCCGGACCGTGAGCGCACCGCCGGCGACCTTGTCGAGGTCGAAAGCGTGCAGAGGCTGGGCCGTCAGCAGCATCACGTAGTTGGTGATGTCGACGACGTTGTTGATCGGGCGCTGTCCGGCGGCGGCGAGGCGAGCCTGCAGCCACGGCGGCGAGGGTCCGATCTCGACGTCGACGAAGGCGCGAGCGGTGAAGCGCGGGCAGAGGTCCGGAACCTCGACGGTGACCGAGGCGAGGTCGGCGACCTTTCCCTCACCCTCGGCGGCAGCATCCTCGGCCCAGGGCGCCGGCGCCAACGGCGCCCCCGTGATCGCGTGGACCTCGCGGGCGACGCCGTAGACGCCGAAGCAGTCGACCCGATTCGGCGTCACCTCGATCTCCAGCACCGGCTCGGAGAGCGGCAGCACCTCGGCCAGCGGCGCGCCGGCCGCCGGCCCCTCCTCGAGGACCATGATCCCGTCGTGGTCGTCGCTGATCTCCAGCTCGGCGGCGGAGAGGATCATCCCCTCCGAGGCGACCCCCCGCAGCTTCGCCTTGCGCAGCTTCTCGCCGCCCGGCATCCGCGCTCCCGGCAGCGCCACGGCGACGGTCTGCCCGGCAGCGACGTTCGGCGCCCCGCAGACGATCGTGCGCTCGCCGTCGCCGACGTCGACGGTGCAGACCCGCAGGCGATCGGCGTCCGGGTGCTGCTCGGCGGAAAGGACCTTGCCGACGACGAAGTTGTCCGGCGCCGGCGGCCCGACCGTCGTCACCCGCTCGACCTCGGTCCCGGTCATCACCAGCCGCTCGGCCAGCTCCTCCGGACCGACGCCGGGGTCGCAGTACTTGCGCAGCCAGGAGTACGGGACCCTCATGAGAACTGCTCCAGCATCCGCACGTCGTTGTCGAAGAAGCGGCGCAGGTCGGGGACGCCGTGGCGCAGCATCGCCACCCGCTCGACCCCGAGCCCGAAGGCGAAGCCCTGCACGCGCTCGGAGTCGTAGCCGTTGTCGGCGACGAAGCCGAGCACGTCGGGGTCGACCATCCCGGCGCCGAGGATCTCGATCCAGCCCTGCCCCTTGCAGAGGTTGCAGCGCTCGCCGCTCGGCAGCGTGCCGGTGCCTTCGCACTGGAAGCAGGAGACGTCGACCTCGACGCTGGGCTCGGTGAAGGGGAAGAAGTGCGGGCGCAGCCTCACCTCGCGCTGCTCGCCGAAGATCGCCCGCACCATCGCCAGCAGGGTCCCCTGCAGGTCGGCGAGGGTGATCCCCTCGGCGATCGCCAAACCCTCGATCTGGTGGAACATCGGGCTGTGGGTGGCGTCGGAGTCACGCCGGTAGACCTTGCCGGGGACGACGACGAAGATCGGCGGTTCCTGCGTCTCCATCGCCCGGATCTGCATCGGCGAGGTGTGGGTCCGCAACAGCACGTCGGGGTGCGACTGCACGTAGAAGGTGTCCTGGAGCATTCGCGCCGGGTGCCCGGGCGGGTGGTTGAGAGCGGTGAAGTTGTAGTAGTCGTGCTCGATCTCCGGGCCTTCGGCGACGGTGTAGCCGAGGCCGACCATCACGTCCTCGATCAGACGGCTGGTGCGGGCGATCAGGTGCGGGTGGCCGACCGGCCGCGGCGGCGCCCCCGGCAGGGTGACGTCGACGCGGTCGGCTACGAGCCGCGCCTCGAGCTCACTCGCGTCGAGCCGCTCGGCGCTCTGCTCCAGCAGGGACTCGAGCTCCTGGCGGGCTTTGTTCGCGGCGCCGCCGACCTTGCCCCGTTCCTCCGGCGCCAGCTCGGCGATCCCGCGCAGGATCGAGGTCAGCTCGGCTTTGCGGCCCAGGTAACGGACCCGCAGCTCCTCCAGCTCGACGGTCGAGCCGGCCGCCGCGATCGCCGTCGAGGCCTCGCCCCTGATCTCCTCGATCCGCTCAAGCATCCGGGGCTCCCTCTGACATGGCGGGCGACGATATCCGCTCGGCGCCGCCACTCGATGCGCGCTCGCAGGCGATCGCCGCGGCGGCGGCGACGTTGAGGGACTCGGCGGCGCCGCGCAGCGGGATCGTCAGCCGCCGCTCACAGCGGCCGAGCGCCTCCTCCGGCAGGCCCTCCCGCTCGGCGCCAAGGCAGATCGTCGCGGCGCCGGCAAGGGACTCGAGGCCACTGCCGCCGTGGGCGACGAGCGCGACCCGCGGCTCCGGCGTCTGCTCGAGGTCGGCGCGGACGGGCGGCCGGGCGAACAGCGAGCCCATGCTCGCCCGCGCCGCCTTCGGCGAGAACGGGTCGGCGCAGCCCGGCCCGAGCACGACCGACGCGTCGAGCAGGGCGTGGGCGCTGCGGACGATGGCGCCGACGTTGCCGGGATCGGCGACGCCGTGCAGATAGACGCAGGGCGCGGCGGCGGTCTCGGACCAGCGCAGCGGCCAGACCGCGATCGCCCGGGTGCCGGACCCGAGCGAGGAGACCGCGGCCAGCAGGTCGGGCTGGACCTCCTCGCCGCCGAGCCCGGCCCCGCCGGCGGTCAGCAACAGCTGTGGCTCGGCCCCCGCCGCCAGGCCGGCCTCGAGCAGGTCCTCGCCCTCGGTCACGAACAGCCCCTCGCGCTCGCGATGCTTGCGCTCGCGCAGCTTGCGGACCAGCTTCAGCTTCTCGTTGTGGGGGCTGGCGATCATCTCGTCCCTGCTCGGTCTGTCACTTCGGGTCGGCGGTTTCTTCTCCTCGAAAACAAAAAAAGCGGGCCGTGTCTACGGCCCGCCCGGGAAAGTGAGGTGTCGGTGAGCCGTCAGGCGGCCGCACCCTCCCGGGCTAGCTCCACAAATCGGCGGAAGGCCTCGCGATCGCTGACGGCGATCTCGGCGAGCATCTTGCGGTTGACCTCCACTTCGGCTTTGGCGAGGCCGTGAATAAGTTCGGAATAGCTCATCCCCTCCATCCGCGCGGCGGCGTTGATCCGCGTGATCCAGAGACGGCGGAAGGTCCGCTTCCTGTTGCGCCGGTCGCGGTAGGCGTACATGCCCGACCGCTGCACCTGCTCTTTGGCGAAGCGGTAGGAGGAGTGCTTGCGGCCGAAGTAGCCCTTGGCTTCCTTCAGCACCTTGCGACGCTTCTTGCGCGCGTGGACGGAACGCTTGACGCGGCTCACTTCTTGCCTCCGGCCAGCAGCTTCCGCACCTTCGGCGCGTCGTTCGGGGAGATCTCGACCGGCCGCGCCATCCGCCGCTTGCGCTTCGGCGACTTTTTCTCCAGGATGTGGCTGGAGAACGCGCGACGGCCCCGGAGCTTGCCGGTTCCGGTCTTGCGGAAGCGCTTCTTGGCGCCGGAATGGGTTTTCATCTTCGGCATCGGGCTCGCTATTGAAGCAGACGCGGGCGCCTGAGCAGGCTCTCGCCTGGTCGTGGCCACCGGCGCGGGTACGCTGCCCGTCGATGCGGATCCTCTACGTGGTCGGGACCCGGCCCAACTTCGTCAAGACTGCACCGGTGATCGGCGCCCTCCGGGCCCGCCTCCCCGACGGCCACCACGCGATCGTCCACACCGGCCAGCACTACGACCGGCTGATGTCGGAGGTCTTCCTCGAGGAGCTGGGCGTCCCCGCCCCCGACCACATGCTCGAGGTCGGCTCCGGCAGCCACGCCTCGCAGACGGCGCGGACGATGGAGCGGCTGGAGCCGGTCCTCTCGGAGGAGTCTCCCGACCTGGTGGTCGTCCCCGGCGACGTCAACTCGACCCTGGCGGCGGCGCTGACCGCGGTCAAGATGGGCATCTCCGTGGCCCACGTCGAGTCCGGCCTGCGCAGTTTCGACATGACGATGCCCGAGGAGGTGAACCGGATCGTCGCCGACCGCTTCGCCTCCCACCTCTTCCTCCACAGCGAGGAGGCGATCGCCAACCTGCGCGCGGAAGGGATCGCGGACGAGCGGATGCACTTCGTCGGCAACACGATGATCGACACCCTGGTCGCGCTGGAGGATCGCTTCCGCGCCGCCCGGGCGGCGGACAAGCTCGGGGTCTCCCCCGGCTCCTACGTCCTGGTGACCCTGCACCGCCCCGCCCTGGTCGACGGCCCGCTGCTCGCCGAGACCGTCGGCCGGCTGGCATCGATGGCCCGCGAGATGCCGGTGGTCTTCCCGGTCCACCCGCGCACCCGCAAGATGATGGAGAGCGTCGACTCCGAGCATCCGGGGCTCTCGCTGGTCGAGCCGCTCGGCTACCTCGACTTCCTCTCGCTGCTGGCCGACGCGGGCGCCGTCCTCACCGACTCCGGCGGCATCCAGGAGGAGACGACCTACCTCGGGATCCCCTGCTTCACCCTGCGCGACAACACCGAGCGCCCGGTGACGATCCGCGCCGGCACCAACACGCTGCTCGGGCTCGACCCGGCGGCGATCGCCGGGATCCCTGCGGCGCTCGCGGAGCGCGGCGACGGACCCTCGGAGCCGCCCCCGCTGTGGGACGGGCGGGCCGCGGAGCGGATCGCCGACGTGATCGTCGGCGACGTCTGACTAGGCGTCAGCGGCCGCGTCGCCCTCGGCGGGCGCGTCGGCCGTGGCGGCCGCGTCGCCCTCGGCGGGCGCGTCGGCCGTGGCGGGCTCGGGTGCCGTCGGCGCGTCGGAAGCCGCGTCGGGCGGAGTCGCCGCGTCGGAGGGAGTGGGCGCGTCGGAGGGAGTGGGCGCCTCGGCAGCAGTGCCGTCGGCACCGTCGGCAGAGCCGGCCTCGTCGAGCTTGTCGACCTCTTTGCTCGGCGCCAGCAGCATGCTCATGTTGCGGCCTTCCTGCAACGGCGCCGACTCGATCACGGCGATGCCGCCGAGATCCTCGAAGAGTTTTTGCAGCAGCGCCCGGCCGCGCTCGGGGTGGGCCTGCTCGCGGCCGCGGAACATGATCGTCACCTTGACCTTGTCGCGGTGCTTGAGGAAGCGCTCGACGTGGCCCTTCTTGGTCGCGTAGTCATGGCTTGCGATCTTCGGCCGCAGCTTGATTTCGCGGATGTTGACCTGCTGCTGGTGCTTGCGGGCCTGCTTCTGCTTCTGCTCCTGCTCGTATTTGTACTTCGAGTAGTCGAGCAGCCTGGTGACCGGCGGTTTCGAGCCGGGGGCCACCTCGACCAGGTCGAGGTCGGCCTCCTGGGCACGTTTGAGGGCGTCAGCGATCTCGACGATGCCGAGCTGCTCCCCGTCGGCGCCGATCAGGCGCACCTGGGGCACGCGGATCCGCTCGTTTATCCGAGTCGTGTCGCGCTCTGGTGGGCGCCGATCGAACCTACGCGGAACCGGCACTATCGAAAGGAGCGGTGGAGCTTCAAGAGGACGAGCGGTCGGGTCACGGGCACGGGGCGCTCAGCGGCGGCGGTGATTTGGCGTGCCGGTAGTCAAGTGATCCGAAGTATAGAGGCAGACCCGTGCTTGGCAACAGCACGCCCTCAGCCGGCCTCGGTCTCGGCTTTTACGCGGGCGGCAAAATCGCCGATCGACATCGCCCCGAGATCGCCGTCGGCATGCGATCGAACCGCCACCCCGCCGGTCTCTTCCTCGCGGTCGCCGACCACCAGCATGTAGGGGTAGCGGCCGATCGAGCTGTCGCGGATCTTCTTGCCGATCGACTCCGAGCGGTCGTCGATCGCGACCCGGACGCCGGCGTCGCGCAGCTCGGCCATGGCCCGGGCGGCGTACTCGTTGTGGCGATCGGAGATCGGCAGGACGATCGCCTGTACCGGCGCCAGCCAGGTCGGGAAGCGGCCGGCGTAGTGCTCGATCAGGATCCCGGCGAAGCGCTCCATCGAGCCCAGCAGGGCACGGTGGATCATCACCGGGCGGTAGGGCGCGTCGTCGGCGCCGGTGTAATAGAGGTCGAATCGCTCCGGCATCTGGAAGTCGAGCTGGCAGGTGCCGCACTGCCAGGAGCGGCCGAGCGCGTCGGTGACGTGGAAGTCGATCTTCGGCCCGTAGAAGGCGCCGTCGCCGGGGTTGAGCTCGTACTCACGGCCCTGGCGGTCGAGCGCCTCTTTGAGCGCCGCCTCGGCTTTTTCCCACTGCTCCTCGCTGCCCATCGACTTCTCAGGGCGGGTCGAGAGCTCGACATGGACGTCCTCGAAGCCGAAGCGCGCGTAGAGCTCGTCGATCGCCTCGCAGATGCTCGCCACCTCGTCGGTGATCTGGTCCTCGGTGCAGTAGACGTGGGCGTCGTCCTGGGTGAAGGCACGCACCCGCAGCAGCCCGTGGAGGACGCCCTCGCGCTCGTTGCGGGAGACGCGGCCGAACTCGGCCAGGCGCAGCGGCAGCTCGCGGTAGGAGTGGCGGTCGGAGCCGTAGACGAGGCAGGCGCCGGGGCAGTTCATCGGCCGCAGCGCGAAGCGGCGCTCGCCATCCTCCATGAAGTACATCTCGTCGCGATAGTTGTCCCAGTGCCCGGAGCGGTGCCAGAGCTCCTCGTCGAGGACCTGCGGCGTGGCGATCTCCTGGTATTCGCGCTTTTTCAGCTGTTTCTGGACCTCGGCCTCGATCAGGTGCAGGAGGGTCGTGCCGTTCGGCAGCCAGAACGGCATCCCCGGCGCCTCCTTGCGCAGCATGAACAGCCCGAGCTGGGGCCCGAGCCGGCGGTGGTCGCGTTCTTTGGCCTGCTCGAGCCGCTCCAGGTGCTCGTCGAGGTCCTTCTTCGAGAAGAAGGCGGTGCCGTAGATGCGGGTGAGGCGCTCGCGGTCCTCGTCGCCGCGCCAGTAGGCGCCGGCTACCGAGTTCAGCTTGATCGCCTTGATGCGGCCGGTCGAGGGCCCGTGGGGGCCGCGGCAGAGGTCCTCGAAGGGGCCGTTGCGGTAGAGCGAGACGGTCTCCACGCCTTCGTCGCGGACGAGATCCTCGATCAGCTCGACCTTGTAGTCCTGTCCCTGCTCGCGGAAGATCTCGAGTGCCTCGGCGACCGGCACGTCGCGGCGGCCGAATTCCTCGTCGGCGGCGATGTGCGCCCGCATCGCCTCCTCGACCTTCCCGAGATCCTCTTCGGTGACCTTTGTATCGGGCGGGAACTCGAAGTCGTAGTAGAAGCCGGACTCGATCGGCGGGCCGATCGTCACCTTGGTCCCGGGATAGAGCTCCATCACCGCCTCCGCCATCACGTGGGCGGCGTCGTGGCGGATCAGCTCCAGCGCCTCCGGGTCGCGGTCGGTGACGATCGCCACCTCGGCGCCGCCCTCGGGCAGCGGTGCGGCGAGGTCGCGCAGCTCACCGTCGACCTTGATCGCCAGCGCCGCCTTTGCGAGCCCAGGCCCGATCGCCGCAGCGGCGTCGACCCCGCTGGCCCCGGAGGGCAGCTCCAACGGCGTGCCGTCGGGCAGGGTGACGGTGATCTTGTCGGTCGCGGCCTCCATGCGTGAGGATGGTACGCGGGCGGATCAGCGAGGGGGGCCCTGGCGTGCCTGGCGGACGGCGATCAGCGGGCAGGCGCTCTTTCCGCCGACTCCCTCGGTGACTTCCCAGAGGACGTAGGGCGGCGCGTCTCTGCGGACCCGCAGGTAAGGATACGGCGGTTGCGACGGATCGCCGCTGGTGACGACGAAGCGAACGCCGGGCGGCGGCGTGCCGTCGTTTTCGGATTCGGAGGCGATGCAGACGCGGCCGCCGCGCAGCTCCCAGGCGATGTACGGGGTCCCGTGCTGGTCGGCGAGCAATTCGTCGGGAGCGAGCACGAGGGTCGAGTCCTCGGCGACCAGGGGCCGCAGGCCGGTGAGGGCCGGCGAGTAGGAGGTCGGCCCGACCGGCGCGTTGGCCAGGGCGAGCACCGAGCAGATGCCGGCGGCGAGGATGAAGAGGACCAGGGCAAGCGAGACGATGGCGGGACCAGGCAGGAGGGGCTGGGCGCTTTTGTTCGGCCAGGCCGAACTAAAGCGCCACTTCCCCTGGTCAAGCAGCGGCGAGAGGATCGTCAGGGCGACCAGCGGCGCGGCGATCTCGATCGCCTTGGCGGCGGTGTAGGGCGTGCCGCCGGCGCGGGCGGCGACGTAAGCGAGCGCGGCGGCGCCCACTCCGGCGAGGATCGCGGTCTCGCGCCGCCGCCAGCAGCGAACCAGCCCGTATACGAGAAGCAGGGCGGCGAAGGCGATGCCGAGGTAGTAGCCGACCGCAGGCACGGCGCCGCCCCCCGGCGCCAACCTGAAGTCGCCCGAAGGCCATATCCCCAGCGCCTCGAAGGGCGAGACCTGGCCGAAGAGGTTGCCAAGGCCGGGGCCGTTGGGGTCGAAGGTCTCGAAGCTGTGGAAGTCGATCATCCGACCGATCTCGGGAGCGACCGGGACGGCGAAGACGACCAGGCCCAGAAACAGGGGCCTGGCTTGGAGTCGGCCGCGGTCCTGGAGCAGCTCCGCCGACGCCCAGATGACGGCGGCCGCGCCGAGCCAGATCAGCGCCGGGAAGCTGTAGGTGTAGACGGCGCCGACCGCCAGCAGCGCCGCCGGGACATAGCGCAGCGGTAGGTCGCGCCAGCTTCGGCCTGCCTCTCGCAGCGCCAGGACGAAGGCGAGGAGGAACAGTGCCTGCATCGTCTCCTTGAAGGCCCCCTGCGCGAAGTAGGAGGCGACCACGTAGGCGAGGCCGACCAGCAGCGCCGCGGCCGTACGAGGGACGGGCCTGAGGTCGCGGAAAGCAGCGAGCGCCGTCAACGGAGCGAGAACGGCGACCGCGATGGTCAGGCCGCTGAAACCATGGACGAGCCCGACTCCCAGCCCCTTGTCAAGAGCAACGACGATCGCGTGCGGGCCGAGTGGATAGCCCTGGTTCAGCAACTGGGACGCCTGCCCTTCGGCGAGCCGATCGGTCGCCAGCAGGTGCTGCGACATGTCGGGGTTGAAGCCGGTGCCGAGGATCCCGAAGTGGCCTTCGACGGCGAACGGCAGCGAGGCCGCGAGCAGGGCCCCGAGCGCCACCGGCCAGCCGGCGACCAGCGCCTTTCCCCTGCCCTCGAGTCGGTCCCATAGATACGCCACCGACGCGATCGCCAGCACGAGTACGACGATCGCCGAGACGAGCCCGTCCCCGGGCAGGCGAACCGTCCCCCAGCAGATCGCGCAGAGCAAGGCCAGGCCCACCGCCGGCGACAGCCACGACCAGCCACGAGCCCCGCAGAGCGCGATCGCCGCCTGCCCGATCGCCAGCGACGCCCCGCATACCGCCACCACCGCTGCATAGGTCCCGATCACGAGGTCGCGAGCCTAGACTGCGGCAATGGCGTTTGTTGCCCCCGCCCGCCACCTGCTGCGCGCCAGAGACCTCGCCGACGCGCGTTACTCCGCGCCGCTCGACGTCGATGATCTGGCCCGGGCGGCAGGGCTTTCGCGGGCCCACTTCAGCCGCGAGTTCCGCCGCGCCTTCGGCGAGTCGCCGCACGCCTACCTGCTGACCAGGCGGCTCGAGCGGGCGGCGGCACTGCTGCGGACGACGGACAACTCCGTCGCCGAGATCTGCATGTCCGTCGGCCTGCAGAGCGTCGGCTCGTTCACGACCAGCTTCAAGCGGGCCTACGGCTCGACTCCCACCGAGTACCGGGCGGCCTCGCCGCCGGCCGCGAACCTCGCGCGCATCCCGGCCTGCATCGTCCGCAGCTACACGCGGCCTCAACACCGCACGTTTCGAGAAGACAGCGCGGCGACCCGCACTTAGCATCGCCCCCAAGCTGAATTCCAACCAGGAGGACAAGATGAAGATCGCAAACGCGCAGGTCTGGGTGAACGACCAGGACGAGGCCCTGGCCTTCTACACCGAGAAGCTGGGGATGGAGGTCCGCGCCGACGTGACCTGCCGGAGATGGCCAACTTCCGCTGGCTCGCCGTCGGCCCCCGTGGTCAGGAGGACGTCGGCATCGTGCTGATGGCGATTCCCGGCCCGCCGACGTTCGAGGAGGAGACGATCAAGGAAATCGAAAGCCTGATGTCCAAGGGCGCCGGGGCGACGGTCTTCCTCACCACCGACGACTGCCAGGCTTCTTACGAAGAACTGAAGGCGCGGGGGGTCGAGTTCGTCGAACCACCGGAACAGCGCCCCTACGGAATCGACTCGGGATTCCGCGACCCCTCGGGCAACCATCTGCGCCTGACCCAGGTGATGGAGGTGGCGGCATAGCCGCCGCCTCCCTGGCGGCGGCGGAGAGTGGGCGTTACTGGGCTCGAACCAGTGACCTCCAGCTTGTCGAGCTGGCGCTCTCCCAACTGAGCTAAACGCCCGGGGAAGCCTGAATCTAGCAGCGAGAAAGAGGATTCGACCCGAGGGCGCTCGAAGCTAAAGGTCGCCGCTGCAACTGCCGATGCGAACGGAGCAACTTTTCTGTTCCGTGAGTGTTTATGTATTCGCCGGACGAGCAGCGGCGACCGGAACTTCCAAGCTCGAGGACCGACGAGCCAGAGGCTTCGAACTCTCTGGTGGTACGTCCTTCGGAAACAAGGGGCCCCTTAGCAGGGGCCCTTTTCCGTTCTGGAATGCCCCCTAGACGTGATGGCTGGGCAGGTGCCAGCGGCGCGGTGCGATCAGCTGGTCCTGCTCAGGTGGGCCCCAGGACCCCGGCTCGTAGATCTTCAGCGGCGGCGGTTCCTTGAGGACGGGCTCGGAGATCTCCCAGAGCCGCTCGATCGCGTCAGAGCTGGTGAAGAAGGTCCTGTCTCCAATCATCACGTCGTGGATCAGGCGCTCGTAGGCGTCGAGCGCCTGCTCGGCGCCGCCGAACGTATCGGCGTAGCTGAAGCGCATGTGCGCCTCTCCGAGCCGGATCTTCGGCCCTGGCACCTTTGCCAGGAAGGAGGCGGAGATGCTCCCCGGGTCGCCGAGCTCAAAGGTGAGGTGATCGTGACCGAAGGCCTCGGAGATCTGGTCGCAGTCGAGCGGGAACATGCGCCGCGGTGGCTCGGCGAAGGCGATCGTCAGCAGGTGGCGAGTCTGAGCCATGCGCTTGCCGGAGCGCAGGTAGAAGGGCACGCCCGCCCAACGCCAGTTGTCGACGAAGGCGCGGACGGCGACGAAGGTCTCGGTGTCGGAGTCCGGGGCGACGCCCTCCTCTTCGCGGTAGCCGGCGTACTGGCCGCGGACCACGTCCCCGGAAGAGATCGGCAGCATCGAGTCGAAGACCTTCTCCCGCTCGAGGCCGAGCGGCTTCGGGTCCAGCGCGGTCGGCGGCTCCATCGCCACGAAGCCGAGCACCTGGAACAGATGAGTGACGATCATGTCGCGAAAGGCGCCGGTTTCCTCATAGAAGCTCCCCCGCATTTCGATCGAGAGCGTCTCCGGCACGTCGATCTGCACGTGGTCGATGTGCTTGCGATTCCAGACCGGCTCGAACATGCCGTTGGCGAATCGCAGGGCCAGCAGATTCTGGACCGCCTCGCGACCGAGGTAGTGGTCGATCCGATATATGCAGCGCTCCTCGAAGACCGAATGCAGCAGCGCATTGAGGGCGCGCGCCGACTCGAGGTCGGTGCCGAAGGGCTTCTCGATGATCACGATCGCACCCTCGCCGAGCCCGAGCCTGCCGATCTGTTCGACGGTCGTTGCCATCGCCCGTGGCGGCAGTGAAAAGTAGAAGAGGACACCGGCATCACCACCGAGTTCGGCCCGTGCCTCGTCGAGCTCCCCCTGCAGGCCTTCCAAGCCGTCGCCGACGCCGATGAACCGAAGCGACTCGGCGAAGCGCGCCCAGGCCTCCGGATCGGGGGATCTACGACCGGAGCGTTCGACCGATTCACGCGCCAGCTCGCGGAACTCGTCGACATCGATCTCATGGCGGGCAACGCCGATGATCCGAAAGCGCTCCGGCATCAGGCCCACCTGGGCGAGGTGGAACATTCCCGGCAGAAGCTTGCGTTTCGCCAGATCGCCGGTCGCGCCGAACAACACGATGACCTGATCCGCTGGAACAGGTGCGACCGATTTCTCGGCAACTGCGGGTGCGGTGACGGAGTTCACCAGACCTCAGGCTGACAGATCAGGGACCTCGGCCGGCGATTCACAGGCACACCTATGCTGGACCCGAGATGGCTCGCGGCCAAACGGAGAGCGGAGTCCAGTACGACTCGTCGGTCCTGAACATGGTGGAGCGGCGATTCTGGCGCGACGTCTGGGAGTCGGCGCCGCAGGAGGTCGTCGCCGAGCGGGGGATCGCGCTGCGGGACTTCGGCCCGCTGCAGGCAACGGTCGTCGAGGCTCTGCCGAACGTCCCGATGATGAATCTGGTCCTCGGGGCGACCGAGCCGGGAGCTGTCGACGGAGGCCACCTGGCCGGGGCGGACGAGTGGGTTCGCTCGCGGGGAGTCTCCTGTTACGTCCCGGTAACGCCTGGCCTGCCGGAAACCGAGATCGCCGAGCAGTGGCTGCAGGCCAACGGCTTCTCCAAGACCTACGGCTGGATGAAGTTCGTGCGTGATCCGCACCCGCCCCGCTTCGCCGCGCCGGAGGGAGTCGAGGTCGTCGAGGTGAGCGAGCCTGACCACGTCCCCTTCGGGATGATCGCGGCGACGGGCATCGGACTGCCCGCCTGGGCGGCGGGGTTCTTCGCCGGGCTGCCGGGCCGGGACGGATGGCGTTGCTACGTCGCCGAGGTCGACGGCCGGCCGCAGGCCTGCGCGGCGATGCTGATCCACCGGGGCGTGGCGGAGTTGGGAATCGCCGCGACCCTGGAGCCGGCGCGCGGCCGCGGCTGCCAGCTTGCGCTGCTGCGCCGCCGCATCGTCGATGCCGCCGCAGCCGGCTGCCACACCCTCTTCGTCGAGACCGGCGAGCGGGTCCCCGAGCGTCCCTCCTCCAGCTATCGCAACATCCTTCGCGCCGGCTTCGAGGAGGCATACCTGCGGCCGAACTGGCAGCGGACGGCGGAGAGCTAGGGAGTCTGCTTGCAGGTGCGGATGAGCTCTTCCTGCCTCGAACTGCCATCGGCGAAGGTCGCTCGTGCCCTGGTCAGGATCTTGCCGTCGGGGCATTTCAGGGTAAGGACGCTGACCCTCCTGCCCCTGTAGGCGTATTTCTTGTCGATCGTGAGGTCGAAGGCGGTGACCGAACCGCTGCCTCCGGCGATCTTCGGGATCGTGGCGACGGCTTCGGTGCCGAAGCGGCCTTTGCGGATCCTTTTGATCTTCACCGTCGTGACGAGCTCGGCGGGAGTCGGAGCGGTGATGTAGGTGCGGAGGAAGAGAGTCGTGACTCCCCTCGCCTCACCGCCATTGAGAACCAGCGCGTTGCTTTTCAGCTGGATCGGCGCCTGTTCAGGGAAAGCGATCTCGATGTTCATCGTGCCTCTTCCTACGATGGCCGGGTTGCAATTGGAGGCGCCAATCTCTATTCCCCGCACAAAGCACTTCGGGAAGCCCTCGACGTGGATGCCGAGGTTCTTGTCAGCTTCGACGACCAGTTCCTTGAGCGCAGGCGGGTGGGTGCCGTCGGTCGTCGGAAAATTGCCGGAGAGATTGAAGGCGACTGGAGTCGGCTTGGTCTTGGACAGCACGGTCGGCGTGAACCCACCGTCGAAGGGCATGGCACCCCCTCCCGCTTCCACCGTGGGTTGCTCTGCCGCGCTCCCGGCGGATGCCGCGACTCCGATGACGCAGACGGCCGCTAGAAGCGCGAAGACCCCCGAGACATTCACTCGTTTTCCCCTCATCTCCCACCCCCTCAGTAATCCCGCAGTCCTTCCCGAGCATATGAGACTAACCCGGCTTCCTCCGGTACCCCGGACCCGTCCGGCTTGGTGAACCTCACCTCGAGCGCCCGCGTAGCCAGGGCAAACAACTGAAACGGGGAGGGGGGCCGATGGCCAAGAGGAAGAGTATCTCGGCTCTGCTGGCGACGACGGTGATCGCCGGAGCAATGATGTTCGGTGCGATCGCGGCCCCGGCGCAGGCGGCGCTCAAGCACGTCGACGGGACGGTCGTGTCCAAGGACGCCGGTGCGAGGACCTTCCGGATCTCCACCCAGGGTGGGAACCGGGTCCGCTTCACGGTTAACTCGCACACCGTGTTCGAGCGCATAGCGGGCGGATTCGGCGGCCTTCACAAAGGCATGCGGATCCAGGTCGACTACCTCGGCACCAGCACGGGCCTTCTCGCCAAGAAGGTCGAGCCGCAAGGCGGCGGCGGCGCGGGCGGCGGTGGCGGCGCCGACGACGGCCCCGGGCACACCTGAGTAGGCCTCCAACCAAGCTCGCTGAGGTCCGCCGTCTCTGGGGCGGCGGACCTCAGGAGCTCGTCGGGTTTCCTCAGTGGCCCGCCTTCTCGCCGTTGGAGTGCAACGGGTACCAGGAGGCCCCGAAGGCCTTACTGTCGGTCCCGTTGTCTTCGCCCGGTTTTTTGTCCTCGACGAAGGTGTAGAGCGGCCAACCCGCGTAGGTCACCTGCAGGGTACCGTCGGACCGTTTGATCGTTCCCAGCATCGCCGACTTCACGCCCCCCTTTGCTTCCGGCGTGCCGCTGGTCGTCAGCGGCGGCCAGGCACTGGCGCACGGCCCTTCGCATTTCGACTGCCCGCTTCCTTTCTGGTCCTTCTGGAAGTAGTAGAGGGTCATCCCCTTGGGGTCGACCAGCACCTTGCCGACTCCAGAGGCCGGTGCCACCGAGACCACGGCTACCACGCCGCCGGCGCTTTCGGCGCCGCTGTTGCCGTTCGCGGATTCTTCACTGCCCCCGCCGTAACGGCTACCGGACGTCCCGCCCGCGCTCGCGCTTTCGCTGCTCCCGCCTTCGCTTCCACTACTGGTGCTCGAGCTGCTGCCGCCGCCGCCACCGCAGCCTGCGATGGCCAGGCCCAGGGCCAGCGCCACTACGGCGATGGCCGGATATGACTTGCTCACGTCTTGCCTCCTGATTGGACTTTGCTGGAAGCCCCCACGTCCCCAGGCGCTGGACGATGCGCTCCACGAAAGGGCATCAGGACTACGGGCAGGCGTGTGGCCCGGTTCAGGGCGAGATTTAGGAGTGTCGGGATAACCGGGTTGGATCGATACCGCGCCAATCGCCTTCGGCTCGAGTGACCGCGAAGCGGGCGAACCAGGATTCCGAGAACCACCCTCCCTGCCGCTGGGACTTCACCGCCTCCTGGTGGACTCCAGGTGCGTAGGCGAACCTGGTCGCGTCGGCGGTGCTTCGCCAGAGGGAAAGCGTGCCGCTATCGAGGGTGAGAATGCCGTCCATGAACCCGCCCGCCCAGAGATGGCCGCCCTGCCTCGACAAGGCGCGGACCACGGGACCGTCGGCCATCATGAAGCGCGCCATGCTGGCTGCGCGGGTCCGCGAATGCGTCACCAGCAGGACGGGGCCGTCATCGGGGTTTGAGGAGACGCCCGCGAGCGGATCGATTCCTTGCCAGGTACCGAAACTCTGAACCGGCCGCAGGTCGAGCGCGAGATGTCGGCGCGCACGGCCCGGCCGAAGGTTCTCGGTTCGAAAGGCCTCCCTCCCGTCTACGTCCGGCCAGAGGCCGAGATACCCGAAGGTCGTCAGTTGTGAGACCGGCAGCGGCATCGCTCTGAGCCGAACCGCCAGCAGTACTTTCGAGAAGATCGCTTCGGGCGGCGAAGTCCGACGGAGCCGGATGGCTTCGCGCTGCGCGACTCCCAGCGGCAAGCGAATCAGGTCGAGAGAGCCCACCATGACTGGGATGAACGTAACCGTCGTGGCAGAGCGTGACGGTGACCAAGGTCACGGCAATCGATCCTAGATCAACGACGCATCGAGGCGCCAACGGATCCGCGCTCCAGGCCGAGCAGGACGCGAGTCGCCCCACGCCGATACGGTCTCGCCCGTGTGGGACCGGGAGCCGCAGCGCGTGGATAAGCCGTGGGGGCACGAGGTCTGGTGGGCGCACACGCTCGAGTACGCCGGGAAGCTGCTCTACGTCGATGCCGGTCATCAGCTCTCGCTGCAGCTGCATCGCGAGAAGGACGAGACCTCCTATGTCATGTCGGGCCAACTCCGGCTCACCATTGGTCCATCGATAGATCAACTGGAAGTGCAGGAGATAGGTCCAGGTCACGCATGGCGGGTCGAACCCGGAACCGTCCATTCGATCGAGGCCTTGGAGGACTCCGTGGTCTTGGAGGTGTCGACGCCCCAGCTCGAGGATGTGGTGCGTCTGCGAGATCGGTACGACCGCTCCTAAGCGGCCCCTAGTACCGGTGGCTGGATGTTTCTTGACCCATCGCTACGCGTCGGATCCTAGGGCGATGATCCGCCTCGGGAGGACTTCGGCCTTTCCCTTTTGCGATCGACATCTTCCTTATTGCCGGACTGTCAAGGTCGCGTACGCGGCTCTCGCGTGGACTCGAACCCGGCGAGGCCCATCGTCACGCTGATGGCATCAGTGCTGTCGTCCCCATTCATTCGGGCGGTCGCCTTCGCCTGGATCTCCAATCCACCGTGCCGAAGGTGAAGACGGATCTCCGCTCATTGTTGGCTTGGCTGCCTTCATCGACGCGACGGCACAGATTCCAGATGCGCAAGCTCAGGACTCCGCCGATGGGTGAGCGTCGCCGTAGCGGCACAGCCAAGAAACTTGCTAGTCAGGACGGACACCGGCAGGGGGAACTAGCAAGACCCGCGTTGCCAGGGGCGTCTGCTGCATCGCTGCGAGCGGGCGCCGCGGCATCTCGGCTGCTCCCAAAGCAGGGCGCCCCCCGCCACCCAATCCTTTGGGCCAGCCGCTTCTCTGCGTGACGATTAGAACTCCTGGGCGATTCATGACCCAGTGAAGCAGTCGCCTTTCCTGACATCCGGAGCAGGCCGAGAAGCCGGCGGTCCGCACGAATAGGCTTGCGACGTGATCCACTTGAAACGGGTGCCCTGGTCGCTGTGGGCTTTTTCCGGGATCCTGCTCGTGGGCACGATCTTGGTCGATGTCGAGGCTCACGGACCGATCCTGGCAAAGGTGATGTCTGCCGCCCTCATGCTCGGGTGGCTCTACTTTCTGCTCAAGGGCGCGCGCTGGATCTGGTTTGTCACCGTAGGAATCTCCATTCTGGGCCTTCTGCTCGACGTGCCTTCGGTTTCCCGCGATTGGCGGGGAGTCGCAACGACCCTCATCGGTCTCATGCTCCTTCTGCTTCCTGTGACCCGGCGGTATTTCGCCGGTGATACCGGGACGGCGGGTCCCTAGCGTCGATAGCTGTCGTCCAGATCGGGGCGAGCAGCTGCGCGCTTGGCACGAAAGCCTCAGCCAATACCGCCGGCAGATCCGCCCGATTAGACATTCCGAGGCGCGGGCGCGGAGGTACCGGCGGGATCACGCCCGCTGTGAGTGGGTCTGCCCACCGGCTGGATGCGCCAGGACGGCCCGACCGAAACTAGGGATTCCTCGCCGCGGTCGGGATCGCCGCGTCGGTCGTCGTCGCCGAATCCTCCCGCGGCCAGATCACGGACCTCTCCTCTCCGCCATCACGGATCGCCATACGGACCGTCTTCATCGGCCCCTGTAAGAAGGCGCGGTCGAGATCGACAAGCCGCGCGCTCCAGGCTCTTCCACCTACCTTGGTCTCGAACTTGTTCGGCGCGAAGATCAATCGGCGGTCGGTGAGGTAGAGCCGACCACCGACCGAACGGAGCTTCCACTGAACCGGTTGGCCCGGGCCTCCCAGCGGATTTCCTCGCCATCCTCGAACGTCGGTTCACGAACCCGTAAGCCGAGCGCTCGACCGGCGAAGCCAAACGGGTTGTCAGGCGAGTCGGGCATCGAACCGTCAGCCACCTACCGTGCAGGACTTTTCGCGCACGTTGCCGCTTCGCCAAAGCCGCCGGCCCGCCCGGTCGAAGCTTTCGAGCCGCGCCACGCACCAGGTGCCGGGGGCTGCGAATGCCGTGTAGCGAAGGCGCTTCAGACCCGCCCTTCTTGCCTGGCCTGCGGTCAGGCGCTTGAGGCCGATCTTTTCGACCGTGCCGTCGACGTGGGTGGCCTCGAGGTAGGCGGTCACCGGTGCGATGACCATCGCGACGGCCGTCATCGCCGGTTCCGCTCCTGCTTCTTCCGGCTCGGAGGTCGTGACCCAGAGCGGTCCTCCGGTCGGTGTCAGTCTGCGCGAGAAGGTGCAGGCCACGGTGGAGCTACCGCCATTGGCGCGAGCGGAGCTGACCTCGATACAGGGTCGGTCTTCGGCACCGGCGGTGCCTTGCGCCGCGCCCTGCTGGCGACGTACCGATGCCGACCAAAGATCGCCCCCGACCTCGCCGGAGCCGAGCTTCACGGAAGGATTCTTGGACCCGCTGGCCGTCGGGCTAGGCGGATCGGCCGCATAGGCCGAGCCGGCGGCAGCCGCCAACACAAGCAGGACCAGCGCTGTGACCGGTGCCCCCCGCATGCTGTCCATCCTATGCAGCGAGCCGCCGTTCCGGGAAATCAGCGCTATGCCGCCACTGTCGTGCAGTGCGGTCGCTCCTATGTCAAGAACACCTCTGAGAACCAACGGTGTTCTGGGGATCTCCCGGTCAAGAGATTGAGGAACAGAAACTCGACCCCGGGGTCGCCGGGATTACCGATCGGAAATCTGCGTGCGTAGGCGGAGCACTGGGTATGCCGAGGCAGAGCGATAGGCTCGCAATGCCCTCCTCATCGCGTGGAGGCGCATCGGAATGACAGAGCAAGTACCAGCGGTCTGCGATGTTCTCGACACGATCGAGCGACGAAACTGGGAGCGCCTGCGGCGCTTGCTTCATCCCGAGGTCCACTGGACTACGGCGGTGGAGGAGCACTTGCTAGGCCCCACCGCTGTAATCGATTGTCTTGCCGGAGACCCACCGCCAGCACCTCCGGCGTTTCACGAACTACGGGATGGCCGGATCATTCGTTGGATTGACACCCCTGGCTGACCCGGCAGAAGTTCCCGACTGCTGCTCCTACAGCGCCCTGGAGACGACCGGGACCAGGTGCCTTTTCAGACAGCGAAACGCCTCCCTGTTGGACTTGCCCTCGGCGCGCCCAAGAGCCTTGCTCGGAGCGCATCGATCTCCCGTTCCTCAAGACCGCCTCCAGAAAGGATAGCTTCCAAATCCACTTCGAGCAGCCGGTGGATCTCGGTCGCGGCGCTGGTTCCCCGGTCGCGCAGGAACGCCTGGAGGACGGGTGACTGGTCCTCCTCTCCCCTCGCCTCGTACAGCGCCGGCAGCCGCTCATAGCTGAGCAGGTAGTCGGCGACGATCTCCTCCCCAGCGACCCCGGCCAGCGTCAGGGTCAGGATCGCGATCTGGCCCGACCGGTCTCTGCCCGTGGCGCAATGAAACGCGACCCCGCCCGGGCGCGCCTGGGCAATGGCAGCGATCACCTCGGCGCTCTTGGCCGGGAACCGGTGCAGGTGGGGGCCGTAGTAGAGGGGGGTTGCGAACTGCGGCCCGTTCGCCCAGTCGTCCCAGAACTCGTGATCGTCGGTTTCATCGAGCGGGATCCGGATCGTCTTGATGGAAGGCGGCCGCGGCGCCGCGTCCTCGTCCCACTCGTCCTCGTTCCGCAGGTCGACCACGGTTCGGACGCCGTGCGCCTCCAGCTGCTCCCAGCCGCGCGCGCTCAGACAGCCGAGGGAGTCGCCGCGGACAACCGCTCCCCAGCGGGTGCGTCGACCGTCGACCGTCCGCAGGCCGCCCAGGTCGCGGACGTTGAAGCAACCGTCGCAGTCGAGGTGGCGGGTCTGAGGTCTCTCCATGTGGAAATGATCGCGTGGCGGTCGGCGTCCCGAACGCGAGTCATCGGCGGGCGGTTGCCGAGAGCTGGGTGTCATCGGCGCTCGTTGTAGTGGCGGAGCCAGTGTGCCAAGGCGGCGCGACGGTCGGCACTTGAGCGGTAGCTGAGGCCGCGGGGCCCACTCGCGATCCATCGTCTGCTGCTGGCGCTCCACCTTCCCATTGGTCTGCGGCGAGTAGGGCTTGGTGCGCCTCCTCCACCAGCGCCACCAGGCGACGGTGGCCGTTCGGGGTGAGCGGGGCGTTACGGTGCTGCATCCGGGTCCTCCTTGAGGTCTTGGGCGTCGAACACCCACATCCTCTCGGCAGCCCGGACCTACTTCACGGCGTTCGGAACGTGGTGAGGCACGTCACCTAGCCGGCTTAGGACATGTTCAGTGCCACGGCGGCGCGAATGAGCGTCTTCAACGCGTTTTCTTCAATCTCATCGCCCTCATTGAAATCGATGGCGCGCCTGGTGTTGCCTTCCAGGCTGGAGTTGAATAGGCCTGAAGGGTCCTCCAGCGAGGCGCCCTTTGCGAAGGTCATCTTCACGTGATTCTTGTACGTCTCACCGGTGCAGATCATTCCGGCGTGGTACCAAACCGGAACTCCTCTCCATTTCCACTCCTCGACCACCTCGGGGTCGGCCTGCTTGACGAGAGTTCGGATCCGAGCGAGCATTTCGCCCCGCCAATCACCCAGCTCCTCGATCCTCGCGTCTATCAGCTGAGAGGGAGAGTCTCCTGCGTTTCCCTCCTTCGAGCCGTTCTTCGTCTTCTTCATTGTCGCTCTCCTCATGGTTGCCGTCGCTCGACCGTCACCTGAGTATCTTCGCCGACGGCTTGATTGCATCGCGGCGCTACACGGCCTGGTGCAATCGACACGCGCAGGATCGAGTGCTGCGCGAGGTGGTCAAGCGCGCAATCGTTGCCTGCGCGGCAGTAGCCAGATCCGGATCGCAGCTGCACCTACTCGGCGAAATCGCTCTGGCAGGCCGTAAACCGCTCTCCATCCCGTAAGGCGCCTACCGGAATCGAACCGGTGTAAACGGCTTTGCAGGCCGCTGCGTAGCCACTCCGCCAAGGCGCCGGGAGGCGGTTGAAGGGTAGCGGCGGCGGGACTGCCGGGGCGGGCGGTCGGGGCGTCAGCCTTCGTAGTTCTCGACGGTGCGGGCGTCGCGGGGGCTGGCCTGGTCCGGGTCTTCGCCGTACTGGCGGAGGGCGCGGCGTTGGCGCAGGTAGTCCCAGGCCTGGTCGAGCTGCACTTTCAGTTCTCCGAGGCGGCCGTGCTCCTCGGTACTGAGGCCCTCGGTCTCGTGACGGTGGAGGAGTTGCTCCTCCTCCCGGACGAGCTGGTCGATGCGGCCGAGGACCTGTTGGTCGTCCATCGCCTATCCAGGTTAGCCGCAGCGGACGGTCGGCTCGGGACGATCGGCGGCGTCGCTCGGTTCAGCAGGGCTCGGCGGCGCCGGGCGGCGGAAGAAACGCAGCGTCCCGTCCTCGAGCGGGCCGAAGCGCAGGGTTCGCAGGTCCAGCGGGTAGTTCTGCCGCAGCCTCCAGGGCTCCTTCGAGCCCTGCTTCGGAAGGTCGGCCAAGGAGCGCAGGACGTAGCTGGAGTTGAAGTCCAGCAGCGGCTCCTCGGTCACCGAGGGGTCGCTGATCTTCGGCATGCAGACGTCGTAGCCCTCGGCGTCCATGTGCCTGATCAGGCGGCAGACGTATTCGGCGACGAGGTCCGCCTTCAGCGTCCAGGAGGCGTTGGTGTAGCCGATCGTGAAGGCGAAGTTTGGGAAGTCGCTGAGCAGCATCCCCTTGTAGGTCATCGCCCGGGACAGGTCCCGCTCCTCGCCGTCAACGGTGAGCCTCATGCCGCCGAGGAAGTGCAGGTTGAGGCCGGTCGCGGTGACGACGATCTCGGCCTCCAGCTCTCGCCCCGAAGCAAGTGCGATGCCATGCTCGGTGAAGGTCTCGATCTGGTCGGTGACGATCTCGGCGCTGCCGTCGGCGAGCACCTCGAAGAGGTCTGCGTCCGGGACCAGGCAGAGGCGCTGGTCCCAGGGGTCGTAGCGGGGGCTGAAGTGGGTGTCGACGTCGTAGCCGGCCGGGAGCCTGTTGACGACGCCGCGCCGCAGCAGCTTCTTCATCAGCTCCGGCCGCTTGCGCGCGAAGCGGTAGCTGAGGCTCTGCAGGAGCACGTTCTTCCAGCGCACGATCGCGTAGGCGGCAGGCGCGGGCAGGTGACGGCGCAGGCGGTTGGCGATCCGGTCTTCGCCGGGCATCGAGATGACGTAGGTGGGCGATCGCTGCAGCATCGTCACCTTCGCCCCCTCCCTGGCCATCGCCGGGACCAGCGTCACCGCCGTGGCGCCGCTGCCGACGACGACTACCCGCTTGCCCGCGTAGTCGAGGTCGGCGGGCCAGTGCTGGGGGTGGACGATCTGGCCGCTGAAGCGCTCGCGACCGGGAAGCTCGGGGGTGTAGCCCTCGTCGTAGCGGTAGTAGCCGCTGCAGACGAAGAGGAAGTCGCAGCTGAGGGCGACGCTCTCGCCGCTGTCGGTTTGTTCCGCCTCGACGGTCCAGCGGTTGTCCTCGCTCGACCAGGCAGCGCCGACGACGCGGTGGTTGAGGCGGATCTTCGGCTCGATCCCACCCTCGCGCGCGGTGTCGCGGACATAGCGGAGGATCGCCGGGCCGTCGGCGATCGCCTTCGCCTCGGTCCAGGGGCGAAAGCGGTAGCCGAGCGTGTGCATGTCGGAGTCAGAGCGGATGCCCGGGTAGCGGAAGAGGTCCCAGGTGCCGCCGATGTCCGCCCGAGCCTCGAGGACCGCGTAGCTCTTGTCGGGACAGCGCTGCTGCAGGTGGTGGGCGGCACCGACGCCGGAGATCCCCGCACCGACGATCAAGACGTCGAGATGTTCAGTGTCCACCGCTCGCTCCCGTCAGGTCTGGGCCGGGCAGCACCCGGAACGCTATGTCGGCCCGCTGCAGTCTTGTGAGAAGCATGTCACCCATCGCGGCCGCGGTGGTCAGCTGCCCGGCGCGCTCGGGCAGCTCGTCGAAGGCGAGGCAGAGACCGGACTCGGCGAGCATCTTGGCGGTCTCGGTGTAGCCGGGATCGCCGCCGGAGACCTCCGTCATCACCCGCTTCCCTCCCCCCTCGCCGACGAACGTCACCTTGAACCAGCTGCGGGCGCGCTCGCTCTCGGTCGGTCCCTCGCCGGGCGATTTCAGCTTCAACAGCAGCTTGCGGGTGGGCGGCAGCGCCGCCAGGAGCCCCACCGTGCCGACGCCGCCGCCGAGTGCGCCGATCGTGCCGAGGCGCTTGGCGACCATGTTGTGTCCGTAGGTGAAGTTCGGGCCGTAGCGCTCCAGCGCGGCGGCGGAGCGGCGGACGATGGCGCCGTCGATCGTCGGCAGCGGCGCCGCCCAGCCGCCGAGCTCCGGCATCCGCCTGACCCCCGGTGAGGCCGAATGGATCTCGCGCCCGGCCGGCCGTGGCTCGGAACGGCGCCGATCCTTGGCGGCGGCAAGGGTCTGCCTTGCGCGCGCGAAGCCGTTGATCGCCGAGTGGTAGCTGCCGCCGGAGAAGCGAGCGTTGCTGCGGACGTAGCCGTTGACGATGAGCGGCACCCCCTCGGGCAGCTGCGCGACCGTGAAGTAGGCGCCGAGGTCGTGCGGGATCGAGTCGAAGCCGCAACAGTGGACGAGGCGAGCACCCTTCTGCTGCGCTTCGGCATGGTGCAGCGCCCACATCCGGTCGACGAATTCGGGCTCGCCGGTGAGATCGGCGTAGTCGGTGCCGGCCGCCGCGCAGGCGGCTACGAGGGGCTCGCCGTGGAGGGCGTAGGGACCGACCGTCGTGACGACCACCCTGGCGGCCCGGGCCACCTCGTCGACCGCGGAGCGGTCGGCCGCGTCGGCCTCCAGGAGCTCGGGCGCCGGAACATCAGCGGCAAGCTCGGCCAGGTGGGCGGCGACGCCTTCCAGCTTGCCCCGGTTGCGCCCGACCAGCGCCCAGCGCAGGTCAGCGGGACCGTTTTCTGCCAGATAGCGTGCCGTCAGCCCACCGGTGAACCCGGTCGCCCCGAAGAGCGCCAAGTCGTATCGCCGCTCCCCGTCCACGCGGGCATTCTTCCATGCGGGGCCGCGGCGGCAGCACCGAGGGCCCCGCAGTGCAGGGCCCTCGGTCGACGCTCAGGCCTGTTCTTCGGCTTCCCGCTGTTCTTTCTTCAGTTTCACCGCGGCCGCGACGCAGCGCGAGTGAGGGGTTCCCTTTTCGCCTTTCACGTGCTTGCCGCTCGTGCCCTTGCAGGCCTGACCCGGGCTCATGCTTTTGTGATTCGCAGCCTTCGCCATCGCCGTCACGCACTGGCTGAAGGGAGTGCCCTTCTCGCCGGCGACGTGCTTGCGGCTCTCTTCGTTGCAGAAGCGGCCGTAAGCCTTCGCCTTTTCCGGAAGGCCCGCTTGCGGACCGGGGGTCGGCGGTTCTGGGCTGTAGTGGGGGCCCTTGCCCTGGCTGCCCGGGTCTTCCGGCTGCGTGGCGAGGGCCGCCGCGGGCGCCGTCGCGAGGGCGAGCGCGCCGACGACCATTGCGATCTTGAGATGAAGCTTCATGATTTCTCCTTCTGACGGTGTCTGCCCCGCTGGGGATCGGGGTTGAGCTTGTCGGGACCTGAACGGGCGCCGCGGGCGATTTGTCAGGTCGAACCTGGCGAAATCGGCTATTTGTCCGCTTCGGCCGGATCGGCCTGAGCTTCCTGTTCGCCGGCCGTGGCGGCCGGCTTTTCCGCTTCCACCGCGGTGGGGGTGACGGATTTATCGCTCTTGGCTGGTGGAGCGGTGACCGGGTGTGCGGGCTTGGTCGGGTGCGGGGGTGGTGCCGGTTTACTCGGGTGGACGGGATGTGACTTCGGCGCCCCACCCTGGGCCCCCTTGCTGTTCCCCCCGGAGGCCTTGACGGCGGTGTGGCTCGCCGCCGTCTGCTGCCCGTGCATGGCCGCCGCGGGCACGATTCCGTGCCGGCCCCCGTCGTTGCGGTGCGCACCGGATTTTCCCGGGCCGCCGCCGGCCGGAACGGCTTCCGGAGCGTCCGGGGAAGTGCGCTCGGGCGCGGCCCGCGCCGCTGCGGCGGCTCTCGCCCGCGTCACGGTCTGGCGCCCAGCCCCGACACTGACTGCGGCGCGGACCGCGGCGCCGTCGGACTGGGATCGCACTTCGGCCTCCGCGGCCACGGCGGCCGCGGACGCCGCTCCGGGTTCCTCGCCCGCCGCCTGCGCGGGCCTGGAGCCGGCGCCACCGGGCAGGCCGGCGTCGATCAGGCCACCGCGATCGGCGGCGGTGACGCCGATCGCGGCGACGACGGCCACGGCGGCCGCCGACTTGACCGCCGCCGAGGTACCGAAGACCTTCGCGGCGCCACCGCCGAGCGCTCCCGCCAGACTCCCACCCCCCGGGCCGCCGCCACCGAAGATCGCGTGCAGGATTCCCGCCGCGGCCGCGGCCGGCAACGGCGAGATCGCAGCGAAGTCCGAGCGCCGGCCCCGCAGCTGGTCACGGAACTCGCGGCACTGAGGGCAAGCGCGAAGATGCGCGCGCAGGTCGCGACGACGGATCACACGGCCGTCGTTGTCGGAAAGCGCTCGGGTGACGCTGTCGCAGTTCATCTCACGCCCCTCCTCCATCTGGCGCAGGCTCAACCGCGCCTCGTAGAGGGTCTGCCGGGCGGCCGTCGCAGAAGTCTCGAGCGCCGAGCCGATCTCCTCGAAGCCCAGGCCCGCCAGCTCGCGCATGACCAGCGCCCCGCGCTGGCGATCGGGAAGCTCCCGCATGTCGGCTACCAGCCGCTGCAGCCGAGCTCTCTGCTGGGCCTTCTGGGCCGGCCCAGGCGCGGCCGACGCCGCATCCGGGTCGAGCTCGCTTGTCTCGCGCCGCCGCCGCAGCAACTCGATCGACTCGTTGTGGGCGATCCGATAGAGCCATGGCTTCAGCTGGATCTGCCGCTGCTCGCCCGGCAGCGCGCTCATCGCCTTGATCATGGTGTTCTGCAGGGCGTCCTGGGCATCCTCGGAATTGCCGACGATCGCCAGGCTGAAGCGGTAGAGCTGCTGGTGGTAGCGGCGGAAGATCGCCGCGAACGCTCGCTCGTCCCCCATGGTCGCCCGCCCGACCAGACGCTCGTCGGAGAGAAGTCGCGTGGGGTCCAGACCGGCGGGGACACCGCGCGGTGCCGCTGCCTCGCTCATGCGACGTCGTCGCTCTCATCGCCTGACATGCCTCAAGGGTAGGGGTGAACGGCTCATCACCACAACGGTGCGGACGATCCGATGTCAGGCCCGACCCGAAGCGAAGCACTCCCAGATAGGCGCGTGCCACCAGGGCCTACAGCCGACCACCCCTCCCAAAAAACCGACAAAACCCGGCGCGGAGTCGGGAACCGCTTAACGAACCCGCTGGAACAAATAGATCACGAGCAAGACCAAGATGATGACTATGAGGATGGCGACGATGGACAAGTTGTCCCTCCGGTTCGGTTTGCGATCGTCTCGTAATGCCCGGAGGGGCCTGGCTCGAAACCCTGGCCAGGAAAGTGAAGGGTGAGGCCCGAGGCCCCACCCTTCTTTCTCGAGCTATGCCTTATCCGCATGGCTAGTAGTTTTGCGGGCGCCCAGGTCAGAAGCGGCTGACGACGATATGCGCAGATATGCGGGGGTCGTTGGCGAGTTCAAGCAGAAATGAAGTGTTCTGCCTGAACGGGACGACCCCGGTTTGAGTACCGAACGTCGCCTAATCCCCAGCGCCATACCTTGCCCCGGCTCGTAGCTATTTGAAGATCCACTTCTGGACCCGGTTATTCGCGGCGTCCGCGATGTAGTCGCTTCCGTCGAGGCCGATCGCGATCCCGCTCGGTTCGTTGAATTGGCCCGCACCCGAGCCAAACGCTCCGAATTGCTGTTGGAATACCCCGCTCGGGCTGAACTGCTCGATGCGGTTGTTGCCGCGGTCGGAGATGAGCAGGTTGCCGGAGGGTTTGACGGCCACGGCGTAGGGCGCCGACAGCTGGCCGGGGCCGGAGCCGGTGGTGCCGAAGCGAGCGGACATCACGTCGCTGTTGTGGGGTAGTTCGTAGACCTTGTTCTGGCCGCTGTCGACGATCCAGATATCGACTTCGGAGTCGGTTGCCATGTTGGCGGGGGTGGTAAAGCCCGTCCATCTCTTGACGAAGTACTTGCCGTCGGCTTTAGGGGTCGACAGGTACTCCCGTACTTGTTTTAGCCCTTGGTCGGTGACAAAGATGTGGCCTTCGCGGCCGATTGCGATCCCGCTGGGGATCTGAAGCGTTCCGTCGGTGGCTGATTCGCCAGGGCCGATCTGCCGGATGTATGCGCCGGCGGCGCTGAACTCCTCGATCCGATGGTTGGCGGCGTCCGCCACCCAGATGTTGCCGGCGGCGTCGATCGCGACCCCGCGTGGTTCGTTCAGCTGGCCGTTGGAGGCGCCCGGACTGCCGATCTGGGCCAGATATTCGCCTTTGGGGTTGAACTTCTCCAGGCGATCGTTTTCCTTGTCGGCGACCCAGACGTTGCCGGCGGCGTCGACGGCCATCGCCACCGGCCGGTTGAACTGGCCGCTGCCGGTACCGGCGGAGCCGAAGGAGAAAGTGTAGGTGGGCACCGCAGTCGTTTTCAGCGTGTTGTCCTGGCCATAGGTCGCGCCTTCGGCGTTGGTCGCCACGACGCGGTAGTGGTAGGTGGTTTCATTGCTCAAACCGGAGAGGGAGGCAGCCACTTCGACTCTTTCGAAGCCAGAGCCTGCATTGCCTTCGGGAACCGGCAGGCTCGCGCCGTAAGAGGCTGACGTGCCGTATTCGAAGCGATATTGGGTCGCGAGACCGTTGGGAACGACTTTGCCTTTCAAGGTCGCGGTCGATTCTGCAACGTTGGTTGCCGGTTCGGTCGCCGCCTCAGGCTTGGTCGGTTGGGCCCAGCGCTCGATGCGGTTATTGGCGGCATCGGCGACGAAGATGGAGCCGTTGGGCGAGACGGCGAGGCCGCTCGGTTCATTGAGCTGACCAGCTCCCGATCCGGCACTGCCGAAGGTCGCGAGGAGTTCCCCTTCGGGGCTGAACTGCTCGATCCGGTTGTTGCCGCGGTCGGAGACGAACAGGTTGCCGGAGGGTTTGACGGCCACGGCGTAGGGCGCCGAGAGCTGGCCGGGGCCGGAGCCCGTGGTGCCGAAGCGAGCTCTCATGCTGTCTTTCCGGAGTTCGTAGATCTTGTTCTGGCCGGTGTCGACTATCCAGATGTCGCCTTCGGGGTCGGTCGCCATGTTTGCGGGGGTGGTGAAGCCGTTCCAGCTATTGACGAAATACTTGCCGTCGGTTTTAGGGGCCGGCAGGTACTTCCGCACCTGTTTTAGTCCCTGGTCGGTGACGAAGATGTTGCCTTCGGCACCGATCGCGATCCCGCTGGGGATCTGAAGCGTACCGTCCGTGGCTGATTCGCCAGGGCCGATCTGCCGGATGTATGCGCCGGCGGCGCTGAACTCCTCGATGCGAGCGTTGCCGGCGTCGGCGACCCAGATGTTGCCGGCGGCGTCGATCGCGACCCCGCGTGGTTCGTTCAGCTGGCCGTTCCCAGCCCCGAAGCTGCCGATCTGGGCCAGATATTCGCCTTTGGGGTTGAACTTCTCCAGGCGATCGTTTTCCTTGTCGGCGACCCAGACGTTGCCCGCGGCGTCGACGGCCATCGCCACTGGCCGGTTGAACTGGCCGCTGCCGGTGCCGGCGGAGCCGAAGGCGGAGACGAAACTAACGGGATTGGCGAGGGTGGTTAAGGTCTTGTCCGGGCTGACGCTGGTTCCTTCACCGTTGGTCGCGACGACCCGGAAGTGGTAGTTGGTTTCCGGCTTGAGGCCGGCAACCCCCTGGCTAACCGCGACGGCTGCGGCGCCCGAGCCGATGTCGGCCTCGGGTATCGGGACGCTGGTGCCATAGGAGATGGTCGGGCCATACTCGAAGTGGTAGTGGGTGGGCGACTCCTGCGGGTTGACCTGGGCGTTGATCCTGGCGCTGTTGGCCGTCCTTTCGGTAGTCGGCTGGACGGTGATGATCGGGCGCCAGTCGGGGGTGGTGAACTGCGTTTCATTGCCATCCATGATGATTGGCCCAGACGCTAGGGAAGTTATCCCCGGCTCGGTCAACTTGCCGTTCGTTGCCAGGCGGACCCGATAGGTCGCATTGGGTTTTAGACCCGTCAGGTCAGCAGTCACGGTCACACTTGCAAACCCTTCTCCCACGGCTCCGAAGCAATAGCGGAATTCGTAACCGTTCTGGCACCTTGCTGGAAGATATTGGGTGCCATCCGGACCCTGAACTTCAAAGTCGTACCAAGCAGGATACCCGCCTGGGGTTATGTTTCCAGAAAGCGTGGCTCTGCGGACTCCGACGGCGCTTGCGTGGGTACTCCACGAATAGGGGATGGGTGCCGCGTCGTGGCCTACGCAAAGCGAGCCATTCGCCTTCCAAAGATAGTCATCGGCAATCTTGGCCACCCAGACGCCGGGGGCCTGTTCAGACTGTTCAGCCGGGCTGCCGGTGTTGCAAAGGTCCCCGACCTCTCCGTGTTCAAATTCCGTGGACCAGCCCCAGAATTCTCCAACAGGGATCGGGTCGGCAACACTCTCGGCCCACTCGTGCGAGGCAGACACCTGCATTGCTCCCCAGGGTTCGAGCCCCCGCTGACACGCTTCGGACGACCAAGGCACGTAGGAGAATGAGACGCTGTACGGAGTTCCCTGCCACCCGTGATAGGCACAAAATCCTTCTCCTTCTGGCGTAGCCGGAGGCGTCACGACGACGTACTGATTTTCGTAACTTGGCGGTCCCCACTCCGGGTGGGCTCCGATCGAATAGTTCACCTCCGCCTCCACGTCGTTCCCATTCGGTTTCGGAGGTGCGCCTACGCGCGTATCCGTATAGGACGTTAGGTCCGTTTCGCCGGAAAAATATCCGTTGTGGTCGAAGTACTGAGTCAAGATTCGTGCGTAATCAGACCCCGAGATCGACCGATACAGGTCAATCAACTTTTCGCGCGTCCCTGACTTTGAATTCCATTCGCTTCCCCAAAAGATAAGAAAGACATGCGGGCGGTGCTGGATGTATCCACCGTTGTATGGCACTGGAAGCTGAGATGGGTCCGGTGATGCGGCGGCGGCAGTAGGACCGCTTGCGGGGCTTGCAGCTGATGACCCTTCGTGGTTCCCATCAGCCCAGTAAATCTGTAATTGAGAGTCGGTGGTAGCAGTGCTGGGCGCGGGCGCGGTCGTCGGCGGAGAGGCCGATGCATGTGAGACCCCCACTGCCACCACCGTGATCGCCCCGACCACTATTCTGCGCACGATCGACCTCACTGTGCCCCCCTTTGCCATCGACTGTGTTCCCGTCACGGTCCCAGCTCGACACTCCCCTGCGATACGCGGGCAGGTCGGTTTGGTTATGCAGACAGCTTCTATCGCATCTCACCGTGTCTGTGGCCACCGCTGGGCACAAAGTCCTAAAACTAAGGTGCGCCGGGCCGAACCCCTAGCGCGACTAAAGTCGCTGCTTGCTGTCCTCAACCGCACCAATCCCTGCTGCCCCGGGGGCGTGCCCTGCACCAGAACTAAGGCCCGATGGTCCCGCTACGCGTCCGCTGTGTTTCCTTTGCTCTACGCGCCACGCTAAAGGACGGCGTCAGCCGGGACGCTCTCTACTGGGTATACCAGTGCTGTATAGTCGCATCCAATGGCGGAGATAGCACGCCCGGGATTAGTGTGACGCGGCTGAATGGAGCCCTATTTTCGGCTGGCATCTTCATATTGGCATTTCATGCACTTCCCATATCTGTTTCGACCCGGCGTGATGCGACCTCCTGCGGACAAGGTAAAACGCTGGCTGCCAGTTCCGAGCTGCGGTTGTACAGCGTCGCCTCGTCGGCGTCGGGGGAAGTCACCGTATATGTGTGCTCGAAGCGATCAGGGCGGTATCGTCATGTGGGTCCGGTTCGCCGAAGCAAAGTTACGTGGTCTTCGTCAATGCCGGGGCCGTTCAGCCTCGCGGCTCCTTGGGGTGGTGGCATCGAAGATCGGCTCGTGGGACAGGACACCGTTCGCGTATATACTGCTGTGCGAAACGTGCAGACTGGTGAGAGTGGCCATTGTCGTCTGGGCGGCGCCGATCGCCCGGGCCAGCTGCCCCGCGTGCGAGGCATATTTCTAGACAAGTCAGGAAGCCTGGCATGGGTTGTGATCATGAGACAGGGTGTTCAGGGGCCACAAATTGGAGTTTGTGAGTCTGGCGTTCCGCGTATCGTCGATACGGGCTATGGCATCGACACCGCTTCCGTTTCGCTTCACGGCTCCACGTTGACGTGGTTGGATTCGGGCACTCGGCAATCTGCGACGCTCCGCTAGATGCTTGATTCCTAATCAGTGCCTAGGCGGCGAAGTGCCCGCCGGGCTCGCCCAGCTGGCAGTTATGCCAGAGCCCGGCCGACAGGGCGAGCAGTCGCATCCCGACCCGCGCGAAGAGCCCGGGCAAGGTGCGGGCGCCGTGGCGCTCCAGCCCGTGGGTGCCGTCGGCGGCGCAGAGCAGATAGAGGCGAAAGCCCCAGAAGAAGCGCGAATGGCTTCGGCAATAGCCGTAGGCGGCGGTCCCCGCGAACTGGAGGCACCGCAGGGCAGCGGCGTCGAGTCCAGCAGGCGCAGGCCGTCGAAGATCGATGGCGAGACGTAGGCCAGGTAGTTGATCGCCCGGGCGATCTGCGGGGCCAGGGCCCGCAGCCGCTTGTTGTAGCCGGGCTGCTGGGGCAGGTAGGGGAACAGGTGCCCGAGGCGCCAGATCGCAAAGCCGAGGAACTGTCGGTCGTTGGCGACGCCGAGGAAGACCTGGGCGATCGCCAGGGCGATCAACTCGGCGTCGGTGATCTTCGGTCCTCCTCGGCCTCCTCCGACAGCGCCGCCACCTTCGGCACCGGGGCGCCGAGACGCTCGATCACTGACGCTGATCGCTCTTTGGCGTCGTTCATGTCCTCGGCGTTGAAGACCTCGCGCAGGGCGGCGGCGACCATGTTGCGCTGGCCCTTCTTGCAGTGGCCGTGCATGTTGCGGATGAAGTGCACGGTGCAGCGCTGCCAAGGACAGCTGAGCACCTTCGCGATCGCCGCCTTCAAGCCAAGCTGATCGTCAGAGACGGCGAGCCTCACCCCTTCCAGGCCGCGGGCCCGCAGATCACGCAGGAACGCAGCCCAGCCGGCCTCGGTCTCAGACTCCGCGATCTCAATGCCGATCACCTCCCGGCGCCCTGAGGAATCCACCGCGAAGGCGACCATCAGCGCCTTGGAGCGCACGTGGCCACCGTCCCTGACCTTGAGGTGCTTGGCGTCCAGCCACAGGTAGGGGTAGGGGTCCTCCAGCGGGTGGGTGCGGAAGGCCTCGACCTGACAGTCGAGCTCGCGGCAGATCCGCGAGACCTGGTCCTTGGACATCTGGATCCCGAGCTCGGCGACCAGGTGATCTACCTTCCTGGTCGAGACCCCGTTCACATAGGCCTCCATGACCACTCCGAGCAGCGCTTTCTCGCTGCGTTTGCGGGGCTCCAGGAAGCTCGGGAAGTAAGCTCTCCCCGAGCGCTTTCTGGGCACGGCCAGCTCGATCTCACCGACTCTGGTCGCCCAGAGCCGCTGCCGGTAGCCGTTGCGGTGGGCCGACCTTCCCTCGCTGACCTCGCCCCTGCGGGCGCCGATCTGGCGCTCGATCTCGGCCTCCATGATCTCCGCGGCGATCATCGCCACGCTCTCCCGCAGGAAGTCGGAGTGCTCCTCGATCAGGGCCTTGGCTACGACCCCGGCGCTCGTCATGCTTTGGCTCTCGGCCATCGTGGTGCTTCCTTTCGTCAGTCGACTTGCAGGTCAACCGACGAGTCTGGGGCCCGCGGCCGGAACTTCGTCCCGGCCCCTACGTTGCGGTTACACCACTTCTAGCGACGTGACCGGAATCGCCGCCAATCACCGCATATCTAGGCGATTTCGGGAACTCGTTCCCGAAATGGAGGGGATATGTGGGGGTGGTTCCAGTTTCCCCCAGAAATGACGAAGCCTCTGTTTGCAGGGGCTTCGTCGGTAAGCGGCTGAAGGGATTCGAACCCTCGACTTTCTGCATGGCAATTACGCCCGCTTTCCGCGATTGCCGCACCAGAAATAACCGATTTGCAGGAGATTTCCAGGTGGTAGGCGCTCCCCGCCCTCTATACGCGTGAATGGACGTGGATGTGCCGCGTTTCGGGCACTTCTGGTCAGAAGTGGCCGAAATCACCAACCGCGGTTTCAATAGGTGTCGTGCGGCTCATAGCCACCGTCCTCATCGAGACCTTCGGGTTATGAGCCCGAACCGGGCGCACCGCCGGGCTACGTGGGGCACGATTTCAAGCGGTTTTCGCGAGATCGAATTACGCTGGGATCTGTGGGGCTTGTTTCCCCATTTGTTGCCCCAGTATCACTGTTGCGGCTCTTCCGGACAAGCGGACCCATGCCTTGTCTAAAGCTGCATGGGCCCGCCGGAAATCCAGTCCATCGGGAGACCGACAATCGCCGTGCATCCGCGCGCATCGGGTCCTTTGCTTTCGCCGTGGACCCGGCGGAAGCGGGTCCCGTGCTGGGGCTACGCTTGCACGCGATGGGGCGCTACACGAATCCCGCAGAGCTTCGCTTCGCCGGTTGCGCCGACCAGCATGGCCATGACCCTGACTTCGAGCCCGACAGGGCATCGTGTTTCGATCGGGAGTTCCAGAAGAACCCCGACTTCCTGATCGCCCGTGACGGCTTCGAAGTCATCGTTGAGGTCCGCGACTTCGAAACCCGCGTCCTTGATCACGTCCAAAAGCGCTTGTTCACCGCGCTGCCATAGGGGCTCTCTTGTCGCGCCTGCCCGAAAGCCTCGACGTACTTCGCACGCGGGAGTTCCGGCTGCTGTTCAGCGGGCAGGCAGTATCCGTGCTGGGCGATCGCATGGCGGTCCTAGCGCTCGCTTTCGCGGTGCTGGAGATCGGCGGTTCGGCCTCAGACGTCGGGCTCGTGCTGGCCGCGGGGGCGTTCCCCCTGGTGGCGACCGTGCTGGCGGGCGGCGTGGTCGCCGACCGGGCCTCACGCCGCGCGGTAATGGTGGCTGCGGACGTGGTGCGGGTCGCGAGCCAGGGCACGATGGCAGCTCTGCTCATAGCGGGAGTGGCGGAGGTGTGGATGCTCGCGCTGCTGGCCGGCGTGACCGGCGCGGCCACCGGCTTCTTCAGCCCCGCGTCGACCGGTCTGCTGCCCGAGGTCGTCCTCGCGGAGCAGTTGCAGCCGGCGAACGGGCTGCGCGCGAGCGCCGCCTCGACGGGCGAGATCCTCGGCCCGGTTGCGGGTGGTGTGCTGGTCGCCGCTGCCGGAGCAGGCTGGGCGATCGCGATCGACGCCGTGACGTTCGCGGTGAGCGCCGCGTGCCTGGCGATGCTGCGGGTACCGACGCGGGTTGCGGCGCAACGGAGCTCCTTCGTCGCCGACCTGCGCGAGGGCTGGGTCGCCTTTCGGTCGCGCAGGTGGGTTTGGACCTTCGTCGTCTACTTCGCGATCGGGAACTTGCTCTGGGGCGCGTGGGGCGTGCTCGGGCCGATCGTCAGCGAAACCAAGCTCGGCGGGGCCGCTGCTTGGGGAACCATTCTCGCGGCGATGGGCGTCGGCACCCTGGTCGGCAGCCTGCTCGCTGCGCGCGTCAAGCCACACAAGCCACTGTTGTTCGCCGCCCTCGCCGACTCACTCGTCGCCCTGCCGTTGGCCTTCCTGGCGGCGGCGCCACCGGTGGCGCTGATCGCCGGCGCTGCGCTGCTGGGCGGCGCGGGGATCGCGCTCGCGATCTCCGTCTGGGAGTCGATGCTCCAGCGCCACGTCCCCGGCGAGTCGCTGTCGCGAGTGAGCTCCTATGACTGGTTCGGCTCGCTCGCCTTCTACCCGTTGGGACTCGCGATCTGGGGCCCGATCGCGGCGGTCATCGGGGTCAGCACCTCGCTGTGGTTGGCCTTCGGGCTCGTCGTCGTCTTGACCCTCATGCTGATCAGCGTTCCCGACATCCGCCATCTGCCTGCTGCCGCGCCGCCGGTACCGGCGAGTCCAGCCGAAAGTCCGACGCCCTAGCCTGACCGACATCGCTAAGGGAACGAACACGATCCTCTCGGCTGCTCCCCCGGTCGCGCAGCACCCACCTCGCCTGCCGCGATTCGCAGGAGCGCCCACAGCACCGCCTCGGAGATCGCGGCGGGTGTGCCGCCCGTCAGGGCTGACCCACTCGCTTTCCTCCCGGCGCAGGCCGCTGCGGCGAATCAGAGCCACGGCGGCCGCAGGCATAGACGGCGCGATCGGCGAGCGTCCGCGTTTCGCTCTGGTTTGATTTTCCCCGCGAGGGCCGACCGGCCGAAGTGCAGGGGATTCACGTCGAAGCGGCTGAAGGGATTCGAACCCTCGACCTTCTGCATGGCAATTAAAGAGTTCCTGGAAGAACCAAGGCCCTCGATCCAGCAATTTGCAGGGCTTTCATAATCGGCTCGCGGGCGCATTTCCCGCGTGGATGTGCATGGATAGGCGCCGATATGTAGCGCTTCGGGCACTTCCGGTCAGAAGTGCCCGAATACAAAGAGGCCGGTTTGATCGGCCCGGGGTCGGCGCTGATCGAGCCCGTGCGGGGTCGGCCGTCCTCCGACCGTGGGCGACCCTATTGTTGCCCGCCCTTGTACGACGCCTCTCAGCACCTGATCGGCGGCGGGGCGCGTGCCGGATCGCTTCCGGATTGGCCTCATGCCCGACCCCTCCGCTCGTGGCAGGAGGAGGCGACCGAGGCCGTGCGGGCGCACCCGGCCACCAGCTTCTTGGCCTCGGCTACGCCGGCGGCCGGCAAGACCACCTTCGGCCTGCACATCGCCCACCGGATGCTGAGCGCCAAATTCGTCTCGCGCGTTGTCGTGGCCGGCCCGACCACCCACATCTGCCGCCAGTGGGCCGCCGACGCGGGCCGCTACGGCATCGACCTTGAGCCGAACAGGCCAAACCCGGACGGGCCCGAGTCGGCCGACTTCCACGGCGTCGCCGTCACCTACCAGACGATCGCGGCCGGGCCGGATATGCACCGATTGGCCGCCGGCCGCCGGCCGACCCTGCTGATCGCCGACGAGCCGCACCACATGGGCGATCAGGCCGCCTGGGGCCTGCGAACCCGCAGGGCCTTCGACGGCGCCCGCTTCGTGCTGCTTCTCTCGGGCACGCCCTTCCGCTCCGACAACTCGGCCATTCCCTGGGTCACCTACGACGAGGACGGCCTCAGCCGGGCCGACTACGCCTACGGCTATCCGCAGGCGCTGCGCGACCGGGTATGCCGCCCGATCACCTTCCTGCCGTATGACGGCGAGATGGAGTGGCTCTCGGACGGCCGGCTGCGCAGCGCCGACTTCGACCTTGTCTTGCCGGCGGCGGAGGGGGCCCGGCGCCTGCGGACGGCGCTCAGCCCGGAAGGCGAGTGGATGGGCGAGGTGCTGCGCGACGGCGATGCCAGGCTGAGCGAGGTGCGCGCCGACGGGCACCCTGACGCAGGCGGCCTGGTCATCGCCTCCGATCAGGATCACGCGCGGGCGATTGCGGCGCGGCTCGGGTCGGTCTCGGGGGAGCGACCCGAGCTGGTGATGAGCGACGAGCCCGGTGCCAGCCGGCGCATCGCCGATTTCGCCTCCTCCGATCGACGCTGGCTGGTCTCGGTCCTGATGGTCTCAGAGGGGGTCGACATCCCGCGCCTGCGGGTCGGTGTCTATGCGACGGCTGCCCGGACCGAGCTCTTCTTCCGCCAGGTGGTCGGTCGCTTCATCCGGAGCACTCCGGAGCCGCGCCGCCAGATGAGCTACCTCCTGATGCCGGCCGACCCGCGGCTGAAGGCACTCGCCCACGAGATCGAGCTGGAGCGCCGTCACGCGCTCGACCTCTCGCCGGGCGCCGAGGAGGAAGAGGGCGAAGAGATGGACAACTCCGGTCCGGAGCAGGGCGAGCCGGGTGGCGGCTTTGCCGTCCTGAGCTCGGGCGACGCCGAACTGGACGACGCGATCATGAGCGAGACCGCGCTTCAGCTCTTCCCGACCGATGACCCCGAGCCGAGGGCGAAGAAGGCGACCGCCCTCGCCAGGCGCGAAGCCGCGTCGAAGGACCTCGAACCCGAGCGCGAGTCGGCCTATGCGGCCCGAGAGCGGCTGCGCGGCGAGCGTAGGCGCCTGGTCGCCGACGTCGCCCGCCGCACCAGCAAGTCGCACCGGGAGGTCCAGGCCCGCATCAATCGCGCCACCCGGACGCGCTCGGTCGCCGGCGCCACCATCGAGCAGCTCGAGCGCGGCAATGCGATGCTGCGCCGCGAGCTGTGGCGGTGAGATCTACCCTCGCATGCTCGGGTCAGACTTGCTCAGCCAACAACCCATCGATGCTGGCGCCTGCGGCGAGTAGCGTCAAGTTGCAGGCCAACGAAGCCACATAAACCGGTCTCCGTGAGACTCGTGATGGTCCACGGCCGAACATGTGGATCCTCTGGGCGAGGCAAAGCGCGAGCTTTTGCGATCCGTCCTCAAGGGCGAGCGGCGACCACGAGCATGGCGACAGGGCTTGCTTCTCGCCGAGCGGGTGATGCTCGAACGCGCGATCGACCGGCTCCGCAGCTCCAGGTGAGTGCCATTGCGGACCGCCTGTTCAAGACCAACGTTTCGACGGAAACCGCTGTAAAAGCAGAAGTGCCGATCGACCGGCTTTCGCCAATCACTCCACGGTGGCAGCGGCGAAGTGGCGGTGAAAGAGCGTCAGGACATCGAACGAGAGGGTCTTGCCGCGCAGATCCTCTGAGTCGGTGCTGACGGTCGCCGAACGGAGCCCTTCAACTTCCACTCCTAAAATCGTGACTTCCGGATCATCGAAGTCGAACGTGACCTTTCCCGGCTCTAGGTCAGCATCGTTTAGAACCTCGATGTGAACCTTTTTTCCCGCGGCCACTGCGCGCAGCTCGGGCACAGGCAGTGGCATGTCCCAGGTCTCCACGTAGACATCGCTGGAGACCGGCTTTCCAACGGCGTTCGCCTCGATGTAGAGATAGTCCATGCTGACGAAGTTCGGCGTCTTGCCGCTGCTGTAGCACTCGGACGCCGTGAACGCCGCAATCAGCGGCATCTCGTGATTGAGCAGCTGGGGCTCGGGGAAGTGGCTGCCCCCAGCGGAGGAGTTGCTCGTATAGAGGTACCCGTCCTCGGTCGTCAGGCCCATGATCAGGCCATGACCGTCGCTGACCCCATTGCCGAACGTGTTCCCGCTACCGAGAGTGCTGGGAAACACCCACAGGTCGCACTTGCCTAGCCGTCCCGGCACCCGGATTGCCTCGACCAGCAGGCCGGACTCGACAACGTAATTCAATGCCAGCGATTCGGTATCGCTGGCCATGCCAATCGGGACGTGCAGCGCCCCACCCTTGTCCACGATCGGCTCCTGGTAGCCAGGTAGGACACTGAACGTCGGGTCCACGTCAGATAGGTCGATCGGCTCGGGCTCGCTGAATGAGCGACCGGCGTCGGTGGATTTGAGCAGGGCGGGCACGATCTTTCCGTCATTGAGCAGATCAACTCGCGCGAGCACCTCATAGCCGACGATGCCGAATGAGACGCCCCCCACGGTCGGCCGCCTAACGACGATCTGCTCGGGCTCCCAGGAATCCTGGAGCCTGCGAACGAAAATCTCGCCGCTACCGCGACTCTTGTACCCGAGCAAGCCATACGGCGGCCGCTCGGTCTGGACGAGGCCGACAGGCACTTGACTGAACTTGAAGAAGGGAAAGTCGAGATCTGGTGAACTGGTCTCTACGCGCTCTCCATCGTGCCAGAGCTCCGATCCACCGCCGCCGCGAACGACCCAGGTGGCACTCACGTCGCCCGTGTACTTGTCCAATGCGAGGTGATATCGCCAGACCGATCCCGGCGCCAACCGACGCAGAGCGGACGCGTCCTCCTCTCCGCGGTGAGATTCATAGTCGGTCAGCTTGAGGCCCTCCGCGTCGACCGCGGCAGCCCAGGTGAGTCGTCGCATGTCGTCGCGCAAGATCGAGATTTGCGGTCCGATGAAATAGCGGGTGCTGTCGGTGCGTCCGAGGCGGCGCGCCGCGTGCACGTCGCCCTCGAGCGTCCAGTGGCGGGCCAGTACCTCAGGTGCAAGCGACTGGCCATCGAAGAACTCGTCGGTGTTGGAACGCGGAGCCGGCCGGCGCCAGTTGAACCGTTGCTCGGAAAGGTCATTTTGTGCCGCCCTCGAAACGAAGCGCATCTCGCCTCCCGGAATAGAGAACCTGATTTATTAGTACACTCATACCATGGGCGCGAGTGACATGCAGGTTCTTTAAGACTTAGCACGACAGGACATAACGGATGATGCGTGCCGCATGTACATCCAGGTCGGATTGGGGTGCCACACGCGAATGCTTCCTCTCCGACGCCGTGCGTGTCCCTTTCGCCGACCACATGCTGCTGCCGATTCCCGACGAGTGAAGGCTTCGGTGCCGGCCCCGGGGCGTTAGCGCGCCGCCGGGGCACTTTCTTATGTCGGCGGCGAGCGTAGCTCCGCCGCTGGGCGAAAGCGGGGCGGAATCGGCCGGAATCGTCGCTAATCCCCGCTCATCCGCGCCGATATGCGGAGGTGGTTTGATTAGGCCCGTCTCCGAAAACGGCGGGCAGCGAATATGGCGACTTGCAGGGGGCTTCGCATTGCCGGTCGGAACGGCGCCGATCAGCAATACGCGCGGATATGCGCCGATATGCAGCGATTTGGGAACTTCGGCGCAGAAGTGCCCGCAACGCGAGGGGCCGGTTCGATTTCCGCCGAGGGCCGTGCGTTACGGTGCCGACGCTTGCAAATCGCAATTACTTGGAGGACGCCGATGCCGGACACCACCTGCCACATGTCGATCTCGCTCGACGGCTTCGTCGCCGGGCCGGACCAGAGCCGGGAGAATCCGCTGGGCAAGCGCGGCAGGGAGCTCCATAGCTGGCACCTCGGTGACGAGCGCGCGAACGACGCCGACGCGACGGCAGAGGGCTGGCTCATGCGACCGCGCGGGGCCTACGTAATGGGCCGCAACATGTTCGGGCCGATCCGCGGCGAGTGGGATGAGGACTGGGATGGATGGTGGGGCTCCGAGCCGCCCTACCACGCGCCGGTCTTCGTGCTCACCCACCACGCCCGCGAGCCGATCGAGATGGAGGGCGGCACCAGCTTCCACTTCGTCACCCAGGGCTTCGAGGCCGCCTACGCGCAGGCGCGTGAGACGGCCGGCGAGGATGGCATCGACATCGCGGGCGGCGCCTCGATCGTCCGTCAGGCGCTCGCCGCCGGAGTGATCGACGAGCTCACGCTCGACGTGGTCCCCGTCCTGCTCGGGTCCGGCGAGCGGCTGTTCGACGGAGTCGAGTCGCTCGGGTTTGAGCCGGTCGAGGTGCTCCACTCTCCGCTCGCCACGCACATCCGCTACCGGCGGGCGGGGTGAGGAGCCGATCTTCGCGGCAGATCCTCCTCCATGTGGCTAGATCCTTTCAGCTTGTCGCTCAGCCGGGGTCAGGGAGACACCTACTGCCCCGATGCGTTTCGCTCCCCGAGAACCGCTAGGACAAAAGCGCTCTTAGCTTCGGTGTATGCCTCTCGATCGTCGCGATATCGCTCGGCGAGTTCGCGCTTCAAGCAGGCGTAGCGACGGCTGACCTGGGGGTCCCCGCGGAGCCGATCGCGGAAGTCCAGCTCGTCGCGATATCGCTGCGACCCCAAGGGGACGAGGTGGAGGTGATGGGTGCGTCGAGCCGGATCTGGCTTGCAGAACCAGTGCATCACCTCGGGCAGGTATGGCGCATAGAGGTAATCGAGCTCGGCCAGTGGCCCGAAGCAAGCACGGGCGACCGCGAGGTCGCTAACGCCGACGAGGATGTCGATGATTGGCTTTGCTTCGAGGTCGGAAACCGAGGTGCTGCCGATGTGGTGAATGCCGCCGCAGGCCCACTCGCCGATTGCCTCCTCGAGCGCCGCCCGCTCCAACTCGAACTGAGCAGGCCAGTTTGGGTTGGGAGGTGCAAGCTGGATGGGTTCGTTTCCGGTCACAGGGAAGACGTGGCGAGCAGCCGGGCCACGACCAAGAAATCACGCCAGGCGAGCTTTCGGGGAGGAACCGTCAGGAATAACGTGCCTTGAATGAGCTTCTCCGAGTCATATCTGGGGCAGCTGCGAAAGCGGATCGGCAGCGAGTTGGTGCTGATGCCAGGGGCGATGATCGTCTTGCGGCGTCCGGCCGATGGCCGGGTGCTTTTCACGCGCCGAGCAGATGATGGAACGTGGTGCCTCCCCGCCGGGGCGGCGGAGCCCGGGGGCAGCTTTGCCGCCACCGCGATCGGCGAGCTGAAGGAGGAGGCCGGCGTCACGGTGATGGAGGACGACCTCATCCCGTTTGCGACGCTCTCGGAGGCTGGGCTGCACACGATCATCTATCCGAACGGAGACGAAACCCACTGCTTCGCTGTCTGTTTTCTCGCCGAAAGCTGGCGCGGCGAGCCGCGCCCGGACGGCGTGGAGACGATGAAGATCGAGTTCGCTGACCCGGCGAGCCCGCCGTCGCCAATACACGGCCCGACCGCCCATGCCCTTGAGCTGATGAATGCCTACCTTCGATCGGGTCGGTTCCAGCTTCGGTAGCCATCAGCCGACAGGCCGTCACGCGGCCTGCGCGCCGATCGAGCTTTCGTACTGCAGGGCCAAGCTCGACCGGAGGGGGGCGGTTTTGCCGGTAAGGGTCATCCCGGCTCGCTCGTAGAGCTTGCGAGCAGGGCTGTTCTCCCGAGCCGTCCAGACTCCGACACGCTGATAGCCCATCGAGCGGGTGACGTCGAGGATGTGAAGGACCAGTGGGACCCCGACTCCTGTGCGTTGCGCGGCGGGACGCACGAACACCCGCCACCTGCATCACGATCGATTCCAGCCGCAAGGATCGACGTCAACACGGGCACCCCTACCGGACCGGCGTTCTCTTCGAGTTGCGTCGTAGGTCTTGACGGCAGGCCGGCGGCGCAGGTGCCCGGCGGCGATTTCGCGGGCAGCGGTGATGCTCGCGGGCCAGCCGTTGCCGTGGGCCGGAAGGATGTCTAAGGAGGCTTAGCTGAATTGTGGAAAGCTCCCGACGCGGAACGTTCGGTCTCGGCCGGACACATACATAGGTGACGGAGAAAAGACCGCCGGTCTGACCGAGCCATGAGTGAAGGAGAAAAGGATGATGAAGCCCCAACATCTAGACGCAGGGCGAAGCCGACAGGCGCTGCTCGCCTTCATCGCGGTCGCGCTGCTCGCCACCCTGGCCCTCGCCGAAGCCGGTGTGGGCGGCGGATCCGATGAGGCCGATGCGGCGGAGACCACCTCCTCCACCGGGGCCAGCCCCCTCCTTCTGCTGAACGGGCCGGGCTGGCGGGTGCAGAACACCGAGGAAAGTCGCAGCCGCGAAGGCATCTCCGGGTCGATCGAATTCGTCACCGGCCAGCCGATCCCCTACGAATCGATCAAGGTCAGCGGGCCCAACAAACATCCGCACGAGTCGGGGATGCTCGCGCCCGCGGTGCGCCAACGGCGGGTCGAACTCGCCTGGCGCCCCGGCAGCCTGAAGCAGACGATCGCCTGGATCCACGACCTGCCGCACCCACACGGCCGCAAGGTGGTCAAGCTGCCGGTGCTGGAGACCACCGCCTACGTCGACACCCGCGATGAGTTCTACGCCAACCAGGGCGGACCCGGCAACCGGCAGATGATCGCGCTCTGGTCCGAAGGCGGCGACGTGTTCGAACTCCGCGCCGCGGTCCCCGACCTGGCGGCCTTCGAAGAAAGGGTCGGCTGGCTGACCAAGGTCGACCCGCAGACCTGGCTCGAGGCGATGCCGGCGAAGGTTGTCGCACCCACCGAATACGACCGCGTGGTCGGCGAAGTCCTGAAGGGCATCCCGGTGCCGAAGAGCTTCTCCCCGTCGCGGGTCCCCGACGAAGGACTCGTCACGGACCGCTACCAGGTGGGCGCGCAGGCCGCCGGTACGGTCTCGTGCCTCTGGCTGCGGCAGTGGGGGGCAGCGCGTCGCAGCGGCGACACCGCCTCCGAGCTAGAAGCCGACAAGGCGATGGCGACCTCCAGGCACTGGCCGATCCTGCGCGAGATGACCAAGGAAGGCGCCTATTCCGAAGTGGTCTGGGAAATCGCCAAGTGGATGCCCAAGGGCTACTTCGAATGGGACGGACACAAAAGGGATCTCCTGGCACAGGCGGAAGGCCTCGGCTGCGCCAACCGCGGGATCCCGCTGCTGCCGAAGAAGATGAAGACCCAGCGCGAACGGGGCGGTCCGGCATCGTCCTGAAGAGAAAACTACGGCCGCGAGGGACACACCGGCTGGCTTTCACTACGACTGTTGTCATCGTCGCCCTCCTGGCCCTGCCCGCGGGATCGACTGCAGCGTCGAAGTGGAACGGGATCCAGCTGCCGGCGAAATCGCTCGAAGGCGGCTACGCCGACCAGGTGCCGCTCTACAGCGTCTCCTGCCCAAGTGCAAAGCTCTGTGTCGCGGTCGGCGCACTCGATACCGTGGCCGTCTCGCAGTCGCCGACCGGCGGCAGGCATAGCTGGCGGGCCAGCTATCCGACGTACCCCGAACCAAAGCAGAGCTGCCTCGAAGAAGAAGGGGTGCCTCCCGCGTCATGCTCCCTCCCGCGCGGCTCGCTCGATGGTGTCTCCTGCGCCACCGAAAACCTCTGCGTCGCAGTCGGCTACGAAGGCTCCATATATGTCTCCGCCGACCCGACCGCCGGCAGCTGGTCAATCGGCAGCCCATACGATGGCCCGGGCGCACCCCACCTGACTGGCGTGTCGTGTCCCTCCGTGTCCCTGTGCGTAGCGGTCTCCGGCGGCAACGGCTCTGCGGGCGGCAGGGTCTTCACCACGACCTCGCCGACCGCGGGGCAGTGGCAGTCGGACCGACTCGGCGGCTCGCCTGACCTTCGCGCCGTCTCCTGCACCACGACCTCCGTGTGCGTCGCGGTCGCCAAAGCGGGGCGGATCTTCGTCTCGGCCGACCCGACCGGCGGGGCCGGGTCCTGGCGCGAGGCCGGTTCGCCGACGCCGCGCGACCTCGAAGGGGTCTCCTGCGTGGCGACGTTCCTCTGCGCCGCCGGGGACGGCGGCGGCAACATCCTCACCTCCACCGACCCGACGGGTTCGAACTTTGCCACGGCGAACGCGGGAGGCTCGGTGCAGATCACCGGCGTCACCTGCCCGACGACGACCAAGTGCATCGCGGTCGACAACAACGGTGACGTCGTCACCTCGACGAACCCTGACGGCGGGCCGACGGCCTGGACCTTCGAGAACCTGGTCCCGTTCGAAGCCGAATCCTCCGACCACGGACAGTTCGTCAAAAACGCCCTCTGGGGCGCCTCCTGCGTCTCGAGCTCGCTTTGCGTCCTGGTCGGCGCCAACAGCCGGATCTTCAGCTCGACCGATCCCTTCGCGGCGCCGGCGCCCTCCTCCGGCGGCGGCAAGGCGACCCGGAAGCGCCCGCGAACCCACCTCGTGTTCGCGGAGGGCTTCTGGAAATCGGCCGTCACCCGGCACCGCCGCTTCAAAGCCCGCTTCCGCTTCTACTCCCGCGACGGCGCCAAGGGCTTCGAATGCAAGCGCGACCGCGATCGTTGGCGCCGCTGCCACTCCCCTCTGCGCTACTGGGTCGCCGTCGGCCACCACGCGCTGCGGGTCCGCGCGATCGGCTCGACGGGGCTGCGGGGCCCAGTCGTGATGCTCCGCTTCAAGGTGGTGGCACGGCGGGCGGCACCCTCGTCGCGATACTGCTTGCCGTTTTCGTCGTGTTCGTCCCCGGCGGGGCGCAGGCCCAGGTGGTGAGGGTCCACGGCAGGGCCTATGGCGAGATGCTCGTCCAGTACCCGAAAGATCTGCAGGCCGACTCGGGGCAGACCACCGACGCCTTCTCGGTCGCCGAGCTCTACGCCGACTCGGACCGGGACGCACATCAGCGGCGATGTCACGTTCGGCGGTTCGACATTCGACACCACGCCCTTCCCGGCCCCGGACAATGCCAACGGCTGCAGCTCTACACGCTGACTTCGGCGACGGCTCCTGACCGACACGAGTAGTGGGCCAACGTCGAACACCTCTTTCCGAGCATCGGCACCTACCAGGTTTCGCTGACGGTTAGCGACGCCTCCGGCTGCGGCCGCGCGCGAGGACTTGTGAAGCCTGGATCGCGATGCAGGCGCTCGATACGGACTATCGCGATGTACGATTCGTCGCCCGGCTCCATCAGAGTCACAATCAGGAGGTATCAATGCTTCCAGTCGCCAGCTCTTACCCGCTCCTCGACATCGTTTGGACGATGCTCGTCTTCTTCGGGCTGGTGATCTGGATCGGTCTCCTGTTCAACGTCTTCGGCGACCTCTTCCGCCGCCATGACATCTCGGGCTGGGCCAAGGCAGGCTGGTGTCTGCTGGCGATCGTCCTCCCCTTCGTCGGCGTGCTCATCTACCTCGGCACGCAGGGCTCTGGAATGGCCGAGCGAAGCGCAACGCAGACGAAGGCCGCCCAAGCCCAGTTCGACGAGTACGTGCGCACGACGGCCGGCAGCGGAGGCGCCGCGGAGGAGATCGCCAAGGCAAAGGGGCTGCTGGATACGGGCGCAATCAGCCAGCAGGAGTTCGACTCGATCAAGCAGAAGGCGCTTGCTTAGACGCCGCTGTCTACGGCTAGGCGCCCGTCTCGCTGGGCACCTAGCAGCACCTCGTAGTCGGTTTCGTTCTGATCTGCGTAGGCCTCGGAGAACTCGGCGATCGCGCGGTCGAAGGTGTCGCTCTTGCCCAGATAGGCGGCGATCTTCTGCCGGTCGCCGGTACGGGCGTGGGCGCGGGCAAGGCTCCACCCGCAGAGTCCCGCGTAGCCGGCCATCGTCTCCGGCTGCATCGACTCGATCTCCGCCGAGCCCTTGCCGTCCCAAAGCTGGCGGACGTAGAAGTCACGCTTCTTGCCGTCAAGACCCTCTGCCGTCAGCCAGCCGAGAAGGACGTCGCTCGCCGCCTGCGTCAGCCGTTGGCCCGCGACCACCCTGTGGCCGTGATGGCGGAAGCCGCCGGCGCCGGCGAAGGGCTCCAGGACAGAAGGCCCGGCTTCCTTGATCTGAAGGAAGAGTGGGTCGCCCTCGTCGCGGCCCAGCAACAGCGCGATGAAGGCTCTGGTGCCGACGCTGCCGACGCCCACAACCTTGTGGGCGGCATCGACGTAGTGGTAGCGCCCGGCGAGCACGCTGGCCTGGTCGTCGAGGGTCCCCCGGTACTCGTCCAACAGGCGCATCATCCGGGCGGCGATCTCGGCAACGTCCTGGCCTTCGCGCTCGGCCAGCTCGCCGATCGGCAGCAACAGCGGCGGGCGGCTGGCGATCCGGAGCTCGCCGTCCCGGACCTCGGTGAGCTTTTCGAGCGCTCGCAGACTGCCCTTGTTGCGGGCCTTGGCGACGTTCTTCTCAAACCGGCGCCGATCCTCCTTGGTGACCTTCTGTTGCCAGCGACCCACGATGTCGGCGACGGCCAGGCGTGAGTACCAGACGTCGATCTCGTTCATCGCAGCGAACTCGGCCATCGCGGTCCGATAGGCGCTCACGCCTGCCAGGACAGCGGCCTCGCGCTCTTGCCCCTTGAAGCCGCGATCGCGAGCGCCGATCGCGATGCTGGCGGCAAGCCGCTTGACGTCCCACTCGAACGGGCCGGGCAGCGTCTCGTCGAAGTCGTTGATGTCGAAGACGAGCTGGCGGTCCGGGGCCTGGAAGACGCCGAAGTTCGAGAGGTGTGCGTCACCGCAGAGCTGGACGCGCAGGCCAGAGTCGGGACTCGCGGCCAGGTCGGCGGCCATGATCGCGGCGGCGCCCCGGTAAAAGGTGAAGGCGGAGGCGAGCATGCGCCCGTAGCGGACGGGGACCAGCTCGGGAACGCGCGCCTCGTCCTGCTCGGCAAGGACCTCGAGCGGGCCAACTCTGTCGGGTCCTGGCTCCCAGTTGGCCTGCGAGGATCGGGGAACGACCTTCCTCGCCTCCTTGCCCCTCGCCACAGCCTCTTGAAAAGAGTGCCTGGAAGCAGAGGTGTCCTTCTCGGTGCTCGCCTGCATGCGGGGCCTTTCAGAAAGGAGGCGCTCGCGGTCGATCACGCCTTGTGCGGCAAGTATCCCTCTGACGCGCTGGTTCGAGGGGGTTTTCTACCTTCGGCGTCGAATCAGGCAAGCGCTGGATTTCACAACCGCTCCGCGCTGTCGACGGACCGAGCGATGCTGCTCGGTCGACATTCGCTCGGTCGCCCAGGGAAGGGCGTGCCGACTAGGAAAGGAATCCATCGCCGGGACGCTCAACGTCATCTACGGCATCGCTGCGATCGGCGATGCGAGCTTCTTCGTCGAAAACACCCGCTACGTGTTCTCCAGCCTCCACACTTGGGGCTGGATCACCGTCATTCTGGGGGTCGTCCAGCTCTGCGGTGGATTCTCTCTGCTCGCCGGCAACGCGTTCGGGCGGGTCATCGGGCTGATCGCCGCGTCTCTGGGCGCAATCGGCGCCCTCCTCGCGGTCGGCGGCGCCTTTCCGTTCTGGTCGCTGGGGATCTTCGCCCTCTGCGTGATCTGCATCCACGGCCTCGTCGTCTACGGCGAGGACGAGCCCGTAAGCCGGGTCTAGAAACGCCTCAGAGGGGCCCGGCCGATGCTGCCGGGCTCCTCTACCCCGCCCTAGCCGAGCAGCTTGGCCTTCTGGGCCGCGAACTCCTCCTCGGTGAGGATTCCCTGGCTTTTGAGCTCACCAAGCTCTTTGAGCTGATCGATCATCGACGCCGCGGCGGGCGGAGGCGGAGCTTGCGCGGCCTGTGGCTGCTGGGGAGGCGCTTCCTGCTCGGCCCAGCGCTCGCCCTGGCGTCTGGAGACGCGATTGCTGACGGCGGTCGCGGTCCCGGCGATGACGGCGGTCCGCGCGACACCTCGAAGTAGTCCTGGCATCGTTCTCTCCTTTGCTGCTCAGGCCTCGGCCGCGTCGAGCGCGGCGAGGACGGCTTGGACGGGGATGCGGCCGCTGGCGACGAGCTGGCCGCCGGAGCGGCGCATGGCACTCGCGAAGGGCGCCGCCCAGGTGTTCTCGAAGACGAGCAGGGCGGCAGAGGTGCCGGGCTCCAGCGCCGCGCCGGCCTCGGCAATGTCTTCGTCGGACAGCAGCCCGGAGGAGGCGCCCTCGAAGATGGCCAGCTCCGTCACCTCGCCGCCGACGTCGGCGATCTCGATGCCGGCGATAGAACCGTCCTCGGCCTTGGCGATGAAGGCGAGGTCGAGAATCCGGATCAGCCCGCGGTCGACCAAATCGACCAGGTGCGGCGCCACCTCGCCGTTCGGTTGGCGACCCGGCCACTCGACGAGGATGTAGTCGATCGGACCCATCTCGTTGAACTCTTCGACGCTCAAGCCGCTCCCTTCGTCGCAATCAAGTAGCCGGATGGCCCGGCTGAGTCAGATTAGCCGCTGGATGCCCGAAAATCCCAGGTAGCGGTTTGAATCAGCCGGACCCGCCGAAACAGGTCGAGGCCGGCCTGGGCCGCGGCCGGGCGATTGGCCTCTCTGCGAGTTTCCGGCGCAGCGTCACCGACGCGGCCATATCGATCCTCTAGGGGGACGATGGTCCGCAGGCCCTTTACTTCGACGGCGCCTCCTCGCCGTCGAAACGCCCGGCGAGGTGGGTCCGTGATTTCACCCCGAGCTTGCGGAATACCTTCCGGAGGTGGTACTCCACGGTGCTCTGGGACGGTCAGCAGAGGCGAGGGCGGCTAGGCCTCATGACGATCAGCAGCGCTCCGAGCACTCCGAGCGCTGCCGAGCCGAAGCCGAGGAAGGCGATCGCAAGCTGAATTTTCCGCGCTTGGCCAAATTGTCTAAGCAGCCTCCCCGATCACCACCCGGCGCCGTCCGTCTTTCATGTGGCCGTCCGGATAGCGTTCCTTCAATTGGGCCTCGGTGTCGCGAACGGTCTGCATGCCGTGGAGAGCCATGCGGGGGTGGTTTGATTTCCCGAACGCCCCACCTGAACGACGAAATCCCGCTGTAGAGCGGGATCTCGGGTGAAGCGGCTGAAGGGATTCGAACCCTCGACCTTCTGCATGGCAAGCGCAGCGCCTGGATCGGGGTTTGGCTTCACCAGCGAGAATCCGGCACTCCGAACCGATAGCGATTGGGCAGAAATCGGGCAGTTTCGGAGGGGTTTGGGCAGCGGGCCGGTCTCGCTGCCCAATGAACCCGCCGAGCGGAGCCAACCCCGCCCCCCCCTTCTCGAAGGAATTCCACCACGGGCGGGGGCGGCCACAACAGACCCGCACGCACGCTACACCTGAAAATTTCAGCGGAAGTCCGAACGGGCGTTGGAACTTCTGAATAGGCTCGCGCCATGCGGAAGGCTGCTTGCAGGGAGCCTGGACCGGACTGAGATGCTCCGACGCCTGCTTCGACATCCCGTCCTCACCCTCGCCGGGAACGCGCTGACGATCTGGACGATCGCCGTGTTTCTCCTGACGGCGGGCATCGTCGGCGGCGTGCTCTGGGCCTTTTCGTCGTTTCCCTTGGTATTCCAGGTCTTGACGCTCGCGGGGGCACTCGGCCTCTGCGTCCTGGTCCTTGTCCTCACCGCGCCGCTGGTGCGCCCGCTGCTTTCTGGGGTCCAGCTCACTGTGCGGAGCAGCGTTATTGCCGCACAGCTCGACCGGGAGAAAGAGGGAGATACCGTCATGGGTGTCAAGCTCACCGAAAAGACGGATGCATCCTTCGCCACCGTGCTCGTCTTGAACGCGCGCGAGAGCGGCGGAAGTCGCGCGGTCGCCCGAAGGGTCGTGGCCCAGGTCGAGATTTTTGACCACGACGGCCGCAGACTTTTCAACTACGTTGGCTGGGACAACTGCTCCGAGCGAGACTTTCGGCCGACCCGTGAGGAGCATCGCGTCTTCGTCGCCGGGAAGTGGAAGGGCGATGAGGATTTCTTCGCCATCACCGGCACCCCGCCAGAGCGGGGAGTCGGCTCAAGAGAAATGGTCGGCCAGACCTACGACGTGACGGTCACCCTGCGCGGCGAGAATCTGAGGCGTCCAATCAGCGTGAATTTCCTGCTAGCGAATCGGGGGGTCGGCGAGCACCTGAGTCTGTCCAAGGCGTGACGAGCGCGGCGACACATTCTGATCGGGACGCACTCGGACGCCCTTGGCCGAGTCGCGATGAGCCTCAAAGCGTGCGTAGCCTAGGGACAGTCCTACTGGAACTGTGCCACGTGGCCTTGCCTCCTCATTCGCTTTCCAGAGCCGATTGCAGGCGATCCCGAAACAACGCAGTGAGGAACGGCGTCAGCGTCGGACTCTTTGGGCCTACGGCTCACCCCCATTTCCCGTTGCCAGGGCAGCCCGCTTTGCCTGGTTCACCGCATTCAAAGACCAGTTCCCCACCGATTTCGCGGTCGATTTCAAACCAGTTGCCGCCTTCCGAGGGGACAGAGAGCGAGAAGTATTCGGGTCCGGCTTCTTCTACTTCAAACCCGGATGGCAATGACGGCTCGATGGCGCGCAGCTTCTCTGCGGTCGCTCCTTCATATGACCCACCGTGGTCGGTCGCATAGGTCTCCATCGCGACCTCCGCCGCGTGAATTTGCTCCTTGGCCACAGCGTCCGCTTCCATCTGAGCCGCTTCTGACTCTGCGGCGGCCACCCCATCGGCGCCGCTGCTCAGGGAATTGAGCCGCTGCTTGGCACGCGCAATCGCGCGGTCGGCGTTTGACCAGAGTTCCTGCACGGCTCCTTCGGCGCATCCTTCTTCTTCGGAAAAGATGCATTCGTTCCATTCGCTCGACGCCTGCGCGTAAGCATCCATCGCTTCGCCCAGCGCCGTCACCACTGGCTGACAGGCCGGGGCAGAGTGCTCGGCGGGGAGGCGGTCATAGGTCGCCTGAACGTCGCCTACTTCCGACGCGTAGTCGCTCTGAACCACGCCCACGTCAAGATGACTTCCGAGACCCTGCATGGCTACCAGTACCGGCTGAACTTCGCTGCGGCATTCCGCGTACGCGGCCTGTGAATCATCCCCGGTCGTTGCCAGGGCAACAATGGCAACTCCGGCCAGCACGATTCCCACTGCCGCCGTGAGGAAGAAAGCTTTGGAGCGTCGCCCGGCGCCACTGTCCCCGCTGACAGGCTGCTGGCCTCCGCCGATGGGGGTCGCGCCTGGGGGCGGCTGGCTCTCACTGGCGGGCTGCCCAGCGCTGACGTGCTCGGTCCACTGCTCACCGTCCCACCAGCGCAGCCCCGTCCCTCCTGGGTCGGAATACCAACCGGCGGGCGGTAGTTGGGGCGGTGGGGTTGACGGCGGCATGGTGTTCCCTTCATCGGCACGGAGCCGGAAACCTTGAAACTTGTTGTCTACAAACTCCGGTGTCGAGAAGCTGTCGAAACCAGGGCGTCAGACGATCTTCATCGCACCCGAAGGCACGGCGGAATCGCTCCCCGCCCGCGTTACACCGGGATTGGCCACGCAGGAAATAGGGCTGGTCCTAGGAGGACCAGCCCTATCCGAAATCGACCGGAGAACGAGGCCAGGGGCCATTTCCGCAAAGAGGGCGCTGAAGCGGCGCTTCTGTCCGGCGAAATCGGCAAACTCCGGTTAGAGCTTTCAGGCTCGCACGGTTTCAACAGGCCGTCCTCCGGGGCGGCCTGTGTGTTTCCGTCCGATGGTCTACCTAACGTCGAATCTGAAACCGTGAAGCGTCAACCTGAAAGCCCACGTTGTCCACGCTGCGCGATCCAATAGCAGGCGGCAAGACGAGTCCCAAGACTGGCGGCACCGTTGACCCCGAGTTGATCGCCGCCGTGCATGTCACGGGGATGATGTACCTGGAACAGCGCGCTCGCCAGGGAGAAGACACCGGGGAGCTTGACACTTTTCGCCGCTGCGAACGCCGCAAGCGCGAGGCGGCGGGATACGTGGCCGACGTGGATGCGCGCTTTCGGGTTTCCAACGCGCGCCGCTGGTGGATGCCGTGGTCGGTGCCACAGGGTCGCCACCGCCGAGCGCCAGCGTCACGCCGCCGAGCCGCCCGCGAGGGCCGCTCCCGGTCCGGGCGCGGCTCGCCACCGGGCGACCCCGACGACTCTGACCCCGGCGGCGATCATCTCCCGCTAGTCGCCGGAGCCACAACGGGAGCGATCCGATGAACGGGGTCCTGGGCGAGGCGTTGCCTTGGCGCTGGGCTGAGGAGCTGACCGCGAGTGCGCCGTCCGAGCCGGTGTGGGTCTTCGAGGGTTACCTATCGGCGGGAACCAAGGCGCTGCTCGCCGGGCTGCCCAAGGCGGGCAAGACGACCCTCGTTGCGGCGCTGATCGAAGCTGTCGCATCAGGAGCGTCGTCCTTCCTGGGTCGCCGCATCAGCGGTGGCCCGGTCCTGCTCGTCTCCGAGGAAGGCAACGAAACGCTCGCCCCGAAGCTGCGCGAGCTGCCGACAGGCCAGGTACGGGTCCTGAACCGTGACTCGTGCTGGCCGAAGCCGAGTTGGTCGGAGCTGATCGCTGACGCGACTCGCGAGGCCCTGAACGTTGGCGCGGTGCTGTTGGTGATCGATTCGGTCGCATTCTGGGCGGCACTGGAGGCCGAGCGGGAGAAGGACTCCGGGGCCGTGCAGGCGATCATGAATGTGTTGGATGAGGCGTGCCGCGCGGGGCTTGCGTTGCTGCTCATCCACCACCAACGCAAGGCACCGGGCGACCACGGCACCGGGATTCGTGGATCGGGGGCGCTGGCTGGTGCCGTTGACGTAGTGATCGAGTATGAGCGGCTAGGCAGGGACGCACCGCAAAGCCAGCGTCGCCTGGTGGCGCTCTCCCGATGGTTCCAGACCCCCGACGTACTCGTCATCGACTATGACCGCCAGGACGGCACCTGGCACGTTGTCGGGGAAGCCGAGGGCCGCGCCGGGTCGGACCTTCTCAGCGTCCGCGAGCGGCTGCTGTCGGTGGTGCCGGGCGAACCACCGGGGGCGACCGAGGACGAGCTGGCGACGCTGGCCGGCCACGACAAGCGGAAGATCAGCGGACCGCTTCGCGAGATGGTCGGCGACCGGGTTGAACGGGTCGGCGGGGGCAAGAAGGGCGATCCGTATCGCTACCACCGAAAAGCTGCCCCAAATACTGCCCCTGGGGCGGGCGGCATTGACGATTCTGATGCTGCCCTCCCCCCGAAGGGGGGCAGCATCGAATCGCATTCGGCACCGGATGCTGCCCCCCGAGGCCAGAAAGACCCGCCGCTGGCCGGAGACGGCGAGGGCGGCGGGAGGGGCTGTGCCAGCCACCCCGATTTGCCGGTCGAGAGTTGCCGGTACTGCCGGTCAGCCAGAGATGGGGCGAGATGATCGCCACGGTCCGCCTGGACGAAGCCTCAGTGAATGCCGTTGCCAAGCGTGTTGCAGAGTTGCTGCGAGGAAAGTCCACCGGCGATGACTTCATCGACGCGGCGGAGGTTGGTCGGCGGTTCAGTCTTAGCCGCGACTACGTGTACGAACACGCCGACGAGCTAGGCGCAATCAGGCTGGGTAACGGTTCGCGGGCGCGGTTGCGATTCGATCCAGCGACAGTAAGGGAACGGCTTACACACCTAACTGTTCGTGACTCTGAGACGGAGCCTCAACGAGCTAATCAGCGGTCCGTTCGTAGTAGAGGTTCAGTTGATCTTCTTCCTGTCAAAGGTCAGTGACTATGACTGGCGAGCATGCACTTAACACTGTTACTAGATCAACGAAAAGGCAGGTTGCGCAGGGCGGGAAAGTGTGTATTGTCCCGACAACATAAGTGGGGCCGCGTGCTGTGAACACCGGCCCCGTGGCAGTCGGCCAAGTCACCAAGGTCCGACTGCACGGGACAGGCTATCGACGCCGCGACCCCAAGAAGCGGCCCCCGGCGGCGCGTCAACGCCAACCGAGGGCCTGACCACAAGGAGCACGAACCTCCTCATGGCTACAGAGAACCCTACGGGTGGCGGCGCTGCTCTTGCGCTCGCGATCCCGTCAAAGGACCAGAAGTTCCTACGCGGCCTCTTCACGGACGTGAGGGACGGCGTCCGCGAAGACCTCGCCCGCTTCCCCGATCGGGTCCGAAACACGGCCGCTCTCCATCGCGAGGAAGCCGCCTACGATGCGTTGCTCGCGGCGCTCGACAGCGGCTCGATCGTCGTCAGCGGCGACATTCGCTGCGTCCTCTGCGACCTGGCGCTGACGATCGACCGCGAGAACGAATACGAGCGCGTCGTCGCCGAGCACGCGGCCTTGCTCGGCGTCCGCCAGCAGGTGGCGGGAGCGCTGTCCTGATGGCCCATGATCCGCGTACCCACCGCGACATCGCTCAGCGCTTCGGCGAAAACCTCGTCCGCTGCCGCAAGCGAGAGTTGCTCTCACAAGAACAACTCAGCTTCGAGGCCGGATTGCACCGGACCGAGATCGGCATGTTGGAGCGCGGTATCCGGCTTCCCCGGATCGACACGCTGATCAAGCTCGCCTGCACCTTGGGGGTGCCAACGGACGAGTTGCTTGACGGGATCACCTGGCGGCCCGGTGACCCTCGTAGGGGTGGGTTTTCGGTCGGGGGCGAGCGCTGATGGTCGTTGCAAGGCAATTCGGCGAGAACTTGGCCCGCTGTCGCAAGCTCGCCGACCTCTCCCAGGACGAACTCAGCGTGCGCACTTCCGTCCATCGCACCGAGATCAGCCAGTTGGAGCGGGGGCTTCGGGTCGCCCGGATTGACACGCTGATCAAACTCGCTCGCTCCCTCGAAGTCTCTGCTGACGAGCTACTTGCGGGGATGGATTGGCGTCCGGGCAGCGTCCGGCTAGGCGCGTTTTCGAGCGGCGGTGATCGCTGATGGCGCGCAAGGCGACCGGCGGCGTCATCGAGCCGAAGGATGGTCGGGGCTGGGCGATCCGTTTCCGCGCTTACGGCAAGCGCCGATCCATGACGCTCGGCACGTCTGAGGAGGGCTGGAGCCGCGAGAAAGCCGAGGAACGGCTGCGGCACGTCCTGGCGGACGTTGATCGGGGGATCTGGCAGCCACACGAACCGGCGACCGTCGAGGCCCCGGCGGAAGTGCCGACCTTCCACGAATTCGCGTCGGAGTGGTTTGACGGCGCGGCAGGGGGCTGGAAGGAGCGCACGCGGGTGGATTACAGGTGGCGGCTAACCGATCACCTATTGCCCTACTTCGCCAAGCATCGACTCTCGGCGATCACGGTCGAGGAGGTCGATCGGTATCGGCACGGGAAGGTGCGCGAGAGCAAGACGCTGGCGAAGACGAGGGCCGATCAACTCGCGCTCCCGGAATCCGAGCGCAAACGCCTCCCGCGCCCGCTCTCAAACGGCTCAATTAACAAGACGATCCGACTGCTCGCCGTGATCCTGGAGCAAGCGGTTGAGTACGGCTATCTGGAACGCAACCCCGCCAAGGGCCGCAAGCGGCTCCTGCGGGAGTCGAAGCCGTCACGGAGCTATCTGCAACCCGATCAGGTCGCTGCGCTGCTGGCCGCTGCCGGGCGGGTGGACGCCGACGCTCGCAGCGGCGACACGGGGCGCCGCCGTCCGTTGCTGGCCGTCCTAGCGCTAGCCGGACTGCGGATCAGCGAGGCGCTCGCCTTGCGTTGGCGAGACGTGAACCTCGCCGGTCGTAAGCTGCGGGTCGCCGCGTCCAAGACGGACGCCGGGGTGCGCGAGGTCGATCTGACGCCGACGCTCCAGGAGCTGCTGTCGGAGTATCGGACTCGGACCCGGCACGACGACCCGGACGATTTCGTCTTCCCAACTGCCGGGGGCAAGCAGGACAACCCATCAAACGTGCGGAGCCGCTTCCTGGCGGCTTCCGTTGAGAGCGCCAACGTCGAGCTTCGCGAGGCGGGCAAGGAGCCCATAGAGGCGATCACGCCGCATTCGCTGCGCCGGACCTTCATTTCGCTTCTGCTCGCAGCCGGAGCCGATGTGCCCTACGTGATGGCGCAGGCCGGGCACACCCACCCCAAGACGACGCTCGGCATTTACGCGAACGTAATCGACTCCGGCACCGACCACGGAGCGGCCCTGGATGGCCTCGTGGGAGCCTCCGATTGGGCAGCAACGGGCAGCGAGCCGAGTAGCGAGAGTGGGAACGGTGACCAGCCGGAAAGCCCTGAGACGCGGAAACCCGCTCGGGGAGCGGGCTTCCGGTGAAGCGGCTGAAGGGATTCGAACCCTCGACCTTCTGCATGGCAAGCAGACGCTCTAGCCAGCTGAGCTACAGCCGCATATGAAGGCTTCAAGATACCGACCCATGGGCTTTCGGCGCCGCTTGGCGCGCTCGGACGAGCTTGTGTTGGAGATGGAGCGGGTTCTTCCCGCGTCTCCTCATCGGATCGAGATGCAGCCGCCGGAGGGCGAGCTCTTCTTCCTGACCGGGGAGGTCCGCGAAGTCGATCCGCCGGCCCGACTCGCCTACACGTTCGTGTGGGAGCCCGCCGATGACGACGACATGGAGACCCTGGTCGTGCTGTCGTTTCGCGATCTCGGCGAATCGACGGAGGTGGCGCTGACGCAGGGCTGCTTCAAGACCGAGGCCCGTCGCGCGCTGCACCGGGACGGCTGGGCGGACAGCTTCGACAAGCTCGAACGGCAGATCAGTGCCTGAAGACCCTCCACAGAGCGTGACCACGCTAGCCTGATCGCTCGAAGGCTTTTTCTCCCATGCTCTTCCGTCAGATCATCCACGAGGACCTTGGTTGTGCCTCCTACCTCGTCGCCGACCGCGAAGTCGGCGTCGCCGTCGTCATCGACCCGCAATGGGACATCGATCCCTACCGGCGGCTGGCGCGGCTGCACGGGGTGCGGATCGGGCACGTGCTGGAGACCCACAACCATGCCGACCACGTCTCCGGGCACGGCCGGCTGGCCCGGACGACCGGCGCCGTCATCCACATCCACGAGCTGGCGGGCGCCGAGTACGACCACGAGCCCTTCGTCGACGGCTGGGTGCTGGAGCTGGGCGACCTGACGATCGAGGCGATCCACACGCCGGGGCACCGTCCCGAGCACACCGCCTTCCTGCTCTGCGACGCCGGCCGCGACGGCGCCCCCTGGGCGGTGCTCGGCGGCGACTCGCTGTTCATCGGCGACGTCGCCCGCCCGGACCTGGCGGTCGAGCCGCGCCAGGGCGCCGCCGAGATGTTCGACTCCCTGCACGAGCGGCTGCTGGCGCTCGACGCCGAAGTCGAGATCTGGCCTGGGCATCTCGGCGGCTCGCTCTGCGGCGGCTCGGCGATCGACCTCAAGACCTCCTCGACGATCGGCTTCGAGCGCCGCCACAACCCGGCGCTGCGGATCTCGGAGAAGGACGACTTCGTCGAGAACGCGGTCTCCTCGCTGGGCGACCGCCCGCCGAACGTGGAGCAGATCGTCTCCCTCAACCGCGGCCCCCTGGTCGAGAGCTTCGGCACGCCGGCGTCGTTGAGCCCACACGAGGTCGAGCAGGCCGTCGCCGCCGGCGCCGTCGTCATCGACGGCCGCACCAACGAGCAGTTCGACGAGGCCCACATCGCCGGCGCACTCAGTACCTCCGCCTACGACACCGGCTTCGCGACCAAGGTCTCCCGGGTCGCTCCCGACAGCGCCGAGATCATCGTCGTCGCCGCCTCCGACGGCGACGAGCGGCACGCCGCCGAGCTGCTGGCCGCGGTCGGGCTGCGGGTGCGCGGCTTCCTCGAGGGCGGGATGACGGCCTGGCGCACGGAGGAGCGGCCGGTGGAGCGGATCGAGCTGATCGACCCCGACGAGCTCGCTGCCCGGGTCGGAGGAGCCGAGCCGCCGCTGATCCTCGACGTCCGCAACGCCTCCGAGTACGCCGGCGAGCACATCCCCGACTCCCTCCACATCCCCTACGGCGACCTCGCCGAGCGGATGGACGAGCTGCCGAGGGACCGTCCGATCGCGACGATCTGCCGCGGCGGCAAGCGCAGCGGCCTCGCCGCCTCGATCCTGCAGCGCGACGGCTTCGCCGACGTCGTCCACGTCGGCCAGGGGGTCGGCATCTGGCGCGCCGGCGGCCACCCGGTCGAGAGCGGCGCGCCTGCCGCCAGCAGCGCCGCCTAGTCCTGGAGTGCCTCCAGGGCCTCGGCGATCGGCGTCTCGCCGGAGATCACTTCGAAGGCCTTGCCGATCGTCGCCGGCGTGACCAGACAGGCGGCAATGGTCGCGGCGACGTCGGCGCGTGGGATCCGGCCGCTGCCGAAGTCCTGGCCGACCGTCACCAGGCCCGTGCCGGGGTCGTCGGTGAGGCCGCCGGGACGGACGATCGTGTAATCGAGGCCGCTTGCTTCGAGCTCGCGGTCGGCTTTGGCCTTCGCCCGCAGGTACTCGCCGAAGACGCCGCCGCCCTCCGCCGGTGGATGGCCGGCGCCGATCGAGCTCAGCATCACGTAGCGGCGGGCGCCCTCGGCCCGCGCGGCCTCGATCAGCTTCACCGCACCGCCGTAGTCCATCGTCCACTTGCGCTCGGCGCCGCTCCCCGGCCCGGCGCCGGCGGCGAAGACGACGGCGTCGGCACCGCGGATCGCCGCCGCGACGTCGCAGTCGCCCTCGAGGTCGCAGACGACGGGCTCGACCCCGGCGGCATGGAGGTCGTCTTCCTGGGCCGGATCGCGGATCAATCCCATCACGGCGTCGCCGCGTTCGACCAGAAGCCTGCCGAGCATCAGCCCGATCTTGCCGTGCCCACCGGCGATGGCTACCTCCATGTCGGCTCCCTTCTCGACTGGTTTTCTCTACTTAGTTTTGGGTACCCTCTCACCACGCCCAGGTTGGGTGGCAGGGAACGGACAAATCCAGAGGAGGAACGATGCACCGACCGAAGCTTACGATCGTCGCCGCGCTGGCCCTCGCCGCTGCGCTGCTCGTGCCCGCGGCCGCGTCCGCCTGGGCGCCGGCGTCCACGGCACCGATCCATCCGGGCGTGCAAACCCATACCCAGGGCGCCCAGTGCACCTCCAACTTCGTCTTCCAGGAAGGCACCACCGTCTATCTCGGGCAGGCCGCGCACTGCTCCGGCACCGGCGGCCAGACCGAAACCGACGGCTGCACCAGCGGCTCGCTGCCGATCGGCACGCCGGTCGAAGTCAGCGGCGCGACCAAACCGGGAGTCCTCGCCTACAACTCCTGGCTGACGATGCAGGCGAACGGCGAGGCCGATCCCGATACCTGCGCCTACAACGATCTGGCGCTGATCAGGCTCGACCCGGCCGACCTCGCCAGGGTCAACCCCTCGGTCCCAGGGTTCGGCGGGCCCAGCGCCGTCGGCTCGGTCGGCGACCTCGGCTCCACCGTCTACTCCTACGGCAACTCCGAACTTCGCGGCGGCGTCACCAAGCTGAGCCCGAAGCAGGGCATCGTGATCCAGAACGAAGGCAACGGCTGGAGCCATAACGTCGCCACCATGACGCCGGGAATCCCGGGCGACTCCGGCAGCGGCTTCATGAACGAATCCGGCGAAGCGATCGGCGTGCTCAGCACCCTGCAGCTGGCACCGCTGGCGGGCTCCAACGGGGTCGGCGACCTCGGCAAGGAGCTCGCCTACCTGCGGTCGCACAGCTCGCTGACCGGGCTGCAGCTGGTGCCGGGGACCGTGGCCTTCAAGGCCAACCTGATCGAAGCGATCCTCGGAGCCTGACCGCCGATCAGCCCAGCTCGGCCAGCAGATCGTCGAGATCGAGCGGACGCACGTACATCTCGACCTTCTGGCCGGGCTGGGGCTGGGGCCACTCCTCTTTGGGCCGGTCCCAGTAGAGCTCGATGCCGTTGCCGTCGGGATCGGCGAGGTAGAGCGCCTCGCTGACGCCGTGGTCGGAGGCGCCGCCGAGCGGCACCCCGGCCTCGCTCAGCCGACGCAGGGCATCGGCGAGCGAGCGGCGGGTCGGGTAGCGGATCGCGAAGTGGTAGAGCCCGGTGGTTCCGGGCGGCGGCGGCGATCCGCCGCGCGATTCCCAGGAGTTGAGGCCGATGTGGTGGTGGTAGCCGCCCGCCGAGACGAAGGCGGCGTCAGCGCCGTAGCGCTGCATCAGCTCGAAGCCGAGGACGCCGCAGTAGAACTCGAGCGCCCGATCGACGTCGGCGACCTTGAGGTGGACGTGGCCGATGTCGACGCCGGGATCGATCGGCTCAGCCATCGAGCACCTCGTTGACCAGGCGGTCGGCCTCGGCGTTGTTCTCACGGCGCACGTGGCGGATCGTCCAGTTATCGAAACCGGCAAGCGCCCGCTTCACCTCGGTGTGCAGTTCGCGCATCGTCGCGTCCTTGACTTTGTAGCGCCCTTCGACCTGCCGCACAATCAGCTCCGAATCGCCGATCAGCTCGAGCTCACCGGCGCCGTGCTGGGCGGCGAGCTCGATCCCCAGCAGCAGCGCCCGGTACTCGGCGACATTGTTGGTGGCGCGGCCGATCCGCTCGCCGCGCTCCTCCAGCATCTCGCCCTCCTCGTCGCGAACGACGACCCCGATCGCGGCGGGCCCGGGGTTGCCCCTGGCGCCGCCATCGACGTTGACCGTGACCTTGCCCATCCGTTCAGCGCCGCACCAGCGCCGTCGGGCGGCGCCGCCCCGGCGCCCTGATCACGATCCGGCCGCCCTCGGCGACCGAGGCGTTCCACTGCCGGGCGGCGGAGTCGAGCTGGGAGAGCGCCGACCCCTTGCCGAGCTCGAGGACCGAGCCCGGTTGCTCGCCGAGATCGACCCCCCACTGGTACCAGCAGAGCTGCCAGGCAACGGTGACCCGCGCCCGGTCGGCGCTTCCGGCCATCGCGCCGACGGAGACCGAGGGGGTGCCGAGGGAGCGCACGAGGCCTGCGACTGTGCGGCCGGCGTCGCTGGAGTTGAAGCGGGCGGCTGCGAGCTCGAAGCGGCCGCTCGGCAGCGGCTGCGCCCTCTCGCGGCCTCGCCAGCGCATCGCCGCTAGCCCTGGAGGTGGGACTTCAGCCGCATCACGGCCTTGGTGTGCAGCTGGGAGACGCGCGACTCCGTCACCCCGAGGACCTCGCCGATCTCCCGCAGGGTGAGGTTCTCGTAGTAGTAGAGGGCCACCACCAGCTGCTCGCGCTCGGGCAGCGAGCCGATCGCCTCGGTCAGGCGGTCCTTGACCTCGGTAGTGGCCAGCGCCTCCTGGGGATCGGAGGCGCCGTCGTCGGCGATCGTGTCGAGCAGCGAGACCTGGTCGCCGGAGGAGTCGGAGACCGTCCACAGCTCGTCGAGGGCGTAGACGGAGGAGTTGGCGATCTCGAGCAGCGAGGTCTGCAGTTCCTCCTCGGTCATGTTCAGCTTCGCCGCCAGCTCGGCCTCGCTCGGCGCCCGCTGCAGTTCGTGCTCCAGCTTCGCCTGCGCGGCTTCGATCTCGCGGGCGCGCGAACGCACCGAACGCGGCACCCAGTCGAGCGAGCGCAGTTCGTCGATGATCGCGCCGCGGATCCGGGTCATCGCGAAGGTCTCGAATTTGATCCCGCGCTCGGGCTCGAAGCGCTCGATCGCCCCGATCAGCCCGACCAGGCCGTAGGAGATCAGGTCGGCGTCTTCGACATGCGACGGCAGGCCGGCGCCGAGTCGGCCGGCGACGAACTTGACCATCGGCGAATAGGCGACGACCAGTCGCTCTCGCGCGGTGCCATCGCTTTCGACCTTGTAGCGGCGCCACAAGTCGCGAAGCTCGACCTCTTTCACCCCGGTTTCCATGCCTGCTTTCCGATTCTACGGTCGTTTGCGGGATTCGGGTGTCATGCACGTGGGTGGCTGGCGGCATACGTATCCCGCAAACGAGCGGCATCGACGCGGGTGTAGACCTGGGTAGTCGAGATCGAAGCGTGGCCGAGCAGCTCCTGGATGGTACGCAGATCGGCGCCGCCCTCGAGCAGGTGGGTGGCGAATGAATGGCGCAGCGCATGGGGAGAAACCCCAGCCGCGAGCGCCGCCTCGCGCGTCCAGAGGCCCAGCCGCCGGGTGATGTCGGAGTTCGAGAGGCGGCGGCCGCTCTTGGACAGGAACATCGCTCCCTCGCGGGGATCCGTTGCCAGGGCACGGCGGCCGCGCTCCAGATAACGGCGCAGCGCCCGCTGGGCCGGCTCGCCGACCGGCAGGATCCGCTCCTTGGAGCCCTTTCCCAGGACCCGCAGCTGCTCGGTCTCGAAGTCGAGGGCGCCGGTGTCGAGGTTGACGATCTCCTCGCAGCGCAATCCGCACGAGTAGGCGAGCTCCAGCATCGCCCGGTCGCGCAGCTCCAGCGGCGTGCGGGCGGGGATCCGCTCGAGCAGCGAGCGCATCTGCTCGGTGGTGAGGACCTTCGGCAGCTTCTCGGAGCGCTTCGGGCTGGAGACCAGCTCAGCCGGGTTCTGACCCGCGCGCTCGGTACGGACGAGGTATCCGTAGAGGCCGCGGATCGATGCAAGCTTGCGGCCGACGGTCGCCGGGGCAGCGCCGGCCGAGGAGAGCCCGGCGGCGTAGCGGCGGACGTCGCGGTGGCGCACGTCGCCGGGGGCCAGCCCCTGGGGGCCGACCCACTCGACGAAGCCGGCGAGGTCGACCGCGTAGGCACGGCGAGTGCGCTCGGCCGACCCGCGGGCGCGCAGGTCGCGGTCGTAGGCGGACAACGCCGCTTCCCAGTTCATCGGGAAGAAGTTCGCCGCCCGGGCGCGGGAGCCTCTAGCCGATGAAGATCGGGGTACCGACTTCGACCTGGGGATAGAGCTCTTCGACGTCGGGGATCGACATCCGCACGCAGCCGTGGGAGGCGGCGGTGCCGAGCGATTCGACCTCTTCGGTGCCGTGGATCCCGGCTCCTTCGAAGATCCCCATCCAGCGCGCCTTGATCGGGTTTTCCGGCCCCGGCGGAATGTCCTGGCCGGCGAGCGAGCCCGCCCAGGACGATTCCGGCACGTGCCAGGTCGGGTTTTCTTCCTTTTCCTGGATTGCGTAGAGGCCTTCAGGGGTTTCCAACCCTTCCTGGCCGACGGCGACGGTGTAGGTCTTGGCCAGCTTCAGGTGCTTCCACAGGCGCAGGGTGAAGGTGGCGCGGTCGAGCGTCAGGTAGGACGGGTATTCGGCGGCAACCTCGCTTCGCGTCACTTCGGGTGGAACCGAGTGGACGCGGGCGACGACCGCGTGCGGCGCCTCGGCGTTCAGCACCGCCGCCTTGAGGTCCTTCTCGAGCAGGTTGTCGCGCAGCTTACGACCGTCCTTGCCGGAGACGACTTCCAGCGAGTCACCGGTCGGTTCGACGCCCGCGTTCTGCGGTTCGCGGTTGATTTCGTCGGCGACGTGGCGGACGAAGCGGTTGACGGCGCGCTTGGAGTAGGTGATCCGGGCCGAGATCGTCTTTTCGACTTCGTCGCCGGTGACGTAGCGGACGAGCCGGCCAGGCAGGCCGCCCTCCTGGCTGTCGTCGACCGCTTCTGCGACGGCTTCGTCGACTTCGGCGCGGATCTTCAGCTTCGAGCCGTGGAGGGTCCAGTTCTGCCCGTCGAAGCTGACCCGCAGCGAGTGGTGCAGCGGGCGCAGCAACCGACGGCGGACCTTGGCCGCCGCTTCGACTTCGTCGAGGCCGCCGACGTCGACGCCGGCGATCACCACCCCGTCGGCGATCTTGTCCTTGCGCGAGCTGTCGTAGGCAAAGGCAGCGGCAGCGCCGATCACGACGACCAGAGCGACGATCGAGACTGCGATCTGCGTATTGCGTCCCATCAGTTGCTACCGCTCACTCTCTCTCCAGCCTCGAACCGCTTGCGAGAAGTCTAGGCATTCGAGTCATTCGTCCCAGACGTCTCACTTCCCTGCAATTTCCCATCTCACTCGGACTTATCGGCAACGGGGCGGATATCTTTCGGGGATGCGCTCCAAGGACGAGGTTCGCGAGGAGGTATGGAAAGCGATGGAGCGCGAGGGTGTCTCCAGATTCCCCGGCGCCGAGGGCCGGATCCCGAACTTCGCGGGGGCCAAGCTGGCGGCCGAGAAGCTGGCCAACCACCGGCTCTGGAAGCGAGCCCGGGTGATCAAGGCCAACCCCGACTCGCCGCAGACGCACGCCCGCCGGATCGCGCTCGAAGAGGGCAAGACGGTGATCATGGCCGTGCCGCGCCTGCGCGACCCGCATCCGTTCCGCGTGCTCGACCCCACAAAGCTCTCCAAAGCAGCGGTGAAGGAGGCGGCGACCATCAAGGGTGCGCTCAAGCACGGCCGTGTCGTCGCGCTCGACGACCTACCGGAGATCGACTTCGTGCTCTGCGGCTCGGTGGCCCTGAACCTCAGCGGCGCGCGGGTCGGCAAAGGCGGCGGCTACAACGACCTCGAGTACGGGATCCTCACCCATGCCGCCAAGATCGATGCCCATACCACCGTCGCCACCACCGTCCACCCGATTCAGATCCTGCGCCAGCACCTGATGGTCACCGCCCATGATCTTCCCTGCGACCTGATCGCGACCCCGCGAGCGGTGATCGAAGTCGAGCGCCAGTACGAGCGACCCCGCGGCATCCTCTGGGACCACCTGCAGCCGCCCCAGATCCGCGAGATCCCTGTGCTCGAACGCATGGGCTACGCCTAGGCGGGTAGCGGAATCGCCAGGTCTCGTCCGACTCCCTAAACAGCAAGGAGACGGAGGGAACATGCGGATCGCAAACAACCCCACTCGCCTGGGCGCAGTCGCTGCCATCCTTGGCGTCTGCGGACTTCTCTGGGCATTCGCCGAGTCGGCCCAGGCCAAAGAAACCGTCATCACCTTCACCGAACCCGAAAAGGGCGCGGTCTTCCACTTCATCGACAACGCCCCGAAGACGAAGTTCAAACACGGCATGCCCGTAAAGATCAGCGCGGGCGACGAGCTGACGATCTGGAATCCGCTTGTCTCCGGCGGCAAGAGGATCGGGCACCTGCAGGCGTTCTGCTTCGCGACCAAACCGGCCAAGAAATTCGTCGCCGCCGCCTTCGAGTGCTCGGGAACCTGGGTCTTCCCGACCGGGACCCTGTCGACCCAGGCTGTGCTCGAGCCCACCGGAGCGGCGGGGACGATCACCGGAGGCACCGGGATCTACGCCAATGCCCACGGAACCTTCATCTCCGAAGAAGGCAAAATCACCAAGACCACCATCACCCTGGTCGAATAGGGATCGCCCGCACCATTAGGGTGCGGGCATGCCCACCTACATTCGCTTCGGCGACGACCACTCGGTGGCTGTTCAGGAGGAGCTGGCGGAGATCCGGGGGCTGATCGAGGCCTCGGAGTCGAGGAACCCACCGCTCTTCGAGACGACCCGAATCGACGGGGCGAAGATGCTCGTCAACGCGAGCGAGGTTTGGACGTTGACCGAAGGGAAGAAGAAGGACGCCGGCGGTAAGCGCTGACCGCCGGCGGCGCGTCAGCTGGTTACTGCACCGCGAGACGCAGACGACACGGTCGCCGCGTACTTCGCCATCACGCCGGGGCCGAACGGCGAGCCGGGAGACTCGTACGCGGCGACTCGCTCGGCGATCTCCTCGTCGGTCAGGGCGACGTCGATGCGGCGGGCGTCGACGTCGACGGTGATCTCGTCGCCCTCGCGGATCGCGGCGATCGGGCCGCCCTTGGCGGCCTCGGGAGCGACGTGACCGATCATCAGGCCGCGGGTGGCGCCGGAGAAGCGCCCGTCGGTGACCATCGCCACGCTCTCCCCCAGTCCCTCGCCGACGATCGCCGCGGTCACCTGCAGCATCTCGCGCATCCCCGGGCCGCCCGAGGGGCCCTCGTTGCGGATCACGACGATGTCGCCGGCCTCGATCTTCTGGTCCTTGACGGCGCGGAAGCATTCCTCCTCGGACTCGAAGACCCGGGCCGGACCGGTCTGCCGGCGGCGCTCGGTGCCGGCGACCTTGACCACCGCGCCTTCCGGGGCGATGTTGCCGCGCATGATCGCCAACCCGCCTTCGGGCTTGAGCGGATCGGCGATGGCGCGAACCACCTCCTGGCCTGCGGCTTCGGTTGCGAGGGCCGCCTCCTCGCCGATCGTGCGCCCGGTGACGGTGATCGCGTCGCTGTGGAGGATCCCGGCCTGGGCAAGCCGCTGGAGGATCAGCGGCACCCCTCCGGCGCGGTAGAGGTCGGTGGCGACGAAGCGCCCGCCCGGCTTGAGGTCGGCCAACAGCGGGGTGTTGCGGGAGATCCGCTCGAAGTCGTCGATGTCGAGCTCGATGTCGAGCTCGTGGGCGAGCGCGATCAGGTGGAGGACCCCGTTGGTCGACCCGCCCGAGGCGCAGACGCAGGCGATCGCGTTTTCCAGCGAGTCGCGGGTGATCACCTTGCTGGGGGTGATGTCGTCGACGAGGACCCGCATCACCAGCTCGCCGATTTTCTCGGCGACCGTCTCCTTGTCGTCGTCTTCGGCGGGGACCATCGCCGAGCCGCCGGCGCTGATCCCGAGCGCCTCGAAAGCGCAGGCCATCGTGTTGGCGGTGAACTGGCCGCCGCAGGCCCCGGCCCCGGGGCTGGCGACGCCCTCGAGCTCGTTCAGTTCCTCGTCGCTCATGTCGCCGGCGTTGTGAGCGCCGATCGCCTCGAAGACGTCGAGGATGGTGACGTCGCGCCCGTGCCAGTGGCCGGGGGCGATCGAGCCGCCGTAGAGCAGCACCGAGGGGACGTCGAGCCGTGCCAGCGCCATCGCGCAGCCGGGGATCGTCTTGTCGCAGGCGCAGAGGGCGACGATCGCGTCGAACTGGTAGCCGCGGGCCATCAGCTCGATCGAGTCGGCGATCACCTCGCGACTGACCAGCGAGGCCTTCATCCCCTGGGTTCCCATCGTCACCCCGTCGGAGACGGCGACGGTGTTGAACTCCATCGGCGTGCCGCCGGCGGCGCGGACGCCCTCTTTGACGTGCTCGGCGAGGCCGCGCAGGTGGAAGTTGCAGGGCATCGCCTCGGTCCAGGTGTTGGCGATCCCGATCGTCGGCCGGCTGAGGGCGTCGTCGTCGAAGCCGATCCCCTTCATGTAGGCACGCGAATGGGCGCGGTCGGGCCCGTCGAAGACGGTGGCCGAGCGGGGACGCGGGAGCTTCGTCTGAGTGCTGCCGTTGGTGCTCATGGCGGAGAAATCTACTGACGAGGCTCAGCGACAGCTGAACCGAGCAGATTGAAAACGTCCACCGGGCCGGGGCCGGCACCGATCTCGCGCAGACCGGCGCCGACCGCGGCGGAGGCAACCTGCCGGGCTCGTCGGGCGGCTTCGAGCGGGGTCGCGCCATGGGCGAGATACGCGGCGAGCGTCGAGGAGTGCGTGCAGCCGGAGCCGTGGGCAGCGCCGTCAGGGTGCCGCTCGCCGGTGATCTCGACCACCTCCTTGCCGTCGCAGAAAAGGTCGACCACGCCATCGCTGTGGCCACCCGTGACGACCGCGGCTCGCGGCCCGAGCTCGACCACGGCGCGGGCCAGGTCCTCCTGGGTCGCCTCCTCCGAGAGCCCGGTAAGCACGCGCGCCTCGGGAATGTTCGGCGTCGCCACCGTGCATAGGGGCAACAAGCGCTCGACCAGCGCCCAGCGAGCGGCGTCGTCGAGAAGGACAGCGCCGCTCTCCGCCACCATCACCGGATCGATCACAACCGGTGCGTCGCCGACATGGCCGAGCGCTTCGACCACCGCCTCGACCGTCTCGACGGTGCCCAGCATCCCGATCTTCACCGCGTCGACGCCGATGTCTTCCGCGACGGCTCGCACCTGGCCGACGATGACCCGCGGAGAGACCAGCTGGACCTGCTCGACCCCGACCGTGTTCTGCACCGTGATCGCCGTGATCGCGGTCATCCCGTGCACGCCCGCGCGCGCGAACGCCTTCAGGTCGGCCTGGATCCCGGCGCCACCGCCGGAGTCCGAGCCGGCGATCGAGAGGACTGCCGGGACGCGTTTCTCGCTCATGCAGTGAGCCTAGATGGTTGATTCCACGGCGAGGTGCGACTGGGGGCGCGCCTGGCCAAGCAGATCAAGGACGCAGGGCGCAGCCTTTGCCGGTGGGCAAAGGCAAGCCCGAGGACGCAGAGATGCGCAGTGTGCCAGGCGTGTCATCC
>DASWQL010000008.1:0-11458 GCA_036403715.1 Solirubrobacterales bacterium
TCGGCGACTGGAAGACCATCCCGACCAGGCGCCGAACCTCGACCGGGTCGATTCCTCGCCCGTAGATGTCCTCCCCGTCGAGGCTGATCTCGCCGGCGACCCTGGCCCCCGGGGTCAGCTCGTGCATCCGGTTGAGTGAGCGCAGGAAGGTCGTCTTGCCGCAGCCGGAGGAGCCGATCAGGGCCGTCACCTTGTTCGGCTCGATCGTCATCGTCACGTCTTCGACCGCCTGGAAGTCGCCGTAATAGAGGCTGACGCCCCTGACCTCGATCGTCTTCGCCGGGCGAGCGCCGGTCCTGTCCTCGGACCGGGGCGCGGTCTGGGGCAGGCGAGACCCGGTGCTCACCGCGACCGGCCCGGTCTCGGCCGCGTCGCCCGCCTGGTCGGCCCTGCGCTTCGTTGCTGCGACTCCGAACATGTCTCTCAGCTTCCTTCCTTGCATCGCTAGCGGATCTCGGTCCTATAGCGACGGTAGATCAGACGGGCGACGACATTGAGGATCATCACGATCGCGATCAGGGTCAGGGCGGCGGCCCAGGCGCGGTCGTAGGACGCCTGTTTCAGCACGCCGGGGGACCGGTACTCGTTGTAGGCGTAGACGGCGAGGTTCTGCATCCGCCCGTTGAACGGGTCGGAGTTGATCGAGTCGATGACGCCGGTGGTGACCAGCAGGGGAGCGGTCTCGCCGATGATCCGTGCGGTCGCCAGCATCACCCCGGTGACCAGCCCGGCGAAGGCGGTCGGGAGGACGATCCTGGTGATCGTCCTCCACTTCGGCGTTCCCAGCGCGTAGGCGGCTTCGCGCAGGTGGTTGGGGACGATCTTCAGCACCTCCTCGGCCGAGCGGATGACGATCGGGATCATCAGCACCGAGAGCGCCACCGAGCCCATCACGCCGAGGCGGATGCCCGGGCCGAAGAAGATCTCGAAGAGCGCGTAGGCGAAGAGGCCGGCGACGATCGAGGGGATCCCGGTCATCACGTCGACGAAGAAGGTGAGGGCGCGGCGCAGCTTGCCGTTCCCGTACTCGGTCATGTAGATCGCCGCCATCAACCCGATCGGGACCGAGATCACGACGGCGACGCCGGTGATCACCAGGGTGCCGACGATCGCGTGCGCGGCGCCGCCGCCGTTGACCACGCCACGCGCCGACTCGGTGAAGAATTCGAGGCTGAGGCCGGGGATGCCGCGCTTGGCGACCTCGTAGATCAGCGAGATCAACGGGATCAACGCCACCCCGAACGCGGAGGCGATTACCAGCGTCACGGTCCGGTCCTTGGCCCGGCGCGGTCCCTCGACGGCGCGCGAGAGGGCGTAGATCCCGAAGCAGGAGATCAGCACCGCAAAGGCCAGCATCAGGGCGACGGTGAAGGTGCCGGTGGCCAGGAGGACCGCCGCGGCGAGCGCGGCCGCGGCGGCGAAGACCGCGTACGGGGTCGAGTCGGGTAGGACCGTGCCGGCCATCTACTCGATGTTCTGGCGGGACATGATCGCCCGCGCGGCGAAGTTGGTGACCAGAGTGATCGCGAAGAGGACGAGGCCGGTCGCGATCAGGACGTTGACCGCGAGGCCGGAGGACTCGGGGAAGTCGAGGGCGATGTTGGCGGCGATCGTCGACGGGTTCGCCTGGCTGATCAGGTTGAAGGTAACGGCGCCCGAGACCGAGAGGATGATCGTCACCGCCATCGTCTCCCCCAGGGCGCGGCCGAGGCCGAGCATTGCGCCGCTGATGATCGAGGATTTGCCGAACGGCAGGACGGTCATGCGGATCATCTCCCAGCGGGTGGCGCCGAGCGCCTGCGCGCCTTCCTCGAGCCGGCGCGGGGTCTGCGAGAAGACCTCGCGGGCGACGGCGGAGACGATCGGCAGGATCATCACCGCCAGCACCAGCCCGGCGACGAACATCGTCCGGCCCGTGGTCGACGCCGGGCCTTCGAAGATCGGGATGAAGCCGAGCTTTTCTTCCAGCCACTTCATCACCGGCACCGCGGCAGGGCCGAGCACGAAGATCCCCCAGAGCCCGTAGACGATGCTGGGGATCGCCGCCAGCAGGTCGACCAGGTAGCCGAGCGTGAGGGCGATACGGGGCGGCGCGATATGGGTGATGAAGAGGGCCACCGCGACCGCCAGCGGAACGGCGATCGCCGCCGCCAGCGCCGCCGCCAGCACCGTTCCGAAGGCGAGCGGCGCCACGTAGTCGACGAAGCTCTTGCCGGCGGGAAGTTCGGAGGCGCTGTGGGTGAGGGCCGGCAGTCCTTTGACGAAGAGGAAGATCGCGACGCCGGCCAGCAGGGCCAAGATCGTGACCGCCGCCGCCGTGGCCGTGTTGGAGAAGACCCGGTCACCGACGCGGCGGCGTCCTACGGACGCCGCCGCGAGCAGTTGACCGGCGTTGGTCGTGGTATCGACCTGGGCCACGCGTCCCTATCCGGCTTCGATCGCTTCGATCGCCGGCGTGATCTTCTTCGTCAACCCGGCCGAGAGAGGCGCGGAACCGGCGTTTTCAGCCGCCGCCTTCTGGCCTTCCGGGCTGATCCCGTAGCCGAGGTAGGCCTTGACGTCTTCGGCTTCGTCGGCGGAGCCGTATTTCGTGCAGGCCAGGAGGTAGGAGACGAGGACGATCGGGTAGGTCCCCGACGTTTCCGTCTTGCGGTCGAGCTTGAACGGGAACATGTACTTGTCCGCCGCGAGTTCCTTGTCCGCCGGCGATTCCTCGAGGATCTTGGCGGCCGCCGCGGCGGTCGGTTCGGCGAATTCGTTGCCGACCTTGATCTTGGCGATCTCGTTTTCGCCGGCCTGGGAGGCGTCGGCGTAGCCGATCGCGCCTTCGCCGGCGCTGACGGCTTCCACCACTCCGGAGGTGCCGGACGCGGCCTCGCCGCCCTTGACCGGCCAATCGCCGCTGACTTCGTAGGGCCAGACCTTCGGCGCGACCTCCGACATGTATTCGGTGAAGTTCTGCGTGGTGCCGGACTCGTCGGAGCGGTTCACCGGGGTGATGCGGGTGTCGGGCAGTTCGACGCCGGGGTTGTCGGCGGCGATCGCCTTGTCGTTCCAGTTGGTGATTTCCTGCTTGAAGATCTTCGCCAGCGTTTCCGGCGACAGTTTCAGTTCTTCGACTTCAGGCAGGTTGTAGATGATCGCGATCGGGGAGATGTAACCGGGAACCTCGATCACCTGGCCGGGTTCGCAGCGCTTCATCGCCGCTTTGATTTCGCCTTCTTCTTCGGTCAGGGCTGCGTCACTGCCCGCGTAGCTGACCCCGCCGGCGATGAACTGCTCCCGACCTCCGCCCGAGCCGACCGGGTCGTAGGCGATCGTCACGCCCGAGTTTTCGTTCTCGAAGTTGGCGATCCAGGTTTCCTGGGCGGCCTGCTGCGCGGTCGAGCCGGCGCCCGCGATTTCCCCTGAGAGGTTTGCGGATGAACCACTGCCACCGCCGGAGGTGGTCCCGTTGTCGCCACTACTGCCGCAGGCGGCGATGCCGACAACCAGAACCGCAGCTGAGGCAAAGACCGCGAGCCATCTGAACCTAGACATCAGTCTCCCTTTATTCGTTGGTCGAGTGCAGCAGGCGTCGACCCTGCGGCCGAGACCTTGGAGCCAGACTCGCAGCGGGCACCAGGGAGCTTGTTACCTGCGTGTGTCGAGGATGTGAAAAAGATGTAAAGCCGCTCCGGGTCGCCCCGGCGAGCTTCAGCCGTCGGGAGAGAAGCGATACCCGATGCCGTTGTGGGTGTGGATCAGCTGCGCCCCCGGCAGTGTCGCGGCCAGGGTGCGAGACGCCCTGCCCTCAGCTGCGAACTATTCCCGGTCCCGGTCGCCATGCTCGCGCAGCATGGCTCCGCCGGAGGGAGCGCCGGTTACCTGGTCGTGAACGTGTTGTGAACCGGCTGTGAAGGCGCCTCGGGCTCTGGCGAGGACGGCGACTCGATCGCCGACGGATCGGCCGGCCGCAGAGGCTCCTCGACGATGCCCGCCGGCTCGGGGTCGAACCGGTAGCCGATGCCGAAGTGGGTGTGGATGTAGCGCCAGGGTGGCGAGTGCTTCTCCAGCTTCTGCCGCAGCTTGCGGATGAAGACGTCGACGGAGCGGTCGCCGTGGGCCATCGCGTAGCCCCAGACCCGCTGGTAGATCGCCTCGCGCTCGAGCACCTGTCCGCGCTCCTCGGCGAGCAGGTGGAGCAGCTCGAACTCGCGGCGGGTGAGGTCGAGGTTGTGGTCGGCGACGAACGCCTGAAAGCGGTCCGGGCGGATTTCGAGGTCGCCGGCGACGACCGGGGCGGCCTCAACCTCCCGGCGCCCGGGGCGGCGCCGGCGGGTCACCGCTTCGACGCGCGCGATCGCCTCCTCCGGGTGACACGGCTTGTTGATCCAGTCGTCGACGCCGAGGCGCAGCCCGCGAACCCGCTGGGCCACGGTCGAGCGGCTGGTGCAGACGACCAGGCCCAGGTCCGGCAGCATCGAGGCGACCCGCTCCAGGTAGACCCAGCCTTCGTCGCCGAGCACTGCGGGGTCGAGCAGGAGCGCGTTCAGCTTCATCGCCACGAGGTCCCGCGGGGGGACGGCGCCGGTGGACCGGCGCAGTTCCCAGCCGGCAGCCTCGGTGCGCTTCGAGAGAACCGTGAGGAAGCCGCTGTCGGTGTCGATTACCGCGAGCCTGATAGCTCGATTGTATGCGTCGCGAACGGCCGGAAACCCTGCCTTCACAGGATTTTCACAGCATGGCGAGGCCGAAATTGCGGCCGAATCGCTCAGAAGCCGGCCGGGCGCAGCCCGGTGCGATGACCAGCAGGACCGCGAAGCCGACGGAGTAGCGGTAGAGGATGGCTCCCGACCCGACTCGGACCGCCACCCGTTGCGCTAGATTCCCACGCGTGAAGCGGACCGTCGCGGCCATTCTCTCGACCTGGGCGATGCTGCTCCTCGCCGCCCCGGCGGCGCTGGCCAAGAACGGCGTCGGCCTGGCCGGCCCGACCGACGACAAGACCGTCACCTTCTTCTGCTTCGGCGTGATCGCCTTCTTCGCGGCGCTGGTCATCGTCATGTCGCTGATCCAGAGCAAGCTGGAGAAGCGCAAGGAGCGCCGCCGCTACGACCTCGAACGTCTCTCCTAGGAGGGACTCGGGAAACCCCTCGCCCGCGCCTGGCGGCGGCGGACACGTTGCGATGCGGCGTCCTCGGTCGGCGGTTACCGAAGGCTCCAGCTCCGCGGCCGACTTTTTCCCCATCCCGCTGTGGTCGAAGTCGGATGCGGCACCGCCGTGGCCAGTGCCTGAAGGATCGTGGTTGTTCCGGCCACCGGCGCTCGCCGGTCGCACACCCGAGTTTCGCTGGTCTCCCTAGCGGCCGCTAGGAGAGACGGAAGCCGCTGAGCAGGCGTTTCTCGCTCTCGCCCTCGATCTTGGCGACGACTTCGAGGCGGCCCTCGAGCGGGGTGCCGCGGATCTTCGTCGCCAACAGGTCGTCGACCTGGAAGATGCCCGCCGAGTTGTTGAGCTCGATCTCGATCTTGACCGGGTGCACCTCCCCCGCCTCGATCCGGACCTCGTCGATCGCCGCGGCGGAGATCGAGTGGATGCCCTCGTGGCCGGACTCGATCGGGATCCTCGTCCGTCCCTGCGCCATGTCGAGCGCGTCGGCGACCCGCACGACCCCGGCCTCCAGCGTGTAGGGCTCGCCGCGGCGACGATGGCCGATGATCGCGTGCAGGATCTCGGAGGCGACGATCGTGCGCTCGGGCTCGCGGTAGCCGTCGGCGAGCAGGCGGTCGAGGGCGCCGGCCGCCAGGAACAGCGAATAGTCCTCGTGGTCCACGCGGTGGATCGACATGCCGACGTCGTGCAGGAGGGCGCCGCCGGCGACGACCACCTCGGCATCGCGATCCTTCATCCCGTGGTCGCTGACGACCGCCGGCTCGACCCCCGACCTGACCAACAGCCGCAACAGCCGCAGCGAGATGTTGAGGACGATCTGCATGTGGACCCAGGAGTGGTCCGACATGCCGAGACGCTCGGCGTGGACCTGGGTCATGTACCACCAGGCCCGCACCTGCTCGTCCGAGTTCACCGCCTCGAGGAAGCCCTCGAGCTTGCGGTTGCCCCGCGTCGGCGCCCGCACCCTCGCCTCGGCGATCGCCTCCCTGGGGGGCTTGCGGGCGGGGCCGCTGGCATCGGGCGCCGGTACCTGCTCCTCACCCGTCATAGGCGGCATCGTAGAGAAGGGTGCGGGTGCCCTCCAGCTATCCGCAGACGGGCCAGGGGCTGGAGCCGGCGCGGCTGTACAGCAGCGCCGCGCGGTAGTCCTGCTCCGCTTCCGGCGCCGCGGCTGGATCGCCGTGGCCACCCACCGATTCCCAGGTCCCGTAGTCGAACTGGTATTTGCCGCGATAGCTGCCGTCGGAGGAGACGACGGTCGGGTCGCCGCCGGACTCGCAGGAGGCGATCGATTCCAGCGTCGCCATCGAGACCCCGCCGGGGAGGTCTTCGAAGGCTTCCCGCGCTTCGCGCCGCTTCTTCAGCACGGCGGCGCGGCGTTCGGCATCGATCCGGTCGGCGACCGCGTGGATGACGCGATGGAAGCGGTCGACCGGGCGCTGCAGCGGAGCCAGCGCAACGACCTCCGCGTTGTCGACGCCGACGGCGTCGTCGACGCCTCCCCCACTCGCGGCGATCGCGGCGCTGGGGAAGACGAGCAGGACGACCAGGGCAGGGGCAATATGTGAGCGTTTTATAAGCAAGCGCTGGAGGCTTGCTCAGATGCCGGCGCCCTTGTGTGGCCGCGGTCACACAAGGAACCTGCCGCGAGAGATCTTGCGGCGGGCCCCAGACGGCCTTGGCATCATCGACGGCATGGGAGACGCCTCGACCTCGCGGCTGCTGCTCGCCTGCCCGGACCGCCCGGGGTTGATCGCGACGGTCAGCGGCTTCCTCGCCGAGGCGGGGCTGAACATCGTCGACGTAGACCAGCACTCGACCGCCGAGGGCCGCTTCTTCATGCGGATGGTCTTCGACTCGGTTCCGGCGCCGGAGCGGGAGTCGCTGGAGCGGCGTTTCGCGCGGGAGGTGGCCGAGCCGTTCGAGATGGACCACCACTTCGCCGAGGCCGGCGAGCGCAAGCGGGTCGCGATCATGGTCTCGCGCGAAGACCACTGCCTCTCCGACCTGCTCTGGCGCTGGCGCAATCGCGAGCTCGGCGGCGAGCTGGTCGCCGTCGTCTCCAACCATCCCGACCACGCCGATCAGGTCGCCTCGGTCGGCGTTCCCTTCCACCACGTTCCTGTGGACGCGGCCTCCCGAGCGCAGGCCGAGCGGCGGGCGCTGGAGGCGATCGGCGAGGTCGAGCTGCTCGTCCTCGCCCGCTACATGCAGGTCCTCTCACCCGAGTTCCTCCGCCAACTGGCGGCGCCGGCGATCAATATCCACCACAGCTTCCTGCCCGCCTTCGTCGGCGCCGATCCCTACCGGCGGGCGCACGAGCGCGGCGTCAAGCTGATCGGCGCCACCGCCCACTACGTCACCGCCGAGCTCGACGCGGGCCCGATCATCGACCAGGACGTGACCCGCGTCAGCCACCGCGACGAGGTCGAAGACATGGTCCGGATCGGCCGCGACATCGAGCGCCTGGTCCTGGCCCGGGCGGTGACCGCCCACCTCGACGACCGCGTGCTCCTCGACGGCGAGCGCACGATCGTCTTCTAGCCTCCGCCCCGTTCGACGGCGATTGGCCGGCCGGCCAGTTTTGGCCTAAGGTGTGAGCGGATGGAGCAGGCGACCCTCCCCCGCCCCGCGCCGAGCGGCGTTGCTTCGATGCCGCCCGGTTCGCGAGCCCCGGCGATCGTTCAGGGTGTCCGCTACATGCGCGACCCGCTCGGCTTCCTCAGCGGCCTGCGGGAGCGCTACGGCGACGTCTTCAGCGTCAGCTTCCCCTACTTCGGCCGCATCGTCTACGTAGCAAGTCCGGAGCTGGTCAAAGCGGTGTTCACCGGCTCTCCGGCCATCTTCCACGCGGGCGAGGCGAACGCGACCGTGCTGGAGCCGGCCCTGGGACCGAACTCGGTCCTCTCGCTCGACGACGAGCCTCACATGCAGCAGCGCAAGCTGCTGCTGCCTCCCTTCCACGGCGAGCGGATCCGCCGCTACGGCGACCTGATCCGCGAGGTCACCAGGCGCGAGATGGATACCTGGCCGGTCGGCCGCCCCTTCGCGCTGCGGCCACACACGCAGAAGATCACCCTGACGGTGATCCTGCGCGCGGTCTTCGGAATCGAGGACCAGCGCCGGGTGGAGCGGGCGACGCACCTGATCGACGTCTTCAGCGACCGGGTGACGCTGATCACCAAGTTCCCCAACCTGCGCCGCGACCTCGGACCGTTCAGCCCCTGGCGCCGCTTCCTCCGCGCCCGCGCCGCGCTGGACGAGTTCATCTACGAAGAGATCGCGCTGCGCCGCGCCGAGGCCGGCGGCGAGGAGCGCGACGACGTCCTCTCACTGCTGCTGCGGGCACGCCACGACGACGGCACGCCGATGAGCGACGAGGAGCTGCGCGACGAGCTGCTGACCGTGGTCGGCGCCGGCCACGAGACGACGGCGACGGCTCTGGCCTGGGCGATGGAGCGGCTGTTGCGCACGCCGCGCGTGCTTGCCCGCCTGCGCGAGTCGATCGCCGCCGGCGAGGACGACTACCTCGAAGCTACGGTGAAGGAGACGCTGCGGATGCGGCCGGTGATCATCGACGTCGCCCGCCGCCTCACCGAGCCCGCCCGGATCGCCGGTTACCAGCTACCCGCCCGCAGCTTCGTGCTGCCGGCGATCGGCGCCGTGCACTTCCGTCCGGACCTGTTCCCGCAGCCGCACGAGTTCCGCCCCGAGCGCTTCCTCGACGGCAAGGTCGAGAACTACGCCTGGATCCCCTTCGGCGGCGGCGTGCGGCGCTGCATCGGCGCCGCCTTCGCCGAGTACGAGATGCGGATCGTGCTGCGCGAGTTCGTCGGCCGGGCGGAGCTGAGCGCGCCGGATCCACGGCCGGAGAAGGTGCGGATCCGCAACATCACCCTGGCTCCCGCCAGGGGCACGACGGTTCGGCTCGAGCGGGCGCTCACGGCGCCGACCCGCGCCTAGCCTGCAGCGGCCCCCGCCTCCGTCTCCTCGGCCGCCGATTGTGCGTCCTCCCACTGCGCGTAGAGCTCTTCGACCGCGGTTTTCGCCGCCTGGTGGCGCTCGCTTGCCCGCTCCGAGCGGCCGGGGCTCGACCAGGCCCCGGGATCGGCCAGCTCCTCCTCGACCTCGCGCAGCTTCGCCTCGGCCCGCTCGAGCCGCTGCTCCAGCCGCGCCGCTGTGCGGGCCGCCTTCTGGGCCGGCTTCTTCGAGCCCTTGCGCCGGACCCCCTCACGGGCGGCCGGCTTCGACGCCGCCGCCGCGCCCGCGGAGTCTTCGTCGCGCCGGCGCTGGTACTCGGCCCAGCCGCCGGGGAAGCTCGTCAGCCCGCCGTCCTCGCAGACCAGGGTGCGGGAGCCGACGGCCTCGAGCAGGGCGCGATCGTGGGAGATCAGGACGACCGCGCCCTCGTAGGCGATCAGGGCGTCCTCCAGCGCCTCGCGGCTCTCGATGTCGAGGTGGTTGGTGGGCTCGTCGAGGACGAGGACGTTGGCCCCGGAGGCGACGAGGATCGCCAGCGAGAGCCGGCGCTGCTCGCCGCCGGAGATGTCGCTGAGCTGCTTCTCGGCATCGGCGCCGGAGAAGAGGAAGGCGCCGAGCAGCGACCGCGCCTTCTGGCCGCTGAGGCCGGTCTCGCGCTGGGCGGCGTCGAGCACGGTGCCGACGCCCGCGGCGGTGTCGGCGTGCTGGGAGAGGTAGCCGAGCTTGACGTTGTGGCCGCTGCGGACGATCCCCGAGGCCGCCGGCCGGCGCCCGGCCAGCGTCTCGATCAGCGTCGTCTTGCCGGTGCCGTTGGCGCCGACCAGGACGACGTGCTCGCCGCGCTCGACCTCGAGGCTCGCGTCGGAGAGCAGCGTTCGGCCGGGAACCTCGATCTTCGCGTCGAGCATCTTCAGAACCACCCGCCCCGGCCGTTCCGGGGTGGCGAAGGAGAAGCTGAGGCGCCGTGTGTCGCGGCGTTCGGCGCTCGGGCCATCGCGTTTCTTCTTGTCGATCTGTTTGATCCGCGACTGCGCCTGTTTCGCCTTCGTCGCCTTGTAACGGAAGCGCTCGACGAATTTCTCCATCCGCTCGATCTCGGCCTGCTGGCGCTCGATCGCCTTGCCGAGGGCGATCTGGCGCGCCGCCTGCTCCTGCCGCCAGGCGTGCCAGGGGCCGGCGAAGAAGCGGGCGCGCTGCGCCTCCACCTCCAGCACCGAGGTCCCTACCGCCTCCAGGAACCAGCGGTCGTGGGCGACGAGGACGACGGCGGCGTCGAGGTCGACGAGATAGCTCTCGAGCCACTCCAGCGAGGGGATGTCGAGATGGTTGGTGGGCTCGTCGAGCAGCAGCAGGTCCGGCTTGGTCGCCAGCGCCCGCGCCAGCGAGGCGCGGGTCAGCTCGCCGCCCGAGAAGGTCGAGAGCGAGCGCACCGTGTGGTCCTCGTCGAAGCCGAGGCCGCGGAGGACGGCCAGCACCCCGTCGCGCCAGCGGTAGCCGCCGCCCGCTTCGAGCCGCAGCTGCGCCGCCGAGTAGGCGGCCATCAGCTCCTCCCCCGCCCCGCCCTTCGACATCTCGCCCTCCAGGCGCGCCAGCTCGGCCTCGGTTTCGAGCATGTCGGCGCGGCCGGAGAAGACGTAGTCGCCGAGCGAGGTCCTCGATTCGCGTGGCGGTCGCTGGTCGTGCAGGGCGACCCGGGCACCGCGCTGGACAGCGAGCGAGCCGGCGTCGGGCGCGAGCTCGCCGGAGAGGATGCGCAGCAGCGTCGACTTGCCGGCGCCGTTGCGCCCGGAGAGGGTCATCCGATCCCTCAGCTCGAGCTTGAAGGAGACGTCGTCGAACAGCAGCTTGCCGCCGACGTGTACTTGAAGTGAGGTCGCGGTCGCGATTGCCATGGCTGCAACCAAGTTAGTGACCTGGCGGTCCCGCGTAGTCTTTGGCCGATGGACCGGGAGGAGCTGCGGGAGATTCAGACTCCGCTGAAGGAGAGCTACGAGCGCTCGCCGCAGCAGGCGCTGGTGACCCTCCGGGCGGACGGAAGCCTCGGCGAAGGCATCTCCTGCTCGCTTCAAACCGGCAGGGCGATCGCCGAGGCCGGCCTCCACCCCGCCTCCGGTGGCGACGGCTCGCTGCTCTGCTCAGGCGACATGCTGCTGGAGGCGCTCGTCGCCTGCGCCGGGGTTACCCTGCGCGCGGTCGCGACCTCGATCGGGATCGAGGTCGCGTCGGGGCGGGTCCGGGCCGAGGGTGACCTCGACTTCCGCGGCACGCTCGCGGTCGATCGCGAGGCGCCGGTGGGCTTCAGGGAGATCCGCCTCTCATTCG
>DASWQL010000009.1:0-43453 GCA_036403715.1 Solirubrobacterales bacterium
CATGCTCGAGCAGGTCGCCGGCCTCGATCCTCGCCTCGAGTCCCGGGTCAAGATCGAGGACGCTGTCGAGGCGCAGCACGTGCGGGACGAGGTTGTCGGCAAAGGCGGTGAGCCGGTCTTCTTCGGCTAGCTTGGCGACGCCGGCTCGGTTGAGGTCGGCGGCTGCTATCTGGGCGCGCTTGTAGAACGGCACGGTGCGACCCTCGTATATGGAGGCGTCGGCGAACGCCGCCCACCCGGCCAACAGGTCGGCCAGGACCGGGGCCGACCCGCCGGCCGCTTCGACCACCGCCATAAAGCGACCGTCGTGATCGGCGAGGACGCGCTCGCCGACGTCGTGCAGCGAGGCGGCGTACTGCCCGATCAGTGGCAGCGCCGGGTCTTGGCCGGTGACGTCGGCGAGGTCGGCCGGGCCGAGCCGGGTCAGCTCGCGAGGCGACCAGGGCCCGGCGGTGCGGAAGCGCTCGGTGAGAGCGGCGGCGATCGTGGAGTAGCCGCTGCGGCCGGGCCGCTTGCGGATCGCCGGCCACCAGCCGGAGCCGAAGTTGATCGCGTCGAGGCAGATGACGAAGGCGGCGCGGGTCTCGCGGTCTCCCTCGAGCAGCTCGGTCGCGGGATCGGGGTCTGGGTCCGCGACGCCGGCGAGCCCTGCCGCGTACTCCTCGATCGCCCCCTCTTCGATCCGCACCGAGCGCGCGTCCGCGGCCACCCTGCGGCAGGCGTCGCGGACGCGGTCGGGGAGCGATGCGGCCGTCATGCCCGCCAGCCTTGCACGGCTGGGAAACTGAGCCGATGGACGAGGCCGAAGCAACGATCCGACGCGCTGCCCCTGCGGACGCCGGCCACGTGGCCCACCTGCTCCACGACTTCAACACCGAGTTCGGGGAACCGACGCCGGGGGTCTTGGCGCTGGCGGAGCACGCCGCGGGCATGCTCGAGCGGGGCGAGATGGCGGTGCTGCTCGCCGGCGAGGGACCGGACGGGATCTCGCTGATCCGCTTCCGCACCTCGGTCTGGACCGGTCAAGCCGAAGCGCACCTGCAGGAGCTCTACGTCGTGCCGCCGCTGCGTGGCCGAGGGATCGGGCGGGCGCTGCTGGAGGCGACGCTGGAGCTCGCCCGCGAGGCGGGCGCGACCGGCATCGACCTCAACACCGGCGAAACCGACACGGCGGCGCGCGCACTGTACGAGAGCTGCGGCTTCAGCAACCGAGAAGGCAGCCCGAAGGGGCCGGCGATGCTCTTCTACGAGCGCGAGCTGTAGACCTTCCTCAGGCAGCGCCCGTGCAGTTACCACGATCCTTCAGGCACCGACTATGGCGGTGCCGCATCCGACTTAGACCACAGCGGGGTGGGGCAAAAGTCAGCTGTGGCGCTGGATCCTCCGGAGTCAAGAGCGCGCCGCCCGGCTCTGCCGCCGCCGGCAGGCGCCGGGGTTTCGCTATTCCGTCCTACTCCTAGGCAGCGACGGGGCTCTTCGGCCGCAGCACCAGGACGCAGAAGTCGTCTTTGATCGGTCGGTCGGCCCACTCGAGCACGGTTCGCTGCGCTTCCTGGGCGAGGGGGCGGGCCGGGAGGGCGGCAAGGGGAGTGAGCAGGCGGGAGAGGCCGTCGCGGCCGAGCAGTGTGTCGCCCTGGCGGACGTCGGTGGCGCCGTCGGTGTAGACGAGGACGCCGTCGGAGCGCTCGAGGCGGAGGTCGACGGTGGAGACCGGCAGGTCCTTGGTGACGCCGAGCAGGCCGGTTCCCCCCGCCGGATGGAGCTCCTCCAGGCTTGGCAGGCAGAGCGGCGGCGGATGCCCGGCGACGGCGCAGGAGAGCAGCGACTCCCCCGCGTGGAAGCGCAGGCAGGCGGCACTGACCAGCTCCTCGTTGGGGCCCGCCCGCTCGATCAGGGAGGAGTTGGCGAGGGTGAGGATCTCCACCGGGTCGCTGCTGTTGGCGGCGAAGGCGGCGAAGCGGGCACGGATGAAGGTCGCCAGGCGAGCCGCCTTCGGCCCGTGGCCGACGACGTCGCCGACCACGGCGATGGTGGAGCTGTCGGGCCCGTTGGTGAGCAGGTAGAAGTCGCCCGAGACTCCAAGTTCGGAGGGGACGAAGGCGGCGGCGGCGTCGACTCCTGGCAGCTCGGGCAGGGCGGACGGCGTCAGTGCCGCCCGGATCGCGTCGAGTTCCTCAGCCGAGTGCTCGAGTACCAGCAGCCGCTGGCGCAGCGTCGAGACGAGGGCGACGACGATCGCGAAGGCGATGGCGCGCACCGTCAGGGCGACGCCGACGCTCTGGACCGGATCGATCAGGGCGCCGAGCGAGTAGAGGACGAGGCAGGCGAGCGCGGCAACGATTCCGGCCTTGCGACCGAACCACCAGGTGACGAGTCCGATCGGGACGGCGTAGAAGAATCCGAGGCCGGCGTGGGCGCTGAAGTCGAACGCCAGCCAGAGCACGAAGACGAGAAGGGCGATGGCAATCGCCCAGGCGATGCGAGCGGAGCTGGACGAGTCCTCGCGCACTCGGACTCAGACTAGCCGAGCGCGGCGAAGCCGATGCCGTCGGGCGGGTCGACCCGGTCGGGGTGCAGCAGGTGGGCGAGCAGCTCGATGCCGTCGACGAGGCGAGGACCCGGTCGCGAGTAGGTCGAGGCGGCGTCGACGGCGAACACGCGCTCGGCGCCGAGGACCTCGATGCGCTGCCAGTGCTCGATGGCCTGTGCCCGCGATTCCTCGACGTACCAGCCGCAGGGCATGACGACGACGACCTCAGGGCGCAGCACGGCGAGTGACTCCCAGGCAACCTGCGGGGACTTGGCGCCAGGCGACCCGGCGACGTCCTCGCCGCCGGCGATCTCGATCATCTCCGGGATCCAGTGACCGCCGACGAAGGGTGGGTCGAGCCACTCGAGGGCGAGGACCCGCGGTCGCTCGCCCCCCGCCACGGCTTCGCGCACCGATGCCAGCCTTCCCTCCAGCTGGTCACGCAACTCCGCAGCCCGCTCCGAGATGCCCACCGCCTCGCCGAGGCGCGTCACGTCCCCCAGCACCTCGCCCAAGCTGCTCGGGTCCTGCTGGACGACATGCGGCGGGCCCGGCAGCCTCGCCGCCACCTCGACCACGTCCTCGTAGGAAACGGCGCAGACCTCGCAGACCGCCTGGGTGACGATCAGATCGGGGGCCAGCTCCGCCAGCCTCTCCTCGTCGAGCGTGTAGAGCGCCCGCCCTTCGCCGACCACCTCCTTGACGGCGACGTCGATCTCGCCGGCGCTGAGCCCGTCCGGGAGGACGGTGGCAGTGAGATGCGGAAGCTCACGGGCGGCCGCCGGGAAGTCGCACTCGTGGGTGACCCCGACCAGGCTCTCGCCGAGCCCCAGCGCGAAGAGCATCTCGGTGGCAGAGGGGACGAGGCTGGCGATCCGCATCACGACGCAATATCGCAGGAGTGAGGTTGTCGTTGCCCCCGATCATCGGCAGGTCGGCGTACTGAGACGTTTAGTTAGGAATCCTTGATCGTTGGAGTTGGTTGCGGTATGACTGCCTGGGCCAGGGCGGCGGGAGACCGATGACGCAAAGGAAGTGCAGATGATCCTCAAGGTCAAAAACCTGGTGCTCGCATCCACGGCGGTCGTGGCAATGAGTGCGACGATGGCGTCGGCCGCTCATGCAGGCCAGTTCACAGCGGAAGCCTATCCGGCGACAATGACAGGCACGCAGTTGACGAACCATCAGTTCCAGTTCCTCGGTGGCGCCATCAACTGTGCCGCCTCTTCATTCCACGGCACGCTGGAAGCGGCTGCGGGTGCTTTGACAACGAAAGCGACCTACGCCGAATGCGCCACAGCGGGCGGCGCCGGGATCGCGATCAACATGACAAGTTGCGACTACGTGCTCCATGCCGGCGAAACACTCGAACACGACCGGGTCGACGGATCGATAGACGTGCAGTGCGCCCAGGGGGGCGACGAGATCGACATCGTCGAGCCTGCAACCGGCTGCTCCATCGGGATCCCAGCGCAGCAGGGGCTCACCACACTGGTCTACACAAACCACACAGTGGCGAAAGATTTCGACATCGACATGGCCGTCACCGAAATGGAATACACACAGAACGCCAACTGCCCCGGTGGCGAAGGGGTCTTCTTCAATGGCCAATACAGCGGCCAGATCACAATGACGGCTGATTTCGGAGGTGCCGGGATCGGCACCAAAGTCGACTGATCCATCACCTCGCGCGCGCAATGCCGGGCGCGCGCGAGGTCCGTCAGAGCTCGATCGTCGAGCCGAGGATGACGGTGCGGTCGCGGGGCATGCGGAAGTACTCTGCCGGGCTGGCGGCGTTGCGGAACATCGTCACGAAAAGGCGCTTGCGCCAGCGGGCCATCCCCGGGGCGTCGGTGGGCGTCAGCAAGATCTCCGAGAGGAAGTAGACGGCGCTGTCGACGTCGATGCGGGTCTCCAGGCCGATCTCGGCGGCGAGGGCGAGGAGGCGGGGGACGTCGTGGGCGTCGAGGAAGCCGAAGCGGGCGGTGAGATGGCTGATGCCGTCGTCCTCGAAGCCGAGCTTGTCCACCGTCAGCCGTTCGGACTCGGGCACGTGGGGAGCTTTGGTCGTCTCCATCGAGATGATCACGACCGTTTCGTGTACGGCGCCCGTGTACTCGAACCCGGCCCGCAGCGCCAGCGGGGTCGTCTCGCGGCGGGCATTGAGATAGACGGCGGTGCCCCGAAGCCGAATCGGCGGTGGATCCGCCCGCCGCAGTTCCTCGACGAAGGAGCGCAGCGGGCCCTCCAGCTCGGCCCGGGCGGCACGAACCTTTTCCAGGCCCTGCCTCCAGGTGCTGAGGACGGTGAAGATGACGACGCCGACCGAGAGCGGGAACCAGCCGCCATGCGCGACCTTGGTCAGGTTGGCGCCGAGGAAGGCGAAGTCGACGGTGAAGAAGACGACGGCGCCGAGCGCCACCAGCCAGCCCGGTTTGCGCCAGAGGCTGCGGGCGACGACGAGGAAGAGAAGGGTGTCGGCGGTGATCGTGCCGGTGACGGCTATCCCGTAGGCCGAGCCGAGCCGGGTCGAGGACTGGAAGCCGAGCACCAACCCCACCACCGCGGCCAGCAGTAACCAGTTGACGGCGGGCACGTAGACCTGGCCGACAAGCCTGGAGGAGGTGTGGCGGATCGTCAGCCGCGGCAGGAACCCGAGCTGGATCGCCTGTTTGGTAACCGAGAAGGCGCCGGAGATCACCGCCTGGGAGGCAATCACGGTCGCCACCGTCGCCAGCACCACCATCGGCACCCGGCCCCAGGGCGGGATCAGCAGGAAGAAGGGGTTGTCGATCGCGCTCGGGGCGTGGAGGATAAGCGAGCCCTGCCCCATGTAGTTGAGGGTCAGGGCCGGGAAGACGACGAAGAACCAGGAGCGGGTGATCGGCCTGCGGCCGAAGTGGCCGAGGTCGGCATACAGGGCCTCGGCACCGGTGATCGTGAGGACGATGGCGCCGAGCGAGATGAAGGCGACGCCGGGGTGGTCGGCGAAGAATTCGACGCCGTAGGTCGGCAGGAGCGACTTGACGATCTCCGGATGTGGGATCACCTGCCCCAGCCCAGCGGCGGCGATGATCCCGAACCAGACCAGCATCACCGGGCCGAAGAGCCGGCCGATGGCGCCGGTCCCGAAGCGCTGGATCGCGAAGAGCGCGACCAGGATGGCGACCGTGACCGGCAGCACCAGCGACTCCAGGCTCGGCACCGCGACCTTGAGACCTTCGACCGCCGAGAGGACCGAGATCGCCGGCGTGATCATCCCGTCGCCGTAGAACAGCGCGACCCCGAACATGCCGAGGCCGATCAGAGCCGCCTTGAACCTGACGCTGCGCAGCGGCGCCCCCTCCGCCAGCGCGATCAGGGCGAGGATCCCGCCCTCGCCGTCGTTGTCGGCGCGCATGATCAGGAGGACGAACTCGATCGAGACGATCAGCGTGACCGACCAGAAGACGAGCGAGATGACGCCGTATACGTCTGCTTCGGTCGGCTTGACCGCATGGTGGTCGAGGGAGAAAACCGTCTGCAGCGCGTACAGCGGGCTGGTGCCGATGTCGCCGAAGACGACACCGAGGGCCGCGAGGGCGAGAGTCGCGGTGCCGAGCCGGCGGCGGGGGGACCCGGGGGCCAGCTTCGACATGCGGCAAACTTAGGCCATGGGCACCGCGCAGATACCAGACCCGACCGAGTCGGTCCGCCACCAACTGCGGCCGCTGTTCGACCAGATCGTGATCAAGGAGCTCGACCAGGATCGGGTCCGCCGCTCGGGGCTGGTGGTCCCGCCCGGCACCCACGAGCTGCCGCCGGAGCAGGGGATCGTCCTCGCCGTCGGCCCCGGGCTCGACTGGTGGGCGCAGGCCGGAGTCGAGATGCCGGTCCAGCCGGGCGACCACGTCGTCTTCCCCGCCGCCGCCGGCGTCTGGGTCGAGATCGACGAGGAGAGGCTGCTGGTCTGCCGGGTGACGCAGCTGCTCGGCGTGCTCGAATCGGCTTCGCTGAGCCACGACTAGTAGCGCAGCAAGGCGGCGACGCCGTCGAAGGGGTTGAGCAGCTCGGCGGCCCCCGCGTCGACGACGCTGACCTCGGCACCGCTGCACAGCGCGCGCCTGACCAGGGGCTCCGAGCCGGCGCTCACGCTGTCGTCGCCGCTGTCGTCGGACCCGCCCGGCCAGTGGTCTTCGCAGGGCGGGTCGAGCGGCGCCAAGCCGCCGGCGACGACGAGGTGCTCGACGCGGGCCATGACCAGCGCCGCCTCCGTCTCCTCGACGCCGCCGGTGGCGCGGCCGCCGGGTCGGATCTCCCCGAGGGTGCGCTCGACGAGGCGGCGGTCGCGCTCGGCGTCGAGATCGGCAAACGCCCGCTCGACCTGCTCCAGCACGACCGTCGACGGCTCGGAGACGAGGTCGACAGCCGGCCCGGCGACGAGGCTCGGCGAGTCGGCGGCAGGGATGCCGGCGACGAAGCGCTCCACCTCGGGAGGAGTCCCGAAGGCGACGACCTCCGGCCAGTCCCGCTCGGAGCCCGCCGCGCGGACGAGTTGCCCGCACTCGGTGAGAAACCGCTGGCGGTTGTGGTCGAGCCGCTCGGCATTCTGGTCGCGACCCGAGGCGCTGACTCCCCGCGTGTGCAGGGGGGCGACGGTCGGTGCTTTGCGCTCGCGCCACTCGCCGCTGAAGAGGGTCAGTTCCCAGTCGTGGAGCTCCTCGAGGTGTCCCGGCGTGCGCTCGAAGAGTCGTATCCGCTCTGCCGAGAGGACCACGGCGCCGCGCGGAGCAGAGCGGCCGGCGAGGTCGACGAGCGGCGCCAGCACCGGGGCCGAGGAGAGGTAGGCGCAGGTCGGGCCGGGCAGCGGCAGTTGGGTCCGCCACCATCGCTCCTCGCCGTTGCGGCCGGCGACCTCGACGAAGCCGACCTGCCCGCGGCCGAGGTTGTCGTGGTCCGCTTCGGCGAAGCGCTCGGGAACCCGCCCGGCACAGTCCCTGAGCGTGACCCGGGCCCGGTGCTCGCGGTCGTCCGTGGCCTCGACGAGATCGTCCAGCGCGTTCCGCAGCGCCGTGCGCCAGCCGCCGCGGCGATCGGCGGGGTCGATCTCGAGGTAGACGGAAACGACGCCTAGGGGCGGCCGCCAAGCGAGCAACTCCCGCGCGTCGGCGAGGGTCGGACATCTCATCCACTGCCGGGCTACCCGATTCTCAGGACCTGACTCAGGGCCGGGCGCCCGCCGCCGTCAGCGCTCGAGCCCGACCGGGCTGCCGTTGCCCTTGAGGCGCAGCATCCGCTGGTCGGCGCATTGCATCAGCGTCTCGAAGTCTTCGCCGTCGTCGGGGAAGATCGCCCAGCCGACCGAGGCGCTGGGGGTCGGCGTCTCCGAGTCCGGGTGGCGGACGCCGACCGCGGTGCAGATCGCCTCCGCCAGGCGGCGGGCGCCTTCGCCGTGGGCGCCGGGCGCGATCACGGCGAACTCATCCCCGCCGATACGGGCGAGGGTGTCGGTCGAGCGCAGCATCGCGCCGACGCGGGCGGCCGCCTCGCAGAGAACCGCGTCGCCGACCTGGTGGCCGTGGTGATCGTTGACCCCCTTGAAGTCGTCGACGTCGAGGATCAGCAGGGCCAGGGGACTGTCGTCGGCCTCGCGACGGCCGCCGGGGTGGGTCCGGGCCGCCAGCTCGCGATGGAGGGTGGCGTCGAATTTGCGGCGATTGCCGACGCCGGTGAGGAAATCGCGGTTGGCGAAGTCGCGCTGGCGCGCCTCGGCGTCGACCAGGCGTCGTTTCAGCCCGACCATCACCCAGGCCGCCGCGAGGTAGCCGACGGCGAGCGCCGCGTAGCGCGGCAGGTAGGCGTTTTCGATCGCCTGGTCGTCGTAGAGGAGGGGCGTGCCGGCGACGAGGATCAGCTCGATCAGGAGCGGCCAGGCCCAGCGCGCGGGAAAGAAGAAGGCGGCGTAGAGGAGGGAGCAGACGAGCAGCGGCTCGACGTAGCTGAGCGAGCCGCCGGTGACGTAGATCGCGAGCCCGACGATCGGGATCGTCACCACCATGCCGATCGCCAGCATGTTCATCGACGCGCGTTCCCAGGGGATCGCGCCGGTGACGCTGCCGACGCCGTAGAGGATTACCGCCGCGCTCATCGCCATTACCGCGGCGATCGCCTCGTGCTCGGCTCCGGGCAGGAAGGTTGCGCCGGCGGCGACGATCGCCGAGACGAGCCAGAGGACGCCGGAGATGCGACCCATCCGCGCGCGCTCGTCCGGCGCTTCGGCGAAGACCGGCATCACGGCGGCCGACTTAGGGGAATACGAGTACATCTGTCCCTCCATCGGCCGGAAGGGCAGCGCTATTGAATACCGGGGCGTCGATGCTCGCAGGCCGGATGTCCGTGCCGGCGACGCCGGGCGTGGGCATACTACCAAACGTAGAAGCCGCGGCCGGACTTTTTGCCGAGGCGTCCTTCGGAGACCATCGTTTCGAGTAGCGGCGGCGGCGCGAACCGCGCGCCGAACACGGCGTGGAGATTGCGGGCGATGTCGAGGCGGACGTCGAGGCCGACGACGTCGCCGAGGCGCAGCGGCCCGATCGGATAGCGGTAGCCGAGCACCATCGCGCGGTCGATGTCGTCGGGCGCGGCGACCCCCTCTTCGACCATCCGGATCGCCTCGAGGCCGAGGGCGACGCCGAGCCTGCTGGTGGCGAACCCGGGCGAGTCGCCGACGACGACAGCCTCCTTGCCGATCTCGCCGACCAGCTCGACCGCGGCGTCGCGGGTCTGCTCGGAGGTGGCGCTGCCGACCACGACCTCGACCAGGGCCATCGCCGGCACCGGGTTGAAGAAGTGGAGGCCGATGAAGCGGCTCGGGTCGGAGACGCCCTCGGCCAGCTCGTCGATCGAGATCCCGCTGGTGTTCGTCGCCAGCATCTGTGGGTCGAGCGACTCGGCCGCGGCGAGGACCCGGTGCTTGAGGTCGAGCCGCTCCGGCACCGCCTCGATCGCCAGCCGCGGTTGCGGGGAGGCGTCGGCGATGTCGGCGCAGGGGACGAGCAACGCCTTCGCGGCCTCGCCGTCGCTGGGGGTGATGCGGTTGCGCGCGACGCCGTCCTCGATCATCTCCCGGGCGCGCGCCAGGCCCGCTTGCGCGAGCTCCTCGCTGACCTCGACCAGCTCGGTGCGGATGCCGGCTCGCGCCAGCGCGGCCGCGATCCCGGCGCCCATCGTGCCGCCGCCGATCACCGCGGCGTGTCCCGAATCAGCCATCCCCGGCAAACTATCCGAGTTCCGATGTCAGCAGAGGCCTACATCTACGACGCGCTGCGGACTCCGATCGGGCGCTACCGCGGCGGCCTGGCCGGAGTGCGGCCCGACGACCTGGCGGCGCTGGTGATCGGGACGATCGTCGAGCGCAACGAAGTCGACCCGACTCTGATCGACGACGTCTTCGTCGGCGCGGCCAATCAGGCCGGTGAGGACAACCGCGACGTCGCCCGGATGGCGGCGCTGCTCGCGGGGCTGCCGGTCTCGGTTCCGGGCGCCACGGTGAACCGTCTATGCGCCTCGGGATTGGAGGCTGTCAACCAGGCCTCCCGCGCGATCCGCAGCGGCGATGCCCGCCTCTGCCTGGCCGGCGGCGTCGAGTCGATGAGCCGCGCTCCCTGGGTGATGCCGAAGCCGGAGACGGGCCTGGCGCGCGGCGAGCAGACGCTCTACGACTCGACCCTCGGCTGGCGGATGATCAACCCCCGCTTCGCCGACGGCGAACACACCGAGGCGATGGGCGAGACCGGAGAGAACGTCGCCGAAGAGCGCGGGATCAGCCGCGAGGACCAGGACGAGTTCGCGCTGCGCAGCCACCAGCTGGCGCTCGCCGCGATCGACGGCGGTCTGCTCGACGACCAGATCGTGCCGGTGCCGGTGCCGCCCGCCAAGCGCGGCGCCGAGCCAGGCTTCCTCGAGCGCGACGAGGGACCGCGCGCCGACACCTCGCTGGAGCGCCTGGCGCAGCTGCGCCCCGCCTTCCGCGACGGCGGCACCGTGACCGCCGGCAACTCCTCGTCCCTCAACGACGGCGCCGCCTGCCTCCTGATCGGCGACCAGGAGGCCGGGACGAAGCTGGGGGTCGAGCCGATCGCGCGCGTGGTCTCGATCGGCGTCGCCGGCGTCGAGCCGCGGCTGATGGGCCTCGGCCCGATCCCGGCGATCCGCAAGGCGCTCGACGCCGCCGGGCTGGGGATCGACGACCTCGACCTGATCGAGATCAACGAGGCCTTCGCTTCGCAGGCGATCGCCTGCGAACGTGAGCTCGGCTTCGAGCGCGAGCGCTTCAACGTCAACGGTGGCGCGATCGCGATCGGCCACCCGCTCGGCTGCTCGGGGGCGCGCCTGGCCGGTGCCCTCGCATACGAGCTGCGGCGCCGCGGCGGGCGCTACGGGGTCGCCGCCCTATGCGTCGGCGTCGGCCAGGGAGTGGCGACGATCTTCGAGAGCGTCGGCGGGTAGCGCTTCGGGCGCTCCCTCCGGGGCGGGGGCGTCGCGCAGGACGAAGACCGCGATCGCCACGGCGACCGCCGCCAGGCCGGCGCCGATCAGGTACGCGACGTGGTAGCCGGAGGTCAGCGCCTGGGCATTGGAGACGCCGTCGTCGAGCAGGCTCTGGGTGCGCTCGGTGGAGAGCGTCGCCAGCACGGCCAGGCCGACCGCGCCGCCCACCTGCATGCTGGTGTTGACCAGGCCCGAGGCCAGGCCGGAGTCTTGCGGCGTCGCCCCCGACATCGCCAGGGTCATGATCGCCGGGAAGGAGGACCCCATGCCGACCGCGATCAGCAGGAACGGCGGCAGCAGGTCGGTCAGGTAGTTGCCGTCGACCGGCGTGCGGGCGAAGAGCAGCAGCGCGACGACGGTCAGGCAGATACCCGGGATCAACGTCCTGCGCGGCCCGAAGCGCATGATCAGCTTTTCCGAGAAGCCGAGTGAGAGGGTCCCCATCACCAACGTGGTCGGCAGGAAGGCGAGGCCCACCTCGAGAGCGCTGTAGTGGAGCACCCGCTGCAGGTATAGGGCGCCGAGGAAGAACATCCCGAACATGCTGGCGACGATCAGGGCCTGCAGCACGTTGGCGCCGGCGACGTTGCGGGAGCGGAACAGGCGCAGGGGCATCAGCGGGTTGGCGATCGTCGCCTGACGGTGGATGAAGGCGGCCAGCAGGGCGGCCGAGACGGCGCTGAGCGCAAGCGTTTTGGTGTCGACCCAACCCCACTCGGTGATCTGCAGGATCGTGAAGACGCCGATCATCAGCGAGGCGGTGATCAGGGCGGCGCCGGGGAAGTCGGCTCCTTCGTGCAGTCCGATGCCGTCGCGGTTCGGAACCAGGCGCAGCGCCAGGAAGGCGACGAGGATGCCGATCGGCAGGTTGATGATGAAGATCCAGTGCCAGCTGATCGCCTGGGTGAGGACGCCGCCGGCGAGCAGCCCGATCGAGCCGCCGGCGGAGGCGACGAAGCCGAAGACGCCGATCGCTTTCGCCTGGGCCGCCGGCTCGGGGAACATCGTCACGATCATCCCCAGGATCACGGCCGAGGCGAGCGCGCCGCCGATGCCCTGGACGAAGCGGGCGCCGATCAGCATCTCCTGGTTCTGCGAGGCGGCGCAGACCAGGGAGGCGGCGGTGAAGATGGCCAGGCCGACGAGGAAGACGCGGCGCTGCCCGATCAGGTCGCCGATCCGCCCGGCCAGCAGCAGCAGGCCGCCGAAGGGGATCATGTACGCGTTGACGACCCAGGCCAGCTTGCTCTGGGAGAAGCCGAGATCGCCCTGGATCGTCGGCAGGGCGACGTTGACGATCGTCGCGTCGAGGACGATCATCAGCATCCCCGCGCAGAGCACGTAGAGGGCCAGCCAGCGGGTTCGGTCGTCGGTCTTTTGTGTGGTGTTCATGTGTAGTGCGGTTTTCATACGTAGTAAGACTGGTCGAACGGCGCCAACTCATCGCCCGGCTTCAGAACTCCTCGCCCGGTCTCAGTCGAGGCGGTCCGGCAGGCCGAAGCGACGAAAAACCGAATCGACCCTCTCCGGATCAGCCGCTGACCGGGGCCACTGAGAATAGCCGTCAGGACGGTCCGCGCCGCTTGCGCCGGGCGATCAGTCGAGGCTGGTGTTGGTGGCGATCCGGTAGAGCCAGACCCGCAGCATCGCTTCCTCTCGGTCACTCGCCCTCGTAGTAGTCGACGGCACTGTCGCGGCGGACCATCACGTCGGTCTCGGCGTCGCCGGTCCAGATCCCGACCTTGTCGCTGTCGGGGTAGACGGTGGCGGAGGGGACGACGACGTTGGAGAACATCAGGACGCGGGCGGTCTCCTTGGACTCGTTGCGGATCCCGTGGGCCCCCTCGGGGCCGCGCGGGAAGAAGGCGACGTCCCAGCGGGCGAGCCGCTCCGAGCCCTCCGGGGTGCGCAGGGTCGGGTTCCCCTCCAGCACCAGCAGCCACTCCTCCTCGCCCATCTCGTAGTGGTAGGGACAGACCGCCTGGCCCGGCGGCAGCTCGTAGACGCTGATGCCGGTCTGCTCCGGTGCGCCGAGCAGCTTGCCGAGCCGAGCCATACCGGCGCGGAAGCCCTCCGGGTCCTCGGCGTCGTAGGCGAACTCCGGCGCGGCGATGTTGATCCGCTGCATGGCCCGACGCTACCAACGCTGCCTGAGTTTTCCATGCCCTGGCGGGGAAAACATGGGTAGCGGTCAGCCGGGCGTGCTTATGATCGGGACGTGATCTCGATCGCTGCAGCGTTCCGGGTCGCCGGCTGATGCGCTCCGTCGTCCAGCACGAGTTCGGGCCGCCGGAGGTGCTGAGGATCGAGGAGGTGCCGGATCCCGAGCCGATCCCGACCGAGGTCCAGGTTCGTGTCCACGCCGCCGGGATCAACCCCGTCGACTTCAAGACTCGGGCCGGCACGGGGAGCAGGTTGCTGGGCGAGCCGCCGTTCACCGTCGGCTGGGACGTCTCCGGCGTCGTCAGCAAGGTCGGCTTCGGCGTCACCCGCTTCGAGGTCGGCGACGAGGTCTATGGGATGCCCTGGTTCCCCCGCGAAGCGGCTGCCTACTCCGACTTCGTCACCGCCCCCTCGCGCCACTTCGCCGGCAAGCCGGCGGTCCTCTCATATGAGGAAGCGGGAGCGCTGCCCCTCGCGGGCCTCACCGCCTGGCAGATCATCGTCGACACGATCCAGCTGCAGGCAGGCGACGACCTGCTGATCCACGGCGCTGCCGGTGGCGTCGGTCACCTCGCCGTCCAGATCGCCAAGGCGCGGGGCGCCAACGTGATCGCCACCGCTCGGCCCGAGCAGGCGGCACGGCTGTTGGAGCTGGGAGCTGATCGGGTGATCGACTACTGCAGCGAAGACTTCGAGGACCTGGTCTCGGATCTCGACGCGGTGATCGACCTTCCCGGGGTCTACGGCGAGCCGTCGCTGCGGGTGCTGCGGCCGGGCGGGATGCTGGTGTCGGTTCCAAGCGGCGCCGGCGAGGGGTTGGCTGAGAAGGCGAAGGAGAGCGGCCGGCGGGTGACGGGGTTCCTGGTCGAGCCCGACCCGGTCGGCCTGGCGGGCCTCTCGCACCTGGTCGAGGACGGGCGTCTGCAGATTCACGTGGACCGGGTCTTCGACCTCGAGGACGTCGCCGAGGCGCACCGGGCGGCCGAAGAGCACCACGGCGGCGGCAAGATCGTCCTCCGCGTCGCCTAGACCGCGCTCATGACGGCCACGACCCGTGCCGCATCCGACTTTGACCACAGCGGGGTGGGGCAAAAGTGGGCTGCGGGCTGCGGGCTGGAGCGGAGGAGTCAGCGGCCGCGGCGGCCGAAGCTGTGGCCGGCGGGGGCGACGGCGCGGAGCTCGGCAACGGCGAGCTCACGCTGGCGGCGCGAGGGCGAGCGCATCGGCGGTTCGCGGCGGGTGGGGGGAGCGACGTCGGGTGGCACCTCCCGGTGCGCCTGGTCCTGAGTCTCCCGTGTCCGCTCCAGCGCCCAGAGCTCGGCGACGAGCACGTTGGTCGCGCCTTCGCGGCGCTCGAGGCGGCCGCGGGCGCACAGCAGCGGAGCGGTGCGGACGAGCGAGCGCCGGCGGTCGTAGACGGGCGGCGGCACGATCAGGTTGACGGTGCCGCGCTCGTCCTCGAGCAGCATGAAGACGATCCCGTTGGCGGTCTCCGGCCGCTGCCGGGCGACGACCATCCCGGCCACCTCTACCGTGGCGCCGTCGCCGGTCCGGGCCAGATCGGTGCTGCGGCGGATCGCCGGGGCGAGGCCGGGGCGCAACAGCTCCATCGGGTGTTGGCCGAGGGTGAGGCCGGTCGAGCGGTAGTCGGCGATCAGCTTCCCCCAGTCCCCCAGCGGCTCCAGCTCGGGCGGCTCGGGCGGCTCGATCGGCAGCGCCAGCTGGGTGCCGCCGGCGCCGGCGCGGCCGCTGCCGGCGATGCCGACCCGCCACAGCGCCCCGCGCCGCTCGCCGCCGCCCTCGGCCGGGATCCCGTCCAGCGCCCCCGCCCAGGCCAGTCGTTCCAGGCTCGGCAGTCCGGCGCCCGAGCGCGAGGCCAGCTCCGCCACCCCGCGGTAGGGGCCGCCGCGATCGCGCTCGGCCACCAGCGCCTCCATCTCCTCCTTGCGCACCCCCTTCACGTATCCCAACCCGATCCGCACCTGCAGGCCGCCGCGCACCTCGGCACCCTCGCGGCGGGGGGACTCGACGTGGCAGAGGACCTTGCTGCGGTTGGCGTCGGGCGGGGCTACGCGGACGCCGCGGCGCTGGGCCTCGTGGACGAGCGAGTCGGGCGGGTAGAAGCCCATCGGCTGCTCGTTCAGCAGCGAGCAGAGGAACTCGGGGGCGTAGTGGATCCGCAGCCAGGCCGACTGGTAGGCGAGCAGGCCGAAGGCGGTCGAGTGGGCCTTGGGGAAGCCGAAGCCGGAGAAGCCCTGGATCTGCGCCCAGACCCGTTCGGCGACCGCCTCGGAGACGCCGTTGGCGGCGGCGCCGGCGAGGAAGCGCTGGTGGTGCTCGCGGATCGCCTGCTCGGAGCGCTTGCGGCTCATCGCCCGCCGCAGCCCCTCCGCCTCGGAGGAGCTGAAGCCCGCCAGCGCCATCGCCACCTCGATCACCTGCTCCTGGAAGACGATCGTCCCCAGCGTCTCTTCCAACACCGGCTTCAGCAGCGGGTGTTCGTAGGGGACCTCGTAGCCGGGGTCCTCGCGCAGCAGCTTGCGTCTCTCTATATAGGGGTGGATGGCGCCGCCCTGGATCGGGCCGGGACGGACCAGCGCCACCTGCACGGTGATGTCGTCGAGGTTGCGCGGCTGGGTCCGCGGCAGCATCTGCATCTGCGCCCGGCTCTCGATCTGGAAGACGCCGGTGGTCTCGGCGGCGCGGATCGATTCGTAGGTCTCCTCGTCGTCGAGCGAGATCCGCGAGAGGTCGAGCCGTTCGCCGCGGGCGCTGCCGATCTCCTCGACGCAGCGCTCGACGGCGGAGAGCATCCCCAGCCCCAGCAGGTCGATCTTGAGGAAGCCGGCGTCGGCGCAGGAGTCCTTGTCCCACTGGACGATCTGGCGCCCCGCCATCGCCGCCGGCACGATCGGGCAGACGTCGACCAGGGGCCGGGTCGAGATCACCATCCCGCCCGGGTGCTGGGAGGCGTGCCGTGGCAGGCCCATCGCCTCGCCGGCGAGCGCGAGCAGGGCCTGCCAACGCGGTGCGGCCGCCCGCTCGGGGCCGAGGGCGGCGTGCAGGTCCCGCTCGATCTCGGCCGCGGTCTCGTGGAAGCCGACGGTCTTGGCGACCCGGTCGATCTCCTCCGGCGGCAGCCCCAGCGCCTTGCCGAGATCGCGGACGGCGCCGCGCGGTCGGTAGGTGGGGAAGGCGGCGACCAGGGCGGAGCGGTCGCTTCCGTAGACCTCGTGCACACGGGGGATCAGGACCTCGCGGATGTCGCGCGGGAAGTCGAGGTCGATGTCCGGCATCGAGGTGGTTTCGTCGTTGAGGAAGCGACCGGAGAAGAGGTCGGCCTCGACCGGGTCGACGTGGGAGAGGCCGGTCAGGTAGCAGACGATCGAGCTGACGCTGGAGCCGCGCCCGCGCCCCGGCGGCAGCACCCCGCGCACGGACTCCGGGCCCCGGACCTCGGCGGCGACGTCGCGGGCCAGCTCGAGCAGATCGTGGTGGAGGAGGAAGAAGCCGGAGAGGCCGAGTCGGCGGATCGTCGCCAGCTCCTCTTCGAGGCGCGTTTCGGCCGCGGCCCAGTGGTTCTCGCCGGCGTAGCGCTCGATCAGCCGGCTGCGGCAGAGCTCCCCCAGCTTGTAGTCGGCGTCGTCCTCCTCCGGAAAGCGATACCCCAGCTCCTTGGTGAGGTCGAAGCGGAGCCGCTCGGCGAGGCGGGCGGTCTCGGCGACCGCATCGGGGTGCTCGACGAAGCGGGCAGCCATCGCCCGCGGCGAAGCCAGGGCCGAGGTCGAGTTGCCGCGGCGGCGCGGCTCGGACTCCTCCAGCGTCTCGCCGAGGCCGACCGCGACCAGGGCGTCCTGGAGCGGGGCGCGGTGGCGGCCGTGGGAGTGGACGTTCCCGGTCGCCACGCAGGGAACCCCGAGGCGCTCGGCGAGGATGGTGAGCCAACGGTTGCGGGCGCGGTCGTGGCGCCAGTAGGGCCGCTGCAGCTCGACCCGGAAGCGGTCGCGGCCGAAGGCGGCGAGCAGGCGGCGGCCGAGGCGCTCGCCGGCGGCGCTGTCCCCCCGCTCCCAGGCGGCCGCCGGCGCCCCGTCGCGGGCGCAGCCGGAGAGGCAGACGAGCCCCTCCGCGTGCTCCTCCAGCTGCTCCAGCGTCGCCCAGGGCTGGGTGGCGACGCGCGCCGTGTTGTCACGGGTGTGGGCGTGGGCCTGCGTAAGCAACCTGCACAGGTTTCGGTATCCCACCGCGCTCTCGACGAGGAGGGTGAGATGGATGTACCTGCCGGAGCCTGTCCGCACGGTCAACTCCGCCCCCGTGATGGCGCGGATTCCGAAACCCCGACAGGCGTGGGCGAACTCCATCGAGCCCCAGACGCCGTCGTGGTCGGTGAGGGCGAAGGCGGGATAGCCCCGTTCCGCCGCCGCCGCGGCCAGCTCCATCGGCGTCGAGGCACCGTCGAGGAAGGAGAAGGCGGAGTGGGCGTGCAGCTCTATGTACGGGGCGTCCGGCATCGCCGCTGCTCAGGCCCGCTGCCGGTACCAGCGCTCGCCGCCGCCGCGGCGGAAGACGGTGAGGGCGCGGCCATCGGCCAGCGCCAGCTCGAAGTAGTGGCGGCGCAGCGGCCGCGGCGTCCACCAGCGGTCCTCCACCAGCCACTCCTCGCGGACCCCCTCGACGGCGACGCCGTCGACCTCCAGCGGCACGCCGTCGGCGCCGACGTTGACCGCCGCCGGCCGCGGGGTGTAGAGACGACGCAGCCCCGGGGTCACAGCTCTGGGAAGGGAGTCAGCATCGCCCAGCGCTCGGGCACCCGCGAAGCGGACTCCACCGGAAGGATCTTCAACAGCGCCTCGGCCCCGTGCGCGGCGCGGACCTCGCGCACCGCCTCGCCGAGCCGGCGCCGGCGCGGCTCCGAGCCGCCGACCGCGAGCTCCAGCTGGTCGCCGGCGGGAGGGCCGAAGCCGAGCGCCCGCAGCCGCAGCGCCTCCGCCGGGCCGGGCAGGTCCTCGAGGCGAGGGACGAGCACCCTGCGCAGGACCCGGGCGACGGCGCTCGGCCTGCCCAGACCCTGCTCGACGCTCCAGCTGCCACCGCCGGAGAGCAGCGCCCCGAGGCGCAGTCCGAGCAGCGTCCTGCCGCGCCGCTGGGGAGCGGCGAGCAGGCGGTCGACAAGCAGCTCGAGGGCGCGGTCGAGCTGGCGCCCGGCGGTCCCCTCCGGCAGCTCGATCTGCTCGACCAACTCCTCGTGGGGAGTGCGCGGGCGCAGCGGCTCGTCCTCGCCGCGGGCCAGGCGCAGCGCTCGCAGGCCGAGTGGGCCGAAACGGTCGGCGACCTGGTCGGGAGAGAGGCGGACGAGCGCGGGCAGCGTCTCGATTCCCAAGCGCTCGAGGGCGATCAGGAAGTCGGCGGCCTCCCGCTCGGGGACGCCGAGGCGGCTCTCCAGCGCCGCGATCGGCACCGGCCGCGACCAGCCGCCCGCGGCGACGAAGGCGGCGAAGCGATTCGGCCCGGTGGCAAGTCGCGCCCTCCTCCCCACCGCCTGCCGGGCAGCGGCGAGGACACCGACGCTGTCGCCGCGGTGGATCCCGCGCAGGCCGTCGACCGCGAAGAAGGCCTCGCCGGCCCGCTCCGACTCGACCGCCGCCCCGATCGCCTCCAGGGAGCGCACCATCGCCTCGGTAGCCTCCGCCGCCGCGACCGGATCGGAAAGAGAGGAGCGCCCGGGCAGGAGCCCCCCGGAACCGCCCGGGCGCACGGGAGCCGCGAGGTCAGTGTCGATGACGCAAGCGATCTCCATACGAACGTATGTTCGTACATGCGGCGAACGAAATCAAGGGGAATTTCGACGAGCTTCTACGCCGCGGCAAGACCGCCGGGACCAGGGGCAGCGAGGAGGCCAGGACCTCGATCCGAGTCGGGCAGTGCGTGGCGACGTCGAGCCGCCGGGGTAGGAGCTAGTCCTCGCGAGCGATCTTCGCCGCCTCGGCGCTGCCGAGGTAGGGCGTCAGGGCGAACTCGACGAGATCCGGGAGCAGCGCCTCGAGCTCGTCGATCCGGCCGGCGAAGATGCGGCGGGAAATGAGCGAGACCATCCCTCCGACCAGGGCCTCCTCCGTGGTCGGCGAGAGGCGGGAGAGAACCTCGGGCGAGCGGCCGTCACGACCTGCCCGGAAGTAGGGGATCAGGCTCTCGATCGCCTCGTCGTAGCGCTCGACGACGACCGGGCCGGCGACCAGCGCCTCGACCATGCAGAGTCGGGCAAGGTTCGGCTGGGCGGCGAGGAAGCCGAGCATCGTCGCGATCCCGGCCTTGACCGCGTGCGCCCAGTCGTCCTCCTCGCCGAAGGCCTCACCGACGAGCTCGCGCAGTTCCGCGATCACCGTGTCGTAGGCCGCGACGAAGCACTCGTCCTTGCTGCTGAAGTGCTCGTAGAAGGTCCGCCGCGAGACCGCCGCGTGGCGGGTGATGTGCGCGATCGTGGTGCCGGCGTAGCCGTTCTCGGCAATCGCCTCGGCGAGGCCGGCGATCAGGCGCTCGCGCTGGTTGTGAATTACGAACTCGCGTGGAAGGCCGTGCCTGCCCGGGGGAAGGCGCGCCAACTCGGGTGGGTATTCGTGGGCTGCCCCCGCAGAGGTGTCGGCTGGATCTAGGGCCACGAGGCGACGATACCGGTCAGAGCAATTGGACCTGGGCAGCCTGGATACCTATTCGGTCGCCGCTCGCTTGGCCGACTCCGCCCCTATGTATGGAGTCAGCGCGAACTCGACCAGCTCCGGCAGCAGCCGCTCGATCTGCTCGGTCTCGCCGAGGACGATTCGCTGGTAGATGATCCAGAAAATGCCGCCGATGATCGTCTCCTCGAGGGTCTGCGGCAGTTGCTCGCCATGCGGCGAGATCTTGCGGCCGACGCGAAAGAGCGGCAGGAACGCCTGCAGCGACTGCTCGTAGCGCGCGATCGCGGCCGGGCCGGCGGAGAGAGCCTCGACGAAGCAGGCGCGGGCGAGGGCCGGGGATCCGGCGACCGAGCTGAGGAAGGCGGCGAGTCCGGCGCTGACGCGGGCCTGCCAGCTCTCGACGCTGCCCGCCGCCTCGACCACCTGGGCCAGTGCCGCCTCGGCGCCGTAGTCCTGGGCGGCGAGAAAGCAGTCCTCCTTGGAGGAGAAGTTTTCGTAGAAGGTGTTGCGGGCGATCCCGGCGCGGCGGACGATGTCGGCCACGGTCACCGCCCGGTATCCCTTGTCGACGGTCTCGTCGGCGAGGGCGGCTATCACCCGCGCCCTCTGGTGCTGCGCGATGAACTCGCGGGTCAGCTGGTGCCGGCCCGGGCGAGGGCGAACGGAGGGGGCGCGGGGAGTCACGAACGCCACAGTACCTGAAGCTCAGGTCCCTGCCGCCGTGCCGAGAGGACGAATACCTCTAGAGTACCGTGAGCAGACAAAGCGTTCTCCTGATCGAACCTCAAAAGGCCCCAGCGGTGGGGCGTACGTGACCTCATCGAAGCGGCAACTTATCCTCGCAGGAATGCTCGAAGCGGTCGGGGCAGAAGGCTACGCCGCGACCTCGGTGCGGGCGGTGCTGGACCGGACCGGGCTCTACCGGCAGGCCTTCTACGACAACTTCCAGGACAAGCTCGATTGCTACCTGCACGCCTACGACGCGGGCATCCAGCGGGTCGAAGCGTTGGTGCGCGAGGCGACCGCCGAAGCGATCGGCTGGAGAGACGAGCTGCGAGCCGGGCTGGCGGCGGTGCTCGCCTTCCTCGACGCCGAGCCGGACGTCGGCCGGGCGCTGCTCGTCGAGGTCCACGCCGCGGGCCCGCGGGCCTTGGCCAGGCGCGACGCGGCGATGGAGAGGGTCGGCTCCTACCTCGACCGGGCGCGGCTGGCAGGGGACGGCGCCGCCCTGGCACCGACGATCGCCCCGGAGGCGGTGGCGGCCGGCATCCACTCGGTTCTCCACACCCGCCTCGCATCACGCCGCCAAGGCGCTTTCGCGCGGCTGCTGCCGGAGTTGATGTACGTCGCCGTCCTCCCTTATTACGGGGTCGAGGCGGCGAGCGCCGAGCTGCGCATGGACAGCTAGTCCCCACCGGCGTACGCTGAATACGAATGGGTTCGTCATCGGCATCGGATCCACGCTCTCGGTCTGCTCCGGTCTCCCCTTTGCCGTGGGCCTACGCGGTCCGCTCCGAGCGTGAGCGGCTGCTCGAGGCGATGGTGCACACCGTCGCCGCGAAGGGCTACGAGGGCGCGACGGTCGCCGACGTGGTCGAGGTCGCCGGGGTCCCACGCGAGACCTTCGACCAGCTGTTCACGGGCAAAGAGGAGTGCTTTCTGGAGGCCTACGAGGCCGCGGTCGACGTCCTCTTCGCCCACGTCTCCGGCGCCTACGAGAGCATGGCCGGGTCGCCCTGGCCGGATCGGATCGTCGCCGCCCTCCGCGCCCTGCTCGAGCTGCTGGCGGCGGAGGCCGACATCGCCCGGATGGCGATCGTCGAGGTGACCGCGGTGGGTGAGGAGGCTCGCGCCCGCTACCGCGACGCGCTCGCTCGCTTCGCGCCCCTGCTCGAGGAAGGACAGGCCGTCTCCTCGCAGGGCGAGAACCTGCCGCCGGGCACCGCCCGCTTCGCGGTCGGCGGCGCCACATCGCTGATCTTCGACGAGGTCAGGGCGGGACGCGCGGACGAGCTGGGGCGGATCCTGCCGCAGCTGGTCTTCGCGGTGCTGATGCCCTACCTCGGCGCCGAAGCCGCCGAAGCGGAGATGGAGCGGGTCGGGCAGACGGTTTGAGCGGGCTCAGACGCCCTCGCCGTGGCGCCCCTCGCCGGCGGCAAAGCGGGCGGCGCCGCGGACGGCGACGTCGAGGACCTCGCGCCCGAGCCTGCGCTCGTGCTCGAGCCCGTCGGCGAGCGGCATTCCGAAGCCCTCGATCGCGGCGCGGCGGTCGGCGAGCATCGTCTCCTGGGGGAAGGAGGCGATCCGCTCGGCCAGCTCGAGTGCTCGCCCGAGATGCTCGCCCGCAGCGACGAGCTCGTTGACGAGGCCGATCTCCAGAGCCTCCTCGGCGGCGACGGCGCGGCCGGTCAGGATCAACTCCATCGCCCGGCCCATCCCGATCAGCCGCGGCAGGCGTTGGCTGCCGCCGTCGACCAGGGGCACGCCCCAGCGGCGCTCGAAGAAGCCGAAGGTCGAACCGGGGGTGGCGATCCGGAGGTCGCACCAGAGGGCCAGCTCGAGGCCGCCCGCCAGGCACCAGCCGTTGACCGCGGCGATCGCCGGCTTCGAGGGAGTGAGGCGGGTGAAGCCCTCGGGACCAGCGGGGTCGTCGACGTCGAGGTCGAGCGCCTTGAGGTCGGCGCCGGCGCAGAAGGCCTCGCCGCCGGCGCCGGTGAGGACGAGGACGCGGGCAGAGTCGTCGGCCTCGAAGTCCTCGAATCCCTGGCGCAGCGCGCGAGCGGTGGCGCTGTCGACGGCGTTGCGGCGCTCGGGCCGGTCGATCGTCAGTACCGCAACGGCCCCCAAGCGCTCGTAGCGCACCTCCCCGCTCATCGAATCCATCCTTGCACAGCTCGACCGCTCCAATCAGTTGCAGCAAAACGCACTGATTAAATGCGCTGCGTTCAATGTCTCGGCACCCAGATCAACCAGCGGCGGCGAGGGCAGACGCAACCCTCGGCCGGCTCGGGGGCCTGGCGCCGGAGGAAGCGGACCGAGGCGAAAAGGCGCTCTGGCTGGCGGGCCCCGGGTACCGTGCCGCCCTCTTCCATCTCGGCGCCCTGACCAGGCTGAACGAGCTCGGGATGCTGGCCCAGATCGGGACCGTCGGGGCAGTCTCGGGCGGCAGCATCCTCGCGGCGCTACTGGCGACCCAGGTTCCGTGGCCCCTGCACGGCGCCTACCGCGACTGGCCCGAGAAGGTTGCCCAGCCGCTGCGGGAAATCGTCCGGCGCAACGCCCGAGCGCGAGCGCTGCTGCGACGGCCGCTGCCCGGCATCGCCGCCGATGCAGCCCTCGAGGAGCGGTACGCGCGTGAGCTCGTGGAATCCCTGGGGGGCGAGTCGCGCTGGGGACCGCGCTTCGTCTTCGGCGCCTCCGGCCTGACCCTGAGTGGGCTGGCCGCGGGTTGGGAGGAATGCGTGCAATGGCACTTCGGCGCCACCAGGCACCCTCCCGGCTACAGCCCGGCCCTGGTCACGCAGACGATCAGCGCGGTGCGGACCGATCTCGATGCCTTCGGCGAGGCCGAGCAGGCGGTGCTCGAGAACCACGGCTACCTCGCCGCCGACGCCGCTCTGCGCGATCACGACCTGGGGACCTTGGGCGGGATCGCTTGCGGGCCGCCCGAGCCGCCTCACCCGGACTGGATGGCGGAAGAGCGGGCCCGGGCCGCTCTTGCCGCCAGCGGCCGCCGAACCCTCCTCGGTCGGCTGCGTCCGCGAGGGAGCGGGGTCGGCAAACGCAGGGGACAGCCGACCTCGGCGGAGCTGACCGTTCTGCTCCGACGCCACCGCCCGCTGCTCCAATACGACTCGCTGGAGAGCTTCCGGGCCGACTCGGTGGCGACGATCTGCGAGCACGCCGTGCCCGGGCGCTGCAACACGCTGCACCGCGGCGACGGGAGCCTGATCGCAGCCGCCGCGCCCGCCCCCGGCGAGCCACGGCTCGATCTCGACTTCCTCGACGGCACCACCTACGCCAACGGCGAAGCGGTCCACGACGACGACTTCCTCGACGAGTGCGGTGGCTCCCACGCCGCCGACGCCGCGGCGCTGCGGGCCCGGCCGGACGCCGCCGACGTCGTCTACGGACGCGCGCGGCACGACGAAGACGGAGTGCTCTGGCTCCAGTACTGGTTCTTCCACTACTACGACGACCGCGGGATGCTGGGGCTCGAGCAGCGCGAGGGAGACTGGGAGATGGTGCAGCTGCGGCTGGGGGACGGCGGCGTCCCCGACGCGGCCACCTTCGCGCAGCCGGTGGGAGCGGAACGGATCGGCTGGGAGGAGCTGGAGCTCGCGTCGACCGGCGACGGCCAAGCGCCCGTCGTCTTTCCTTCGCGGGGCTCGCACGTGCCGCGGCCTCGGCCCGGGAGCTTCGCGGCGGCGATCGTCGCCGACCGCAACGACGGCCTCGGTCCACGGCTGCGCCCGCGGCTGGAGCCGATCGGCGACGACGGCCCCGGCTGGGTGCTCTGGCCGGGACGCTGGGGCTCCACCCGCAGGCGCGAGTACTTCGAGCGCGATAGCCCTCGGGGCCCGCGGCAGCAGCATTGGTGGTGGGACCCGGCCGAGCTCCACGCCGAGGCGCGACCTTGGGGCGACCCCGAGGGTGCGGGCGGTCTGACACCGCCGCCGCGACCGCGGGTCGAAGCCCGGCGGGAGGGGCACCTCGCGCTCGTCTCCTACGGCTTCCCAGAGCCCTCCGCGGGCGAGGCGGAGCCGGCCCGGATCGTCGCTGCGCCGTTCGACGGCAGCGACGAGCCGAGCGCGGCGCACGCGTTTCCGGTCGAGGGCCGTCAGGGAACGTTGGCGCTGCAGCTGCCGCCGGGGCGGAGCTGGGCCGGGGTGCGGCTCGCGGCCGTCTCCGCGGATCGCGGCGCCTCGGGAGCGACGATCACGACTGCCTTCGAGAAGCAGGAGCGGGCGGGCTAGCCTCGGCGATCGCTCACGGGGTTCGCCTGCGGCACCCGGCTCCCAGTGCGGTGCGCCCCGGTCGCCGGCCACGGGGGGGCAGGACACCCGTGACCGTCCCCAAAGCTAGGAAGCCGGTCGGACGGGCCGAGGCACGAGAAAACGACCGGTGATGACGCTCGGTTGCCTGCCTCGCGCGTAGCCTTCGCGCTTAGAAGCTCGTTGCGCCACCTTCGAGACCACTATCCACTTGGCTTCCGTGGGGCGCGGTCTTTCCCGGTCGCAGAGATCAACTTAGCTCGTTTGTCACTGCCGTTGCAAGGGCTGCGCGGGCGAGAATTTCGCAAAGACCTTCAACTTCATCGCCTCCAGGCGTATTCCAGGCGCGGGTCGACAAGCGAGGCACCGCCTCCGCCCTGCCCGCGCGGGCGCGCTGATCAGGCCGAAGCGCGCCGCGCGCCCCCGCGTCCGCGGGCGGCTGGGTACCCTCTCGCCATGCGAATCGACGAGATCATCGCCTCGCGGCGGCCGACCTTCTCGGTCGAGTTCTTCCCGCCGAAGACGGCGGAGGCGACCGACCAGCTCTACGAAACTGCGCGCGAGCTGGGTCACCTCGAGCCCGATTTCGTCTCCGTCACCTACGGGGCCGGCGGCTCCACCCGCGACGGCACGGTCGAGATCACCAAGGCCCTGAAGGACGAGATCGGCTTTGAGACGATGGCCCACCTCAGCTGCGTCGGCGAGACCACCGACGGCCTGGCGACGACGCTCGACAAGATCGCCGAGGCCGGGATCGAGAACGTCTTCGCCCTGCGGGGCGATCCCCCACGCGGCGAAGAGGACTTCGTGCAACCCGACGGCGGGCTCGGCAGCGCCGCCGAGCTGGCTGCCTTCATCGCCGCCGACTGGGACTTCGCGATCGGCGGCGCCTGCTTCCCCGAGGTCCACCCGGAGGCGCCGGACCTCGAGACCGACCTCGCCTACCTGAAGACCAAGGTCGACTCGGGGGCGGGCTTCCTGATCACCCAGCTCTTCTTCGACAACAGCGTCTACTTCGACTTCGTGCGAGCGGCGCGACAGCGAGGGATCGAAGTGCCCATCCTCGCCGGGGTGATCCCGGTCGCCGGCTTTGCCCAGACGAAGCGGATCTGCGACCTCTGCGACGCGACGATCCCGCCGCCGCTGGAAGCCGCCTTCGAGGCCGCCGGCGGCGACCCGGAGCGTGAGTTCGAGCTCGGCATCGCCTTCGCCGCTCAGCAGTGCGCCGAGCTGCTGATCGCCGGCGCGCCCGGGATACACTTCTATGCGCTGAACAGGGCGCCGGCGACTCGTGCCGTGCTGGGGGCACTGCGAGCGTCTCGTCCCTGGGAGCGGGTGAGGGGAGACGCCGGCTTCGTCGAAGCGGCAAAATAGTCTGAGGGAGAGAAAGTAATGGGCAAGGGCGAGCGCGAAAGAGAACGAGAGAAACTCCGCCAGGAACGGATCGAAGGCGAACGCAGCGAGGCGAAGTCAGGCCGTAAACGCCTGGTCGTCGGCTACGCAGTCGCCGCGACCGTGGTCCTGGCCGCCGTGGTCGTCGTCTTCCTCCTCGCCAGCGGCGGTGGCGGCGCCAGCGCCAGCGGCGACGCCCACATCAACCTCAACGCCAGCTACGGCTCGACCAACGGGGTCACGCCCGACGAACGGGCCGGGACTCCGCCGCCGCCGGTGCAGACGACGAACCTCAAAGAGGCGGCCAAGAAGGCCGGCTGCGTGCTGAAACTGAAACTGAAGGACGAGGGGCACGAACACATCCCGGCCGGCTCGCCGGAACCGAACTACAAGACCAATCCGCCGACCTCGGGCGCGCACGTCGAACCGCCATACCAGCAGGCCGACGGGGCCTATCGAGAAACGCCGGCGGCGATCGACTACGTGCATTCGCTCGAGCACGGGCGGATGGAGATCCAGTACTCGCCGAAGCTGCCGGAAAAGGACCAGCTGGCGCTGAAGGGGCTGTACGACACGATGTACGGGGCGGCGCTGCTGTTCCCGAACGACAAGATGCCCTACGCGGTGGCGGCGACGACCTGGACGAACCTGCTCGGCTGCCCCACCTACAAAGGTGCGGCGACGCTCGACGCGATCCGTGCCTTCGGCAAGGCGACCTGGGGCAAATACGGCGGCGAGCCTGTGAACGCGTTCAAATTCACCGGGCCGACCCCGGCGACCGCGCAGTAAAGGCGCGGTTCCGGCGATCAGGCCCGGTAGGCGGGGAAGAACCCGGCGGCGGCGCGACCGGCGCTGAGGCGGTCGTAGGCGGCGCGGTCGCAGACGATCTCGGACGTGTGCCAAACCTGCTCGCGATTGGCGAAGCCGCGCTTGAACTCCTCCAGGGCATCGCCGCGGGCGATGCCGCCGCCGAGATTGAGCGGCAGGCCGAGGTGGGTCGAGTGCTCGACCAGGCGGCTGACGACGTTCTTCATCGGCGAGTCGCGCAGGTGTGAGTCGGCGCTGCCGCTGAGGTAGTAATGGAGGTAGCCGTCGCCGGCGGCGGCGATCGAGGCCGCGACGGGGTCGCCGCCGGGCGCCAGGGCGAAGGCGAGCCAGGTGCGGTCCGCTTCGAGGATGCGGTCGAAGTAGGCGGCGCCGAAGAAGTAGTGGGCGGCGGCGGCGGTGCGGCGCATCGTCTGCTCGTAGAGGTCGAGGAAGGCGCCGCGCTGCTCGGGGGTCGTCTCGGCGGCGGGGACGAGCTCGACCTCGTAGCCGGCTTCGAGGTTCTTGCGGATCTGGCGGCGATCGCCGGGCCGGCTCTTCGGTGGCAGATCCGGGTCGGCGATCTGGACGACGTTGCGCTCGCCGGCCCTGGCCAGGGGCGGCGGCCCGAGGCGGTGGCGGAGGAAGATGCTGATCAGCCCGGTGGCTCCGAAATCGATCGCGTCGGGATCGAGCCTTCCGCCCTCCGGCGCGGCTGCAGTTGTTCCCGCATGGCGGGAACAACACTTGCCGGGCTCGAGGGGGACGAGCCCCGGGTAGCCGTAGGGGGAGATCGCGTCGCGCTCGGGGCCGTTGCCGACCGGGCGCACGATCAGCGGCGCCAGCAGCTCCTCGCCGGCGTCAGTCTCGATCCGCAGCGTGTGGCTGACGCCCTCGGCGTCGAGGAAGGGGCGCGAACGAAAGAAGTCCTCGACGACTGCGGCTTCGCCGCGATCGTCGATCAGCTCCGCCCTTGCGCCTTGCCCGCTCACCCCGCGGTCGTGTCCGCTCACTTGAAGAGGTCCGCGGCGGCGGCTCGGAACTCGTCCGGAAGGACGCCCCAGACCTCGCAGTCGTCGGCGGGGCCATCGGCGCGGGCGAGGTGTGATCGCATCGTCCCCTCGTGCACCCAGCCGAGGCTGCTGACCGTCTTCTTGGCGATCTCGTTGCGGGCGGGGATGCGGCCGTAGACACGGTGGGCGCCGAACTCGTCGAAGGCCTTGGCGATCGTCAGCGCCTCGGCGCGCCGGCCGACGCCCTTGCCGCGGACGTCGTCGCCGATCAGCGCGCCCAGCTCCGGCGCGGTCTGGCGGAAGAGCCCGTAGAGGGCGGTGAAGCCGACCGGCTCCTCGTAGCCCTCGACGACGATCGCGTACTTGCGGTCCTCACCGGAGTCGTCCATCGCCCGCCGCGCCCAGGCTTCGGCCTGCTCGAGCGAGAAGCTGTCGCGCTGCTCCATCAGCGACGCAGTCGCCTCCGGGTTGTTGAACCAGCGATGCACAGCTGCCGCATCCCCGGCCGCAAACCGCCGCAGGCTCACCTCTGGCCGCTCGCTCACGCGCCAACCCTATCCGAGGTCGATGGGCCGATTTGCGGTGTATATCAGCGGAAATCGGCCCGTCTGCGGGGTTAGTCGGGGGAAAGGCCCTGGCCGGTGAGGACCAGCCAGGCGGTGCGGGCAAGGATCCGGAGGTCGAGGGCGAGGCTGCGGTGTTCGACGTACCAGACGTCGAGCTCGATCCGCTGCTCCCAGGGGATCCCGGCGCGGCCCTGGACCTGGGCCCAGCCGGTGATCCCGGGGAGGACCTCGTGGCGGCGGTGCTGGCGCGGGGTGTAGTCGGCGACCTGGGCCGGGATCGTCGGGCGCGGGCCGACGATCGCCATCTCGCCGCGGAGGACGTTGATCAGGTTCGGCACCTCGTCGAGGGAGGTGCGCCGGAGGAAGCGGCCGGCGCGGGTGACGCGAGGGTCGTCGCGGGTGACCACGGTGCCGACGCCGACCGGGTCGGAGCCCGCGACCATCGTCCGCAGCTTCAGCATCTCGAATTCGCGGCCGTCGAGGCCGACGCGGCGCTGGCGGTAGAGGATCGGACCGCGACCGCCGAGCTTGATCGCGATCGTGGCGACGAGGAGGAAGGGCGAGAGCACCAACAGGGCGAGCGTCGCGATCAGGATGTCGAGGAGGCGCGGCATCAGCGGGTCCCCTCCGCCTTCTCCCAGCGACCCTGGGCGCCGCGACGCCGGCGGTCCCAGAGGCCGGCGGCGATCGAGGCGGTCGTCATCACGTAGTAGCGAGCGAGTCGGAACGGCAGCAGAGGAAGTACCCGGCCCAGCAGCGCGGCCACGATCAGGGCCAGCTGAGCGACGAAGGTGAAGGCGTAGAACCAGCCGTGGCCGAGCAGGGCCAGGTTGGCGAGCAGGACGACGACGTGGAGGAAGGGGCTGAGGTAGCGCAGCAGCCGGTGTGAGGCCAGCTCGAAGGCGTAGAGCGGCGAGTAGCCGCGCGGGTCCAGCATTCCTTCGCCGACGACGATGTCCCAGAGGCCGACCATCATCCGCCGCTTGCGGGCGAACTCTCCGTCCAGGGTCGGGACCATCTTCTCCTCGGCCCGGGCGGTGGGTGCGTAGAGGGAACGCTGCCCGCGCTTGGCAAGCAGGAAAGGGAAGCTGAGGTCGTGGCTCCCCGAGGGCGCCAGGGGGACGTAGTCGTCCGGGCGCACGGCGTAGATCGCGCCGTTGCCGGCGGTGACGCCGCCGACTTCGGACTCCAGTTCCCGCACCGCCATCTCGTAGCGCCAGTAGGCGCCCTCGAGGTTGCCTCCGCCCGGGTCGGTGAAGCGGACCCGACCGCAGACGTAGCCGACGGCGGGGTCGGAGAAGGGCTCGACCAGGCGCCGCAGGGCCGCCGGCTCCCAGAGGCTGTTGGCATCGGAGAAGGCCAGCAGCTCACCGTCGGCGCGCTCGGCGGCGGCGTTGAGGGCGGCGACCTTGCCGCCGGGCTCGAGCTCGAGCACGATGTCGGCGCCGGCCTCGCGCGCGCGCTCGGCGGTCGCGTCGGCGGAGCCGTCGGAGGCGACGATCAGCTGCAACTTCTCGCGCGGGTAGTCGAGGGCGAGGGCGTTGGCGACCTTGTCGGCGATCACCTCCTCCTCGTCATAGGCCGGGACGATCAAAGACACCGACGGCAGCTGCTTCGCCGCGGCCTGCGCGGGAGCAATCGGCGATGGATCCGGCGGGGCTCCGCGGCCCGTCCTGGCAGAGGCGCCTGGCGAGGGCGCGCGGCGAAACCAGACCAGGGCCCAGAGCAGCAGCGGGTAGCCGAGGTGGGTGTAGAGCAGTAGGGCGAGGCTGCCCCAGAACAGGATCGCGGCGACGGTGGTCATCGCGGCTCCAGCAGCTCGCGGTAAAGGTCGAGGGTGCGGCGGGCTGCCTCGTCCCAGGAGAAGGGACCGGCGGCCGCAGCGCCGGCCGCGGCGGCGAGCTCGGCGCGGGCGGCGTCGTCGCCGACCAGCTCGTCGAGGGTGGCGGCGAGGGCGTCGACGTCGCCGGGGGCGACCAGGCGGGCGGCGCCCGCATCGGCGACCTCGGGGAAGCCGCCGACGGAGCTGAGGACCAGCGGCTTGCCGAAGGCGAGGCCGGTGTAGAGGACGCCGGAGTGCTCGGCGTCGAGGTAGGGCAGAGCGACGACGTCGGCGCGGCGGAAGATCGCCGGGATCTCGGCGTCCTCGACGAAGCGGGTGACGAAGCGAACACGGCCGGCGGCCTCGGCAGCAAGCTCGCGCAGCGGCCCGACGTCCATCCGCGGGTTGCCGACGATCCAGAGCTCGGCGCCGTGCAGGCGGCGGAAGGCCTCAAGCAGGCTCTCGATTCCCTTGTACGGGCGCAGCAGGCCGAAGGAGAGGATCACCGGCCCCTCGGCGCCCTCCAGCTCCTCCGGCAGCGGCTTCTCCTCCGGCAGCCGGGTCAGGTAGTCGAAGGCTCCGTGAGGGATGACCCGGACTCTGTCGGGGTCGAGGCCGACCTCATCGCGGAGGCGGGTCGCCCCGAGCTCGGAGTGGGCGACGACGGCGTCCATGCGCGAGAAGAGGCCATGGGCGGAGCGGAGCGTGCGGCGACTCGGGCGCGGCGGCAGGATGTAGTGGGCGGTCATCACCCGCGGTCGGGCCGGCGGCAGCAGGTGGGCGTCGAGCGAGGGGACCGTCAACCACTGGTAGTGGACGACGTCGGCGTCCGCCTGGCGGCGGAAGCGCAGCATGTCCGACAGGTGCTCCGCCCCCTTGAACGGCAGGCGGCCGAAGGCTTCGAGACCGCGTGCGGCGGTACGGCGGTAGAAGCGCTCGTCGACTCGGTATCCCTCGGCGGGCGGGACCGGCCCGTAAAGGAAGCGGGTGGTGAGCAGCTCGACCTCGGCGCCGGCGCGGGCCAGCGCCGCCGCCAGGGCGCGGTCGTAGGGCGGCGTGAATGCCGAGGGATCGACCAACTGAACTTTCATCGGCTCCTGCGGGGTCGCTGGTGCACGGCCGACGATTATCGTGACCGGCTTGGCGCCCACGCTCTCCTACTGCGTCGTGAACACGAACGGCCGCGAGTACCTGCTCGCCTGCCTGGCCGCGATCCAGCGCACCCACCCGGAGGGGATGGAGCGCGAGATCCTCGTCCTCGACAACGCCTCCGACGACGGCTCGGCCGAGGCGGTGCGGGCGCTGGACGGCGATATCCGCCTCTTCGCGCTGGAGCGGCGCGCGGGCAAGGCGCAGAACGACTCGACCCTGCTGCGCGAAGCGTGGGGCGATTACTGCCTGCTGCTGAACGAGGACACCGAGCTGCGGGACGGCGCCGTGGCGGCGCTGGCGGCGGCGCTCGACGCGGATCCGCGAGCGGGCGCCGCGGGGGCGCTGCTGCTGGACTCCGACGGCAACCCGGTCCCCTGCGCCTGGCGCTTCCCAGGCGTCAGCAGCGCCCTGGTCGGGGCGGTCTTCCTGCACCGATGGCTGACCGTGCAGAGCCAAGGCCTGGAGACCCGGCGCGTCGACTGGGCGCAGTCGAGCGCCCTGATGGTCCGCCGCGAGGCGGTCGCGACGGTCGGTTACCTGGACCCCGCCTTCTTCGTCTACTACGACGAGTGCGACCTGGCGAAGCGGCTGCTCGACGCCGGCCGGCACTCGCTCTTCGTCCCCGACGCCGGCGCCGTCCACCACGACCAGCTCTCCACCGACCTAGCCAAGGGCCTGCCGCGGATCGTCGAATTCCACCGCAACCGCGACCTCTACATGCGCAAGCACCACTCGGCCGCGGCGGCCTGGACCGTCCGCATCCTCACCGCCTGGTCCTACGCCGCCCGAGCCCTCGCCGCAACCGTGCTCCCCGACCACCCCGCCGCCATCTACCGGGCCCACGCCCGGCAGGCGCTGTTCCCGGCCCGCGGCGAAAGCTTGCGCGACCGCGCTGACCAGATCCAGGCGTCGGCAGGCAAGGACGCAGGGACCCCGAAACAGCAGCGCTCATGACTGTGGGTTGACCCCGGTTGCGCGGTTCCCCCAAAGACTCAGCTCCGCAGCCGACTCTTGCCCCACCCCACTGTGGTCGAAGTCCGATGCGGCACCGCCATCAGGGGCGTAGGTCTTCGTCCATCAGCTCGACCTCGTAGGTCTCTGGGACGCCGTCGTCGGATGCGGCTGGTTCGGTGCGGAGACTGCGGATCCCGGCGGCGAGCTCGGCGGGGTGACGGAGTCGGGCGAGCCAGGCGCGCTCGCCCGGAGTGAAGAAGCCGCTGACGAAGAGGACGAGCGGGTAGGCGCCGAAGAGGGCGACGCGGCCGAGGAGGCCGGCGAAGCCGGAGGTCGGCATCAGCAGTTCGGCGGCGCCGACCAGGGCGGCCGAGGTGAGCACGACCCGAGCGAGCCGCCCCCACTGATAGGGGACGTGGAAGAGGCGCTGGGTGAAGACGTACATCAGCGCCACCACGACCAGGTATGACGCGACCAGCGCCAGCGCGGCGCCGACGATGCCGAGCGACGGCACCAGGATCAGGTTGAGGACGACGTTGGCGGCCAGCGCCGCGATCGCCGCCGGGAAGTTGAACTCGGTGCGGCCGGTGCGGCCGAGGATCACCACCATCACCATGTAGAGCGCGTAGAGGGTGACCGCCGCCGAGATCAGTCCGATCGGTTCGTATGAGTCGAAGAACCGGGGCGCGGCGAGGGCGCGGACGATCCAGCGCGAGAACATCCACATCCCGGTGACGACGAAGGCGCAACCGGCCACGAAGAGGGTCACCACGGTGGCATAGGTGCGACGCGCCTCCTCGTCGTCGCGGATCGAGTAGGCGAGCGGCGGCCAGGCGAGCTGGAAGCCGCGGACGAGGACGTTGACCGCCTGTGCGAACTTGACCGCCAGCGAGTAGAGGCCGGCCTCGGCGAGGCCGAGGGAGCGGACGATGATGATCCGGTCGACGAAGTTGAGCAGGTAGAGGGAGACCTCGGCGGGCATCGTCGGCAGCCCGAAGCGCAGCAGGCGGCGCAGCATTCCGGTGTCGAAGCGCAGCGAGAGGCGGCGCCATTGCAGGACGATCAGCCCGAGGACGAAGATGGCGCCGCTGGCGTAGCTGCCGAGCAGGAGGCCGCGGGCGCCTTCCTCGAGGCCGACGACGAGGACGACGGTGAGCGCGATCGTCACCAGGACGTTGGCGATCGTCGTCACGAAGAAGGCGCGCGCCCGCTCTTCGAGCCGGAACAGGGTGAGCAGGAACTCGAACATCGTCAGCACCCAGAGGCCGCCGACCGAGATCCGTGCCAGGTCGGCCATCTGCCCCAATTCGGCCGCGGTCTTGGGGTCGAGCAGCGCTTCGGCGATCGGCCCGGCGAAGGGAAGCGCGACCAGGGCGCCGATCGTCGAGAACCAGAAGAGGCCCGCGAAGGTGCCGGCGACGACGCGGTCGGGGTCCTCGTCGTCCTTGTAGTAGAAGCGCAGGACCGCCTCGATCAGGCCGAGGCGGACGACGATGCTGATCGAGACGACGGCCGTGAACATCACTTCGGCGGCGCCGTAGTCGGTCGGCGACAGATAGCGCGTGTAGAGCGGCAGCAGGGCGACCGCGATGACCTTCGAGAGGATGCTGGCCGCGGTGTAGGCGGCTCCGGTCGTCGCGAGGCGGCGCAGGTATCCCGACACGGCCTGACCCTACGCGGAGTCGCGGACCGCGGGCTCGGGAGACGCCGGCTCAGGCAGCGCAGGCGCGGCGGCGAGCGAGGCGCCGACAGCCAGCAGGACCCAGGTGATCGGGTCCTCGAAGAAACCGGCGTAGGCCAGGGTATGGATCAGCAGGGCGACGAAGGCGGCCAGCACGGCGGCGCGGGCGGCGGGGCCGGCTCTGATCCCGGTGGTCATCGTCAAGAGGGCGACGACGATCAGCGCCACGTAGGCGACCAGGCCGATCAGCCCCTGCTCGGCGGCGACCGTGACCGGCTCGGTGTGGGAGACGGTGACCGGCACGTCCTTGTTCTGCCGATGGTCCCGATAGGCCTGCTGGAAAGAGCCCGACCCGTAGCCCTGGATCGGCCGTTCGCCGAAGAGGTCGACGCCGCCCGAGACGAGGTTGCCGCGGCCGCTGAGATCGACGTTGAGGCGGTCGGCCGTGAGCTTGCCCGAGCCCCCGACCAGAATGACGACGAGCACCGCTCCGATCACCCCCACCACGACGGCAGCCAGGGTCCAGCGCGGGCTCCACCTGATCGCCGCCAGGACCGCCAGGCCGGCCAGCAGGGCGATGAAGCTCGACTGCGAGAAGGTCTGTGCCAGTCCGAACCAGAGCACGCCGATGAGGACGGTGAGCAAGGCGAACTGGCGCCGCTCCTTCACCCACAGCATCGCCGCGGTGGCGACCACTACCACCAGCGCCAGGTAGCGCCCGTAGACGTTGGGGTCCCAGAAGATCGAGTTGACCCTGAAGTAGGTATGGAATTCGTTCGACCTGATGACCTGGTCGTTCCAGAAGAGACCCCTCGTCGCGTACTCGACGGTCCCGATGAGGACGAACACGGCCGCCTCGATCCCCACGACCCAGAGGACGAGCGTGAGCAAGCGCCTGTCCCAGGTCACGTTGCTCAGTAGCGCGTAAGCCACCGTGAACGGAACCAAGAAGAAACAAACGTTCTGGAGCCCCTTCGAGAAGTCCTCCGAGTACAGCGTCTGCAGCGCGTAGAGGACGACGACCGCAGCGAGTATGCGCGGGAGCCAACGTGCTGGGCCTTCCGGGGAAACGGGGGCCGGCGGAGGAGCCCTCCAGTCGCGGACGAGAAAAGCGATGGCGCCCGCCGCGATCACCAGATACAGCGGCACGAGGAGGTTGGCGGTGTCCCCTCCCGCGTGGAGGGGGACGCGGAATGGAAGCGCGAAGACGATCGCCAGGGCGAGCAGGATCGGCCGGCGGCGGAAGGCGTAGGCAAGGGCGCCGACGGCGACGATCGCGATCGCCGGCAACGCCACGATCCGAGCCTCGTCGTGCCGCAGGTCGACGATCTGGGTCGTGTGCCACTGGTCGCCGAGGATCAGGATCGGGGCGAGGCCGATCGCGACCAGCATTGTCAGCGAGCGCAACCTGCCGGGCGGCAGCAGGATCGCCGCGGCGCTGGCAGCGGCGGCGACGAGGACGCCGGCGCCGGCCAGGAAGTCGCTCAAGGGGTCAACCTCGCGCCGCCCCCGCCTGCCTGCGTCGCGCAGGCCGACTTCTCTGCCTTCGGCGCCGGGTGCAAGCTGATCACCCCCGGCGTGACCAGGGTTCGGTCTTCGTTGAGAAGTTTCACCCGCAGCTTGTAGCGGCCCGGCCGGGCAATGCCGCCGCCGCGCTGACGACCGTCCCAATAGAAGGTGTGGAAGTGGTAGCGCTTGAGGAACTTCTCCCGTGCGAGCGTGATGACCACCCGGCCGCCGGGCTTGATCACCTGGACGGTCGCGTCGTCGGATCGAGTGGTGCGAAAGCGAATCCGCGTCGTGTCGTACCGGCAGTCCCCGTTTGGCGTAAAGCTGTGGACCGGGTTCTTGGGGTGAAGGACCGGCGCGCCGACGAAGCTCGCTTTGTCGAGGACGAGCGGGTCCCGCTTCACCCGCTGCGCCCAGCCGAAGGCGGCGACGGTTGCGAGGACGAGCAGCGCGAAGACCAGGGCGGCTCCGCTAACCCGCGGCCGCGGCATTGTCCTCACCGGCGATCACCGCGACCGTCGCACCTTCGGAGACGTCTTTGACTTCCGGGCTCATCAGCTGCAGCTTGGAGATTCCCAGGAACTTGGCGACCTTCTTCGCTTCCGGCTTGTGGCCGCGCGCGAACATGACGACGCTGCTTTCGAAGCTGGCGCTGGTGTTGGTGATCGCCCCCACCTGGAACCCCTTGCGTTCGACCTTGTCGCCGTAGCTGGCCGCCAATTCCGGCACGGCGGTGCCATTGAGCACCGCGACTTCGATTTCGCTCGGCTTGATCTTGGCGGCCGCCTGGTGGCCGTCCTGGCCGCTGGGGCTTTCGTCGGAGCCGCCGAGCACTGCATAGGCGACGCAGCCGACGACGATCAGCATCACCACGAAGAGGCCGATCAGGTAGCGCGGCTGCGCCAACCGCTCGCCGATCCTCGAGAGGGCTCCCCGCAGCCGCTCACGGCGGCCGGCTTCCGGCAGGCCGGCCTCGCGGCGGCGGCGGCGTTCCTCGCGACGGCTGACCGCCTCGTGCTCGGTCGTGCGGCTCTCCTCCAGCGCCCGCAGCTCTTCGGCCCGCTGGGCGGCGATCGCCGAGGTCGCCTGCTTGCGCTCGGCGTCGCGCTCGGGTGCCGAGCCGGCCCAGTCGCGCAGCCGGCGAATGTCGCGACCGTGGGTGAACGAGAGCAGCGCGAGGACGGCAAGCCCTAGAAAGGCAGCCAGGCCCGCAAAAGCGCCGATCTGTTCGACTACATGGACCAAAGTTGGCTGCGAGAGGCTACTCGTCGTAGGCGACTGCCGCCGCGTCGCCCCCCGGTGCGGCGATCATCTCCACCACTCGCTCTGCCAAGTTAGCCTCATCACCGGCCATCACGAGGTGTTCGAGCGAATTCAGGGTCGAATCGACCCAGTCGGAGTCGATCGGCGCCTCGCGAACGGCGCGGTTGATCCGCTTCGCCGCCGTCGGCTGCAGCTTCTCGGCGGCGCCGAAGAGCTCCTCGTGCAGCTTCTCCCCGGGCCGCGGCTTGGTGAACTCGACGGCGATGTCGCGCTCGGGCTCGTAGCCGGCCAGGCGGATCATGTTGTGGGCGAGGTCGACGATCTTCACCGGCTCGCCCATGTCGAGGACGAAGACCTCGCCTTTGCCGGCGCCGATGTCGCCGGCACGGATAACCAGCTGCACCGCCTCGGGGATGGTCATGAAGTAACGCGTCATCTCCCGGTGGGTGACCGTGATCGGCCCGCCGCGCTCGATCTGGCTGCGGAAGATCGGCACGACGCTGCCGGAGGAGGCGAGGACGTTGCCGAAGCGCACCGAGGCGAAGCGGGTGCCCGGGTGGCCGTTGCCGGCCGACTCGACGATCCACTCGGCCATCGCCTTCGAGGCGCCCATCACGGTCTTCGGGTTGACCGCCTTGTCGGTGGAGATGAGGACGAAGCGCTCGACCTTCGAGGCAGCCGCGGTCTCGGCCGTGACCCTGGTGGCGATCGCGTTGTTGCGGACCGCCTCCAGGGGGTTGGCCTCCATCAGCGGCACATGCTTGTAGGCGGCGGCGTGGAAGACGACGTCGGGCTTGAAGCGCTGCATCACCTCGAGCATCCGATGCGGCTCCTTGCAGTCGGCGAGGACCGACTCGGCGTGGGTGAAGTGGCGCACCTCGAGCATCTCCCGATCGATCTCGAAGAGGTTGTCCTCGGCGTGGTCGAGCATCACCAGCAGGCGCGGGCTGACGCGGGCGATCTGGCGGCAGAGCTCCGAGCCGATCGAGCCGCCGGCGCCGGTGACGAGGACGATGCGGTCACGCAGGTAGGCGCCGACGCGGTCGAGCTCGACGACGATCGGCTCGCGGCCGAGCACGTCCTCGACCTGGACCTCGCGCAGCTGCTTGTTGAGCTGGACGCCGCCGCGCAGCAGCTCGAAGACGGTCGGCAGGGTGCGGACGCGGATCTCGCGCTCGCGACAGGCGGCGACGACCTGGCCGCGCAGCGTGCCCGGTGCCGAGGGGATCGCGATCACGACCTCGTCGGGTTCCGTCTCGTCGAGGATCGCGGCGATCTCCCGGGTCGAACCCAGCACCTTCAGCCCCAGCATCCGCATCCCCCGCTTGCGCGGGTCGTCGTCGACGAAGCCGATCGCGGTGGAGCCGAGGTTGGGGTTCAGCTGCAGCTCGCGGACGACCATCTGGCCGCCGGAGCCGGCGCCGACCACCAGCACCTCGTGCTTGGGCAGGCGGGCGCCCCGCGAGGGGCGCTCGAGGATCAGCCGCACGGCCAGGCGGGCGCCGGCGATCAGCCCCAGGGTGAGGACGAAGTCCATCACCTCGACCGAGCGCGGCAGGGTGTGCTTGAACGGCTGGACGACGGCGAAGAGGACGACGAGGATCGCGCTGGCGACGGCGACGGCGCGGAAGATCAGCATGAAGTCGCGACCGCTGACGTAGCGCCACCACTTCTGGTAGAGCCCGAAGGCGGCGAAGACGATCAGCTTGCCGACGATCACGAAGCCGACGGTCTGAGCGAAGAGGATTTCGTAGCGGTGCGGCCAGCCGTGCGGATCGTCGAGGAAGCGCAGCTGGAAGGCGAGGAAGTAGGCCAGCGCGACGAGGACGGCATCGGCCGCCAACTGCAGGACCCGGCCGCGGTATACCGGGTGGTTGAACCGGCTCATAGGACTCGCTCAGTTTAGGGGGACGTTAGGAGAATCCGTACGATGGGCGCTCGATGACCCTCCTCATGCTCGCCAGCATCACCGACAAGGTGGTGGAACCGATCGTCGACGTGGCCACCGAATTCATCGGCTCGGCCGGGGTCGTCGCCGTCTTCCTGTTGATGCTCCTCGAGTCCGCCTGCATCCCGATCCCCAGCGAGGCGATCATGCTGTTCGCCGGCTTCAGCGTCTCCAACGGCGAACTGACGCTGTTCGGCGTCGTCGCCGCGGGGGTGCTCGGCAACCTGGCCGGCTCCTGGATCGCCTACGCGGTCGGCTACTACGGCCGCATCGACCTGCTCGAACGCAACAAGCTGATCCACATCAGCCCCAAGCACCTGAAATGGGCCGACGACTGGTTCGAGCGCTACGGCGGCGCCACCGTCTTCTTCGCGCGGATGCTGCCGATCATCCGCACCTTCATCTCGCTGCCCGCGGGGGTCGCGAAAATGCCGTTCTGGCGCTTCACGGGGTACACCCTCGCCGGCTGCATCCCCTGGGTGCTGATGCTGGCCCTGGTCGGTCGCAGCGTCGGCAACAACTGGGAAGACTGGCGCCACAAACTCGGCTACCTCGACTACCTGGTGGTGTTGGCGATCGTCGTCGGGGTCGTCTACCTGATCGTCAGACGCCGGCGCGGCGGCGGGCCGGGCGAGGGCAAAGGCGAGGCGCCCAAGACCCCCGAGCCGGCGAGCACGAGCGGCACTTGAGCGAAGGCGGCGCGGGAGCGGTACCGGGGCTGCGTGCGGTGGCCCTGGGGCTGGTCCAAGGGCCGGCCGAGCTGCTGCCGGTCTCCAGCTCCGCCCACATCGTCCTCCTCCCCTGGCTGGCGGGATGGGACTGGGACGGGATCGACCCCGAGGTCCGCAAGAGCTTCGAGGTCGCCCTCCACACCGGCGCCGCGGCGGCGCTGCTGGTCGGCCAGCGGCGGCTGATCGCCGAGGAGATGCGCCAGTTCGACGGGCGACGGGCGCTGCTGCTCGGCCTCTCCTTTCTCCCGGCGGCGGTCGTCGGCTACACCCTGGAGCGCCCGATCGAGCGCCGGCTCGGCGGTCCCCGCGCCACCGCCTACGGCCTGCTGGCCGGCGCCGCGGCGATGCTCGTCGCCGACACACGACCTCAGCGGCGGGGGCGCGGCGACGCGGCCGCGGCGGACGGGCTCGCGCTCGGCCTCGCCCAGGCGGCGGCGCTGGCGCCCGGGGTCTCCCGCAACGGCGTCACCCTGGCGGCGGCGCGCTGGCGCCACTTCTCCCGCGACCAGGCGAACCTGCTCTCGCGCACGATCGCGCTGCCGATCATCGTCGGGGCGACGGCGCTGAAGGGCGCCCGCCTCGCCAGGCGCGGCACGACCCCTCAGCTGCGGCGCTCGCTCGCCGTCGGCGTCACCGCCTCCTTCGCCTCGACGCTCGCCTCCCAGCGCCTGATCGGCCTGGTCGAGCGCGACCGCGCTCTCTGGCCCTACGCGGCCTACCGGGCAGCGCTGGCGGCCGCCGTGCTCGTCAAACTAGGAAGACGATGAGCGACGCCTACGCCAAGGCCGGGGTCGACCAGGGGGCCGCGGATTCCGCGGTCGCCGGGCTGGTGCGGGCGCTGAGCTCGATCCAGCTGGGGCGGCCGTCGGCGCAGGTGCCGCTGCCGGGCCACTACGCCAGCGTGATCAAGATCGACGAGCGGACCGGGATCGCGCTCTCCACCGACGGTGTGGGGACCAAGCTCCTGGTCGCCGAGGAAATGGGGCGCTTCGACACGGTTGGCATCGACTGCGTGGCGATGAACGTCAACGACGTGATCTGCGTCGGCGCCGAGCCGCTGGCGATGCTCGACTACATCGCGATCGAGCAGGCCGACCCCGACGTCTGCGAGCAGATCGGCGTCGGCCTCGCCCGCGGCGCCGAGCTGGCCGGGATCGAGATTCCCGGCGGCGAGCTGGCACAGCTCGGCGATCTGGTGCGCGGCGTCGACGTCTCCGGCGCCTGTTTCGGCACCGTCGCCCTCGATCGGATCGTCGACGGCTCCGCCGTGCGGCCGGGCGACGCGGTGATCGGCCTGCCCTCCTCGGGACTGCACTCCAACGGCTTCACCCTCGCCCGCGCGGCCCTCGCCGGCGTCGGGCTCGACGACGAGTCGCTCGGCCGGCCGCTCGGCGAGATCCTGCTGGAGCCGACCGAGATCTACGTCAAGGCGATCGTAGAGTTGCTGCGCTCCGAGCTGGAGGTGCGCGGGCTCGCCCACATCACCTCGGGCGGCACCGACAACCTGCTGCGGCTGGCGGCCGAGGTCGGCTACGAGATCGACGATCCGCTGCCGGTGCCGGCGGTGTTCGAGCTGATCCAGGAGCGCGGCGCCGTCTCCGACGAGGAGATGCACCAGGTCTTCAACATGGGCTGCGGCTTCTGCGTCGTCGTCCCGGCAGGCGACGAGAGAGCGGCGCTGGAGATGCTGCGCGCCCACTACCCGGCCGCGAAGCGGATCGGCCGGGCCGTCGAGGGCCCGCGCGAGGTCCACCGCTAGAGGCCCCTCGAAGCAACGCTGTTCCTTCACATCGCTATACGCCCGAAAGGAAACAGTGGAGCGGTCAGGCACGCTCCCAGATCGTGCCGGTGAGGGCGCGGTTGGGACGCAGGCGGAACTCGGAGGCGAGGCGCCAGAGCTCGGCGCAGGTGGGCGGCCCGGGGCACTCGCCGAGGACTTCGGCCTCGCGGGTGGAGATCGGGCCGAAGCGCTCGACCGCCGCGAGCGGCGCCAGCGGTCCCTCGTTGACCTGGCTCGCACCCGCGGCGAGTGCCGCCTCGCGGTAGGCCTCGACCGGCTGCCAACCCCAGACGCCGTGCCTGCTGCCGTCGGCGCCGACGAAGACCGCGGAGGGAAAGGAGAGGCGCTCGCGCCCTTCGGTGTGGCTGAGCTTGCCCGCGGCGCGGGGCTCCTCGGGGACGTCGCGCACCTCTTCCATGTGGGCGCCGAGGCTCTCCAGCGGCCCGTGGGAGGCGAGCGCGATCTCGAACCGTCCGACGTCGAGCCCGGCGGGCCCCGCCTCGGCGAGCAGGGCGCTGGGGTTGTCGAGCTTGCGCCGACCGTACATCAGCCCCTCCCGCACCCGGCGCAGGTAGCGATACCCGGCCTCCCAGCCCTGCTCGCTCGCCGCCTCGACCGCGATGCAGACGGGATAGGTGCTGGAGATCGGGTTCGAGGTCCAGAGGCGAGGGTCGCACGGCATGCCGGTCTCGGCGGCGACGTTTAGCCAGTGAGCCATCAGGTCGGCGAAGCAATCGGGGCCGGATCCGATCGAGCCCTCGTCGTCGCGATAATCGCTGCCGTAGCGGCGGGCGAGCCCGCCCATGACCCAGGTGAACTCCAGCCGGCCCTCGAACTCCCACATCAGCCTTCGCAATGCCGGCTCGGCACCCCACGACCAGGAGCAGGCGGGGTCGGTGTAGTAGCGAACCTGTATTGACATGTGCTCGACTCTATTCCCAGCTCGGCGATCCCCGATTACGTTGACGCAGACAATTGACTGACCCCGCCCGGACCAGCTCGCAGATGATCGGAACCGTCCTCTCGGGGCGCTACCGGCTGGAGGCGAAGCTCGGCAGCGGCGGCATGTCGACGGTCTACCTGGCCCGCGACACCACCCTCGACCGCTCGGTCGCGGTCAAGGTGATGCACCGGGAGATGTCCGAGCAGCCGGACCAGCTCGAGCGCTTCCGGCAGGAGGCGCGGGCGGTCGCCAAGCTATCCCATCCCAACGTCGTCGCCGTGATCGACGCCGGCGAGGACGGCGGCCACCCGTACATCGTCTTCGAGTACGTCGAAGGTGAGACGCTGAAGCAGCGGATCGCCCGGGTCGGCGCCCTCGACGCCCAGGAGGCGCTGGCCTACGCGATCGAGATCGCCCGCGGCCTCACAGTCGCCCACGCCCGCAAGATGGTCCACCGCGACATCAAGCCGCAGAACGTCCTGATCGACGCCGAGGGCCGGGCGAAGCTGACCGACTTCGGCATCTCCCGCCAGCTCGAGCAGGACGGGATGACCGCCACCGGCCGCGTCCTCGGCACCACCGACTACGTCGCCCCCGAGCAGGCGATGGGGCACCCGGTCGACCAGCGCTCGGACATCTACTCGCTCGGCGTCGTCCTCTACGAGATGCTGGTCGGCCAGGTTCCGTTCCACGCCGACAGCCAGGTCGGGGTGGCGATGAAACACGTCAACGAGGACCTGCCCGACGTGCAGCGGCGACGGCCCGAGGTCTCGGCCGCCGTGGCGCTGGTGGTCGAGCGCTCGACCGCGAAGGACCCCGCCGAGCGCTACCAGGACGTCGGCGAGATGATCGACGACCTCTCCACCGCGCTCGAGGTCGAGGCGGCGCGGGCGGGCACGACCACCGGCGAGGCGACCAGCGTGCTCGACGCGGTGCCGCCGCCGAAGCGCAAGCTCTCCGACCGCGGCCGCTGGTCCTGGGCGGCGATCGCCCTGCTGATCCTGGCCG
>DASWQL010000010.1:0-4761 GCA_036403715.1 Solirubrobacterales bacterium
ATGGAGTGGCACAGCTCGAGGGGACGCGCACGGTTGTCAAGAGCCCGGGAGTTCCCCGGGAGGCAGCGGTGATCGCTGCGGCGCTGGAGCGGGAAATCGAGGTGCTGGGGGAGGTCGAGCTGGCCTGGCGGGCGCTGCCGAACCGCTTCCTCGCCGTCACCGGGACCAATGGCAAGACGACGACGGTCGAGCTGCTCGGCCACCTCTACCGCGGCGCCGGCGAGCCGGTCGCGGTGGCGGGCAACGTCGGCACCGCGCTCTCGGAGCTGGTCGGCACGGTCCCGGCCGAAGAGACGATCGTCTGCGAGTGCTCCAGCTTCCAGCTCGAGGACACGGTCGGCTTCGCGCCCGAGTGCGCCGTCTTCCTGAACCTCGCGCCGGACCACCTCGACCGCCACCGCGACCTCGAGTCCTACCTCGCCGCGAAGCTGCGGATCTTCGCCAACCAGGGCAACGACGACGTCGCCGTCTTCAACGCCGACGACCCCTTCCTCGCCGGAGCCGATCTCGGCGGTTGCGCCCGCCGCATCGCCTTCTGCACCGGCGCCGGCCCCGATTGCGAGGTGGCGCTTGCCGAGGGGACGCTCTTCTACGACGGCGAGCCGCTGCTGGCGGTGGAGGAGCTCGGCCTCTTCGGCGAGCACAACGTCGCCAACGCGATGGCCGCCGCCGCGGCCGCGCTCTCGATGGGACTCGACCGCGACGCCGTCCGCGAGGGACTGCGCAGCTTCGCCGGGGTGCCGCATCGGCTGGAGCAGGTCGACGAGATCGACGGCGTCCGCTTCGTCAACGACTCCAAGGCGACCAACGTCGCCTCCGCCACGGTCGGCCTGCGCGCCTTCGAAGGCGGCGTCCACGCGATCCTCGGCGGCAGCGAGAAGGACGAGCCCTTCGCGCCGCTGATCGGGCCGATCGGCGAGAGCGCGGCCGCCTGCTACCTGATCGGTGCCGCGGCCGACCGCTTGGCAAGGGAGCTGGCGCCGGTGCTCGAGGCCGGGGTCGAGCTGCACCGCTGCGCCGACCTCGAGGACGCCGTCCGCCGCGCCGCCGCCGCGGCCCGAGCGGGCGAGGTCGTCCTGCTCTCGCCGGCCTGCGCCAGCTTCGATGCCTTCGACGACTACGAACAGCGCGGCGATCGCTTCCGCGAGATCGTCGAGCGGCTGCGATGAGCGCCGCCGACCTCGCCCTCGGCCGCCTGCGCTCGCCGAAGGCGAAGAAGGGGAAGAAGGCGAAGGGCGCCAAGCGGGCGCGTCGCGCCGCCGTCCCGGCCGAGTACAACATGCTGCTGACCGCGACCCTGTGCCTGCTGGCGCTCGGCGCGGTGATGGTCTTCTCCGCCAGCTCGACCACGCAGGTGCTGCACGACGGCGGCCTCTCCAACAGCGCCTTCTACCTCAAGCGGACGCTGATGTTCGGCGCCGTCGGCCTCCTCGTAATGCACCTGGTCGCCCGCCATGGCCTCGTCGCGGTCCGGCGGCTGACGCCGCTCCTGCTCGCCGGCTCGATGTTCCTGCTGGTCGCGGTGCTGGCGATCGGCACCGAAGTCAACGGCGCCAGCCGCTGGATCGGCTCCGGCTTCCTGCAGATCCAGCCGTCAGAGCTGGCCAAGGTCGCCCTCGTCCTCTACGCCGCCGACCTGCTCGCCCGCAAGCCGAAGCGGGCGCGCTCGATCGAAGGCTTCATGCCGCTGCTGTTGGTCGCCGGCAGCGCCTGCCTGCTGATCATGCTCGAGCCCGACATGGGGACGACGATGGTTGTCACCTTCGCCGTCGCCGCGACTCTGATCGCCGCCGGGGCGCGGCCCCGCGACCTCGGAATGATCGCCCTGGGAATCGGCGTCCTGGCGCTGCTGATGACGATCGTCGAGCCCTACCGGATGGCGCGCCTGACCGGCTTCCTCAACCCCGGCGCCGACACCGAAGGGGCCGGCTTCCAGGCGGCGCAGGCGAAGATTGCCCTCGGCTCGGGCGGGATCTTCGGGGTCGGGATCGGCAACGGCGTCCAGAAGGCCTTCTACCTGCCCGAGGCCCACACCGACATGATCTCGGCGGTGATCGGCGAGGAGCTGGGGCTGGTCGGGATCGTCGGCGTCGTCGGACTCTTCGCGATGTTCGGCTTCGCCGGGCTCAAAACCGCCCAGCGGGCGAAGGACAACTACGGCAAGCTGCTTGTCGCGGGGCTGACCTCGCTGATCCTCGTGCAGGCGACGATCAACCTCTTCGCGGTGATGGGACTGGCACCGCTGACGGGGGTGCCGCTGCCCTTCGTCTCCTATGGGAACAGCAGCCTGATGGCCACTCTGTTCGCCGTCGGGTTGATGCTGAACGTCGCCCGCGGCGGCACCGCCGGCGCGCGCGCGAGCTCGACCGGCTCCCGCGCCGGCAAACTGCGCGTCGTCGAAGGCGGGCGCAGGCCCGCGAGCAAAAGGAGCTCGAGCGGTGTCAGGAAAGCCAAGAGTCGTGGTGGCAGCGGGGGGAACCGCGGGCCACGTGGTGCCCGCCATGGCGGTCGCCGCCGAGCTTCGAGCTAGCGGGGCCGAGGTCTCCTTCCTGGGGACGCGGGAGCGGGCCGAGGCCGAGCTTGTCCCGGCCGCCGGCTACGAGATCGACTTCGTCAAGGTGCGGGGGATCGACCGCCGCAACCCGCTGAAGGCCGCCCGGGCGGGGTTCGAGGCGCTGGGCGCGATCGCCGCGGCGCGACGGGCGCTGCGGCGCCGCGGGGCCGACGTCGTCGTCGGCGGCGGCGGCTTCGTCGCCGGGCCGGCCGGGCTGGCGGCGGCGCTGACCGGGACGCCGCTGATCCTGACCGAGGCCGACAGCCACCTCGGCCTCGCCAACCGGCTGCTGGCGTCGCGGGCGCGGCGCGTCTGTCTCGCCTTCCCGATCGACGGCCGCGACGGGCAGCGCTATCTGGTGACGGGACGACCGGTGCCGGCGGCGGTGCTGGAGGCCGACCGGGCCGCGGCTCGGAGCCGCTTCGGGATCGGCGAGCGGGAGCGCTGTCTGCTCGTCGTCGGCGGCAGCCAGGGAGCCCGCTCGGTCAACTTCGCCGCCCTCGAAGCCTTCGCCGAGCGGCCCGGACGAGACTTCAACGTCATCCACCTCGCCGGCCGCCGCGACCACCCCGAGCTGGAGCGCCGGCTCGCCGCGGCGCAGCACGGCGAGCGCTACGAGCTGCTCGCCTACGAGCCCGACCTCGGCGACGTCCTCGCCGCCTGCGACCTCGTGCTCGGCCGCTCGGGGGGGTCGATCTTCGAGTTCGCCGCCGGGGGCCGGCCGGCGGTCCTCGTGCCCTACCCGTATGCGACCGCCGACCACCAGAGCGCCAACGCCGCCTGGATGGCGCGCGGCGGCGCCGCCGCGGTCCTCGCCGACGCCGAGCTGGGGCCGGAACGGTTGGCGCGGGAGGTCGCCGAGCTGCTGAGCGACCCGCAAAGCCTGGCGGAGATGACCGCTGCCTCGCGGGCGCTCGCCAGGCCCGACGCCGCGCGGCGGATCGCCGACGAGGTCCTGGAGGCGGCCAGATGATGCATCCCACGACCAACTGGAGCGCCCGTCGGCTGCACTTCATCGGCATCGGCGGTGCCGGGATGAGCGGGCTGGCGCTGGTCTGCGCCCGGCTCGGCGCGACCGTGACCGGCAGCGACCGCTCGGGCTCCTCTTATATGGAGCGCCTGCGCGCCGCCGGGCTGGACCCGGTCGTCGGCCATGACGCCGCCAACCTGCCGGAGGGCGCCGAGGTCGTCGTCTCGACCGCGATCGGCGCCGACAACCCGGAGCTGGCGCTGGCCCGGGAACGGGGCGTCGAGCCGATCCACCGCGGCGCCCTGCTGGCGGAGCTCTGCGCCGAGAAGCGGCTGATCGCGATCGCCGGCACCCACGGCAAGACGACGACGACGGCGATGGCGGTCTGGGCCCTGCGCGGCCTCGGCGCCGACCCCGCCTTCTTCGTCGGCGGCGAGGTGCCCGGTCTGGGCGAGGACGGCGGCGCCGCCAACGCCGGCTGGGGCGAGGGGGAGTGGGTCGTCGCCGAGGCCGACGAGAGCGACGCCAGCTTCCTCGAGCTGAGGCCGGAGATCGCCGTCGTCACCAACGTCGAGATGGACCACCACGCCCGCTGGGGATCGCTGGGCGAGCTGCACGCGGCCTTTCGCGACTTCGTCGCGCCCGCCGAGGCCGCGGTGCTGCCGGCCGACGGCGCACTCGACGATCTCGTCGCGGAGACCGAGGCGGTCGGCTTCGACGACACCGTCCCGGGACCACCCGAGCCGGCGCCGGCGGTGCCGGGCCGTCACAACCGGGCCAATGCTCGGGCCGCCCTCGCCGCGATCGGCTGCGCGCTTGCCCCAGCGGACGCGGACGGAGTCGTTCCCGCATACCGGGAAGAAGTGCATTCGCGCGCCGCCGCCGCGCTCGCCCACTTTCCCGGTGTGCGGCGTCGGCTCGAGTTGAAGGGGACGCGCGGGGGCACCCGCATATATGACGACTACGCCCACCACCCGACCGAGGTGCGGGCGGCGCTCTCGGCGCTGCGCGAACTCAGCCCGAGCCGGCTGATCGCCGTCTTCCAGCCCCATCTCTACTCACGGACGAAGGCGCTGGCGACGGAGTTCGGCGCCGCGCTGACGCTTGCCGACGAGGTGATCGTCCTCGACGTCTACCCAGCCCGTGAGGAGCCGGTCGGAGAGCTCGCCGGCGTCAGCGGGCTGCAGGTGGCCCAGGCTGCCGCCGAGCGAAGCGGGGGACGCCCGGTCTGGTGGCT
>DASWQL010000011.1:0-10720 GCA_036403715.1 Solirubrobacterales bacterium
GTGGTCAATGCATCGAACGGCGCAGGGAATCGGTTCTCGACTACGTCCAAGGGGAGCTGTGCCGCGTCTCGGTCCCGAGGTCGGAGCTGCCGTTCGATTTCGCCTGCGGCTTCGCCGGCTACCTCGGCTACGAGCTGAAGGCGGAGTGCGGCGGCGCCGCGGCGCATCGCTCCCCGCATCCCGACGCCCAGCTCATATTCGCCGCTCGCATGGTCGCGCTCGACCACGAGCTCGGCCACACATACCTGCTCTGCCTACACCAGCCAGGAGCCGAACAGCAGGCGGACGATTGGCTGACGACGACGACCTCCCGCATCTCCGCACTTGCCGACGCGGCGTCATCCAGGGAGTCCGGGGGAGGCTTGGCGGAGCCTTCCCGCTGTTGCTCCGACGAGCCTCCTCCGGATTCCCTGGAGCTTCGCTTCAGACGCTCCCGCGCGCAGTACCTCGAGGACATCGCCCGCTGCCAGGAGCTGTTGCTGGAGGGGGAGAGCTATGAGATCTGCCTGACCAACTCGATCGCCACCCCCGTCGCGGTCGAGCCGTTCGACCTCTACCGGCGCCTGCGCAGGGTCAACCCGGCGCCCCACGCCGCCTACCTGCGCTTCGGCGACCTCGCCGTCCTCAGCTCCTCGCCAGAGCGATTCCTCGCGGTCGACCGCGACGGCACGGTCGAGGCGAAGCCGATCAAGGGGACGAGCGGGCGCGACGCCGACCCTCGCCGGGACGCCCTGCTCGCCGCCCGGCTCGCCGGCGACGAGAAGAACCGGGCCGAGAACCTGATGATCGTCGACCTGATCCGCAACGACCTCGGCTCGGTCTGCGAGATGGGCAGCGTCGAGGTGCCGGCGTTGATGGCGGTCGAGAGCTTCGAGACCGTGCATCAGCTGGTCTCGACCGTCCGCGGCCGGCTCCGCGCCGGCCTCGGCGCCGCCGACTGCATCCGCGCCTGCTTCCCGCCGGGCTCGATGACCGGGGCGCCGAAGCTGCGCACGACCGAGATCATCGACGAGCTCGAGGGTGCCGCCCGCGGCGTCTACTCGGGGGCGATCGGCTACCTCGGGCTCGGCGGTGGCTGCGACCTCAGCGTCGCGATCCGGACGATCGTGCTCGAGGGCGGCACGGCCACGGTTGGAGCGGGCGGCGCCATCGTCCTCGGCTCGGACCCCGAGCAGGAGTACCAGGAGATGCTGCTGAAGGCAGCGGCGCCGCTGCGGGCGATCGATCCCGGTCTAGAGCCGGCGTCGATATCCTTGGGCGACCAGCGCCGGGGGGCAGGAGTTCCGCCGCCGGCATCCGTTCCCGACCTGACGAGCTAGGAGCCATGGCCGTAGACACCGCCGCGTACCGCGAAAAGACCGACGAGCAGCAGGCGATCACCGAGATGGTGCGCCAGTTCGCCGACGAGCAGATCATCCCCAACGCCGAGCACTACGACCACGAGGACTCCTTCCCGGAGCCGATCGTCGAGCAGATGAAGGAGCTGGGGCTGTTCGGGGTGACGATCCCCGAGGAGTACGGCGGCATGGGGCTCGACCTGACGACCTACGCGATGATCGTCGAAGAGCTCTCGCGCGGCTGGATCTCGATCTCCGGCGTCGTCAACACGCACTTCATCGGCTCCTACCTGCTGATGAAGTTCGGCACCGAGGAGCAGAAACAGCACTTCCTGCCGAAGATGGCGACCGGTGAGATCCGCGCCGCCTTCTCGCTCTCCGAGCCGGAGGTCGGCTCCGACGTCCAGGGGATCAAGTCGAACGCGAAGTTGGGCGACGACGGCAAGTGGGAGCTCAACGGGCAGAAGATGTGGGTCACCAACGGCCTCGGCTCGGGCGTCGTCTTCGTGCTGATGAAGACCGACCCGAAAGCGGAGCCGGCCTACAAGGGGATGACCTGCTTCATCACCGAGAAGGAGCCCTGGAAGGAAGTCAACGAGGGCGACTTCGCCGGCCTGACGGTGCCGCCGAAGATCAAGAAGATGGGCTACAAGGGCGTCGAGTCGACCGAGCTCGTCTACGACGGCTACCGCTGCCCGCCCGAGCGCGTGCTCGGCGGCCCGGACGGCGTCGGCGAGGGGTTCGTGCAGATGATGGACGCGCTCGAGGTCGGGCGGGTCAACGTCGCCGCCCGCGGCGTCGGCATCGCCCAGCGTGCGCTCGAGCTGGCGCTGCGCTACAGCCAGGAGCGCAAGACCTTCGGCAAGCCGATCGCCCAGCACCAGGCGATCCAGTTCAAGCTCGCCGACATGGCGACGAAGATCGAGGCCGCTCGCCTGGTCACCCGCAAAGCGGCGCGGATGAAGGACGCCGGCGAGCGCTCTGACCTCGAGGCCGGGATGGCGAAGCTCTTGGCCTCGGAGACCGGCAAGGAGTGCGTCGAGGACTGCTTCCGCATCCACGGCGGCTACGGCTACTCGAAGGAGTACGAGATCGAGCGGCTCTACCGCGACGCGCCGCTGCTGCTGATCGGCGAGGGAACCTCGGAGATCCAGCGCATGGTGATCGGCAAGAAGCTGCTGCAGAGGAACAAGATCTAGATGGCGGCCACCTGCATGGGAGGCGGCTCAGATGTCGACGGCTGATCTGATCCGCACCGCTGTCGAGCGGTTCCAGGCCGAAGTCCCGGCGTTGGCGAAACTGAAACTGGTGATCGGCTTGGAGCTGAAAGCCAAACACGACATCCAGCTCTACCGGGTGGAGCTGCCGGGGCCGAAGATCAGCAAGGACCTCGCCCAGGACGAGCGGGTCCTGGTCGAAATCGACCGGCCGCAGTTCAACGAGCTGGCCGAGAAAGGGACGCTGAAGAGCTACCGGCGCGCCTATGAGACCGGCCACATCAAGGCCGCCGGCGACTCCAACGTCCTCAAGCTGATCGGCCAGGTCGTCGAGCGCCAAGAGGAACGCGCGAAGCTGAAAAAAGTGCACTGAGGCGGCGGGCGTGGGCCACGCCTAGAGCCGCACCAGGTTCGCGGCCTCGACGCCGCGGGTGACGCCGCGGAAGTCGACCACCTGCGCCGCGGTGGCGACGACGTTCTCGTAGTCGATGCCAGGGTGGGCGGTGACGATCGCGGCGAGATCGGCGGTGGTGAGGGCTTCGCCGAGGTCGACCGAGGTGAGGCCGTGGCCGCGGAGCTCCGGCACGAAGGGGTCGTGGTAGGAGACGTCGCCGCCGAGGTCCTGCAGCCGGCCGATGATCTTCAGGGCCGGCGATTCGCGGGTGTCGCCGACGCCGCCCTTGTAGCTGGCGCCGAGGATCAGGATCCGCGAGCCGTTGACCGGCTTGCCCGCCTGGTTCAACGCCCGCTCGATCCGTTCGACGCAGAAGGCCGGTTGCGCCTGGTTGATTTTCCCGGCGAGCTCGATGAACTCGGGATAGAAATCGTGCTGGCGGGCCTTGAACGCGAGATAGAAGGGGTCGATCGGCAGGCAGTGGCCGCCCATGCCGGGCCCGGGCTCGAAGCGCATGAACCCGAACGGCTTGCTCGCCGCGCCTTCGATCACCTCCCAGACATCGATCCCGAGCCGGTCGCAGAGCTGCGCCAGCTCGTTGACGAGGGCGATGTTGACCGAGCGGAAGATGTTCTCCAGCAGCTTCGAAAGCTCGGCCGTCTCGGGGGAGGAGAGCACGATCACCTCGTCGCAGATCCGCTCGTAGAGGTCGCGGGCGCGCTCGGTGCTGGCGGGGGAGATGCCGCCGACCAGCTTCGGCGTGGTGCGGATCGTGTAGTCGGTGCGGCCCGGGTCGATCCTCTCCGGCGAGAAGGCGAGGTGGAACTCCGACCCCGCCTCGAGGCCCGAGCGCTCGAGGATGGGCAGCAGCTGCTCCCGCGTCGTCCCCGGGTAGGTCGTCGACTCGAGCACCACCAGCTGGTCGCTGCGCAGCACCTCCGCGAGCGCCGTGCCCGATTCGATCAGGTAGGTGAGGTCGGGCTCACGCGAATCGGTGAGCGGGGTGGGGACGCAGATGATCACGGCGTCGCACTCGGCGAGGTCGGCGTAGTCGGCGGTCGCCGTGAGGCGCCCGTCCAGTGCCCCCAAGGCGCTGTCGGGCACGTCCTCGATGTAGCTGCTGCCCTCCTTCAGCGACTCGATCTTGTTCGGATCGACGTCCAGACCGACCACCTCGTCGCCCCCCTCGGCAAAGGCGAGCGCGAGCGGCAGGCCGACGTAGCCCAAGCCGATTACCCCGATCTTCATCGGGCGAGTGTAAATAGGCGCGGCGGATGGGACGGGCATCCCACCCTGCTGCCGATTTGCATTCTTGACTGCAATACGGATAATTGACGGCTCTGGCGTGCAGGGGAGAACAATTGAAGGCTCGTCGCCGTGCTGCGCTGGGGTCCTGCTGGGTGGCCGCGCTGTCGACGGTCGCGCTGGTCTTCGTCCCTTCGGCCGCTGCGATGTCGGTCCCGCCGGGCTTCCAAGCACGCTCGCTGCCGCTCCCCAAGGCAACCTCGGGCGGCGATTACGTCGATGGCTTGCAGATGCCGACGACGCTTGACTTCGGCCCGAAAGGCGAAATGTTCATCGCTGAGCGTAATGGCCGAGTGCTCGAGTTCGGCGCCGACGAAGGCGAAGTAGGCGAATTCGAACCGCAGCCGACGCTCGTCCTCAGCATCCTCGACAAGGTGATGGCCAAGGGCGACCGCGGGATCCTGGGAATGAAGCTCGACCCGGAATACCCGACCAAGCCATACATGTACCTGAGCTACACCTACGACGCGCCGATCGGCGGTGACTGGGCGCTATCCACGCACAGCCACTCTGCGGACGGCAGCGACGATTGCAGCGAGGCATCGAATTCGGTCGACTGCATGGTCAGCGGTCGCCTGGTTCGGATCGAACTCAACCCTTCGACCAGTGTTGCCGTCGGAGGACCGGTTGACCCCAGCTCCGAAGAAGTCCTGGTGAGCAGCTGGTGTCAGCAGGTGATCAGCCACTCGATCGGGGATATCGAGTTCGACAGCGAAGGTGCGCTGTTGATGAGCGGCGGAGACGGTGCCAGCTGGGGAACCCCCGACTACGGCGAGCTTGGAAATCCCTGCCAAGACCCCGAAGACGAAGGCGGCTCTCTGCGATCGCAGGATGTCCGAACTCCCGCCACGTCGCAAGATCCGACGAACTACAACGGCTCGATCATCCGCGTGAATCGTGAAACTGGAGCGGCGCTGCCCAACAACCCGTTCAGCCTCGAACCGGTTTTCAACGGGGAAGGAAAAGAAGACGTTCAGGCGCGCAGGATCCTCGCCTTCGGGCTCCGCAACCCATACCGCTTCACGATCCAACCCAACACCGGCGAGGTCTACGTCGGCGACGTCGGGCAGGACCTGTGGGAGGAGATCGACCGCGTCGCCTCACCACCTGACCTTGGGCAGAAAGTCGTCAACTTCGGCTGGCCGTGCTTCGAGGGTGGACCGGAAGGAAGCCTGTCCCAGCCACGCTGGTTGACGCTCGAAAAGCCGCTATGCGAATCGCTCTACGAAAACCCTTCGCAGGTGAAGGAGCCGTTCTTCGCCTACCCGCATCCGCGGACTCCGGGTTACGACGGGCATCTGTTCGAAGGCGACGCCTGCGGCCCGTGGCCTGGATCGGCGATCGCCGGCCTGGCCTTTTATGACCCCACCGGCATTCCTACTGCGGGTGCTTTCCCAGTTGAATACGACGGCACGCTCTTCTTCTCTGACGCGGCCAGAGGCTGCATCTGGACGATGCGCGAAGGCCCCGAAGGTGCTCCGGAGCCTTCAACGATTGAAAATTTCGCGATCGCCGAAGGCGGCGAATTCACCCCGGTCGACATCGCCGAGGGACCCGACGGATCGCTTTACGTCCCCAATTTCTACGGTGACAGCATCACTCAGATTCGGTTCCAGGGACCAAAGGCGCAGCTTGCGGCCGACACGACCTATGGACCGCTAGGCACGGATGGTTTGAAGGTCAAATTCGACGCTTCCAGATCGAGCGATTCCGATGGCGGCAACAACCTGCACTACGCATGGGATCTCGACGGCGACGGGCTGTTCAACGATGGTTCCGACCAGCCTAAAGTCGAAAGCGCCTACTCCAGCGCAGTGAACGTCACGGCAAAGGTCCGCGTCAGCGATGAATCGCCGCACGTAGACGTCGCCAGTGTGAAGCTGTACCCGGGGGACGAAGGGCCGCCCGTGATTGAAATCAAGAAGCCGAGCTCCAGCCTGGAATGGGCACTCGGAGAACCGATCGAATACGAAGCGACCGCCACCGATCCCGATGACGACAGCCTGGGCTCGACGACCCACCCCTTGACCCCCCACTGGCAGTTCTCGATCGAGCACTGTCCGTCGGGTTGCCACCGGCATCCGCTGAGCAGCTCCGACACCACCAGCGGAACTTTGAATGCAGAGTCCGACGGGTATCCCTCCCATCTGCATATGGAATTCACCGCGACCGATTCGCGGGGATTGAGCACGAGCGATTCGGTCGAAGTATTTCCGAAGGTGATCGAAATGAGCATCAAATCCGATCCGCCGGGCATCCCGCTCAGCCTCAACGGAGTCTCCTCGCCGGACCCACTCGGCTCGAGCATGATCGCCGGCGAATCCGTCACGGTGTCGGCTCCGGCCCGCGCCAAACTCTCCGGCACGGAATACACGTTCTCCAGTTGGTCGGACGGGGGTACCCTCACGCACGAGGTCACGTCCTTCCAACCAATGGGCCTGATCGCCCACTACTCCCACACTGAGCCTGCCGGCGAACCGAGTGTCCTCGCAACTCAAGAAGTCGCACCTACACCTTTCGGCCGACTGCGATTGGTCTCGAGACCGCCCGGTGTGCACTTGAGAGTCGGCAGCATCAGGGCGGTTGCCCCGTTCTCCGTCCAGCTGCCGCTCGACAAGCACACCTTCCTGCTAGCGCCGCGGTCGATCCAGCGGCGCGGCAAGGTGCTGCACTTCGAACGATGGTTGTCAGGCGGCCGCAGTGTTGGCGCCGGGCGGCGCCACCGGCTTACCGTGGGCGAATACGGGAGGTACGTGGCGGCATTCGGGGTAGATTGAGCGGCTCTTTCGCGGTTACGGCAGTCATCTCGGAAACGCGCTGCCGCAGGCGCGAAGCGGCCGATAGCATCCGGCGCCGCTAACCAAAGGAGACTGACCAGCATGAGTGAGACGTACGAGCTGACCACCGACCAGGCAGAGCGCGAGGCATCGGGCGCGCACAGCTACGGCCGCTATCTCGAGGAGTTCGAGGTCGGCGCCGTCTACAAGCACTGGCCGGCCAAGACCGTGACCGAGGCCGACGACCATCTCTTCTGCCTGATCACGATGAACCACCACCCGCTCCACATCAACGACGTCTACGCGAGCCAGTCCCAGCAGGGCCGCAACGTCGTCGTCGGGCCGCTGGTCTACTCGCTGGCGCTCGGGATGTCGGTCTCCGACGTCTCCGGCAAGGCGATCGCCAACCTGGCGACCGAAGAACTGAGCCACCCGAACCCGGTCTTCCACGGCGACACCCTCTTCTGCGAGACCGAGGTCCTGGACGTCAAGCCCTCGAAGTCGAAGCCCGATCGCGGCATCGTCAAGGTCCACACCCGGGTTCTGAACCAGGAGGGCGTCCTCGTCGCCGAGTTCAAGCGCCTGGTCCTGGTGCCCAAGCGCGACGTCGGCGCTCCGGCCGCTGCCGACAACGTCGACTGAGGCCTTGCCGCTGACCGAGGTCGCGCCATAGCGCGACCTCGGTCCCGATTGAAGATCTCGCGAGGGTCTGGTCCCACTTTCGTTCGTCCCTGCGCGCCACCCGTGCGCCGCCACTGTCCATCGTGGCCGCATGCCTTCGTGTTGCGGACTTCAACCCGAGCGTCGCCCCCCCGAACTGCATCAATTTTTCGTTCCCTCAGAACTGAAACTTGAAGCAGTTCGGGAGGGGATCCGGAGCTGTGGCGGATGAAGGATCGGGACGTAACGGGCGCGATCCGCGAGGTGGCCGCGGGTCAGCACGGTGTCGTGGCGCATCGGCAACTCCTCGGGCGCGCGGTGGGACAAGAAGCGGTGAGGAGCCGCCGCCAAGGCGGCTTGCTGATTCCGCTGTACCAGGGCGTATATGCACTGGGACACGGGCGCCTCACCCTTGAGGGCGAGTGGATGGCTGCGGTCCTTGCGTGTGGTCCGGGGGCTGTGCTTTCTCATGGCAGCGCCGCTCACCTCTGGGGACTGCGACGGTCTCGCGGGAACGTCGAGGTCCTGCGTCGGTCGGGGGGAACTCGGCATGGGGGATTCGTCTGCATCAGACGCGGCGCCTCCACCCAGTCGACATCACCGTCGAGAACGGCATCCCGGTGACGACGATCGAGAGGACGCTGCTCGACAACGCGGGAAGGCTTGATGACAAGCAGTTGGAGCGCATGCTCGTCGCCGCGGACCGCAGCAAGCGGTTGCGCTGGTCGGCGCTCGGTCGCGTGCTCCAGCGGACCCGTGGGCTTAAGGGTGCGGGGCGGCTGCGCCGGATCGCGATCGAAGTGGATCCTCGTGCCGCGGACGCACTCTCTCCGACCGAGGTCGACTTCCTTGCCCTCTGTCGCCAGGCCGCGATGCCATTGCCTTTGGTGAACGTCCTGGCCGAGGGCCATCTCGTCGACTTCCTCTGGCCAGACGAGCGGGTGATCGTCGAAACCGACAGCTGGGGCTTTCACGGCAACCGCCCGTCATTCGAGAGCGACCATGCGGCAACCGTCGACCTCGTCGCCGCCGGCTACGACGTCCACCGTGCCACCCACCGGATGCTCAGCCACAACCCCGATCCGTTCCTCGCCAACGTCCGCCGGGCACTGCGGCAGCGAACTGCATCAGCGTCCAGTTCCGGCAGAACGAAAAGTTGATGCAGTTCCGGGAGCCTGCGCGAGGCTCGGGGAGCGGCGGGATGTCGCTCAGTGCGCCTCGTCGGAGGCGTGCGCCGGGGGGCGCGACTCCTCGGCGAGCGAGGTGAGCTCGAGCAGTCCCTGGGCGGCCTCTTCGAGCACTTCGGTCGCCTCCTGGGCGGAGCGGGCGTAGAGCTCGACCAGGAGGTGGACGACGATCTGGTCCTCTTCGTGCTTGTGGAAGCGGACGTGGGTGAAGAACTCGCGCACGCCGGCGTCGCCGAAGGCCCCGAAGGTGAGGAACTCGATCGCCTCCGGTCCCGAGCAGGTCTCGACCCGGTCCTGGTCGACGGTGACCGTGCAGGAGGCGACCCAGGGCGTGCCGGCGACCATTCGCTCCCAGCGGTCTTCGATCGGCACCACGTGGTCGTCGGCGAAGGTCAGGTGGGGCTGGTCGTGCATGCAGTCGAGGCACTGGACGACCGATTCCTGCACCTCGTCGACGCCTTCGGCGAGGGCGCCGGATTCAGGATCGACGCGACGGATCGCGTCGTAGTGGATCTGGATCTCCAGGTTCTGCGACCAGCAGCGGTAGCAGCGCAGCCACGAAGCCCGGTCGCCGTTGAGCTGACTCATCGCTCCATTGTGGCGCTGCCGCGACCTCGGTGTCCACCCACCGGGCTCAGGCCGCGGTGCCGGCCCCGGCGCGATCGCCGACCAGGGCGACGATCTCGCTCATGATCCGGTTGACGTCGAAGTCCTTCGGCGTGTAGACGCCGGCGACGCCCGCCTCGCGCAGGCGCTCGGCGTCGGCGGTCGGGATGATCCCGCCGACCACCACCGGCACGTCGACGTCCTCCTCCCGCAGCAGGCGCACGACCTCCGGGATCAGCCAGAGGTGCGATCCGGAGAGGATCGAGAGCCCGACGACGTCGACGTCCTCCTGCAGCGCCGAGGAGGCGATCTCCTCCGGGGTCAGGCGGATCCCCTGGTAGATCACCTCCATGCCGGCGTCACGGGCTCGCAGCGCCACCTGCTCGGCGCCGTTGGAGTGGCCGTCGAGGCCGGGCTTGCCGACGAGGATCCTCAGCCGGTGGCCGATCCGCTCGGACACCTCGTCCACCTGGCCGCGGATCTCGGCCAGCTGCCGGCGGTCGCTCGGCGGCGCCGCACCGTCGACGCCGGTCGGCGCCCGGTAGGCGCCGAACGCCTCGCGCAGCACCTCCGCCCACTCGCCCGTGGTCGCGCCGGCTTTGGCCGCGGCGATCGTCGCAGGCATGATGTTGACGCTCTCGTCCGCCGCGGCAGCGGCGAGATCGTCGAGCGCCGCGGTGACCGCCGCCTCGTCGCGCTCGCCCTTCCACGCCTCGAGCGCCTCGATCCGTTCGCGCTCGACCTCCGGGTCGGGGGTGAGGATGCCGCCGTCGGCGCCCCCGGTCAGCGGCGAGTCCTCGGTCTCGGTGAAGCTGTTCTGGCCGACCACCTTCTGCTCGCCGCGCTCGATCCGGGCGACCCGCTCGCGGTGGGACTCGACCAGCCGCGCCTTCATGTAGGGGACGGCGTTGACGGCGCCGCCATGCTCGGCGACGACCGCCATCTCGGCCCGCGCGCCCTCGGTCAGCTCCTCGACCAGGCCCTCCATGACGACGGACCCCTCGAAGATGTCGGGGTACTCGAGCAGGTCGGTCTCGTTCGCCAGTACCTGTTGGATCCGCAGGCTCCATTGCTGGTCCCAGGGGCGGGGGAGACCCATCGCCTCGTTCCAGGCCGGCAGCTGGATCGCACGGGCGCGAGCGTCGCGGCTCAACGTCACCGCCAGTGCCTCCAGGACGATCCGCTGGATGTTGTTCTCCGGCTGGGCCTCGGTCAGGCCGAGGCTGTTGACCTGGAC
>DASWQL010000012.1:0-3862 GCA_036403715.1 Solirubrobacterales bacterium
GTCTCGAGGGAGATCCCGCGCATCGCCTCACCGAGACCGCGCGAGACCTCGGCGATGAGCTTGGCATCGGTGAAGTGCGTCGTCGCCTCGACGATCGCCTTCGCGCGCTTTGCCGGATCGCTCGACTTGAAGATCCCGGAGCCGACGAAGTTTCCCTCGGCGCCGAGCTGCATGACCAGCGACGCGTCGGCCGGGGTCGCGATGCCGCCCGCGCAGAACAGCGGGACCGGCAGTGTGCCGGCCTGGGCGACCTCGCGCACGATGTCGTACGGCGCCTGCAGCTCCTTGGCCGCGACGAACAGCTCGGCCTCGTCGAGCGTGCCCAGGCGGCGGATCTCGCCGCGGATGGACCGCAGGTGGCGGACGGCCTCGACGATGTCGCCGGTGCCGGCCTCGCCCTTGGAGCGGATCATCGCCGCGCCCTCGCCGATCCGGCGCAGCGCCTCGCCGAGGTTGGTCGCGCCGCAGACGAAGGGCACCTCGAAGGCGAGCTTCTCGATGTGGTTGCGCTCGTCGGCGGGGGTCAGCACCTCGGACTCGTCGATGTAGTCGACTTCCAGTGCCTGCAGCACCTGCGCCTCGGCGATGTGGCCGATCCGGGCCTTGGCCATCACCGGGATCGTCACCGCCTCCTGGATCCCTTTGATCATCGCCGGGTCCGACATACGGGCAACGCCGCCGTCCCGACGGATATCGGCCGGAACCCGCTCCAGCGCCATCACCGCACAAGCCCCGGCGTCCTCGGCGATCTTCGCCTCCTCAGGAGTAACGACGTCCATGATGACGCCGCCTTTCAGCATCTCGGCAAGGCCGGTCTTGAGTCGAAAAGTCGCGCGCTCAGTCACCAGGCCATCTTACGTGGACGCAGCGGCTGACCGGCGGGTGGCGTCGTGGCGGGGGTCCCCCGCGGCGCGCAGGCGCGCAGCGCCGAGCACCGTGGGGGATGCCGCGACGACAGGACCCGCCGGCCTGCGCTCGTCGCGTTACTTCAGTTTGTAAGCGCGAATCCGGTCTTTGTGCGCCGCTTCGTCCCTGGCATACAGCCCATGGGCCAGCGCCTGAACCAGCGCCATCAGCGCCGTGTTGGACCGTGCGAACGATGGACTGTTGGAGGAGAAGTAGAGAGTCAGCTCGGCATGCTCGCCGACCTCTGACATCGTCGCGTCGGAGATCGCCAGGGTGCGGGCGCCGCGGTGCAGGGCGAGCTTCATCGCCCGCAGCAGCAGCGGGTGGGCGCGACCGGCGGAAAGCGTGATCACAAGCGTGTTCTCGTCGATCCGACCGAGTCGCTGCAGGGATTCGCCGCCGGTGCTGGCGACGATCTCGGCGCGGATGTCGAGCAGGCTCAGGGTGTGGCGCAGGTAGCTGGCGAAGAAGGCCATCTGGTCGACGCCGACGATGACGATGCGCTGCGCGGTCGCCAGGGCGGAGACCGAGTCGTCGACCTGTTGGGGGGTCAGCTTGCGGGCCGTTTCCTCGAGGTTCGAGTAGTCGGCGCTGAGCGATCCCTCCAGCTCGGAGTGGTCGAAGGAGAAGAGCGCGCCGCCGCCGGCCGAGCCGCTGCCGGCGATCGTCGTGCGGTACTCCTCGATCGCTGCCTGCTGCAACTCGGGGTAGCCCTCGAAGCCGAGGGCCTGGGAGAAGCGCACCACCGTCGATGACGAGGTGCTCGCTCTCCTGGCCAGCTCCTCGGCAGTGAGGAAGGCAGCCTCGTCGAGGTGATCGACGATGTAGCGGGCGACGTCTTTCTGGGAGCGCGAGAACTCTTCGAAGCGCTCCTGGATGTAGTCGGAAAGGCTCTTGAGTTGGGGGGATTTGGTAGCAGTCTTGGTCACGGCGGTCCAATTCGCCGAAGCTCACCCTTTCCCTTCTGCGATCTGGTTGGATTGTTCGAGCGATGACGTTCGCACAGGCGCTCCGCCTCACCAACCGCAACATGATCGCCTTCGATCTGGCGCTCGGGACCGCGGCGATCGTGGCGCCGGTGGCGACGTTGAAGGTGTTGGGTCATGACCAGCCCTCCGCCGACGCCGCGCACCTGTTTCGTCGCTGCGGACCGATCTGGTTGACCTTCGCCGCTGCGCACACCGTCGCTGAGCGCCGCGGCACCGCGGCGGACTGGCAATCGCTGGCCTGGCTGCGCGGAACCGAGATCGCCACCGACGCGCTCTGGTCACGCTCGCCGGCGGTCGGCAGGCCGGGCGCCAAGCTCGGCCTTCAGCTCGCCGGCGTCGCCAACCTGGCGATGGCGGCAGGCTTCGCCTGGATGGCAAGGAACTGACTTGGGTCAGTTCGACGGCCAGCCGAGCATTCGTTGGAGCCTCAGGGGGCTGAACGAAGAGGGCGACGAGACCTGGCTGATCCGCGGGATCGCCCGCAAGCTCTACCACTGCCCGGGCTGTCACGGCGACATCCCGGTCGGCGACGAGCACACGGTCGTCCAGTACGTCCGCCGGCTCGGCGGCACCGACCACCACCACTGGCACCGCCAGTGCGCCGAAGAGCTTTTGATCCCGGAGTTGGGGAACCTGCGCCGCGTCCCCGCCTCCGAATCGTCCCAGTCGAAGCTGGAGGCCCGCGGTCGTGTCAAGTCCGGGCGCCGGCGGCGATAGCGTGGGCCGCGGCCGCAGGGTCGCCTCGATCTACGCCCGCATCGGGCGCACCTACTGGTCCTGGGCGCCGGCGCTGCTGCTGCTCGCCGTGGTCATCTTCCTGCCGCTCGGACTGCTGGAGACGATCCCGACCCACTTCGACACCAGCTCGCTCGACCTCGATCACATCGTCGCGATCGCGGCACTGGCGGGCGCGGTTGCCTTGCTGACGGCCACCAGCCTGATCGGCGAGGTCTTCTACAGCGGCGCCGTCGCCGTCGCCCTCACCCACCCCCGTCACCAGAAAGCGCCATCGCTGACAGAGGTCGCGCGGCGGCTCGATTACCAACGGCTGATCGCGGTCGACCTGATCTATGTCGCGATCGTCGTCGTCGGGCTGCTGCTCTTCGTCCTCCCGGGCGCGCTCGCCTTCGTCTGGCTCGGGTTGGCGGGGCCGGTGGTCGAGATCGAGGGCCGAGGCGTGCGCGGCGCGCTGAAGCGCAGCTGGGACCTGGTGAAGGGGCGCTTCTGGACCGTGGCAGCGGTTCTGATCCCGATCGAGCTGGTCGGCGACTCGGTCGCCGAGGGCCTTACCGGCGCCGTCCACAGCCTGCTCGGCCATGGCTTCGTCGCCACCTGGCTCGCCGACTCGGTCGCCAACATCGTGCTGACGCCGCTCTTCGCGATCGCCGCCGTTCTCCTCACCCTCGACCTGATCGCCGAGAAGGACGGCAGCGGCCCGCGGCTCAACCCCTCCCCCGCGCCGGCCCCGGCTCCCGCATGAGCAGCGCCTCGATCCTCACCGACTTCTGGAACGAAAACATCGTTGCCCACGAACGGCAGGGCGTCTTTCTCGTCCTCGTCGGCTTCATCCTCTCCTTTGCCTTCATCCGCATGAGCACGAGGTTGATGCGCAGCCCCAAGGTGCCGTGGTGGCCCGGCAGCGTCGTCAGCGAGAGCGGCGTCCACCTGCACCACCTGGTGTTCGGGATCGTGGCGATGATGATCGCCGGAACGCTCGGCTTCGCCGTCCACGGCGCCGGCCCCTGGGCGGAGATCTGCGGTTTTCTCTTCGGCGTCGGCGCCGGCCTGACGATCGACGAGTTCGCGCTCTGGGTGTACCTCGACGACGTCTACTGGGCCGAGGAGGGGCGGCGCTCGGTCGACGCGGTCGTGATCGCCGCCCTGATCGGCGGCATGATCCTGATGGGCTTCGCGCCGGTCGGCAGCGGCGCCGGCGTCGTCACGATCGTCGTCACGGTCGTGGTTCT
>DASWQL010000013.1:0-38902 GCA_036403715.1 Solirubrobacterales bacterium
GCCGGCGTGGGAGAAGGCATGGATCTGGGCCTTGTCGGCGGCGGCCTCCCAGTCGCCGTCGGCGTGGACGATCAGCGGCGCGTTGGAGCCGAGCTCGAGGTTGACCTTCTTGTGCGGGACGCGGCTGCGGATGTCCCAGCCGACCCCGGCCGAGCCGGTGAAGGTGAGCGCCTTGGTCAGCTCGTGCTCGACGATCGCGTTGCCGACCTCCGAGCCGGGGCCGGGGATGACGCTCAGCCAGCCCTCGGGCAGTCCGGCCTCGACCAGAATCTCGGCCAGCTTCAGCGCCGAGATCGGCGTCTGCCCGGCGGGCTTGAGGACGATCGAGTTGCCGGCGGCGATCGCCGGCCCGAGCTTGTGGGCGACGAGGTTGAGCGGGAAGTTGAAGGGGCTGATCGCGCCGACGACGCCGTAGGGGACGCGCAGCATCACGCCGAGCTTGCCGACGCCGGCCGGCGAGGCCTCCATCGGCACGGTGCCGCCGGTCAGCTTGCGCGCCTCGACCGAGGAGAAGGTGAGGGTGGAGACGCAACGCTGGGCCTCGACCGTGGCGGTCTTGATCGGCTTGCCGGCCTCGGCGGCGATCGTCAGCGCCAGCTCTTCGACCCGCTCTTCGACCAGCTCGGCGGCGCGGTCGAGGACGGCGGCGCGCTCGTACTGGGGAAAGTCGGCGTTGAGGAAGGCGTCGTGAGCAGCGGCCACGGCGCGCTCGACGAGTGCCTCGTCACCCTGGGCGACCCGGCCGACGACGCTGCCGTCGTAAGGGCTCTTGACCTCGTCCCACTCGCCGGTCTCCAGCCAGTCCCCGGCGGCGAGGAGCTTGTGATCGGTTGCGTCCACCGTCTGCGTAGCCATTCCGTCCTCCGAGTCTCGATTAGGGCCAGCCTAGCGCTCGGCGACAGCCGGCATTCAGGCGGGCGAAGGGCGCTACTCCCCAGCGTCGAAGTGGTTCTCCAGAAGATGTCCAAGACGACCCCCAGGACCCGCATGCGGTTGCTTTTTGTCGCCCTCTCGGCGACAAACGACAGCCCTCGATCGTTGGTTGCCCGCCTGCTGCCGACGCTGGCCACCTTCGCCGGGGTCGCCGCATTGGTACCCGCCGGGGCCGGCGCCGACGCCGGCGTCAGCTGGGTCGTCCACGGGCGCGGCTTCGGCCACGGGGTGGGGATGAGCGCCTACGGCGCCTACGGCTACGCCGAGCACGGCAAGGGCTACCGCTTCATCCTCGGCCACTACTACACCGGCACCACCCTCGGCACGCTGGAAAAGCCCCGTGTCGTCCGCGTCCTGCTCGACATCTCCAGCGGCGACGTCGGCTTCAGCGGCGCCACCAGCGCCTGCGGCGAGAAACTCGAACCGCGGCGCAGCTACCAGGCGCACCGGGTCGGCAACTCGGTGCTGCTGCGCAGCTCCGGCGGCAAAAGGCTGGCCCGCTGCGGCGAACGTCTGCGCGCCGCCGGCGCCGGGACGATCGCGATCGCCGGCTTCGGCACCTACCGCGGCGCTCTGGAGGCGGTGCCGACCGAAAGCGACGCCGGCTCGCTCAACGTCGTCAACGCCCTTGCCGTCGACCAGTACGTCAAGGGCGTAATCCCGAACGAGTCGCCGCCCTCCTGGCCGATGGCGGAGCTGAAAGCGCAGGCGGTCGCATCGCGCTCCTTCGCGCTCACCGCCGGCGTCGGCGGCAACGGCTTCGACCTCTACGCCGACACCCGCAGCCAGGTCTACAAAGGCCTGGAAAGCGAGTACCCGCGCAGCAACGAAGCGGCCGAATCGACCCGCGGCCAGGTGGTGACCTACAACGGCAAGGTCGCCGAGACGCTCTTCTCGGCCTGCTCCGGCGGCCACACCGAGAGCATCGTCAACGTCTTCGGCACGGCGATCCCCTACCTGGTCGGCGTCCCCGACCCCTACGACTACTACTGCCCGTTGCACACCTGGACGCTGAAATTCAGCGGACCGGAAATCAGCTCGCGCCTCGGCGCCTACCTCGACGGCAAGCTGAAACAGGTGGTGATCACCAAACGCGGCGTCTCCCCCCGGATCGTCACCGCGAAACTGATCGGGACCGGCGGCGTGACCACTGCCACCGGCTCCGAGCTCGAGGTCGCGCTCGGCGGCTACGACACCTGGATGACGTTCGAAAAGATCGTCTCCGGCAAGACCGGTTAGGGCAGCGCCAGCTCGGCGTGGACCGCGCGGTGGTCGCTGCCCGGCAGTGACTCGACCGAGTAATCGACGATGCCGAGGCGACGGTCGGCGAGGACGTGGTCGATCGTCACCGGCGGGATCAAATGCCGGTTCTGCGGGAAGGTCGGCTCGAGGCCCATGCCGGCGACGTCGCCCGCGTCGCGGTAGCCGCGGTCGAGGACGTCGCGCAGCTGCGACTGGTCGAGGGTGGCGTTGAAGTCCCCGACCAGCAGCCAGGGGGTACGGGCGCCGGCCGAGGGCAGGCTCTCCAGCGCTTCTTCCCAGACGCCGACGCGGCTGCTGAGGGGTGGGTAGGGATGGACGCCCACCACGCGGATGCGGCGGCCGTCCGGCAGCGTCAGCTCGGCGCGCGGCATGCGGAAGAAGAAGCGCCGGCCGCCGCCGAGCTCGGTCATCGGCAGGCGCGAGTAGAGGCCTGCGCCGGAGGCGCCGGGGCGGACCTCCAGGTTCGCATTCCAAAGGCGAGCGCCGATCCCAGCCGCGCCCAGCTTCCGAGCGAAGCTGGGCGTCAGCTCCTGGACGCTGAGCAGGTCGGGGTGGAAGCGGTCGACAAGGGCGACCAATGCCTCCGGGTCGGCGCTCCCCTGGTGGACGTTGGTCGAGAGGACGGTCAGGGTCTCGTGGCCGGCCGCGTCGACGGTGCCGTTGCCGATCGCCCGCGGCAGCACCGCCGCGGCGAGGCAGAGCATTGCCGGCGCCGCCACGGTCGCGGCTGCCCAGTTGCGCAGCGCCACGGCTACCCCGGCGACGAAAAGCGACGCGATCGCGGCATACGGCGTGAACGCCATCAGCGGCCCCAGCGGGAAGCCGCGGTCGATGCCGAGGACGCGGGCGAGCGTCCACAGCACCACCGGGATCACCGGCAGCCAGATCAGCCAGTGTCGACGAGCCCCCGCGGCGGCCATGGCTCAGCCGTCGGGGTACGGCTGGATCGGGATCCCGTGGTCGGTCTCGCGCATCCCCAACTCGTAGGCGGCGCCGGCGGCGAGGGTGAGTTGACGCGGCGGCAGCCCGGGCCGCTCGACGGTCAGCTCGAGGTCGGCGACCGAGCAGTTGACGGTGTTGTGCTCGGGTCCGTCGGGGTCGGCGTAGACCCAGCCGACGAAGTCCCGCTCGGGCGCGGCCACCCTCCCCCGCACGACGACGTCCTTGCCGGGGAGGACGAAGCTGCAGACGCTCGGCGCCTCGTCGATCGCGGTGGAGCGGATCGCGCCGAGGCCGCCGAGCCGATGCTCCACCCCGTCGAGCATCAGCATCCCCGAGGGGATCCAGGGGCTGGTCCGCTTCCCCAACTTGACGCGGGCGGCGCCCGCGTCGAAGTAGGTGTTCGGCGCGTCGGCGAAGCCGGTGCCCTCGATCCAGATCCAGCGCTCGGCGTGCTCGCTGCCCCAGTTGTGGCCGATCATCCCGTGCCAGCCGGCGAACTCGTAGGGGTCGTCCTCGATCTCGAGGCGGCCTTCGAAGCGCGCGTCCGGGTAGGGAGCGACGAACTTCGTTCGCGGCAGCGGCGCCTCGTAGAGCCAGTCGGCCGGCAGGTACTTGGCGGGCGGCGCGGAGCCGGCGAAGGTCATCGACCAGGCGGCGGCGAGCGCCTCGGTGTCGACCGAGCCCTCGGCCCGGCCCGGGCCGATCACGCAGTCGCCGACCCGGATCCAGTCGTCGGCCGGCGCCGACAGTTCGCTCGCCGGCACAGTGACCTTGGTCGCCCGCGGGCCCAGCGCCCGCCCGCGATCGAAGAGGACGAACCAGATCGAGCCCTTGGGCTCGGCGCCGGGCCGCTTGTGGACCGTGTGGCGGATCCAGATCCCGCGGCCGCCGCCGGGCTCGCAGGCCTTGATGTAGAAGCTCTCGTAGTGGCCAGCCTTGGCGGGGACGTCCGCGAAGCGCGCTCGTTCGTCCATGACCAGACCTTAATGGCGTTTCGCTGAGTTCAGCGGCTGCGCGCCTTCCTCGACGCCCGGACGGGCAGGCTCGAGATCGCTGAGCTCTAGCTCAAACCTTGATGGTGATCACGTCGCCGTCCTGGACGACGTAATCCCGGCCCTCGACGCGCAGCAGCCCTTTGTCGCGAGCCTGCGAGTAGCCGCCGGTCTCGACCAGCTCTCGCCAGCCGACCGCCTCGGCTTTGACGAACGCTTCCATGATCTCGGTGTGGATCGTCCCCGCCGCTTCCAGCGCGGTGGCGCCGCGGTGCAGCGGCCGGGCGACCGCCTCCTTGTCCTCGCCGGCGGTGAAGAAGGTGATCAGCTCCAGCAGGTCGTAGGCGGCGCGGACAAGCCGGGCCAGGCCGGACCCCTCGACCCCATATGACTCGCGCATTTCCTCCGCTTCGGCGGGGTCGAGCTCGGCCAGCTCGCCCTCGATCCGGGCGCTGACGGCGACCGCGCCGGCGCCGACCGCGTTGGCGTGGGAGAGGACCGCTTCCGGCACCTCGGCGTCGCCCTCGTCGACGTTGGCGACGTAGAGGATCGGCTTCGTGGTCAGCGCCTGCAGGTTGCGCACCGCGTTCGGGGCGGCGTCGGGGGCGGGGATCGAGCGGGCCGGGCGGCCGGCAGCGAGCGCCTCATGGACCGCCTGAAGCCAGCCGTGCTCGGCGATCGCCTCCTTGTCGCCCGACTTCGCCTGCTTGCCGACCCGGCTGAGGCGGCGCTCGACCTGGTCGTAGTCGGCAAGCACCAGCTCGGTCTCGATCGTCTCGATGTCGGCGAGCGGGTCGACGCGGCCGTCGGGGTGCGGGATGCCCGACTCGGTGTGGGTGCGGACGACGTGGCAGATCGCGTCGGTCTCGCGGATCGAGGCGAGGAACTGGTTGCCGAGCCCCTCCCCCTCCGAGGCGCCTTTGACGAGGCCGGCGATGTCGTGGAAGGAGATCGTCGCCGGCTGCAGCTCGGAGCTGCGCACGGTCTCGGCGACCTGCTCCAGCCGCTCGTCCGGCACCTGCGCGATCGCGACGTTGGGCTCGATCGTCGTGAACGGGTAGTCGCCGGTCTGGGCGCCCCCCTTGGTCAGGGCGTTGAAGAGAGTCGACTTGCCGGCGTTCGGCAGCCCGACGATTCCGACCTTCATACGACGAACCCCACCGTCATATGGAGAGCGGCACGACCAGGCCGAGGACGATGCCAAGCAGCGCCCCGGCGAGGACGTCGGACGGGTAGTGCATCCCCAGGTAGGGGCGACCGAGTGAGAGGGCGATGGCGACGAGGAAGGCTGCCGAGGTCGCCGGGTCGACCCGGAACATCGCCGTCGCCACCGCGAAGGAAGACATGGCGTGGGCGGAGGGGAAGCTGAGCGAGCTCGGGGCGCCGCCGAGCGGCGGCAGCCCGTCCAGCACCGGGCGCCGGCGCCGCACCAGGAGCTTGATCCCATAGTTGAGCCCGATCGCGATCGGGCCGAGCGCGGCGCAGATCAGCCAGGACTCGCGGCGGTCGGGGTCGATCAAGGCGAGGGCCAGAGCGAGCACGACCCAGACGGCGCCGTTGTTGCCCGCCTTGCCGAGCGCGACCGCGACGGACTCGACGCCGGGCGAGTGCCCGCGGGTCCGCATCGTCCGCAGGAGGCGAAGGTCTGCGCTCTCTTTCACGTCCGCGGTCTGTTTGGAGTCGGTGCTGGCCATCGGCGCCGCAGGATACGGGTCCGCCTGACCGCCGCTCGGTCAGAATGGCGCCGATGCCCTCGGTACCCGGCTACGTCCACACGCCCGGCAACCACTGCGGCTCGACCGCGCTGCGCAACCTGCTCGCCTTCCACGGCGTCGAGGTCAGCGAGGAGATGGCCTTCGGGCTCGGCGCGGGCGCCGGCTTCTACTACCTGGCGATCGACGGCAGCTCGCCGAGCCGCTGGTTCAACGGCCGCACCGCCCGCCTCGAGGAGAGCTTCCGCGAGCTGACCGGGGCGGCGCTGGAGATGCGCACCTTCCCCTCCGGCGACGGCGATGCCTGGGAGGCGGCGCGGGCCAAGATCGACGCCGGCAACCCGGTCCTGCTCCTGACCGACATCTACCACCTCGACCACTACGGCAACTCGGCGCACTTCCCCGGGCACGCCGTGGTCCTCGCCGGCTACGACGACGAGGTCGCCCAGCTCTCCGACACCGGCTTCGAGGAGTTGCAGACGACCCGGCTCGAGCACCTCGACACCGCCCGCCACAGCGGCCACCCCGCTTACCCGATGGAAGGCCACATGTTCACCGTCGCCGAGGAGCTCGACCGCGAGCGGCTGCGGGTGGCGGTCCCCGCGGCGATCGAGCAGGCGGTGATGGAGATGCTGGAGCCGCCCTTCGGCGAATTCGGCGGCCTGCCCGCGCTCGACCGGCTCACGGCCGAGGCCGGCTCCTGGCCGGAAGCGGTCGAGGACTGGCAGTGGTGCGCCCGCTTCGCCTACCAGGTGATCGAGCGCCGTGGCACCGGCGGCGGCGCCTTCCGGCTGATGTATTCCCGCTTCCTCGAGGAAGCGGGTCGGAAGGAGGCGCCACTGGCGGCGGAGGCGGCGGCGCGCTGGACCGAGCTGGCGGGGGCATTCCATGCCGCCAGCGAGCGGGACGAGCCCGAGCCTGGCCTGTGGCGCGAGGTCGGTGCCGGCGCCGAGCGGGTGGCCGCGGCCGAGCGGCGCCTCTGGACCGCGCTCGCCGGGTCCTAGCGCCGGCTCAGCCACCCCGCCGCTTACTGAGCGGACAAACCGGGTACCCCGCCTTCCATGGCAACGCAGAGCCAAAAAGGAAGGCAAGGGGGTAACAAGCGATGACCATCGCCGCAGCCATATTCCTCATAGCCGTGGGCGCGATCCTCAAGTTCGCGACCAACGTCCACGTCCAGGGCGTCAGCCTCGACACCGTCGGAGTGATCCTGATGATCGCCGGTGCCGCCGGCCTCGTCCTCTCCTTCTTGCAGGAGTCGATATGGGCACGCCGCCGCGAAGTCCCACACGACGCTCCGGGCGCGGTCGAAGAGCGGCGCGAAGTCCGCGAGCCGCCGCGCTACTAGCGCTGCCGCAGCCCCGGGCAGAGCCCCCGCACTACTGGGCGTCGAAGGGGCCGAACAGCCACGATCCTTCAGGCACCGGCCATGGCGGCGCCGCATCCGACTTCGACCACAGCGGGATGGGGCAAAAGTCGGCTGCGGAGCCCACATCGCCTCGATCGCCAAGGCCTCGACCCTGGGGCAGAGCGCCGCAGCTGCTCACGCCTGCCGGGGTGAAGCCCGGTGCCGGCCGGGGTCTAAAACCGGACGCCGAGCGGTTGTCTGAGCCGATTCGCGGGTGTACGTTCGCAGGACCGCTCCGCAAACGGAAGGAGTACGCATGCCTGTCGAGGTCAAGAACTTCGAATCCCCGGACGAGACCCGTCCCTTCGAGGGCAACGGCCAGGCGAAAGCCGTCGAGCTGGCCGGCCACACGGTGCTCGAAGGCACCTTCGAACCCGGTTGGAAATGGTCGGAGAACGTCAAACCCATCGCGGGCACGGACAGCTGCCAGGTCGCCCACTTCGGCTATGTGCTCTCCGGCGCCATGGAGATCCGCATGGACGACGGCTCGGAGGTCGAGATAACGGCCGGCGACGTGGTCGCGATCCCGCCTGGCCACGACGCCGAGGTGACCGGCTCCGAGCCCTGCGTGATGGTCGACTTCGGCGAGATCGGGGACTACGCGAGACGCGAGTAGCGCTCTCAGGAGCCGACGGCCTGCGGCGACTGCAGGGGCGCCGCGGGCTCGGCCCCTACCCACGCACCGTCGCGCAGCAGCGCAAGCGCGTTGCCGTGCCGGTCGATCCCGGTCACCTCGACCTGCGGCGATCCGATCATCAGGTCGAGGTGATGGTCGCTGGCGTTGGCCGTGTGTCGGCTGGATGACGGGATCAGTGCCGGGAACCCGTAGCCGAGCGCGATGTGGGAGGCCGCGTTCTCGTCGAGCAGGATCTCCCCGAAGGTCTGCCCGAGGTTGGCGATGCGGCTGTCGGCGTCGACGAGGGCGAGCTCGCCGAGGCGGGCGGTGCCGTCATCGCGAGCGACGAACTCGCGCAGCGCCTCCGCCTCCGCCGGACCGCCGATCTCGACCACCCTGCCTTCGTGGAAGCGCAGCTCGACGTCGGCGATGCGCCGGCCGCCGATCACCACGGGCCGGGTCAGTCGCACGTGGCCGTCGACGCGGGCGAAATCCGGGGTCGTGTAGACCTCCTCGGTCGGCAGGTTGGGGACGAACTCGACTCCGTTCGGGGTCGTCATCTCCGCCCGCTCCCAGCGACCTCCCGCGATCAGCCCGATCGTCAGGTCGGTGCCGGGCCCCCGGAAACGGACCGCCTGCAGCTCCTGCGCGGTCAGCCAGCCGGCGCGGCGGCGCAGGGCGGCGAGTCGCTCCTCCCAGGCAGCGATCGGGTCCGCCATGTCGAGCCGGCAGATGTGGGCGAGGTCTGCCCATAGAGCGCTCAGCGCTTCGTCGATCGGCAGCTGCGGCCGCAGTTCCGACGCCCACCCCTCCGTCGCCGCCGGGACGATGGTCCAGTTGATCGCCAGGGTCGCCTCGCGCCACTGCGCGCTCGGCCCGGCGCTCGCCAGGGCGACCCGGCGCGGATCGAGCTGGTCGAAAAGGCCGGGGAAGGTCGGGCCGGTGACGAGGATGCTCGCTCCCCCACGCTCCCTAAGGTCGCGCACGCGCTCGGCCTCCCAGCGGGGGACGTGCGGCAGGCTGGCCTGCGGCGCGGCGCCGATCCGCGCCGCCTGGATGACCGGATCGGTGATCTCGACGTCGACGAACTCGGCGCCCCTGGCGTAGGCGGCCTCGACGATGGCGCGGACGCTCTCCAGGTGCCCGGTCTCGCCGGAGACCTCGACGTGCTGGCCCGGCTGGACGTTGGCGCCGACGCTGACCGCGAGCTCGGCGAGGGCCCTGATCACGTCGGCGTTGCGCCCAGGCTCGGGCCGGCATCTGTCCTGCGAAGGCGCGCCGTCCGTCGCGGCCACGGCCAGAGCCGACCCCGTCCCCTCACTCGCCCGGACGATCGCGAGGAGCTCCTCGACGACATGAGGATCGAACTGCGAGCCGGCGCAGGCTTCCATCTCGGCGATGACGGCGTCCAGCGGCATCGCCTTGCGGTAGGACCGCGTCGTCGTCATCGCGTTGAAGGCGTCGCAGGCGCAGACGATCCTCGCCTCCAGCGGGATCGCCTCGCCGACCAGCCCGTCCGGATAGCCGCTGCCGTCCCAGGACTCGTGCGAGGCGCGGACGATGCGGCCGATATCCGCCATGAATCCGCCGATCTTTTCCAGCATCTTCTGGCCCTCGACGGTGTGGGTCTTGACCACCTCCCACTCGCGCTCGTTCAGCTTCCCCGGCTTGTTGATGATCTCGTTGGGCACCGCCAGCTTGCCGACGTCGTGGAGCAGGGCCCCGAACTCGACGTTCCTGGTTCGGTCGGCGTCCAACCCCAGCGCCTCGGCCACGTCGAGGGCGAGGCGGACGACGCTCTTGCTGTGCTCGCCCGTGTAGGAGTCGTCCGCCTCGACGACGTCGCCCAAGAGCAGGGCCGTTCCCTGGTAGGCGTCGTTCAGCTCGGCCAGCTGCTCCAACCGTTCCTGGCGCTCTTTGGAGAAGACGCGCAGGACCACGAACAGCGGCGCGATCAGCAGCACCGGCCACTCGCCGAACCCCCTCGAGGCCGCGAAGGCGACGACGAGGCCGAGGCAGGAGAGGGCGACGTCGATCGCGTAGATCGGGGCGACGTCCCGAGCCAGCTCCCCCAGTGAGAGCTCGTCGTCGAAGAGTCGGTCCCGAGCCGCCGCCGCCGCGAAGTCAAAGGCGAACTGAGCCGCCAGCGCGAGCAGCAGGATGCCGACCCGCCCGCCCGGGCTGTGGTCGTGGGCGAGGACGAGGACGAGCGCGGGGCCGAGCGCGAACCAGCTGTTGCCGGCCGCGGTCAGCAGCCAGCTCGGCGAGGTGCGGCCGCGGAGGACGTTGGGGACCATCCCCAACGCCAGGGCGACCACGGTAAGCGCCGGCACCACCGCTGCGGGCACGGCGAAGAGCATCGGCACGAACACCGCCTGGGTCGGCACCGTGAACCCGGCGCCGACGTCGAAGCGGACGTTGCTGGCAATGGCGATGCTGAACACGTAGATCGCCACCGTCAGCGGCGAGACGGAGCCGGAGGCGCCGAGCAGCGCCAGCCCGGCGGCGGCGAGCAGGAAGGCGGCGCCCCCCAGCAGTTCGGCCCGGCGCAGGTCCGGGCTCAGCGGCCTTTCGCGCAGCTCGTTCGAGTCCCGAGTGCGCTCGGCGTTGTCTATCGCGTGCACTGACATATGGGCGTCCGCTCTTTATCGCCCAGGACGAACCTTTGCCTTAGGCACGACCGGGCAGGCGCCCTCGACACATCCGCTCCCTTACCAAGCACTTGAGCCCTTTTTCCAACGGATGTCCGAATTCCAGGCGGACATCCGTCCGGGGCCATAAAGGTCGCTTACCCCTGCCCGATAACCGCCCGGTACGAAAAACCAGCACTGACAAAGGCAAACCCGTCGCGAGGCGGGGACGCAAAGCCAGAGGTCTCAGCAATGAGATAGCTCGGTCGCCAGTGGAACGTCACGGAGGACGCAATGTCTCTGTTTCGCCCCACGGCACTTAGGTACATACGGAATCTGGGCTGTGCAACCGCACTGGTACTCGGTCTGCTCAGCCTCTGGTCGGCATCGGCGCCGGCCTCGTCCGGCAAATCGGATGAGGAACCCGCGGTGTGCCCCGGCCAGACCTTCTCGCAGCCGTTCGAAGCGTTTGGGGATTCCAATTTCTACACGCTGGTTGAAGGCAGTGAATTCAACGGAGGTGCAGAAGGCTGGGACCTGAGGAACGGTGCCCAGGTTGTCGAAGGGACGCGTCCCGACGGCAGCTCAGGCGGCGTTCTCGACCTGCCCAGCGGCGCCATCGCGATCAGTCCCGTGGTGTGCGTGACTCTGCAGTACCCGACGGCTCGTACCTGGGTCGAAGCCGTGGACGGCAATGGTGGAGTGACCATGGGCGTCTACTACGCAGGAGCGAAACCGACGGGTCATGCCGTCGGTCGGCTGAACGCGAAGGAGGGGGACGGGTGGGAACTGTCCCGGCCGTTCAACATCAAGCCACAGCTGACCGGCAGCGAGGAAGGCGTACGTGAAGTCCGCTTCATCTACGTCAACACGACGAGAGCCGGCGATCTCCGCGTCTGGGGTCTGTACGTCGACCCCCGGATGAGGTAGGGGGCCGTCTTGGGTTCGAGCGGTGGGGCGGTTACCTCCGTGGCCGCCTCGCCGCGTCGTCCTCCGATGATGCCGCGCGACGACTCCGAGACCCGCTTCTGGCTCAGCACGGTGGCCATCGGCGGCTGGGTGACGCTGCTGATGGTTGCGGCCGGGGAGATCTACGCGCTCGCCTTCGCTGGCGCCGAACACCGCCTCGCGATCGTCGTCATCGCCGCCCTCACCGGCGGCTTCGGCGCCCTCGCCCTCTGGGTCGTTCCCTGGAGGCGGCTGATCGCCTCCCGTTGGATGGAAGCTTCGCTGCTGTGGTGGTCGACCCTCACCGTCGGCACGGTGACGCTGATGGCGGCGCTCGACGGCGGCGCCGGCAGCCCCTTGGCGCTGACCCTGCTGCTTCCCGTCGTCTTCGCCTCACTGGCCTACTCGCTCTACCGCGTGGTGCTGATCGCGGCGATCGCCGAGCTGGCCTTCCTGGCGCTCAGCCTCGTCGGCTCCCCCGGCCCCGGCTTCACCCTCGTCTTCTGCTCGGTCCTCGCCGGCACGGCCGTGATGGCTGTCAGGCAGGCCGGCTTTCACGATGCCTGGCGGCAGCAGCTGGCTCGCAGCTCCTGCACGGACGCGCTGACCGGACTGCTCAACCGCCGCGGCCTCGCGGCGGCCTCCGATGAGGCGTTCAGCGACCTGTCGCGGCGCCGGCGCACCGTGACCCTGCTGATCATCGACCTCGATCTCTTCAAGTCCTACAACGACACCCACGGCCATCAGGCCGGCGATGGCCTGCTGCGGTGGGTGGCGGCGCAGCTGACAGAAGCGGTGCGACCCTCGGATGCGGTGGCGCGGCTCGGCGGGGACGAGTTCGCGGTGCTGTTGCCAGACGCAGACCGCCACACCGTGCGCTCGGTGCTGAGCCGGATCGGCGAGGCGCTGGAGCCAAGGGTGGACCACTGCGTCGGCTGGGCCGGCGCCCCGGAGGACGGTGTGACCTTCGACGAGCTCTACCGCGTCGGCGACGCCAACCTCTACCAGCGCAAGATCCAGTACCGGCGGCCCTTCTCCGCAGAGGCCATCCTGGCCGGCATCGCCGAGGCGTTCTTCGTCCTCGACCAGAGCTGGCGCTTCGTCTACGTCAATCAGGCGGCGGCCGAGATGGTCGGGCGCGCACGGCACGACCTCCTCGGCCACCTGATCTGGCAGGTGTTCCCCGAGACGGTCGGGTCGAAGTTCGAGCGGGTCTCCCGGCGCGTCGGGGCCACGGGCCGCCGCGAGCGATTCACCGAGTACTACGCGCCGCTCGAGACCACGTTCTCGATCCTGGCGAACCCGGTGCGCGGCGGGATCTCGGTGTACTTCCACGAGGTGAGCGATGAGTTCAACAAGGACGGGGAGGAGATCCGCGAGGTCGGCGAGCAGGGGGAGGGCTCAGGGAATTCTCAGGGGCCCTTGAGATCAGACAAAGGTTGGGCAGCTTCGCCCGCCAGCGTCTTGAGGTCGGTGCTGACCCAGGTCGGCAGGAACGGGTAGACCATGCCGGCGCGCTCGTAGCCGTTGGCATCGATCAGGTAGAGCGCGTCGGTGTGTTCGATGTCGCCGGGCGTCCGCCTGACTTCGATCCGGTACTTGCGCCAGATGTCTTCGAGCTGCGCCTTGGAGCCCAGGAGCCAGCGCCAGCGGAATCCCGCAAGCCCGAAACGCCCGATCGCCCTGCGCGCCGACGCCGGCGTGTCTTCCCAGGGATCGACGCTGACCGCGATCACCATCGGCTGCTCCGACCTGGGCAGCCGGCGGAGCCCGGCTGCGATCGTCCGCCCCTCCAGCGGGCACTCCTGATGGCAGCGGGAGTCCATGAAGGTGAGGATCGCCGTCCGGCCCCGCAGGGAGGCCAGCGAGAACTGGTGCCCTTCGGAGTCGGGCAGCGCGAAGCCCGGTGCCGGCCTGAGCCCCTCCGGCCAGACGGCCTGGCCGCGGACTTCGGTCGTCGGCCGGACCTCGGCGGAGCCGCCGCTGACGATGGTGTGGACGCCGAGGCCGAGCAGGATGCCGACGACGGCCGCTGCTGCGATCGCGACGGCGGTCGTGCGCCGGGAGGCGCTCGAGCCCCTCAGAGCGCTCGTTCCTTCCCCGGCCCGGTCATGAGCGCCTCATGGTCGCGACGACGTAGACGGCGAGAACGACCATGGTGACGACCAGGGGGAACACGGTCGAGAGGATGGCCGAGAAGCTCGTCCACCCGGCGGCGGCGAGCAGCGGCGGAATCACCTGCATCTCATCCCACTCCTCTCTGTAGGCCCTTCGATTGCGCGCCAAGGCGCCGACCCGACTCGCCGGACTCGAGCAAGCGGTAGGCGATCACGACGATCGCGATCGCGTAGGGGACCGAGGCCGGAACCCACATCACCCCGGCGGCAAGCTGCTGGTCGGTGAAGGCCGAGATGTGGCCGGGACGGCTCGCCTCTTCGGCATAGGCCGAGTAGATCGGCGAGGAGGCTATCGCCAGGGCTATCGCCAGCATCCAGCCGACCACCATCGTCGATCCGAGGTAGACGAGTTTGCCCAGCTCTCCGAGCGGCGAGCGCCACAGCGGCGAGTCGACGACCCGCGTCCAAAACAGCAGGGCGGTGGCGAAGAACGTGAAGTGCTCGAGGGCGTGGACCAATTCCCACCGCAGCGCCGCGTCGTAGAGGACGGGAAGGTGCCAAGCGGAGAAGTTGACGTTGAAGATCAGCCAGGAGACGACGGCGCCGCCCATCAGCGCCACGACTCGGCGCAGCGGCCTGGCTCCCGGGCCGGCGATCCGGTGGGCGAGCGCGCGCCGGTAGGAGAGCGGGAATCCTCGCCACATCCGCGCCCAAGGCCGGGCCAGCGCCAGCAACGGCGCCGCCACTCCGATCAGGAGGACGTGCTGGGTCATGTGGACCCAGAAGAGCTCCTCGGACAGGTGGTCGATCGGGGAGTCGAGCGCGATTACGATCGCCAGCAGGCCGGCGGTGAAGGAGGCTGTGCGCCAGCGGGTGCTCGACCGTCGCGGACTCATCCAGCCGCCGCGCCGGTAGAGCAGCGCCGCGGCGGCGACCCAGAGCAGCGCCGGGCCGCCGGTCCAATCGATGGGCGTGATCGACGCCGGCATCGCTCAGACCAGGTAGAGGATGATCCATGCGAGGACCCCTATCGCTGCCAGCAGGCCCCAGTACGCGGCCGCCGGGACGAAGCCCTCAGGCACCGCATCCGCTCGTCCCCGCCTGCGAAGCCCGGCGGCGAAGAGCGTCTCCACCCGGTACAGGGCGAGCAGGGTGACGACGGCGTAGATAGCCGTCCAGCCGAAGAAGACGCTCGCGTAGCCGCCGCTTTCGGGCCCGAAGGAGAGATGGGCGTACTCGAAGCCCTGCGCAGCGCAGGCGAAGAGGCCGAGGAGCAGTGCGATGCCGCAGGCGGCGACCCAGCCGGCCCGGTCCTCCCTGGCGACGCGAGCCGCGTACCCGAAGGCCACGGCGCTGAGGGCGAGAGCCGCGGCGATCGCGATCCCGTAACCGCTGGGCGGTTCGACGCCGGGCGGGCGCCAGAGACCGTGGTTGTTGAGCGAGCGCAGGTAGAAGTAGGCGAAGACGAAGCCGAGGAAGAGCATCACCGTCACCCCGCCGATCAGCCCGAAGCCGATCCGGTCGATCCGCTCGTGGAACTCCGGGGTCTCGGCGTAGGCGTCGGGCTCGGTCGGGGTGATCGGGTCTTCCATCTTGCTCCTAGCCGGGTGCCGGTGCCTCGGTCGGCGGGGGTTGCGGAGCCGGAACCGGTGGCACTCCGTAGTCGTAGGGGTCGGAATCGATCACCGGCTGCCGATCGAAGTTCTCTACCGGGACCGGCGTCGGCGTCTGCCACTCGAGCGAACGCGACTCCCAGGGATTGGCCGGCGCCGGCTTGCGGACGATCACCAGCGAGTAGACGACGTTGAAGAGGAAGATCAGCATCGAGACACCCAGGACGAAGGCGGAGACCGAGACCCAGATGTTGAGCGGCTGCAGGCGGCTGGGGTAGGTGACGACGCGGCGGGGCTGACCCATCAACCCCACCGCGAAGAGCGGGGCGAAGGTCGAATTGAAGGCGATGAACATCGTCCAGAAGTGGATCTTCCCGAGCCGTTCGTTCAGGCCCACGCCGAACATCTTCGGCACCCAGTAATAGATCGCCGCGAAGAAGGCGAAGATCAGGCCGCCCATGATCGTGTAGTGGAAGTGCGCCATCACGAAGAAGCTCCCATGCGCGGCGACGTCGCTCGGAACATCGGCGAGGAACACACCGGAGGCGCCGCCGATGAAGAAGTTGAAGGACCAGGCAAGGCAGAACAGCATCGGCACCGTGTAACGGATCTTCGCCCGCCAGAGCGTCGCCATGCCGGCGAGGAAGACGAGGCCGGTGGGGACCGAGATCGCCTCGGTGGAGAACATGTAGAACGGGCGCAGTGAGGAGTTGAGGCCGCTGACGAAGAGGTGGTGCTGCCAGACGAAGAAGCTGAGCAGCATCACCCCCAGAATCCCGGCGAGTGCGATCCGGTAGCCCCACAGCGGCCTGCGGGCGAACACGGGCAGGATCTCAAGGATGATCGCGAACCCGGGCAGGGCGAGGACGTAGACCTCTGGATGGCCGAAGAACCAGAACAGGTTTTGGAACAGATAGGGACTGCCGCCGGCGCTGGGGAGGAAGAAGGAGGTCTGCACGGCGCGGTCGAAGCCGACCATCAGGAGGGCTGCGATCAGCACCGGCGCCGCCAGGACCATCAGAATCGAGGTGGTGATCGCACCCCAGCAGAAGATCGGCAGCCGGCTCCAGGTCAGTCCCGGCGCCCGCATGGAGACGATCGTCGCGATCATGTTCACTCCCAGCAGCGTCATCGAGAGCCCGACCAGGGCGAAGAAGAAGATGTAGGAGTCGAAGCCGTAGTTGGCCTGGTCGTTGAGCGGCGCGTAGCCGGTCCAGCCGGTCGGGAAGCCGCCGAAGAACAGGGTGGTCATCAGGATCGTTCCGGCGGCCATCAACAGCCAGAACGTGATCGCCTCGATCCGCGGGAAGGCCATCCGCCGGGCGCCGATCATCAGCGGCACGAAGTAGTTCGCGAACGGGCCGAGCACCGCCGAAGTCATGACCCCCATCATCATCGTGCCGTGGAGTCCCACCAGGGTGAGGTAGTTCCCGGCGCCGAACAGCTGTGGCGAGGGTCTCAGCAGCTCGGCCCTGATCAGCATCGCGTTGACGCCGCCGATGAAGAAGAACAGTCCGATCCCGAAGATGTACTGGATGCCGACCACCTTGTGGTCGGTGCAGACGCGGAGATAGCGGCCGACGCCGCCGTACTCGTTTTCGGAGTGAGTGCGCTCGTGGCCCAGCATCCGGGTCAGCGGGTACTTGGCGAAGCCGAGCCCCAGGAGGAATCCGACCACCGAGAACAGGTACCCGAGCATCAACGCAACGTCGTTCTGGTTGGTCGCTTCGATGAATTCGAGGCTTTCGGCGTGGATCTGGTGGCCCAACCACCAGCCGAAGTAGAAGCCGGCGATCCCCAGCACGATCCCACCGAGGAGGTTGAATCCGATCAGGCGCCGCCAGATCGGCCTGCTGACTGCTTCGTTCATCCGCCCCTCCTTTCGGGTTCGGGGATGTAATGAGTCGAGTACTTCGGTAGGACCCTGGTCGCCGGCGCGAATATCCGCCGCTGTTCCTGGATCCATTCGCGGAAGGCGCTTTCTCCCACCACCTGGCCGGTATCGAACATGTAGCCGTGCCAGAGACCGCACAGCTCCGAACAGCGCAGTTCGAAGCTGCGTTCTTCTTCAGGCTTGACGAAGGCGACGTTGTCGACGCCGGGATTGGCGTCCACCTTGACCCCGAGCCGCGGCGCCCAGAATGAGTGGATCACGTCGAGCGAGGTGACGTGGAGAGCGATCTGCCTCCCCACCGGCAGCTCGATGTGCGGAGTCTCGACGCCGCCGTAGGTCGGGTAGCGATAGGTGAACTCCCACTGCTGGCCGATCACCTGGACCGGCAGCACTGAGCCGGAAGGCTTGAACACAGGGCTCGGACCCTGCCCTCCGCCCACTCCGGCGTCGGCCAGCTCGATCGTCCCGAAGGCGGCCAGGAAGAGGACGATCACGCTCGTCGTCGCCAGCCAGGGGACGTGGACCGCGGGGTTGTCGCGGGTCGCGACGCCTTCCTCCGGCTCGGCGCCCCGGTGCCTGAAGACGACCAGCGCATAGGCGAAGTAGACGGCGATGGCGACGGCGATCGGGGTGAGGATCCCGAACAACACGGTGTTGTCGAAGACCTGGCTGGAGGAGGCGTTGGTCGCCTTGCCGGGCGGCAAGGTCGGAGCGATCACGACGACGACGATCGGCGTCAGTATCGCACTGAGCACGAACCAGGCGACGGCGATCCGTCGCATGTGGTTCGCCTCGTTCATCTCACACCACCTGAAGGAACCCGTCCATGTAGCCGATCGTCTGCATCGGGCCGCCGAAGCCGTAGAGGAACCCTGCCGCGCAGGGGACCAAACACTGCCAGCGGAAACGCCCCGGTTCGCCGGTGTGGATCGTGAAGGTGATCGTCCTGTGCGCCTGACTGAGGTTGCAGGGACCTTCTTCGCACTGGTTTTCGGCCGATTCGTGCACGCCGGGCAGCGGGACGATCAGGCTGATCTGAGGCACGGCGAAGGTGTGTGAGGCTTCGTCCGGGGGAATCGACCGCATCGCCTTGCCGTCGACCAGCATCGTGCCTCCGGCCGTGCCCTGCACCTGCGACAGGAACGGGTTGCGAAGGCCGCTTTCGCCGTCGAATTGATAGACGGTGAAATGCACCGTCGAGTGTGCGGGGACCTTGAAGATCGTGCTGTGGACCCAATCTCCCTTGGGGTTCCTGACCAGGTATGAGACCCACGGCCGGTTGGAGCCCTGGGGCCCGACAGCCGCCTCGGTCTTGAGGAACAGCCGGGCTTCGTGGGCGGCGGTCTGGACCGCCGGCACCGTGGGAGGTCCACTGGCAAGGTGGGCCACATAGAAGCCGATCAGGACAGCGACGACCACTACAGCACCCACAACGGCGGCCAATCTCGCGCCAATCGATCTCAACGTCTTCCTCCGCGGGTTGCTCCCGCGCGACGCTCTCCCCGGGCGTAACGCTCAACATCGAGCTTGAATTCAGGTTACTCCGGCCGAATCGCGGTTGCAAGCTCTCCTGGCTCCGCCGGGCGAGCTATATAGAAGCGCTGACCGAGCGCTGTCGGACCCGGCGGGCGCCTATCGTTGCCGCCGTTGCCGATCCGCACGCGCCTGCCGCCGCTCCCTCCATGCGTCCCACTGCCGGCGGGTGTAGCCGTGCGAAAAGGGCTCGCGCAGCCGCGTCGGGGCGAGCATCAGCATCGCCAGGATCCCAACCAGGATCACCGCCGCGACGATGCAGACGATGACCAGCGTCGTGGTCGACATGGTGCTGAGATACCCGCCCCGACGGGGCTGCAACACGTCACCTGTCCGCAAAGGCGTAAGAAGTCGTGGCTCCGTGACGCGAAGCAGGACATGGACGACTTTGAAGCAGCCAGAGGACTGGAGCTCGTCGCCGACACCGGTATCGATCGGCGGATCGATCGCGAGGCCGCGCAGCGCGCCGCCTCGGATCTGCTGAGCGCGCTCGGCGCCGACATCGATTCGGAGGGACTGAGCGAAACGCCGCGACGGATGGTGGAGGCCTACGCGGAGCTACTGACGCCGCAGACGTTTCGGCCGACCACGTTCCCCAACGAGGGCGACTACGACGAGCTCGTATTGGTGCGGGCGATCCCGTTTCACTCGCTCTGCATGCACCACGTGCTCCCCTTCCACGGGGTCGCGCATGTCGGATACCTGCCGGGCGAGCGGATCGTCGGCCTCTCCAAGCTGGCCCGCGTCGTCGAGCTCTTCGCTCGCAATCTGCAGGTCCAAGAGCGCCTCACCACCCAGATCGCGGACTGGATCCAGCAGCAGCTGAAGCCGAAGGGGGTCGGCGTGGTGCTCGAGGCCGAGCACCTCTGCATGTCGATGCGCGGCGTGCAGACGCCCGGCGCCAAGACGGTGACCTCGGCGCTGAAGGGGCAGGTTCGCGACGACCCACGTACCCGCCAGGAGTTCCTGGCTCTGACGACGAGGAAAGATCAATGACCGAACAGAAGCCCACGTTTCTCATAGTCGGCGGAGGTCTTGCCGGCGCCAAGGCCGCCGAGACGCTGCGCGAGGAGGGATTCGACGGGCGCGTGGTCCTGATCGGGTCCGAGCGCGAGCGACCCTACGAACGGCCGCCGCTCTCCAAGGACTACGTGCGCGGCGAGAGCTCGCGCGAGGAGCTCTACGTTCATGCCGAGTCGTCCTACGAGGAGCATGGGATCGAGCTGCGGGTGGGCGAGACCGCGATCCGACTGGACGCCGAGCGGCGCCAGGTCGAGCTGGATGGCGGCGAGGAAGTGGCGTTCGATCGGCTGCTGATCGCGACGGGCGCGGAGCCACGGAAGCTGGACATTCCGGGAGCGGAGCTCGACGGCGTGCACTACCTGCGAAGCGCCGACAGCTCCGATGCGATCCGAGCGCGCCTCGACCATGGCGGCAAGGTCGTCGTCGTCGGGGCTGGGTGGATCGGCTCGGAGGTGGCGGCTTCGGCTCGTGTGCGCGGTCTCGAGGTGACGATGATCGACCCCGGCTCGGTTCCGCTGGAGCGGGTGCTGGGGCCGGAGGTCGGCGGCATCTATCGGGACATCCACCTCGAGCGAGGCGTCGAGCTGATCCTCGGCACGGGCGTCGAGGCTTTCGAGGGGGGGACGCGCGTGGAGCGGGTGCGCACCAGCGGCGGGCAGACGATCGACTGCGACTTCGTGGTCGTCGGCATCGGGGTGGTGCCGCTCACCGATCTCGCCGCAAGCGCCGGCATCGCGATCGACAACGGGATCTCCGTCGATCGGAACCTGCAGAGCAGCGCCGAGGGCATCTATGCCGCCGGCGACGTCGCGCGCCACGACCATCCGGCACTCGGGCCGCTGCGGGTCGAGCACTGGGCCAACGCGCTGCACCAGGGCCCCGCCGCCGCGCGCAACATGCTCGGTCGGGACCTCCCATATGACCGCGTCCCGTACTTCTTCTCCGACCAGTACGACGTCGGGATGGAGTACTCGGGCTACGCGACCAGTTGGGACAAGGTCGTCTTCCGCGGCGACACCGTGGCCCGTGAATTCATCGCCTTCTGGCTCAAGGACAACCGACTGCTGGCCGCGATGAACGTCAACGTCTGGGACGTAGCGGAGTCGTTCCAGAGCCTGATTGCGGCAGGCGCCCGAGTCGACGTGCAGGCGCTCGAAGATCCGCAGGTTTCGATCGAGCAGCTCGCCGCCGAACTCGCCGGCTCCGGGGGCGAGCGCTAACGTAGGAAGTGGGTACCGGGTAGATGCAATGTCGTCGAGAGGAGCGATGTTGACCGACACCGACGTGGTCCTGGCAGCCTGGAAATTGCCACTCATCGTCGCCGCGATTGCGGTCTCGATCGTGGCCGGCTTCTACCTAGGCGGCCCGGGCCTGGGAATGGCGGTCGGCGCCCTGGCCGCCAGCTCGATCGTCGTACTGGCGGTACGCAATCCCCCTCAGCCGCCGATCCATCCGGCCCCCGTCCACGATTCACGTAGGCACCTACTGATCGTGGTCACCGATCCCCTCGAGGACAGTCCCGCGATCGAGCAGATCGCCGCTGCGGCCGGCGACGGCAGAAGCGATCCAGAGATCGTCGTCCTCGCCCCCCTTCGCAATCGCTTCATAGATCGCTGGACCTCCGACTCCGGCCCAGCCCTCGACCGCGCCCAACGCACGCTGGTCGTCAGCCTCGCATCCCTCGCCAAAGCCGGAATCGCAGCAACGGCGCGGGTCGGTGCAGAGGGCCTGGTCCAGGCCGTGGAGGACCAACTCCGAAGCTACCCGGCCACCGCCGTGACCTTCGTCTCCGACAATCCGAGCCGCGAGGTCGTCGGTGCGGTCCGTGAGCTGGAGTCCCGCCTGCGGACGCCGTTCAATCATCTTGTCGCAAGTCCGCTGCAACGACCGGAGGCGAGAGTTGCTTCCCCCATCACGAGCTGACCGCGCCGGCTCCGAGTTCGATTAGTACCAAATGTCGCGCATTTCGTTAGACGGTCGGCGCTCGAGGCGAAGTCAAACCTGGGCGGATCCCGGTCCCTGAATCATGTGCGAAGCACCGCTCTGATCGGCAACTGATTCGGTTAGAGTCCCCTGAGCGAAGCGGCTCGGCGGGGGTCCTCACGCTATTGGGGCCCTGTTTTAGGAGGCTCCCATGACATCAAGATTGTGGAATCAACGAGAGCGGGTGTTTCGATCACTCTTCGCAACGGCCCTCGCCATGCTCGTTGCGCTGTCATATGCGTCAACGGCCCACGCCGCGGAAGCCAGCTGGTCCTTCGACCCAGCCAGCTGGGACTTCGGCACGGTAGTTCCAGGTACCGGCCCCACGTCACCCAAAGTCTTCACTCTCACGAACACCGGCGAAGTCGAGCTGCAGCCATTTTTCGTCAGTGTCAGCGGCAATGCCGGGGCTGGCTTCGCGCTTGCGGGCAACACCTGCGGCAAACTCGCCCCCGGCGCCACCTGCGAAATCAGCATCACTTTCGACCCCTCCAGCGCAGGAGCGCAGCAAGGTCAGCTGTCCGTCGCCAGCCAGGGCGGCCTGGCTCCGCCTGCCTCCGCTGAGCTGAGTGGCACCGGCGCCGGCCCGGTCGTCTCGATCGCGCCTTCGAGATGGACGTTCGAGCCACTTGATCTAGGTAGCGGGCCGTCCGCCCCGAAGACGTTCACGATCGCCAACGAAGGCCAGCTCGATCTTTCAATCTCGTCGATCGCGATTCACGCCAACCAGATCTACAACTACCCCGGTGCTGCCGCCGAGCAGTTTGAGCTTGCTGGCGGTACCTGCAAGGTCGGCATCGTCGTGCCCCCAGGGGGTTCCTGCACCGTCGATGCTACGTTCTCGCCGACCGCCCCGGGTGCCCTATCGGCTCAGTTGCGTATCGCCGACAACGCTCCCGGAGCTCCGCATGTCGCCGACCTGGAAGGCTTCGGTATCGCACCGCCCTGGCAGCCATCGCTACCGTCGCCATTCATCGCCCCGAGTGCCTCCATCGCCCATCGCCCAGCCCGCCGCACGGCCTCTCGACGCGCCGTCTTCTGGCTGCGTGGTTCGCCGACGGCCGCGCGGTTCGCCTGCAAACTCGACGAAAGCCCGTTCAGAATCTGCGAGTCCCCCGTCCGCTATCGCGACTTGGGCGAGGGTCGGCACCGCTTCGCGGTCCGCGCGCTCGACGGCAACGGCCGCTGGGGAGAGGCGTCCGTATTCCGCTGGCAAATCGAGGGCCAGAGGAGGAATCGATGACAACGTCGAGAGCCGCAGCAGAGCATTTCGAGTGCCAGCGGTGGCACTCAGCCTCCTCCCGCCGTCTGCTCACACCAGTTCTCGTTCTCGCAGCTCTGCTCTGTCTGCTCGGAGGAGCAACCGCAGCACGGGCGGCTGAATACACCGTCACCAGCACAGGCGACCAGGTTGACGAAAGCCCAGGTACGGGCGGCTGCAAGACCGAAGTCAACAGCTGCACGCTGCGTGCGGCGATCGAAGAGTCGAACGCTTCGACCGGGGTCACCGACACCATCAAATTCGACTTCTCATCCTTTGATGGCCAGATTGCCGACACGATCGAGCTTGGCTCGTCGCTGCCGACGATCACCGACCGCGTCAAGGTCGGCGGGCTCCCGTTCGTGCCGTGCGAAACGGACTATTTGGGCCTTCCCGGTCCTTGTGTCGGTATCGACGGGCCTGCCGCTGGGACGGCGTTTCGGGTCGCGGCCAAAGAAGTGGTCCTGAACAGCTTGGCGATCTCCGGCGCGAAGACGGCGGTCGAAGCGATCGGCGCTCTCGGCATGAGGATGTACAACGACTGGCTCGGGCTGAAACTGGACGGCAATGCCGGTTCGGTCGAGACCGGAGTCTTGCTCGACCAAGGCTCCAACGGCGCCACGATCGGCGGTGTCGGCTCCGAAACGAGGGTCATCTTCGCGAACAACACCAGCGTCGGCCTTGACATCGACGGCGCAGACGCCGCCGATGTCCGAGGCAACGGCTTTGGTGTCATGCCCGACGGCGCCACTCCGGCGCCGAACGGCACGAACATCGTGATCGCAGACGCGGCGACGGGCGATAACCGCGTCGCCCGCGGGAATTGGATCGGACGGACCCTCGAAGACGAAGAACTTGCGAGTCCGATCTGCGACGGAGGCTGCAACGTGATCGCCGGGGCCATCGACGCGGGCATCGACCTGGCCGGCAACGGCACCGACGAGAAGCCGGCGACTGGCTCCACTCGGATCTTCGGGAACTACATCGGTCTCAACGCTTTCGGCACTGCGGGCATTGCCAATGCCCTGCAAGGCGTGCTCGTCGGCTCGGCCGAAAACCTCACCATTGGTGGGCCAAGGCCCGGAGACCGCAACCTGATCAATGGCGGCGAAGCCGGGGTTCTCGCTGGCCCTAATGCCGGAAACCTGGCTGTGGAAGGAAACTGGATCGGCCTGGGCACGACCGGCACGACCGCACTGGACCCGCCGAGCATGGCCGGGATTGCGATCGAAGGTGGCTACCAGGTGGGGATCTCGGAAAACCGGATATCGATGACCACCGGCACCGCGATCGAAATGGTCGGCGGAGAAGCCGTGATCCGAACCAACGCGATCGGGGAAGGGGTGACCGGAGAGGATCTACCGGGAGGCTCGATCGGGGTCGACCTCACGGGGGAATGCTTTCAGTGTGGTTTTGTCTATGACAACGCAATTGCCAACGTGACCCACGTCGGAGTCCTGGTCGAAGGCAGCAGCAACCGCGTCTACGGCAATCGCATCGAAAGATCCGGGGAAGCGGGCATTCAGATCAAGGAGCAAGGGCTGTCCGGGGCCACTACGCGCAATGTCATCGGCGGCGAGACGGCGGCGGCGGAAAACACGATCTCCGAGAACGGAGGCGCCGCCATCGAAATCATCCGCAGTGCCCCATTCAGCCTCAACACCAGAAACGAAGTGGCGCGCAACCATGGGAAGCTCAACGGCGGCCCCTTCATCGACCTCCTCGGCGGCGCCAACGGTGGAATTCTGCCACCCGTCTTCTTGAGCTCGACGCAGTCGGGGGCCAGCGGAAGCGGCGCCCTGGCAGGTGCGACGATTCGCGTCTTCGCCAAGCACAGCAGCTTGCCCGGAGAGCTTGGGGGCTTTCTCGCTGAAGCCACCGCTGACAAAACAGGGAACTGGGACGTCTCGTATCCAACCCCGATCGCGAGCGGCACGATCGTCGCAGCTACCCAAACCAGGCTGATCGTCGGGACCGCAACTCCTGAACCTGCCGACGGAACTTCCGAGTTGGCCGTCTCGATAACGGTGGCGGAACCGGAAGAACCGAACACCGGAGGGGGTGGCGGAGGCGTGATCCCAGGGCCGGCCGCGAGCGACACGACGCCACCACAAACGACGATCCTCTTTGGACCACAAAGGGAGTCGCCCAAGAGGACGGCGAGGTTCAAGTTCATATCCAACGAGGCTGGCTCACACTTCGAATGCAAGCTTGACCGCGAATCCCGCGGGCCCTGCAGCTCGCCCATGACCTTCAGGCGACTCAGCCTTGGCAAGCATGTGTTCAAGGTCTGGGCCGTCGACGTCTCGGGCAACGAGGATGAGCGCCCGGCGAAGACGGTGTTCCGTGTTCTGAAGAACGACCCTCGCAGCAAACCCTAGCTCGACGGCGAACGAGCCGGTCAGAACATCTAGGTCGCGCACCATGCCGGCGGGGGTGATTCGGCGGATTTCCCGATGCAGCGGGACCATGAGCGCGTGTCTGCGCCGGGGTGGTCGCCCTGGGTATTTGGTACCCAATGTGGTACCCACGGGCGACAGTCGGCGGCGCTCGAACCTAATAATTGCGCCGGATACCGCGCTACCATGGGGATGCCGCTGAACGGGAGCGACGGGACTCGAACCCGCGACCTCCGGCGTGACAGGCCGGCGCTCTAACCAGCTGAGCTACGCCCCCGAGGGAACTCGGATGGGCCGGTTGGGAGCGGCCCGACCGCCAAATCTAGCGGTTGCTAGGCGTTTGCGAGATCTGGGGTTGCGAGCTCTTGGCGGGCGAGCTCGGGGACGGCGTCGGGGGCCTCGGTGGCGACGATCAGCTCGAGGGCTTCTCGCAGCTGGGCGATGCGGTCGGGGCCGTAGCGCTCGGTCCAGCGGGCTTCGATCTGGGCCAGGAGGCCGAAGCCGGTGCGCTGGGCTTCCGTGCCGCGGTTGGTGAGGCGAATCAGCTTGGCGCGGCGGTCGGCGGGGTCGGGCACTCGCTCGACGTAGCCGTGGTCGGCGAGGTCGTCGACGATCTCGCCGACCGACTGCTTCGTCATCCCCGCCAGGTCGGCCAGCCTGGTCAGCCTCATCCCCTCGTCGCGGACGAAGCGGAAGACGCAGCCGTGGGTCGGGCGCAGGTCGGTGAACTCGGTCTGCTCGAGGTCGCCGCGGAACTCGGACAGCATCGCCTCCAGGGCCGCGTCGAGCAGGCCCGTGAGGGGGATTTTCGGATGGACGTCAGGGGATGAGGGCATATCGTCAGGGAGCCTGATAAGGTGGTCTGGTCAGGTCACCTTACAAGGCGTCCTTACGAAATTGTACCCCATCCCCAGGAGACTTCTATGACCTCCGCAACGGCTTCCAACACGACTCGCAAATGGTGGACGCTCGGCGCCGTCTGCGTCGCGACTTTCATGCTTCTGCTCGACATCACGGTGGTCAACACCGCGCTGCCGGCCATCCAGAAGGACCTCGGAGGGAGCTTCACCGACCTGCAGTGGGTGATCGACGCCTACGCGCTCTCGCTGGCCGCGCTGGTGCTCACCGCCGGCTCGCTGGCGGACCGGCTCGGACGCCGGCGCGTCTTCGCCGTCGGCCTCGGAATCTTCTCCGTCGCCTCGCTGCTCTGTGCCCTCTCCCCCGACCCGACCTTCCTCAACGTCGCCCGCGGCCTGCAGGGCATCGGCGGCGCGATCATGTTCGCCGTCTCCCTCGCCCTCGTCGCCCAGGAGTTCCCCAGCGGCCCCGAGCGCGGGATGGCGATGGGCATCTACGGAGCCACGATCGGGATCGCGGTGGCAATCGGCCCACTGGTCGGCGGCCTGCTCACGGACGGCTTCGGCTGGCAGTCGGTCTTCCTGATCAACGTGCCGATCGGGCTGGCGGCGATCGCCGTCACTTACTGGAAGGTCGCCGAGTCCCGCGACCCCAACGCCACCCGGATCGACTGGGGCGGGCTCGTCAGCTTCTCGACGGCGCTCTTCCTTCTCGTCCTGGCGCTGGTGCGCGGCAACGACGAGGGCTGGGGCAGCACCCTGATCGTCTCCCTCTTCGCCGGTGCGGCACTGCTGATGGCCGCCTTCGTGGCGATCGAGCGGCGGGTGAGGGAGCCGATGCTGCCGCTGTTGCTGTTCCGGCGCGGCGCCTTCAGCGGCGTCCAGCTTGCCGCCTTCGCGGTCTCGGGATCGCTGTTCGCGCTGTTCCTCTATCTCACTCTCTACCTGCAGAGCTTCCTCGGCCTCTCGCCGGTGGAAGCGGGCATCCGCTACCTGCCGATCACGATGGCCTCCTTCTTCGTCGCCCCGTTCGCGGGGATGGCACTGGCAAAGGTCCAGGCGCGCTACCTGATGAGCGGCGGCCTCGCCCTCACCGGCGTCGGCCTGATCCTGATGGGCGGGCTTAGCCTCCACTCCGAATGGACCGCGCTGCTGGCCGGGTTCCTGATCAGCGGCATCGGCGTCGGCCTGCTCAACCCGGTGATCGCCGACGTCGCCCTCAGCGTCGTGCCGAAGGAGCAGAGCGGGATGGCGGCGGGGATCAACGACACCTTCCGCCAGGTCGGGATCGCGGTCGGCATCGCCGCCTGGGGAGCGATCTTCCTCGGCGTCGGCGCTTCCAAAGTCCAGGAAGTGGCCGGCGGCGCCGTCAGCGGCGGCGAAGCTCGCAACCTGGTCGAGGCGGCCTCCTCGGGGGCGCTGCCGCAGGCGGTCTCCGGCCTCCCGCAACACGCCCAGGAGCTGAGCCGCAACGCCGCCGAACAGGGGTTCATCCACGGCCTCAACCAGATCCTCCTGCTCGGCGCGCTGCTCTGCTTCGCCGGTTCGGCGCTGGCGCTGTGGCTGGTTCGCGAGAACGAGATCGAGCGCGAGACGCTGGTCGACACCACGTTCGAGAACGAGCCGGAGCCCGCGGCGGTCGCGTAGGCTCCCCCGCCATGAGGCTGGTCACCTACGACGCCGGCGACGGGCCGCGGGCAGGGATGATCGAGGACGGGCTGGTCCACGATGCCTGGGCTGCGCTCGGCGAACCGCACCGGGGCAGCCTGCGGGAGCTGATCGCCGCCGACCGCCTCGACGACCTGCGGGGGACGCTCGGGAACACCGGCTCTCCATCGCACCCGCTCGGCTCGGTCGCGCTGCTGCCGCCGATACCCGACCCAGACAAGATCGTCTGCATCGGGCTCAACTACGGCAAGCATGCGGCCGAGGGCGGGATGGAGCCGCCGTCGGCGCCGACGATCTTCGGCAAGTACCGCAACGCCCTCGCCGCGCCCGGCGCCACGGTGCGGCTGCCGGCCAACAGCCGCAAGGTCGACTACGAGGCCGAGGTCGCCTTCGTCGTCGGGCGGCGGGCCGCGCGGGTCGACGAGGCGGACGCGCTCGATTACATCGCCGGCTACTCGCTGCTCAACGACCTCTCCGCCCGCGACCTCCAGTTCGCGACGCCGCAGTGGATGTCCGGCAAGGTCTTCGACGGCTCCGCGCCCTGCGGGCCGGCGCTGGTGACCCCGGATGACGCCGGCGCGCACGACGCGATCGAGATCAGGCTGACCCTGAACGGCGAGCAGATGCAGGGGGCCTCGACCGCGGACCTGATCTTCTCAATCCCGCGGCTCCTCTCCCACCTCTCCGAGCTGATGACGCTCGAGCCCGGGGACATCGTCTCCACCGGCACGCCGGAGGGAGTCGGTGGCGCCCGCGAACCGCGGGTCTGGCTCGCCAACGGCGATGAGGTCGTGATCGAGTCGCCGACGCTGGGCCGGCTCGAGACGCGGATCGCCGCGCCCTAAGGGGCGGCTCCGCTACATGACTTGGTGAGAAGCTGGGGACTGAACTACCACCTGAATGTCCTGGAGGACTACGGCATCGTCGCGCTCTACCACACTGATGCGAAGGTCAGCCATATCAAGCATTTCTATCGGCCCGGCTAGGTGGCTCAGGAAAAGCGGGGCCGTCCTTCCGAGCAGGTCCCCCGCTTCTGCTCTCAGTCGTCCTCGCGTTCCAATGGGTCCTCGGGCCCAATCGGGAACTGCATCATCATGACCCGCGCCACCATCAGTTTCTCGCCGCTGATCCGGGAGCGCTCTTTGCTCTTGTCATGCGCCTTCAAGACGCGTTCCAATGCCTCTTTGAGGGCGTCGACCACTTCGGTCCAGCCCTCCCGGTCCAGTTCGACGGGCGATCGGCTCAGGTGGCGATCCGGCACCTGGTTGAACCTTCCTTCGGCCGCCGACCGCCCGGTGTCCTCGGAGATCTGCCGAAGGATCGTCGCGACGATCGGGTCCCGAAACTTCGGTTCAATCGCAAGCCATTCCTCAAGGTCGAAAAACTGGCGACGGGTTGCACGATAAATGTGTTCCTTCCGGCCCCCGTGCTTGTTGATCTTCACTAGCTCGATCAGCTGAATGTCGCGCAGGACCTTGACGTGGTGACACACGAGGCTGAGGCTCACGTTCTGCATCCGGCGGTGCATCCGGCCGGGACTGCTCGGACCCTCGCTCAGAATATTGAGAATGTGGGCACGGATCGGGTGAGACTGCGCCTTGAGAACCCGGGAATCGATCAGGGTGGGGGAAGCCTGCTGGGTCGCCACTGAGTGTCCTCCGAAACCTTTTTAGCGATTTACAAAAAGGCACTATTCCAGACCACCTTTCTAATTTCCCGATTAGTTTCGCTTAGCGGCATCCGCCGGACATTGCGGGAGTTTCTGAAGTGCTCGTATTGATTGCTGGAAGCGGCTTGACTAAACCAAGGTCGCAAGGGCTCTAGGGGACGGCTCGCGCCGGGGGGCGTGGCGTCGCGGTGGTCATGGCACCCCGCCGACGCATGTCCCTAGCTCCGAGACCGAGACCTCCTGAGCCGAAGCCAACTACCGGCAAAGGAGGTGACGGATCGTGAAGCTCATCAAGATCGGGCAGCCGTTCCCAAGCACTTCGATCACGAAGGGCGGCTGAGGCACTTGGGGCGCCGTCTCGGGGACACACGGAGTACCGAGACGGCGCCCGCTCTATTCCCGCTAAGCGAGTTTTGGCTAGCGGACTTGCAGCCATCGCGTAACGATGCTTGAGCGGTGGCGCGGGGCCGCAACAACCCGGAGCCAAATCGAGAGGGAGACCAGGAGTGGAGCAGGGACACGCCGACAACGAGGGACACGACGAGTTCGAAGCTGCGAAATCGCTGCCGAAGAAGTTGCCCGAGACTCTTGCGCCGAATTTGGAGCGGGCGCTCAGACACTGGATGCGGCGCCGCATCGTTCGGACGTTGAACCAAGACCTCAACCCCTGGACTCCAGGCGATCTTCTGCCGACACTGCCGGGCGCCAACCTCAGCAGCCTCAATTACCACGCCCTCGTGCTTGAGGACTGCGGGATCGTCACCCTCTCCCACGTCAAGCCGAACCGCGGCGGTTTCGTGCGCGCCTACGTCTCCAATGCGCCCGATAACACCGAAGTCGTCTCGATCCTCCGGGCGACCCAGCAACAGGATGAAGAGGCCGAGGATGGCCGACCGCGCTTCGGTCGTGAGTAGCGTCGGCGTCAGCGACGAGTTCGCCAACGCAGTCGCCGGGCTGGCGACGGTATTCAGCCACCCTCTTCGCATCCGGATCATCACGGCGCTGGCGGCTGAGCCGGCGAGTGCGACGATGCTTTCCAGCCGGTTCGGCGACGTCAGCGTCAGCGACTGCTTTTACCACTTCAGCGCCTTAAAGAAAGGCGGCATCGTGGAGTTGGTCAGGTCTCGCAAAGTTCGAGGCGCCAAGGAACGGATCTACAGCCTGGCCCCCCGCTCCCGATGGCGTGACTCACAACTTCTTCGCCCCTTCATTGATGCTCTGCTGGCCATGAGTCTGGAGACACGTGCGGTCACGGCCACCACGGTCCCACTCGTCATTGACGCCCAGGGATTCTCCGAGGTCGCCGAAGTCCTTCGAGACACGCTCCACGCCGTGGACCAGGTCGCGGACGAGAGCCAGGAGCGGCTTCGAGACACCAGACCGGAGGAAAAGATCAGCGCGGTGGTCGCCGTGGCGGCCTTCGAGGCGTCCAAGTTCGAGGTCGCCACGGCCGACGAGCCAGCGAGCTGACTTGCGTCTTCAAAAACTTGTCTTTGTATGCCTGCCGAATGGCCTTATCGCGGTCGCCTCGCAGTACTTCGGCTGCTCGATCGGCCTCGCGGCGGGCGTAGTCGGCGGCGAACGCCGCCAGCACGGCACGGGCTTCGGGTGCTTTCGCTTTGCGCGCGGGATGCCCGGGATCGTCAAGCGTATTCCTGCAAATGGGTTAGCAGACATCGAGCCGCGGCGGTCCTTGGCGGCTAGAAATCTGTCCCCCGGTAGTCGCCGCTAAGGCGCCGCGCTCGGATCGATCTCGTAGGCCTTCGCCGGCAGCGAGGCCGACAACGGCCGGCTCGCCGAGAGCGGCCGGCTCGCCGGACGCGCCGTGCTCGCCGAGGCTCCGGCCCGCGCCCTTCCCCTCGCCCTCCCTGCGCTCCACCGCATCCGGTATGGCGTGAAGCTCATCAGCGCGCTCCAGGTTTCGGTCGCGATCGCTCCGTTCACCGGCAGGCCGTGCTCTTCCTGGAATGCCCGCACGGCGGCGCGGGTCTGTTTGCCGAAGATCCCCGTGATCGGCAGGTCGGCGCCGGCGGCGACGAGGTGCTCCTGCGCCCAGACGACCATGTCGCCCTTGCTGCCGCGCTTCAGCAGCGGATGGACGACGTTGACGCGGTAGCCGGTCAGCGGTTGCAGGGCGCTGGAGGCGCCGAGCGCTCCCCACTCCTTGCCGCTCGTCTCCTGCCAGTCCCACCAGCTCGGCGGCAGGCCGCCGTAGCTGGCCGCGAAGCGGCGGAACAGCCGCAGCGAGCCGTTGCCGGGCGCTTCGTAGGTCTGGCCGAGGGGGTAGATCGGGTGGCCGTAGATGCGGTTGTAGAGATAGGTGTGCTCGAAGACTTCGCGGACCGAGGTGCCGATCGTCTTCCAGTACATCTGCGGCTGGCTGTAGGTGGCGCCGCCGGGCCCGAAGAAGACCGAGTAGGGGAACGACGGGTGGTAGTCGACGTAGGGGAAGGCGGCGAGGGAGAGCGGGAAGGTTTCGCCGATTTCGGCGCGCAGGGTGCGGATGTAGCGGTCGGCGGCGGCGTACTTGCCCTCGTAGTCGCCCTCGGCGTCGATCACCAGGCAGTCGGCTCCGCGGCCGACGGCGGCGGCGCCGACGTGGGCCTCGGCAACGGGGCTGTCGCCGTAGACGAACTGCCAGGCGCAGACGTCGAGGCCGCCGCGGTGGAGCGCCGTGACCAGCGGCTTGTTGAACTGGCTCCAGGCGGTGCGGCCGTCGCCTGCCTTTATGTAGACGGTGCCGATGTCGGCGCGCTTGGCGCGGGCGATCAGCGCCGGGACGCTGCCGCCCTCCGAGCGCGAGACGTACCAGAGCCACATCCCCTGGCGGTCGAACGGCGTGTTGCTGAGCGCCGGCGCTTCTTCGACCTGCCCGGCGCCGCCGGTTTCCGCCGCCGCGGGCGCGGGCGCGTGGGCGACCGCCGCCGCCAGCGCGGCGAGGGTTGCCAACAGCGCCAGAGTCGGGCGCCTCCCAGTACGTCTGAAGCTCACTTCACCTCCGAACACGGTTTTCGCCGAAGCGCTGCGGTCTCACCGCGCCCCCTTAAGATCCACAGCCTTCCGCACCTGGCACCCTCCCCCGCCCATCGCTCTCCGTCGCAAGATCCCATGCGTTGCCGCCTGCGTCGCGGTCGCGCTGCTCATCGCCCCGGCGGCGGGGCGAGCCGCCGGCGCCCAGGCCGGGACGCGGGCCCCGCGACAGAGCCTCGAAGACGCCCAGCTCTCCCAGGCAGGGCAGGAGCTGATCTTCAGCTTGCGAACCGCCGAGCCGATGCCGCTGGCGAAGCTTGAAGCCCTCCCGGACAGCAGGCAGGCCGAATCCCGATACCTCTGCCTGGGGATCAGCAGGGGCGGCGGCGAACGGCGGCTCTGCCTCGGCGGGAGCAAGGCGCACCGTCGCGTCGGGCTGGAGCTGGTCAACGCCCAGGGCAAGCCGGTGGCGAAGAGCGTCGTGCCGGCGAAGGTGAAACGGCCGAACCCGCGCAAGCTGGTCGTCGCGTTCGTCCCCGGCGACGCCGGCCTCTCCCCCGACCGCTACGGCTGGCGCGTGCTCGAGAGCCACGGCTGCCGGCGCCGCGTCCGCTGCGCCGAGTCCCTCCCCGCCAAGGGCAGCCTCGCCTTCCGCCTGCGCCCGGTGCGGGCGGTCGGCTGCACCGGCGGCAGCGCCGGGCTCGTCACCAATGGCCCGCGCGACCGCAAGGCCGTCGCCCTCACCTTCGACGACGGTCCCAGCGAATACACGCCCGGCTTCCTCCAGGTGCTGCGCGAAAAGGACGTCCACGGCACCTTCTTCGAGATCGGCCAGGAGATGCCGGGACGCGAAGAGACGATGCGGCAGATCCTCGCCGAAGGCAACGAGATCGGCGACCACACGATGAACCACGTCGAATACCCCGGCTACTCGCAGATCGCCGGCGCCGCCGCCCGGATCGAGGAGTACACGCACTTCAAGCCCTGCCTCTTCCGGCCGCCGGGCGGCGGCGTCGACGCGAGCGTCGTCGCCACCGCCGGCAGCCTCGGGATGCGGACGATCAACTGGGACGTCGACCCGACCGACTGGTCCAACCCCGGCAGCGCCGCCGTCTACAGCCGCATCGTCGGCGCCGCCCAGCCCGGCTCGATCATCCTCATGCACGACGGCGGCGGCGACCGCAGCGGCACCCTGGCCGCGCTCCCCGACATCATCGACACCCTTCGCGCCCGCGGCTACCGCTTCGAGACGGTCAGCGAACTGCTCGGCTACCGCCTGCTGTACCGGCCCTACGGCTGAGCGTCCTGCACTTTCGGAATCGGGGGTCGACGGGCGGGCCCGAGCGCGTCATCCTTGGGCTGATGGGACGGATCGCTGGAGACGATTCGGGGGAGCTCGTCTCGGAGGAGCTCGCTTCGGCATGACGGCGACGCTCTCGCGTGCCGCCGTCGGCGGGGTCTTGAGCCGAGTCCGCACCGGGCAGATCGAGGTGGTCGAGGGAGGGCGGCGCCGAAGCTACGGGCCCGACGGCGCCGACCTGCACGCGCAGGTGACGATCCACGACCCCGCCGCCTGGCGCGGCCCCCTGCGCGGCAGCATCGGCCTCGGCGAGACCTACGTCGACGGCCTCTGGGAGGCGGACGACCTGGTGACGCTGATCCGCATCGCCGCCCGCGAGCTGCGCCAGCTCGACGGCGTCCGCGGGCTCGTCGCCCGGCCGCGCGGCGTCCTCCATCGGGTGCGACGGCTCGTCCCCGAGAACACGAAGCCGGGCGCGCGAAAGAACATCTCCGCCCACTACGACCTCGGCAACGACCTCTTCGCTTCCTTCCTCGACGAACGGATGATGTATTCGTGCGCCTACTTCCCGCGCCAGGACGCCAGCCTCGAGGAAGCGCAGCTGGCCAAGCTCGACCGGATCTGCGAACGGCTGCAGCTCGGCCCCGACAACCACCTGCTGGAGATCGGCACCGGCTGGGGCGGGCTGGCGATCCACGCCGCCGCGACCACCGGCTGCCGAGTGACGACGACGACGATCTCCCACGCCCAACACGCGCTGGCGACGCGGCGGGTGCGCGAAGCCGGACTCGAAGACCGGGTGACGGTGCTGCTGGAGGACTACCGCGACCTGCGCGGCCGCTTCGACCGCCTGGTCTCGGTGGAGATGATCGAGGCGGTCGGCTGGCAGTACTTCGACCAATACTTCCGCCGCTGCGACCAGCTGCTGACCGACGACGGCCTGATGCTGCTGCAGGCGATCACGATCGACGACGGCATCTACGAGATCGAGAAGGGAGCGCGCAGCTTCGCCAACACCCACGTCTTCCCCGGCGGCTGCCTGCCGTCCCAGGGATTGATCGCCGCCTCGCTCGAGCGGGTGACCAGTCTGCGCCAGGTCTGGTTTGACGACATCACCGCCCACTACCCGCCCACCATCGCCGCCTGGCGCGAGCGCTTCTTCACGGCCTGGGACAAGCTGCGCTCGCGCGGCTACGACGAGCGCTTCCGCCGCCTCTGGGACTTCTACCTGAGCTCCTCGGAGGCGGGCTTCCGCGAGCGCCGGATCGGCGACGTGCAGGCGCTCTTCGCGAAGCCGAAATGGCGATGAGCGGGGCGGGCGCCGTCTGACTTCCGGCGGCCGCGGCCCGATGGCTCCGAGCCCCCACGGGTAGAGGACGCGTAGCCTCCGACCCCCGATTCCCCAGATTCGTGCGACCGAGGAGGAGCAGCGTTGATCATCGAGAGGACCGAGAACCCGATGTGGCTGTCGAATGCCTACCTGGTCGCCGACCCGGAGCGGCGGAGCGGCGTCCTGATCGACGGCAACGACGAGCTGGGCCCGCTGCTGGCACGCTCTGAGCGCGACGGGATCGAGATAACCCACGTCCTCCTCACCCACCCGCACGGCGACCACATCGCCGGCCTCGCCGACGCGCGCGGCAGGATCGGCAAGCCGCCTCTCGTCGCCCACGAGGCAGCCGCGGCGGAGATCGACGACGAGGTCGAGGTGATCCTCGGCGACGGCGACACACTCGACGCCGGCGGCATCGGCATCGAGGCCATCTACACCCCCGGGCACGCCGCCGGCCACCTCGCCTACCTCGTCGAAGGCGAACACCTCTTCACCGGCGACGTCCTCTTCAAGGGGACGGTCGGGGGCACGATGGCGCCCGGCGCCGGCGGTTTCGCGGACCTCAAGGCCTCGGTGATGCGGCTGATGGAGTTGCATCCGGAGACAGCCGTCCATCCCGGCCACCGCGAGCCGACGACGATCGGCGCGGAGTGGGAGGAGAACCCCTTCGTGCGGGTCTGGCGTGGCCTCGACGCGACCGGCGAGGAGGAGGTGACGGTCTGGGGACGGCCGGCGACGCTGAAACTGTGGGCGCCTGACTACGACGGCGGCAACAAGGCCTGGATCGTCTTCCGGGACTCCGGCGAAGAGGCGATCGTCGGCGGCTCGCAGGTCGAGCGCGGCTGACGAGTCTGCATTTACCCGTCTCCACCAGGGGTAATTGCAGACGCACCGAGGCCCCGCCGGAGCGGGGCCTCGTGGGGACGCGGGAGAGATGGAGCGGAGTTAGCGGATGACGGCTTCCATCAGGATCCAGCAACCGTCGGTGCTGCCGGCGGCCCGGAACGGGGAGCCGGAGAGCAGCGGCGGGGTGTAGATGAGGGTGTTGTCGCCGCCCGACGAGCAGCGGATCATCGAGGTGATGTTGCCGCGCAGGGCGAGCTGCTGGCCCTTCTTCACCGGCAGGTCGACCGCGAAGGACTCAACCCTGTAGTCGTCGTTTTCGAAGTTGGCTTCGGTCTGGCCCGTGTAGTCGATGCGGGGGCCGTTGGCGACGACCTTGGCCTCGTTCGTGCCGAACAGGGTCGAGCGCTTCACCTTGGCGATCTGCAGCTTGAAGCTGCCGGGACCGCCGGCGATCAGCCGGATCCGCTTGATCGTGCCGGTCTTCGGGGCCAACTCGCCGCCGTCGGGGCGACCGTAGGCTTCGTTCTGGATCATCGTGCAGGTCGTGCCCGGCGCTTCCTGGCTGCAGGGCAGGCCCGGCAGCGAGTTGCTCGGCTGCACGGTCGGGTTCAGCTTCGAGCCGAACTTGACCGGGCTCGCGGCCATCCCGGCGGCGGGCACGATCATCATCGCGACCGCGGCGAGAGCGGCGACGATGCCGGCGCGGCGGGCGAACTTGGGGGCGGTGTGGGCGGTGCGGTCCATGGTGTTCCTCCTGGGTCTGGGTTGACTTCCGTGCGATCACTTTCGCCCGGAAACGACCCCGCTCCCAGACCCCCAAGGGGTGGTCTCAGCCACCCCGCCGCTACAGCTCGCGGCTGCTGACGATGCCGCTCTGCAGCGCCCGCTCCACCAGGGCCATCCGCTTCTGGTTCTGCGGCAGGTCGCCCACCCCGAGCTTCTCGAAGAGCGCTCGCATGTGGGTCTTGACCGCATCGACGCTGAGGTGCAGCTCGGCGCCGATCTCCTGGTTGGTCGCCGGGGTGGCGAACGAGGAGCCCTCCTTATAAGGACGGCAGAGGGCGAGCAGGACCTTGCGCTGGGCGGGCGAGACCGTCGCCGCGGCCGGAGTCTCGCCGGCGATCGCCGTCGCTTCGGGCGCACTCTCGCCCGGTCGCCGGTAGCGGACAGCGGTGCGGCCGAAGCGGATCGTGTCGCCGTCGCGCAGGTGCCGACGGCCGTGCACACGCTCCTCGTTGACGTAGGAGCCGTTGCGGGAGAGGCCGTCGTCGACCAGCGTGCACTCGTCCCGCACGACCTCGATCTGGGCGTGGAGAGCGGAGACCTCCTCGTCCCAGGAGAGCCGCACGTCGGCCGACTCGCTGCGACCGACCCACAGCTCCGCCGCGCCAACCTCGACCGGGACGATCACCTGCTCATCGCTGCCGTCGCGGAAGACGAGGAACGGCCGTCCCGCCCGTTCCGCCTCGATCTGCGCCTTCAGCTCCGGTGCGCTCGCCGCGCGTTGCCCGCTCACGCCGCTGATCCTAGGAGCCTGGGCGGCCGCCGGGGCGCCCAAAGGGAGGAGCCCGCGCGGCACCTCGGAGCCTCCGAAACGCCACACAGGAATCCCGATCTTTAGCTGGACAGTTGTTTCTGGACAGATGTGCGATTGGTAGTCCTGGCCGATTTCCCCACACTGTGCTGGGTGGAAGGCGTCCAGGAATTCTTCTTCGACTGGTATCCGGTCTTCGGGGTCGTCTTCATGGCGGGCCTGCTGCTCGTCTTCCTGAAACTCCTCGGCAGCACGATGGGCTCGACCAAGCCGGAGACGGTGAAGGCGAGTCAGACGAAGCCGGTCCTCTGGGAGGAGGTCCAGGGCGTCGACGCCGCCAAGGACGAGCTGATGGACGTGGCCGAGTGGCTGCGCGAACCGGATCGCTTCGCCGCGCTCGGCGCCCAGCCGCCCCGCGGCGTGCTGCTCTTCGGCCCTCCCGGCACCGGCAAGACGATGCTGGCGCGGGCGGTCGCCGCCCAGGCAGGGGTCGACTTCTTCGCCGCCTCGGGCTCGAGCTTCGTCGAGATGTTCGTCGGCCGCGGCGCCGCCCGCATCCGTCGGCTCTTCAAGGAGGCGCGCAAGTCCGGCCGCGCGGTGATTTTCATCGACGAGCTCGACGCCGTCGGCGGCGCCCGCAGCGGTGGCAGCGGCGACGGCGGCAGCAGCGAGCGCGAGCAGGCGCTGAACCAGCTGCTGGTCGAGCTCGACGGCTTCGAGAAGGACCCCGGCACGGTGATCGTGATCGCCGCCTCCAACTACGTCGACAAGCTGGACCGGGCGCTGCTGCGGCCGGGCCGCTTCGACCGCCAGGTGCTGGTGGCGCCGCCCGACCGCGACGGGCGCGAGGCGATCCTCCGCAGCCACGCCAAGGGCAAGCCCCTCGCTCCCGACCTCGACCTCACCGACGTCGCCCGCAAGACCACCGGCATGACGGGCGCCCAGCTCGCCAATGCGCTGAACGAGGCGGCGATCATCGCCGGCCGCGCCGGGCGCACCGCCGTCCCCCGCGAGGACCTCGACGAGGCGCTGCTGCGCCAGTCGGTGGGCTCACAGCAGTCGCGGCGCCTGACCGAGGACGAGCGGCGCATCGTGGCCTACCACGAGGCCGGGCACGCGCTCTGCCGCCGGCTGGTCGGGCTCGACCCGCCGGAGATCCTCAGCATCGTGCCGCGCGGCCCGTCGCTCGGCTTCGTCGCATCCTCGCCCAGCGAGGACCGCTATCTGCATTCGCGCAAGCGGCTGATGGACGAGGTCGTGACGCTCCTCGGCGGCCGCGCCGCGGAGGAGGAGGTCTTCGGCGAGGGGTTCACCGGCGCCGTCGACGACCTCTCGCGCGTGCACGAGGTCTGCAAGCTGATGGTGACTGAGCTGGGCATGAGCCTTTCCGATGACCCGAGCACGGTGACGCCGCTGGCGCTGCCGACCAAGGACTACGCGCTGTCGGACCGCACCCGC
>DASWQL010000014.1:0-55459 GCA_036403715.1 Solirubrobacterales bacterium
CCGGTGCACCTCGCGGTACTCGCTCCAGTACTCCTCCCAGCTGCTGTCGTCATCGCTCGGCAGCCCTGAGAATGGCGGCGGCACCCGCCGGTCCTTGATCTCGGTCGGGTTGCAGGAGGCGATCCGGGCCCACGGGCGCCCCGACGCCAGTAGCGCTGGGAAGGTGACGACGTTGTCCTCGACGATCAGGTCCGGTTGGAGCTCGTCGATGATCTCGGTCAGGCGGTCGTCGACGTACTTGGCGCCGTCGATCAGGGCCTGGAAGGTCGGGGCGATGAACTCGCCGAGCTGCTCGATGGTCGGCTTGCGGAAGACCGGCGCCGTGTCGCGGATGAAGTCCTTCCAGAACTGACCCGGCGCTTCCTCGACCTCCGGCGGCGGCGTCAGGCGCATCAGCCGCTCCTCGAATCCCTGCGCCTCGAGCGTCCCCTTGAAGGACTCCTCGACGATGAAGACGACGCGGTGGCCGCGCCTCCGCAGCACGTCGCCGATGCCGACGCAGTTGTTCGTCGGGCCGAACGCCCCCTCGGGGAAGAAGACGATCGTCCGCGCGCCGCCGCCGCCGCTCACAGCCCCACCGGATGTCGCGCGACGAAGCGGCTGGGGTCGGCGACTCGCCCGATGTGCCACCGCGGCCCCGTCTGCGGCGCCGGGTTGTCGCGGGTGTCGAAGCGGAGGCCGGCGACCTCCATGAAGACGTGCTCGGCGTTGGCGTAGACGGTGATCCAGCGGCCGCTGCCGCCTTCGCCCCAGCGCTCGAGCTGGCCGGAGACCATGGTGACGTCGAGCAGGCCGGCGGCGTGGAGGGCGTAGCTGACCGCCCCCGAGCAGTCGTAGCCGCGGCTGGACCAGCTGGTGTGCCCGCCGCCCCAGACGTAGGGCTTGTTGCGGAGCCGGTTGGCGGCCGCGATCACGGCCTTGACCGTGGGTGGGGCATGGGGTGGAGCGACGGCGCGCCGGCCGGCCAGACTCGCGCCGCAGGTCGAGCTCGTTCTCTCGCCTCCTGGCGCAAGCGAGGTACAGCCCGCGCCCCACGGTACGCGTACCGCCGCGGCGGAGGAGACCGAGATCGCCAGGGCAGAACCGGCGAGCGCAACTACCAAAGCGACCTTGCTCCGAACCGAGCTCAAGACCCGCTCAGCCTACGGCACCCGGAACGCATCGTCTTTCCACTGGCGCTGAGTTCACGCGACTGTCCCCACCTCGGGCGTCTACCTACTTGCCGTTCTCTTCCAGCCAGCGCTGCGCTTCTGCCGCCACGTCGGTCGTGCTCGTCACCAGGTGTGCCATCAGCTCGTTCCTGCAGGAGTGGACCCCCGCGACCCAGGCACGGCCGAGGATTCCCCAGGCATGGATCGTCGCGATCACGCTGAGGTTGAGCGCCTCGGCCGAGGCCTCCATCAGCCCTTTGAATTCGGATTCGATCAGCGGCATGTCCGGCGGTGGGACTTCCGTTCCCCGTTTCTTCGCCCAGCCCAGCACCTGCGCGTGACCGGTGTAAGTGCCGCCGAACCAGGCCTCGTCGAGGAAGGCCTCCATCTGCACGGCCTGGTCGCTGTCGAGATCGAGCGCTTCCGCGCTCTCTTCGAACAACGGGCTCAGGTCCCGTTCCTTCGCTGTCAGCAGGTCGCTGCGGAAGTCCCCGTTCCCATCCACGACAAACCGCACTTTAGCTAATCAAAAATGATTGAGTACGCTTATTTGTACGACAGGCGTCTTTTAGGCAAAAAGAAGGGCGGCCCCTGGGGCCGCCCTTCTCCGTCCCGCCTGTCCCAAGGAGTGCTTTGCTCAGCCCTTCCCGGTGCAGGTGCGGATGATTTCCGCGGAGGCGCGGGTGCCGTCGCTGAAGACAGCCGTGCCGTGGGCCTGGAGCTTGCCGTCAGCGCATTTGGCGCTGAGGACGCTCATCTTCTTGCCCTTGTAGGTGTATTTCTTGTTCACCACGAGGCTGAACGAGGTGACCGAGCCGCTGCCGCCGGCGATCTTCGGGATCGAGGCGATCGATTCGGTTCCGAACCGGCCCTTGTGGATCTTCTTGATCTTCACCGTGGTGACGATCGCGGCCGGAGTCGGGACGGTGATGTAGGCGTGGATGTAGAACGTCGTCACGCCGCCCGCGGTGCCGCCGTTGAAGACGAGCAGTTTGCTCGAGACCGGAATCGGTTTCTGTTCGGGGAAGGCGATCTCGACGTTGGTCGTGCCACTTCCGATGATCGCGTTCCTGCAGATCGCTTCGGCGTGTTTGGTGTCCTGCGACTGCAATTTGCCGGAGGTGCACTTCGGAAAGCCCACCGTCTGGACCGAGCCGTTCTTGTCCGTTTCCAGCAGGAATTCCTTCAGCGCCGGCGGGTGCGTGCCGTCGAGCGTCGCGATCTTCCCGGATGCGCTGAGCGAGATCGGAGCCAGCGCCTTCTTCGGCAGCGTGGTCGGGGTGAAACCACCGTTGAAGGTGAGCTTGAGGTTCCCCGCCTGCACGGTGACCGGCTTGTTGCCCGCGGTGGCGATCCCTGCCACGCTCACTGCGATCAGGGCCCCAAGGGCCATCGTCATGATCAGGTACTTGCGCATATCCCTATATCTCTCCTTTGCGGCAGACCCGTCCAGAGCCAGAGCCGTCGAAATCTTGCGTGAAACCGTGGAACGTCCTCCAGCGGATCAACCTACCACCCGTTCCCAATCCATAAACCCGCGCATTCACGAAAAAGAGCGCCTTAACACGCGCGTCTTTTAAGACTTCTGCATCGAGAGCCGCACCCGCTCGCGCTCGGCGGCCGCCCCGTCGGCGCCGAGAAAGGGCAGAGTGATCCAGAACATCAGGTCGGGCAGCCGGCTCGGAAGCCGTGCCGCGGCGCCGTGCAGGATCTCGCTGTAGAGCAGCTCGTTGACGCCCCCCGCCAGCGACAGCGAGGTGATGCCAGGCAGTTCCACCGAGGTCTCCGAGCGCCCCGACTCGAGGAAGCCGGTGAACTGACGCAGGGCGGCGTCGCGCCGGGCCAGCGCCTTCGGCCCTGCCGCCAGCACCTCGACGATCGCGAAACGGGCCTCGTCGGGATGCTCGGCGAGGTGCTCGAGCAGCGCTCCCAGCCCCGCCGCGATCCGCTCCGCCCACGGCGCCCCTGGCTTCGACTCGAAGCCGTCGGCGGTGTCGCCGAGCAGGTTGCCCAGCAGCACGTCGTAGGCGGCGAGGAAGCAGTCCTCCTTGCTGTCGAAGAGTTCGTAGAACGTCTTGCGCGATACGCCCGCGACGCCGATCACGTCGACGACCCGGGTGTCCGGGTAGCCGCGCTCGGACACCACCTCGATCATCGCCTGGTGGATACGGTTCCGCTGGGATTCGGTCACCGCCTCCCGTGGCAGGCCGTGTCTTCCCCGCGGCAGCCGTTCACTGACCTTCACGGCGCGTTTACTGGAAGCCACCGACAGACTGTAGACCAGAAACCCTTAGGAATTGAGCCAGATGACCTGGGAGCGGTCCGGGCCGACGCCGACGAGGCGGATCGGCACGCCGACGAAGTCGGAGATGTAGGCCAGGTAGTCGCGTGCCGCCTGCGGCAGGTCGGCCTCGTCGCGGCAGTTCTCGATGTCTACGTCGAAGCCGGGCAGCTCCTCGTACTCGGGTGTCGCCGAGTGCAGGATCGACTGGTGGTAGGGGAAGCTGTCGAGGACCGCTCCTTCCTTGGAGCGGTAGCGGACGGCGACCCGCAGCGGACCGAGCCCGCTGAGCACGTCGAGCTTGGTGATCGCCAGCGAGTCCATGCGGTTGAGCCGCACCGCGTAGCGCAGCGCGACCAGGTCCATCCAGCCGCAGCGCCGTCGCCGGCCGGTCGTGGTCCCGTACTCGTGGCCGCGCTCGACCATCTGCTCGCCGACCTCGTCGTGGAGCTCGGTCGGGAACGGCCCAGCCCCGACCCGGGTCGCGTAGGCCTTGGCGATCCCCCAGACCTCGGTGATGTCGGTCGGCCCGACGCCGGCGCCGACGCAGGCCGCGCCGGCGATCGGGTTGGAGGAGGTGACGAAGGGATAGGTGCCGTGATCGAGGTCGAGCAGGGTCGCCTGCGCCCCCTCGAAGATCACCGTCTGGTCGGAGTCGAGGGCGTCCCAGCAGAGCTTCGCCGTGTCGGCGATGTGGGGCTCGAGCCGGTGGCCGAAGTTGACGTGTTCCTCGACCATCGTGTGCAGGTCCAGGCGCGGGTCGGGGACGAGATCGGGCGCGGCCTCGGTGCCCTTGGCGTCCTCGCCCGCTTCCTTGCGCAGTTTGCGCCGCTGCACGGAGAGCTCGCGCAGCGCCTGCTGCTTGGGCTCCAGGGCGGCGCGGATCTTCGTTCGCAGGATCTTCTCGTCGAGCAGGTCCTGCACGCGGATGCCGAGCCGCAGCGCCTTGTCGGCGTAGCAGGGGCCGATCCCCCGTCTCGTGGTCCCGATTGACAGCTTCCCGAGTTTGGTCTCCCCGGCCGTGTCCAGCAGTACGTGGTAGGGCATGATCAGGTGTGCGTTAGCGGAGATCCGCAGATTGCCGACGCTGACGCCCGTCCGCTTCAGGCCGTCGATCTCCCCCAGCAGCACCCGCGGATCGAGCACGACGCCGTTGCCGATCACGCAGGCCTTTTCGGAGTGGAGGATCCCCGAGGGGATCAGGTGGAACTTGAACTCCTTGCCCTCGCGGACGATCGTGTGGCCGGCGTTGTTGCCGCCCTGGAAGCGCACGATCACGGATGCCCGCTCGGCGAGCAGATCGGTGATCTTGCCCTTCCCCTCGTCGCCCCACTGGGCCCCGACTATGACCACGCCTGGCATCGCGGGGGGATTGTGACGGGGACCGACGACGGCCGCGGAGCGGCGACCGCCCTAAGCGACTTTGCCGTAGCGGCGGTCGTCGCCGCGGACCTCGACCTCGTCGCAGATCTGGGTCAGCCGGGAGACCGTCCTGGGGCCGATCTGCTCCTCCAGCTCCGGGTGGGGCAGGTTGGTCGTGATCAACACCGAGCGCTGCGTCTCGTAGCGCTCGTTGATCAGTGCATAGAGCTGCTCGAGCACCCAATCGGAGCGTTTCTCGGCCCCGAGGTCGTCGATGTGGAGCAGGTCGACGGAAGTGAGGCGCTCGAAGAAGGAGAGGTAGGAGTCGCCGCCGGGCTCGGAGTCGTAGGTGCGGCGGATCCGCGCCAGCAGTTTCGGGAGTGAGTAGATCGCCACCGTGCGCCCCGATTCCAGCGCCGCCTTGGAGATCAACATCGCCAGCGTCGTCTTGCCGGTGCCGGTGTCGCCGAAGAGCCAGAGGCCGCGGCCGTCGTCGAGCCGGGCGTCGAGGTCGTCGACGAACGCGCGAACCTCCATCACGGCGATCTTGGTCTGGAGGTCGCGCGCCATGTCGGAGACCGGCGGGCGATCGAAGGAGACGCCGCGGTAGCGCGGTGGGATCACCGACGAGATGCCGCGGCTGCGCCCGCGGTTGAGACGTTCGGCGCGGCACTCGCACGGACGTGCCACATCTTCGGGGCCGAGGATCCAGCCGGAGCCGTCGCAGACCCCGACCGAGCAGGCCTGTTCGCGGAACGGTTCGCTGCGGGCGATCGCCGGCATCAGAAGTCAGGTCCGGCGGCGTTGGCGTCGGCGAGCGGCGGGCCTTCGCCGGCCGGCTGCTCGATCGGCGCTTCCTGGCCGGAGTGGTCGGCGAATTTGGGGAAGCGGTCGAGGAAGACCAGTGACCTGGTCCCGATCGGGCCGTTCCTATGCTTGGCGATGATCAGGTCGGCGAGGCCGTCGGGCTCCTCGTCGGGGTCGCGGTAGTAGTCGGCCCGGTAGAGGAAGGCGACGACGTCGGCGTCCTGCTCGATCTGGCCGGACTCACGCAGGTCGGAGAGCTGCGGTTTCGGCGGCGTCCGTTGCTCGGGCGCCCGCGAGAGCTGGGAGATCGCCACCACCGGCACCTCGAGCTCGCGGGCGAGGATCTTCAGCCCGCGGCTGATCTGGCCGACCTGCTCGACGCGGTTGGCGCGGTGGTCGTCGGAGCGCATCAGCTGCATGTAGTCGAGGATGATCAGGCCGAGCCCGCCGCGGTCCTGTTCCTGGGCGTGCAGCCGCCGCGCCTTCGCCCGCAGGTCGAGGATGCCGAGGTCGGAGGAGTCGTCGAACCAGAGCGGCGCCTGCTCGAGCTCGTTGCAGGCCCGCACGACCTTCGGCCAGTCGCGCGGCGAGACCTGCCCCTTGCGCAGCTTGTCGCCGGAGATACGCGCCCGGCAGGCGATGAACCGCTGGGCAAGCTCGACCTCCGACATCTCGAGCGAGAAGAAGGCAACCGGCTTGTTGCGCTTGACGGCGACGTTTTCGGCGATATTGGCGACCAGCGCCGACTTTCCCATAGCAGGCCGTGCCGCGACGATGATCAGGTTGCCGGGCTGGAAGCCGCCGGTGATCGCGTCGATGTCGCGGAAGCCGGAGGGGGTCCCGGTCAGCTCCAACTCCCCGGTCGAGAGTTTCTCCAGCCGGTCGACCTCGTCGTGGAGGATCTCCGAGAGCAGGCGGAAGTCGCTCGCCTGCTCTTTGTGGGCGACGTCGAAGAGCAGCTTCTCGGCCCGCTCGGAGAGCTCCCGCGGCTCGCCCGCCCGCTCGTTGACCCACCCCTGGATCTCCTGCCCGGCGCCCAGCAGCCGCCGCAACAGCGAGTTCTGCTGGACGATCTCCGCGTAGTGCTTGGCGTTGCCCGCCGCCGGCACCTTCGCCGCCAGCTCGGAGACGTAGTGCTTGCCGCCGGCCTGGTCGATCATGTTGCGCTGCGTAAGCGCCTCGCTGACGCTCAGCTGGTCGACCGGCTTGGAGGCCGCGTAGAGGTCATGCACGCACTCGAAGATCGCCCGGTGGCGGTCGAGGTAGAAGTCGGCCGCGTTCAGCTTCACCTCGTCGATCACCCGCGTCAGCGCCGGCTCGGCGACCAGCATCGCCCCCAGCACCGACTCCTCCGCCTCGATGTTCTGCGGCGGTACGTGGGTGGTTGGAGGTTGCGGCATCGAGGTCAGTGTGAGTGGGCCGGCGGCGTCTATGACAACCGGGCGAATTTAGACAACCCGGGGAGGCTCCGCCGACCCGAACCCGAGGGCGCTGGGGACGACCTGGGTATTTGCGGCACTTCCCAAAGGTCGCTCGAAGGGACCTGATGGGCGTGCTCTAGCGCCCGCCCTTCTTACCAGCCGGCCGAGCCTCAGCTGGCCGGCACCATCGCGAAACCGACGCAGCGCCTGATCTCCTTGCGGAAGGAGAGCTTCGGTTTGACCTTGAAGGCCACATAGGTATGGCTCGGCGAGTACAGGCCGCCCTCCTGGCCCGCAGGGTGATTGATGATTTCCTCGGGGCTTTTCGAGGACGAAGGCGGCTGGGAGTACCAGAGCATCCACCGAGCGGCTCCTCCGTTGCGAGCGGCGAGCAACCGCACGACGACATCGTCTTGATTTTCACGCACGGATCCGATCTGGACGACGTCGCCGGCCCCCCTTGCTTCTCTGAAGAAGGCGAGATCGCGTGGGGCCACAGCGAACTGCACTCCAACCTCGATCAGGCAATCCTGGACCGTCTCGTGATGAGCGGCAGTTTGCATGCCCGGCTTTGGTCCCTCATGCGGACCGTCGCCGCCGCTTCCGCATCCGATCAGTATCAGGACGGCAATGGCGAGTACCCCTGCGGGGAGGGCAGACCGCGTATGTCCTGAACCGACCATATACGCAAGACTAGTTAATTAAAAGACGAAGAACAATTGAATTAACCAGCCTGGGGAGATCAGTTCCCTTCCTCCTGGCGGGGCTCGCCTCCAGCGCTACGAATCGCCACTTTGGTGCTTAGGCCGGGGAGTCGCTCAGCACGGCAGATTTGACCCGAAGCGGCAGTCCTGATCGCTGGGATGACCATCCTTTTCGATGTAGAGCTTGATCCCTTCGCGCAACGAGGCAAACAACTCATCCAACGTCTCTCCGGCGGCGAAGCAACCAGGCAGCTCGGGAACCTCGAGAAACATCAATCAACAGCGCCGGTTACGCCAATGCCCCACCTCCGGCGGAGAGATGATCTGGGGCTGGGGGGATCAGGCCCTCTTCCTCTTGGCGGCGCTCGCCGCGGCGCAGCATCCGCTGGGTGAGGATGGCGATGCTGAGGATCGCGGTGGCGCCGAAGCTGAGCTGGACGCTGAGCAGGCCCTGGCGGGTCCAGTAGACGTCGCGGAAGTCGAGCAGGAGCGCCGCCTCGTCGAAGGTGAGGCCGATGCCGGCTCCCATCGGCACCGCCAGGCGCTGCTCGACCGCGTCGTTGTCGGCGAGGAGGGCGACGGTGCCGGAGGTGAAGGCGATGAGGATGCCAGGAACGAAATGGTGGATGTGGCGACCGCCGATGCGGACGTTGCGGAACGGGCCGCGGCTGTCCCTGATGCCCCAGGTCGAGAGGCGGACGAGGGCGAAGGAGCCGAGGAAGCCCGCGAGCAGGTTGAAGAGGACGGTTTCACTGCGGGAGGCGGCGGCGTAGCCGCGGACGGCGACGCTGACGGTGTCGACGGCCGCCGCCGGAGCGGATTCGATCAGCGCCTCGGGGTTGTGGTTGCCGTGCTCCTGGGAGCGCCTGCGCAGCATCCGGCTGAACTGGTCCGCCACGACGGCGCCGGCGGTTCCGAAGGCCACCGCGGCAAGTCCGACCGTAGCCCGCTCCGAGCGTGCCCAGCCAAATCGAGTGCGCGCCTTGGCGCGACGCCCGATCCTGGTCGGAAGCTTCAAGGAGGACACCACCTGAGCCTATCCAGGCGCCGGTGAGCGGTCCGTGGGGAGGTGCCGAGAACGGAGCCAGTTTGCCCCGCCCGCAGGCACCTCCCCACGGGGCGCCCGCCCGGCCGGACCTAGGCTTACTTCTCCTCGCTGATGATCGTCTTGACGGCGGCGACGGTGCCGTCGGCGAGCTCGATCTCGACCATGAAGGTGCCGAGTTCGCGCAGCGGCTGCTCCAGCCGCACTTTCCGTTTCTCGATCCGCAGGTCGCGGGCGTCGCGCAGTGCGTCGACGATCTCCTTCGGGCCGACGGAACCGAACAGCTTGCCGTCCTCACCCGCCCGCTGGTGGATCGTGATCACAGTCTTCGAGAGCAGTCCAGCCGCCTCGGCTTCGCGTTCGGCCCGGGCTTTCTCGGCCCGTTCGGCGATCTCGCGACGGCGTTGGGCTTCCTCGAGCGCGCCCGGGGTGGCCGGCTGCGCCAGCTTGCGGGGGATCAGGTAGTTGCGGAGGTAGCCGGGGGAGACGTCGATCGCCTGACCGCGTTCACCGAGGTCCTCGACGTCCTGCAGCAGGATCGCCTCTGCCATCAGCGCTCTCCGACGTAGGGAAGCAGGGCGATTTCGCGCGCCCGCTTCACCGCCACCGAGAGCTGTCGCTGGTGGCGGCGGGAAAGTCCGGTGACGCGACGGCCGCGCGTCTTCCCCTTGTCGGAGAGGAAGCGCCGCAGCAGGTTGAGGTCCTTGTAGTCGACGACCTCGGCGTTGACGCGCGTGTACTTGCGCGGCCGCGCCCGGTCGGCACCGCGGCGTCCGCGGCCGCGACTCTCGGATGAACTCTCACGTGCTCTAGCCATCAGGACGCGTGATGCTACAGATCCGACACAGGGCGCCGCTCTGCGGCGCCCTGTGAGAGCGACCTAGAAGGGGATGTCGTCCTCGCTGCTGCTCTCGCCGCCACCAGCTGGGGCGCCCTCGAAGTCGGAGGTGTCGGCGGGGACGTCGCTGCTCGGGGTGAAGCCGCCACCGCCGTTGGCGTTTCCGCCGCCGCCGCCACCGCCACCGGAGCCGTCGCGCGAACCGAGGAACTGGACGCTGTTGGCGATGATCTGGACGGCCTGGCGTTTGCTGCCGTCTTTGGCCTCCCACTCGCGCCAGTCGAGCCGGCCTTCGACCGCCACCGGGCGGCCCTTTGACAGGTAGTTGGCGCAGTTCTCACCCTGCGCTCCCCAGACCGTCACGTCGAAGTAGTTCGGCTTGTCGACCCATTCGCCGGTCTGACCGTCTTTGCGGCGGCTGTTGACGGCGACGCGAAGCTCGCAGATCGCCGTCCCACCGCCCGTGTGCCGCAGCTCGGGATCCCGCGTCAGGTTCCCGGTGATGACCACCACGTTCACGTTCGAAGCTGCCAAGGCACTCACTCCCTCTGAAGTCGCAGGTTGAATTCCAGTCTAAGAGGGCGAACGGCGCGACTTCGCCCCCACAAGGAGGGCAATACCCGCAAAGAGCGGAGCCGAACGGCGGCTACTCGTCGGAGTCGCCGCGGGAGTCGCCGCGATCGTCGCGGGCTCCATGGGCGCTGCGCTCGCGCGGCCCGGTGGGGGCGGCGGCGACCGGCGGCACGATCACCGGCGCGCCGGGATCGACTTTGAAGATGCGGAAGCGGAGGACGCCGTCGGCGATCTTGAGATTGTGGTCGAGCGAGTCGAGCAGCTCGCTCGGAGCCTCGAACCGCAACCAGCGGTAGTCCGCCTCGGTGCGCTTGTTGATTTCGTAGGCCATCTTTCGCAGGCCCCAGCTGTTCTCGTGTTTGAGACTGCCGGAGGCCTCGATCTGCCCACGCGCCTCCTGCGCCAGCGCGTCTCGCGCGGGGGCGTCAAGTTGGGGGTCCAGCATCAGGACCAGCTCGTATTCGCGTGGGGCTGCCAAAACGGCGAGGGACTATAGCGGCGCCAATCGCTCGGGTCAGTGCGGTGCGAACTCCAACGACCCGTCGCCGGGCGGCGGGGATGGGGCCGGGGGAGCCGCCGGCGCCGGTTCGGGCTGCGGGGCCGGAGGCGGAGATGCGTCGGGCGGGTGTGCCGCAGCCGCCGGCGGCGGTGGTGGAGCAGGCGGCGCCGGCGTCGAGATCGACGCAGGTTCCGGCTGCAACACCGGTGCCGGATTCCGTGCACTCGACCTGGACCGCCGCTCCGCCGTCCCCCGCCGCGGCCGCATCGAAACGATGTCCCGGTCTCGCCCCGGTTCGGCGACCGTCGCTCTGCCCACCGCTTCCCGTCTGCGCTCATCCCGAACTGCATCAACTTCCCGTCCCGGCAGGACGATTTCTTGATGCAGTTCGACAGGGGCGGGCCGCGGCAGCCCCACGTCAGCCGCCAGCGGCGGCGCCTCCGGAGCTCTCAACAGCCCCGGCAGCACCTGCAGCGTCACAAAACCCGCGACGACCCCCGCCGCCACCTTCCCAACCGCCCCCCACCGAACCCTGACCCGAGCCACCCCGCCCCAAGCTCCCGCACCCGCCGATCTCTTCCCCCCGCCCCAAGGTGAGCCAGCTATTGCGGGCCATTGCGAAGGCTTCGAGGAGGGACGGGTACCCGTCCCTCCTCAACCCCTACGCAATCTCCGCCCGCACCCCTTCGATATCCCGAATCTGATCGTCCACCCAGTCCCCCGGATTGCGCGAGAAGATGATCTCTTTCAGCCGCGTCGCCCGCAGGCGTCGCTCCTCGGGGTCCATGGTGAGGGCGCGGTAGATCGCGTCGGCCTGGTCCTGGATGTCGAACGGATTGACCGAGAGCACGCAGTCGGCCAGCTCCTCGTGGGAGCCGGTGTTCTCGGAGAGCATCAGGACGCCGTTGCGCGTGTTGACCGCGGGCGCCTCCTTGGCGACCAGGTTCATGCCGTCGAAGATCGCGTTGACCATCAGCACGTCGAAGTGCTTGTAGCGGGCGACGGCGTCGTGGAAGTTCTCGTAGATCTTGAGGTCGATCGGCATCCAGTCGGTCGTGCCGTGGCGATGGTTGACGACCGCGACCAGGGCCTCGATCCGCTCCAGGTACTCGGCGTACTCGGGCACGTCCTGGCGCGAGGGCTGCAGGTGGGCGATGAAGGTCACCTCTTCGCGGAACTCCGGGTGCTGGGTGAGGAAGGTGTCAAAGGCGGTGAAGCCGCGCAGCACGTTCTTCGAGAGGTCGGCGCGGTCGACGCGGATGATCAGGTGCTTGCGCCGGCGTTCCAGGACCTCGCGCTCGGCCGCCGCGACCTCCGCCGACTCCGCCGCCCGCTGCAGCCGCTCGGCGTCGATCCCCAGCGGGTACGCACGAGCCAGGGTCTTGTGGCCGCCATAGCGGACCTCGAGGGTGTTGTAGTCGACTTCGGCTTCCAACAGTTCGTCGCAGCAACGGAGGAAGTTGATGCAGTAGGCATGAGTGTGGAAGCCGATGATGTCGTTGGCGAGCATCCCCTCGTAGAGCGCCTCGCGGATCCGGCCCGGCAGGATCCGCCAGCTGTCCGGCTGCGACCAGGGGATGTGGACGAAGTGGTGGAGGAAGGCGTCGGGACGCGCCTCGCGGATCATGCCCGGCGCGGTGTAGAGGTGGTAGTCGTGGAGCATCACCAGGGGCCGCTCCTGGTCCTCGATCTGCCCCAGCACCGCCTCGGCGATGTCCCGGTTCACCGCCTGGTAGCCGAAGTCCCATGCGTCGAGCTCGTCCTGGCGGATGTCCGGCGCGTTGGAGAGGTCCCAGAGGTAGTGCTGGATGAACCAGAGGATCGGGTTGGCGATGACGTTGTAGAAGGCGTCGTAGGCGTCGGCGTCGCTGTCGACCATCAGCACCCGATAGTCGATGCCGTCGATCGAGAGCTCGACCGGTCCGCCCTTCTCTGCGGAGACGGCGACGTCCTCGTCGGTCATCGCCGAGGCGATCCAGAGCGCTTCGCGGTGGGAGACGAGGCCCGAGAGCGCCGTCACCAGCCCGCCACCGCCGCGGCGCACGGTCCGCTCCCCCTCGCCGTTTAGCTCGAACTGGGCGGGTCCCCGGTTCGAAACGATGATCAACGGCGAGCTGTCCACGCAGCAGAGGTTACGTAATCGCCTCTCGGGCCCCGAAGGGACCCCATCGCTCAGGTGTCGAGGTCGTTCAGCAGGCCGAGCCAGTCGCGCAGCAGCCGCGGCGAGAGGAAGTTGCGACGGGCGTGCTCCTTGCCCGCCCGGCCGAGGCGCTTCCCGAGCTCCGGGTCTTCGAGGGTCTGGAGACAGCGCTGGGCGCACTCCGACGGCGAGTTGACCAGAAAGCCGCTGACCCCGTCCTCGATCTGCAGCGGGATGCCGCCGACGTTGCCGGCGACCGTCGGCCGCCCCTTCCACAGAGCCTCGGTGACGGTCAGGCCGAAGCCCTCGCGGATCGACTTCTGCAGGCAGGCGTCCGACTGCGACTGGAAGGCGTTGACCTCGATCGCGCCGACGTTGTTGAGGTTGCTGAGGATCTTGATGTCGGGATCGCCTTCCGCGTATTCGAAGGTCTTCTGGAAGTAATCGCGGCCCTCGGGGTCGTCGGTGGCCATCGACCCGACCATCGCCAGCTGCACCTCGGGGATCTGCTGGGTGACCTCGCGGTAGGCGTCGATCACTCCGATCGGGTCCTTCCAGGGGTCGAAGCGCGAAACCTGGGTCAGCAGCGGCCGGTCGACGTCGATGCCGAACTGGCGGCAGACGAAGGCGGCGTCGTCGGGCGAGAAGGCCATGTTCTTCGGCGACAGCGGGTCGATCGCCGGGGGGATGATGTTGACGCCGTTGCGACCGTGGTCGATCCCCTCGGGGACGTAGTCGGGCATGTGCCAGACGGTCGCGTCGTATTCCTGGATCATCGGCAGCAGGCGCTGGATCGGGTCCGGGTTGGGGGTCGAGAGGTCGATATGGCAGCGCCAGATCCAGCGCTTCCCCTTCTCCTTGGCGCCGCGTCGCAGCCCGATCGGCTGCGGGTCGTGGACGATCACCGCGTCCCATTCCCCTTCCAGCCCTTCGGCGTTCATCTGGTTGATCTCGTCGAACAGCTTCCACTGCTCCTCGCTGAGGGTCTCGTCGGCTCCCTGCAGGGAGTTGTGGAGCAGCTTGGTCGCGTTGAAGAACTCCTCTTTGCCGAAGATCACGTGCCAGTGGGCGTCGACGCCGACGTCCCGCATCAGCGGCACGATCGTGTAGAGGATCTCCGAGACGCCGCCGCCGAAGGCGGTGGCGCTGACGTGCAGAACGCGCTTGCCGCGCAGCGGCTCCGCGAGCTCGCGGACGCGCTCGGTCAGCTCTTTGCCGACTATGTGGGTGTAGTCGGTGAGGGACTTCTGGCCGAGTGCGACTTCCTGGAGCACGGCCGGAGTTCTACACGCAAGTGCGCCAAGGCGGCGTCTAGCCGCCGTTGACGCTGTCCGGGCGCTTGCCCAGCGTCACTTCGACCCGCTTGCGCTCGTTGTCGTGGAGGATTGTCAAAGTCACCTTTTCGCCCGGCTTGTAGGCGGAGACGAAACGGGCGAGATCGTCGGGCTGGACGACGTCTTTGCCGTCGATCTGGAGGATCACGTCGCCGCCGGTGCTGTATTCCCCGGCCTGAAAGCGGATGCTTTCGTCGCCGCCCTTGAGCCCCGCCTTCTCGGCGGGCCCGCCCGGCACGACTTTGGCCAGCAGACCGCCGAAGGTGGTGTCGAGGCCGAGCTTGGCGGCGAGCTGCGGATAGAGCGCCTGGCTGGAGACGCCGATGTAGGCGTATTCGGCGTTGCCGCCTTCCTCCAGTTGGGCGACCGAGCGCTTGATCGCCGAGATCGGGACCGCGAAGCCGACGCCGTCGTTGGCGCCGGAGCTGGTCTCGATCTGCTGGTTGATGCCGACGACGCGGGCGCCGGCGTCGAGCAGCGGGCCGCCCGAGTTGCCGGGGTTGATCGAGGCGTCGGTCTGGATCGCGCCCTCGATCTGGAACTGGGTCAGCGAGCGGACCGAGCGGTCGGTTGCCGAGATCACCCCGACCGAGAGCGACTGCTGCTCGCCGAACGGGCTGCCGATCGCCGCCACCGGCTGGCCGACCTGGAGATCCTGGTCGTTACCGAGCTCGAGTGGGTGCAGCTTGAACCCGCTCGGGTCGACCTTCAGCAGGGCGACGTCGGCGAAGGGGTCGAAGCCGACGATTTCGGCGTCGACGACGTTGCGGTCGGGAAACTCGACGAAGACTTCCTTCGCCGGCTGGCGGCTGCCGCTGGATTCGTCGGTGACGACGTGGGCGTTGGTGACGATCTGGCCTTCGGCGTTGAGGACGAACCCCGAGCCCTCGGCGGCGCCGTTGCCGCCTGAGAACACCGAGCGGATGGTGACCACGCCGGGCGAGGCCTCGCGGTAGACCTGGGCGGCGTTGAAGCCCGCGCTCGCGGCCTCGATGATCACCTTCGGCTTCGTCTCGCTGGTCGCGGTGGTCGGTTCGGTGGTCGAGCCGGAGCCGTCGCCGCCGGATCCGCAGCCTGCCAGTAGCCCGCTCGCGAGCAGGCCGAGACAGAGCAGGAGGGCGACGGCTCTCGCCCTCATCTGCCGGCCTTGAGCGGAACTCGCGAGAGCGGCCTCTCGGCGTCCTCCCGGCCCGCCGGCGGCAGGTCCAGGGTGAAGGCGGTGAAGCGGCGAGAGGAGGTGATCGTGATCCTGCCCTGCATCCGCTGCGCGAGCTCGCTGGCGATCGCCAGGCCGAGCCCGGAGCCGCCCGCCGAGTCGGCGGTGTAGAAGCGCTCGAAGATGCGGGGCTGCAGGCGCTGCGGGATCCCCGGTCCCTCGTCGGAGACGGTCAGCTCGGCGCGGCGGTTGGCGGAATAGGTGGTGACGGTCACGTTGGTGCCCTCCGGAGTGTGGGTGAGGGCGTTATCGAGCAGGATACGGATGATCTGTCGCACCCGATCAGGGTCGCCGTGGGCGATCGCCGGCTGGTCCGGAGTCCGCAGTTCGAGGCGCGATCCGCGCAGATCGGCTCGGGCGCCGAACTCCATGGTCACCTCGCGGGCGAGCGCCCCGAGGTCGACGCTGCGCGCGTGCATCACCAACGCCCCGGCGTCGAGCTGGGAGAGGTCGAGCAGGTCGGCGGTGAGCTTGGTGAGGCGGGTGATCTGCTGGCGCATCGTGCGCACGAATTCGGCCCGCTCCTCCGGGCTCGGGTCCTCCTCTTCGAGCAGCTCGACGAAGCCGCCGAGGCTGAAGATCGGCGTCCGCAGCTCGTGGGAAGCGTTGGCGATGAACTGCTTGCGGGCGCTGTCGAGCTCGGCCAGGCGTCGCTGCATCTCGTTGAAGGTTCGGGCCAGCTGGCCGAGCTGGCCGGCGGCGGCCACCGGGATCTTCGTTTCGAAGTTGCCGTCGGCGACCTTGCGCGCGGCCTCCTGCAGCCGCTCGATGTTGCGGGCTGCCACCTGCGCGTAGTAGAGGCCGATGGCGGTGGCGATGACCAGGGCGATCAGGCCGCCGACGAGGAGCTGCCCTTTGACCGCGGAGAGCCCGCTTGCGGCACCGCCCACCGCCACGGCGTAGGCGTAGATCACGAAGATCGTGCCGAGGCAGATCCCCACCGCCAGCTGGGTGATGCGGCTGCCGAGGTTGGTGAGCCTGAACCGGCGCACGCAGCGCTACTCCTTGAACCGGTAGCCGACCCCACGCACGGTGAAGAGAAACTCGGGCTGCTTGGGTTCCTGCTCGAGCTTCTCCCGCAGGTGGCGGATGTGGACGTCGACCGTGCGCGGGTCGCGGTACTCGGAGTCGCCCCAGACGTGCTCGAGCAGCGTCTCGCGGGTGAGGACGCGCCCGGGAGAGCGGGCGAGTGCGCCGAGGATCTCGAACTCGACGTAGGTGACTTTGATCTCCTCGTCGCCCAGAGTCACCATGCGGCGATCGAAGTCGATTGTCAGCTCGCCGCTCTCGATCGCCTCGTCCTCGACCGGCTCGCCGCCCATCCGCGAGCGGCGCAGCGCCGCTTTCACGCGGCTGCGGAACTCCCGCATCGAGAACGGCTTGGTGATGTAGTCGTCGGCGCCCACCTCGAGCCCGGCGACCTTGTCGGTCTCGCTGCCTTTCGCCGTCAGCATGATGATCGGGACCTGACTGCGCGAGCGCAGGTGGCGGCAGACTTCGACGCCGTCGAGTCGCGGCAGCATCAGGTCGAGGATGACCAGGTCGAAGCGGCCCTCTTCGAACCTCTGCAACGCCTCGCCGCCGTCCAAGGCCGAGGTGACGTGGTAGCCGTCTTTGCGCAGGGGATAGCTCAGCAGCGTCTGAATCGACTGCTCGTCATCGACGAGAAGAATGCGGGCGGACCCATTTGCCACCGCCCAAGGGTAATCGTGCTGCGTAATTGGACGCATGTGCTAGTACCAAGAACTAAGGATCTCCTTGCCAAAGCCGATAGGGAGAGGGCAATGCAGGCCCAGGAACTGAAGAGCTTGGTCGACTCCGGCCTCTACAAGCCCGATCCCTCCCAGATCGCCGTGGCGATGCTGCAGAGGCGGGGCGTCCGTGACTTGCTGGTCGAGGCACAGCCGCTGCGGCTGAACGACTCCTCGCCGGTCAACGGCTCAGCTGGTCGTACCCACGCAGCGCAAGTGATGCCCCCCCGGGCAGCCTGACCTCGACCCCCTCGCCCTCGACGACTTCGCCGACGGGCGTCAGCGAGGCTTCAGCCGCGTCACCCATCGCGCTCGAGGCGTCGCTCAGCCGCTCGGGCGGCAGCGCCGCCAGCAGCTCGTAGTCCTCGCCGCCGGAGCCGGCCAGCTGCAGCGGGTCGTGCCCGGCGGCGGCGGCGACCTCGGCGATCCCTTTGGCGAGGGGGAGGGAGCCGGCGGCGACCTCGATCCCGACGCCGCTGCGCTCGGCGAGGTGGCCGGCGTCGCCGCCGAGACCGTCGCTGAGGTCGATCATCGCCGTCGCTCCCGCTGCGGCCAGCGCCCGGCCGGCTTTCAGCCGCGGCGTCGGGTCGAGCTGTCGCTTGCGCAGGCGCTCCGCCGTTTCCTCTGCCACCGCCGAGACGAGCTCCGGCTGCTCCAGCAGCAGCAGGCCGGCCGCGGCGCCGCCGAGCTCGCCGGTGAGGACGAGCAGGTCGCCGGGCCGGGCGCCGCCGCGTCCGATCAGTTGCTCCGCGGTGGGGGCGTGGCCGACGACGGTGACGGCCAGGGTCAGGACCGGCGCCCGGGTGACGTCGCCGCCGGCGATCGTCGTCCCGGTCTGGGTCGCCAGCGAGACCATGCCGTCGACCAGCTCGAGGCAGTCCTCCTCGCCGAGGTCGGGTGGAACTCCGAGGACGACGTAGGCCTCGCCGGGCGTGGCTCCCATCGCCGCCAGGTCGGAGAGGGCGGTGGCGAGAGCCTTGCGCCCGACCAGCTTCAGCGGCGCCTGGCCGCGGCGGAAGTGGACGTCCTCGACCAGCGCGTCGACCGAGGTCGCCGTGGCGCCGCCGGGGACGGTGACCGCGGCGTCGTCGCCGGCGCCCAGTCGCACCCTGGCACCAGGGTCCGGCAGTCGCTCCCAGACCCTGGCCAGTAGCTCGAACTCGCCCATGACCCGATTCTGCACCGTTCACGTCACTAAGGTGCGGACCACGTGGAGCGCCGCCAACCACTTCTCCACCGCTTGGGCGAGGCCGGCGCGCGGTTCGGGACGCGACCGCCGCGCAGCCGCCGGGTCCGCCTTGCCCTCCAGATCGGCCTCGCCGTGGTCGTCTTCGGCTTCCTCGTCCTCACTGTCGTCAACCAATGGTCGGAGATCAAGAGCGAAGGCGTCCACTTTCACGTCGGTTGGCTGATCCCGGCGATCGTCATCCTCCCCGCCTTCTACGTCCTGAGCGCGCTCGGCTGGGACCTGACCCTGCGCTTCTTGGGTTACGGGATCGGCTTCGGTCGCGCCCAGGTCGCCTGGGGCCAGCCGCTCTTGGCGCGCTACGTGCCGGGCAGCGTCCTCTACGTGCTCGGACGGGTGCTGCTCTCCGAGCGGGCCGGGGTGCCGCGGCGGATAACGATCGCCAGCATCGTCTACGAACAGGCGATCTCGGCGACCTCCGCCATCGTCGTCGCCGCGTATTTCATCATCAACCACCCCGACCTCCAGGGGGACCCGATCCGCTGGGCGGTGCTGCTGCTGATCCCCGCCGCGATCGCGCTGCTGCACCCGCGCATCTTCGGCCCACTGGCGAACAGGGCACTGGGGGCGTTCGGCCGCGAGCCGCTGCCGGCTGTGATCTCCCTACGGGGCGTCCTCGCCCTGCTCGTCTTCTACTCGCTGAACTGGGTGGTCGTCGCCTTCGGCATCTACTGCGTCGCCCGATCGGTCACCAACATCCCCTTCGACGACATCCTCCTCGTCGGCTCCGCCCAGGCGATCGGCTACTTCGCCGCCCTGGTCACCCTCGTCGCCCCGGCCGGGCTCGGCGTCCGCGACGCGGCCTTCGCCTGGGCGGTCAAGGCGGCGGTCCCGGGCAAGAGCTTCGCCCTGGGATCGCTGATCGCGATCGCCGTGCGCGGCGTGATGACGGTCGCCGAACTTCTCTATGTCGCCGCGGTAACCGCGCTCGGCAGGCGCGAGGGCTGGAGCATCCACACCGGGATCCTGCACGCGTCGCCGGAGGAGCAGGAGGCGGGCCCGGAGGCCGGCGCGCACTCGCCCGAGGTTCTGTAGCGGCCGAGGAGGGACGGGGTACCCCTCCTCTCTCAACTTGCTCGGGTGGATCGCGCTCCGGCCGTCCGAGGTTCGGGCAACCGAGAAGTACAAGCCGTTCGGAGGGGTACCCCGTCCCTCCTCGGCAGCGTGATGGTCGGGCGAGTGTCCGCCGACCTCGCCCCGGAGCTTGGATGCTCCGCTCAGAGGGGGATGCGGGCGGCTAGTTGGTAGGCGGTGAGGGCGAGGGTGAGGAGTTGGAGGGGGCGGTCGCGGGAGATCGCGACGAGGGGGAAGAGCCAGACGAGGTACCAGGGGAGGAGCCAGGAGGTGGCGAGGAGCAGGCCGAAGGCGGTCCAGGCGGCGGCGCGGACCCAGTCGCCGCCGCGCCAGGTCCAGACGAGCAGGTAGGCGATCAGCGCCGCGAAGAGGACGGCGGCGATGGCGCGGACCGAGTCGGGCTCGACGCCGGCGATGCGGGCGACCGTGGTCGGGATGCTGAGGTGGCTGGTGTGGTGCTGGTTCCCCGCGACGTGGCCGAAGCTGCGCGTCCAGTCCCAGCCGAAGGCAAGGTACGAGGCCACTCCGATCACCACCGCCGCCGCGGCCGCTCCCGCGAGCAACCGCGACACCGACCCGAACCGCCCGCCGACGGGCCGATTTCTCCTTACATGTGCGGTTTTTAGGCCCATCGATCTGTCTTGCGCCGTGGCGATGAGCGCGAAGGGGGCGAGGAAGGCGGCTGAGGCCTTGATCGCGGTGGCCGCGACGAGGGCGGCGCCGCCGGCTGCCTCGCGGCCGCTCAGCACGGCGGCGACGGCAAGCATCGCCAAAAGCATCATCAGGCCGTCGTTGTGGGCGCCGCCGACGACGTGCACGAGGACGAGCGGGTTGAGGGCGACGAAGGCGGCGGCTCGGACTGGATCGACTCCGCGCCAGGCCGCGATCCGCGCCGCGAGCGCCGCCAGGCCGAGCACCGAGAGCGCCGCAACGGCCTTCAGCACCGCCACCGCGAGGCCGACGTCGAGCCAGGCGAGCGGGTAGGTGAGGAGGGTGAACAGGGGGCCGTAGGCGCTGGTCGATTCGGTCCAGGTGACGTCGGCGAAGGCGGGGTCGGCCGGCGCCGCCACGGGACGGTGGACGTAGGGGTCGAGGCCATGGACGACGCCGAGCCGGGCGTAGTCGACGTAGCTGAAGACATCGTGGGAGAGCAGGACAGGCGCCAGCGCGAACACCGCCACCATGCCGACGATCGCCGTCCAGACGACCCGCCGGCCCAGCCGCGGCGCCGCGACGAGGACACCGAGGTAGGCGACGAAGCCGGCCCAGATCAGGGCATAGGCGAGCCCGGGGTCGATGCTCAGCTACCCGCTCGCGTCGCCGGCGGATTTGCCATTGCTCACGCCGCCGCCGGTCGGCGGCAACGGGGGCGGCAGCGGCGCCGGTTCCTGGCCCGCACCCGGGGCATAGGCATTCGGGTCATAGCCCCCCACCGCGTCGGTACCCGGCGCCGGCGGTTCCTTTCCTCCGCCGCCGCCGGCCTTCCGGCTGTCGGCGGGACTGCTCTGGCTGAAGCGGCCGTAGTAGGGAGACCAGCTGATCGACTGCTTCGGTTCGGCGAAGTCTTCGCAGGAGATGCCGCCTTCGCTGTAGAGCGAGTGCCAGATTTCCGCTGGGAAGGTGCCGCCGAACACGGTCAGCCCGTGGACGCTGTACATCGAGACGTCGTTGGATTCCGGGTAGCCGACCCAGACCGCGGTCGCCAGGTTCGGCTGGTAGCCGGAGAACCAGGCGTCCGTGTATTCGTCGGTGGTGCCGGTCTTGCCGGCCTGGCCGGCGCAGCCGGTGTAGGCGGCGGTCCCGGTCCCTTCGGTGATGTTGTCGTGGAGCAGGCGGGTCACCTCCCAGGCGACCGCTGCGGAGAGGACGCGCCTCGGCCGCGGCCGTTCCGGGTGCTCGACGCGACCGTTCGGGAAGACGACCTTGGTGATCGCGACCGGGTCGCGGTGGATTCCGCCCGAGGCGAGGGTCGCGTAGGCATCGGTCAGCTCGAGCGGGGAGACGCCGAGCCGCAGGCCGCCGATCCCCTCGGCGGGAATCCCGTCGAGCGGCGTCGTGATTCCCATCGACCTGGCCGTCTGGGCGACGCTCTTGGGGCCGACGTCGAGGTCGAGCTGGGCGAAGACGGTGTTGTCGGAGGACACCGTCGCCTGCTTCAGGTTGACGGTGCCCTGGTAGCCCTCGTCGGCGGTATGGACTTCCCAGTGCCCCCAGTACGGGAGGTCGAGATTGAGCGGTTTGGACGTGTAATAGGTGGAGTAGGGGTCGATCCCCTGCTTGATCGCCGTGGTGAGGACGAAGGCCTTGAAGGTCGAGCCGGGCTGACGGCGCCCCTGCGCGGCGAGGTTGAACTGGCTCTGGTCGTAACGGGAGCTGGAGACCATCGCCCGGATCTGGCCGTTGCGGGGATCGATCGAGACCAGCGCCGAGGAGGGGTCGGTCGAGTAGGGGAGCGCCGTGCGCATCGCCTCGAGACCGATCCGCTGCAGGTCGGGATCGATCGTCGTCTCCACCTCGAGCCCACCGTGGCGCACCGTGTCTGCGCCGTACTTCTGGATCAGCCGGTTCTCGACGTAGTCGAAGAAGTAGGGCTGGCGGTGCTCGAAGTAGCTGCCCGAGACGCGCAGCCCCAGCCCGCGTTCGGACGCGGCCCGCGCCCGCTCATCGCTGAGGAAGCCGAGCTTCGCCATCTGTCGCAGCACCTCGTTGCGCCGGTCGAGCGCCGGGCGCGGGTTGAGGATCGGGTTGTATTCGGAGGGGGCCTGGGGGAGGCCGGCGAGCAGCGCCGCCCGCGGCAGGTCCAGCTTCCAGACCGGCCGCGAGAAGTAGATCCGCGAGGCGGCACCGACCCCGACCGCGGTGCTGCCTTCGATCGTCCCGTAGGTGGCGACGTTGAGGTAGGAGCCGAGGATTTCCTGGGGCGAGTGGCGATCGGAATACTCTTCGGCGAGCTTCGCCTCGACGATCTTGCGTTCGAGGTTGCGCTGCGGGTTCCGGATGCAGAGGTTGCGGACCAGCTGCTGGGTGATCGTCGAGCCGCCCTCGACCGCTTCGCCCGCTTCCAGGTCCTTGATCGCGGCCCGCGCGATGCCCTCGTAGTCGACGCCGCTGTGCTGGTAGAAGCGCTGGTCCTCGATCGCCACCGTCGCCAGCTGCAGCGTCCTCGGGATCCGCTTGATCGAGACCGGCTCGCGCGCCTCGCTGGAGGCGATCACCCCGAGCTTGCTGCCGTCGGCCGCGTAGACGGTCGAGTTGTCGCCGCGCTCGATCGGCTTGCAGCTCGACAGCGAAGGAGCTTCGGCGGCGACGTCCAGCACCCAGGAGGTGACGGCGATGACGGCGATCGCGGCCACCACGAATATGCCGCCGAAGACGAGCAGCAGCTTGCTGCCGATTCCCCCCCGGCGTCGCTGACGTCGCCGCGTACGCTGCGTCATCGAGAGAGAGGGTACTCAGCGAACTTGGAGCTCAGGCGTGCGTGTCTTCGGTCGAGAGGTTGTGGACGATCCCTTCGACCAAGAGCTGGTTGGGGATCACCACCGAGCTGCCGTCGCCGGGGTCGACGAAGGTGTAGGAGAGGGTGATGTCGGTGACCCGCCCCTGGGTTTCTTCGAACTTGATCCGGTCGCCGATTTTGATCGTCTGAGCCACCGCGATCTGTATCCCGGCGACCGTGTTGGCGATCGTGTGCTGGGCGGCGAAGCCGACGACCAGGCCGATCACGGCGGTGGAGGCGAGGATCCCGGTGGCGATCCGCTCGAGGTCGGTGAACTGGCTCAGCGCCAGCATCGCCAGGACGAGAACGATCGCCAGAAAGAGCAGGCGGCGGAGGATGCGCAGGCGGGTCCTCGTGGACCGTGAGACCTGTGAGACTGCCGGCGACATGGCTGGCAACTTAACTGCGAACGGCGTCGCCGAGCCGAGCCCGCGGCGATTCCCCTACTCCAACTGGGGGCCCTGGGCGGCGCTCCTCGGGGTGGTCTTGGCTCTGGGGGCGGGAATCGTGATGAGCATTCCCGCGGCGGTGATCGCGCACAAGCCGAACGGCCACCTGACCACGACCGGCAACGTCATCGTCCAGCTGGCGACTGCCCTGGGGTTCCTGCTGGTGCCGATCGCGATCGCCTCCTGGCGTGGCGCCACGTCGTTGAGGGAGGCCCTCGCGCGGCTGGGCGTGCGGCGCTTCGACCGCTCGGCCTTCAAGTGGATGGCGGCCGCGGTCGGCGCCTACCTCCTCTTCGCGATGTTCTACTCGCTGCTGATCACCGAACCGAAGCAGGAAGACATCGCCAAGGGCTTCGGCGCGCTGCCGGTGCAGATCCTGCTGATCGCCGTCGCCGCTCCGGTCAGCGAGGAGGTCTGCTTCCGCGGCATGCTGTTCGGCGGCCTTCGCGAGAAGCTGCCGCGGCTGGCAGCGGCGCTGGTCAGCGGGCTTATCTTCGGCGGCCTGCACGCCGTGACCGGGGTGAGTGCGGTGCCGCCGCTGATCGTCTTCGGCTTCCTGCTCTCGCTGCTCTACGAGAAGACCGGCTCGATCGTGCCCGGAATCATCCTGCATATGCTGAATAACTCGGTCGCCCTACTCACTCAGTAGGATCTTCGCCCCGTGAGCCGTCGTCTCGTCCCGATCCTCCCCGTGCTCGCCTTACTCGCGCTTCCCGGCGGTGCCTCGGCCGCGCCCGCGGAACCGAAGCCGTCGCCGCAGCCGGTTCCGGCCGCGAAGCTGAAGATCGAGGTCGGCCGGCTCGAGCGCGGCCGGGCGGAGATCATGAAGACGGTTCCCGTCACCGGCACTCTCAGCCCCTACGTCTCCGGCCAGCGGGTGGAAGTCACGTTCTACCTCGACGGCCACAGGCTGGTCAGCCACAAGGTCGCGGTCAGCAAGGGCAAGGGCAACACCGGCGTCTTCAGCTCCAGCGTGATCGTCCGCGAGAACGGCAAGTACGCGGTCAGCGCCAAGCACGCGGCGACCGCCGTTCTCGGTGCCGACAGCAGCGTCCGCAAGAGCTGGAAGGTGAGCTTCCCGGCCCTGCGCCAGGGCGAATGCAGCGACGTCGTCGTCGGCTTCAAGAAGGCGATGCGGAAGATGGGCTACATCGTCAACAGCGGCCGCTGCTTCGGCGGCAAGACCGGGCGCGGAGTGCTCGCCTATCGCAAGGTCAACGACATGGCCCGGAGCATGCGGGCCGGTGCGGGCCTGGTCAAGGCGGTCTTCTCCGGCAAGGGGGAATACGAGGTCCGCCACCCCGGCGCCGGCGAACACCTCGAGGCGCCGCTCTCCAAGCAGGTGCTGGTCTTCGCCAAGGGCGACAAGCCGTTCGCGATCTACCCGATCTCCTCCGGCAAGCCGTCGACCCCGACGGTGACCGGACACTTCACCTTCATCCGCACCGAACCGGGCTACAACTCGCACGGGATGTACTACTCGTTCTACTTCTACGGCGGCTACGCGGTGCACGGCTACGAATCGGTGCCCGACTACGCCGCCAGCCACGGCTGCATCCGCACCTTCATCGCCGACCAGCCGGAGATCTTCAACCGCATCCATTACGGCGAGGACATCTTCGTCTGGTAGTAGGGGGGCGGTCGCGCCGTGACTGATCTGGACGCGGCCAAGGGGACGCTGCTCTCGGAGCTGCGGGAGCATTCGCTGATTCTTGGTGAGGTGACCCTTTCCAGTGGGGCGACGGCGCAGTACTACGTCGATGCGCGGCGGGCGTTGATGCGTCCCGCCGGCTTCCGCGCCGCCGGTGAGCTGATCGCGGCTGTGGCCGGGGAGGTCGGGGCGGAGGCCGTTGGCGGGCCGGCCACCGCTGCGATTCCGCCGGCCTGTGCGGCGATCGCGGTGCCCTCGGGCTCGGAGCTGGTCGCCTTCTTCGTGCGTGGCGAGCGCAAGGAGCATGGGTTGCAGCGCTGGGTCGAGGGGCCGGTTGCAGCGGGGATGCGCTGCCTCGTCGTCGAGGACACCGTCACCACGGGCGGGTCGACGGCGAAGGCGATCGGCCGGATTCGCGAGGAGAGCCTCGAGGTGGCCGGGGTGGTCGCCGTCGTCGACCGGCTGGCGGGCGGCGGCGAGGCGATCGAGGCCGCGGCCGAAGCTCCCTACCAGGCGCTGGTGACGATCGACGAGATCTACCCGGACCGGCCCGACCGCGGCTGATCGGCGATGGAGCCTGACGCCGTCGAGATCCGTGTGCTCGGCTCCCTGATCGAGAAGCAGCGGACCACGCCGGACGCCTACCCGCTCTCGCTGAACGCGCTGCGGCTGGCCTGCAACCAGTCGACCAACCGCGAGCCGGTCGTCGATTACGACGAGGCCGCGGTCTCAGAGGCCCTGCGGCGGCTGGCGCTGCGGGGCTGGACTCGCCTGTCAAGCGGGGCCGGCCGTCGCGCCCGCAAGTACCGCCACCTCCTGCCGGAGGCACTCGAGCTCGATTCCGCCGAGCTCTCGCTGCTCGGAGTGCTGATGCTGCGCGGGCCACAGACGCCGGGAGAGCTGAAGCAGCGCAGCGCCCGGCTGCACGACTTCGCCGATCTCGGCGCGATCCATTCGACCCTGGACCGTCTGGTCGAGCGCGGCCTCGTCGCTCGCCACGAGCGTCGGCCGGGGCAGAAGGAGGAGCGCTACGAGCAGCTGCTGGGAGCCGGAGTGGGAGAGGCGGCGGCGGCAGCGTCCGCTGAGCTCTCTCCGGAGGCGGGCGCCGACGAGGCGGTTGCGACCGACGCGCCGGACGATCGCCTTGCCCGTCTCGAGCGCGAGGTCGCCGACCTGCGCTCCGAACTGGCGAGCTTGCGAGAGCGCCTGGGCGAGGGCTAACCGGCCGAATGCTGCAGGCCCAGCGTGTGCACTCGCCTGCCACCTGGGATCGCCGCGATCAGCTGCGTCCGCAGGCTGCCCCGCAGCCGCAGCAGCAGGCGACCCGGCCCACTGAGCGGGACCTGGAAGGCATGCGAACTGCCACCGCTGAGACGGAACGCGCGGTGGCCCAGCGAGCGGGTGACGACGTGGGTGCGCGCCGGCCTGCCTGTGGCGATCGTGAACCGGGTCCGCAGGGCCAGTTGGCCCGGGCAGTCGGTGCCGGCGGGCCAGGCGCAGGCGATCCGCACGTGGACGCCGCCCCTCGTCGCCCTGATGTGGGAGAGGGTGATCGCGACCGGGATCCGGGTCGCCTTGCAGCCGAGCAGGCGATCGGCGCCGGAGCCGAGGTTCACGGCGTAGGCGCAGATCGGCTGCGGCCCTGACTTGACGGTCGGGATCGTCACGTCGAACCCGTGGTTCGTGCCCGCTTCGCGGTACTTGCGGGCGACGTCGGGCCGCGAGAGGTAGGCGACCGGGCCGAGTTCGTAGACAGCGGCGCCGGACGTCCCGGCGCGACCGCCGGCGTAGACCCGGATCGCCAGCGTCTGCGTCGGTTCGTCGGGGTCGAAGGCCCAGCCTTTGACCCGCAGGTTGCCGGGAGAGGGGGCGCCGGTGACGTCCAGGTAACCGATCGGGTCGTCTTCCCCGCCCAGCGTCGCGGAACCGACCGTGCCGCCGTCGACGTAATTGTTGTCGATGTTGATGGTCACGCCGCCGTAGGTCTCGTCGTGGCCGCCGCGGTACTGGTGGATCCGCTGGTGCTGGGTCCAGGCGCCGGCCGGGACCGCCGGGTCGGAGGTGTTCTGCTGCCCGTTCCAGTTGGCGATCCAGATGTCGTCCGGGAGCAGGTAGCCCGTGCCGACCTGGTCGCCGAGGTCGGCGACGCCGGAGGCGCTGCTGCTGTAGACGCCGGACACGTAGCCGAGCGAGTGCAGCTTCGCCGTCCATGCTTCGAGGAAGGCGAGGGTGGCGGCGCCGGCGCTGGAGGTCCGCGAGTAGGACTCCATGTCGAAGTAGATCGGGCTGCCCGGGCCCATCGCGACGGAGCTCGCCTCGGCGACCGCGTCCACCGCCGCAGCGGTTCCCTGTGAGGTCGCCTGGTTGGCGCTGAGCTTGGCGCAGCTGCTGCAGCTGCTGGTCGGTGCCTGCAGGCCGACGTAGGTGGGTATCAGGTGCCAGCCGGCTTCGGTCTGGGCTCCGACCCAGCTGGGGGTCAGGTTGGATTGTGAGCAGCCCCGGTTGACGCCGCCGATGTAGACGCCGATCGCGCGGTAGGGCGAGGAGCCCCAGGCGGCCATCGAGCGCGAGGAGGGGGCCGTGCAGGCGTCGAAGCCGAGGCCGGTGAAGACCGTCGCCGAGGCAGAGGCGATCCGTCGCGGCGGCGTCGGCAGTGCCGATCGGCTCGCGGAGCCGCTGGCCGGTTCGATCAGGATCGCGTGGCGGCGACCGATCGCCTCGGCGGGACAGCGCTGCTGCGCCGCGGGAGTTCCGAGGTAGACGGCACGGCGGTCGAGCCGCACGCAGATCCCGGGATGGTCGGCCAGGCGGAAGACCGGCCACGAGCGCGGAACCGATACCTCGCGGCCGTCGAAGCGCACGGCCCGCTCGCCGCCCGCGGCTGCCGCGGTCCCGGCCTGCGAGCAGACGAGCAGCAGCAGCGCGACGAGGAAACCGAGCACGAGCGGTCCCGGCGAGGCCGCCGTTCTCGTCGCTCCTGCTCCTCCGCGTCGCTCCTGGTCCGGTCGCTGGGGTCGATCGCTCATTCGGGTTATGCCTACAACCTGCCAGAGCCGAAAAGTTGCACCGCTGCGCTCAGGGCGTCAGGCGCGGCCGCGGCGAGCGAGCGTCCCCGTTGGCCACCTCGCAGGCCTGCTCGGCTCCGAGGAACGGGGCCAGGGCCAGATAGGTGAGCAGGGGGGCGATCTCGGGAAGGGTCTCCACCGGCCCCGCTCGGACATGGTCGTAGACACTGCTGTAGATGGCGCCGACGATCGCCTCGACGACGATTTTCGGAACCTTCGGAGAGTCCTCGAACGCCGGCCCGAGGAGAGGGCCCAGGAACTGGAGCCCGGCGGTGTCGCGCTGGGCGATCGCCTGCGGGCCGGCGGCGTAGACCTCGACCATCCGCAGTCGGGCGAAGTCCGGCTCGGAGGCGAGGAAGCCGCAGCTCGCCCGCAGCGCCGCGCGCACCGCCGATGGCCAATCCAGGGCGCGGCGGGCAGGGGGGAGCGCAGCGGCCAGCATCTGCGCCCCGCTCGAATCGAGCGCCGCCGCCATCGCATCCGCCTTGTCGTGGAAGTAGACGTAGTAGGTGGTCTGGGAGATCGACGCGGCCGCGGCGACGTCGGAGATGGTGGTCGCTCCGTATCCCTTCGCGGCCACCGCCCTGGCGAAGGCGCGGATGATCCTCTGTTCAGGGTCGTAGGCGGCGAAGGGCGGCATCGAGCCTTCGACTGGGACCTGTCCGCGCCGGCCGGTCAGCCGCAACGGCTGCGACGGCGGCGGGTAGCCCATCGCCCAGTCCCAGAGCCCGGGCACCAGTCCCGGCAGCTCCGCCTCACGACCGCTCTGCAGGCGGTCGTAGATGACGCGGTAGAAGGCGCCGATGATGGCGCGGACCAGCTCTTCGGGCATGTCCTTGCGGCCCGGCATCTGTTCGAGCACCTCGCGGCCAAGCCGCGCGACCTCGTCCACCGTCCGCCGCATCGGCGCGACGCCCGGCTCGCCGGCCGCATAGGCCTGGACCAGGCACATCCGCGCCGCCGCCGGCTGGGCGACCATCAGGTCGACGAACGTCTCCAGCGCCGCCCGCCCTCGCCGCTCCGCCGACCCCTCGCCCTCGAGGCGCTGTGAGATCACCAGGATCGCGGCGCCGAGGACCTCTTCGACCGCGGCGGCGAAGCAGCTGACCTTGTCCTCGAAGTGCTCGTAGAAGGTTGCCCGGGAGACGCCGGAGATCTCGAGCAGGTCGGCGACCGCGGTGGCCTCGTACCCCCGGGCCTCGCAGGACGCCACCATCGCTGCCAGCAAGCGCTCGCGCTGGTTTTTCCTCGCCTCTGCCCTTGGAACGCCGCGCCCGGGCGGCAGCCGGCGGTCCCTCAGCCTCTCGGACTCGCCCCAGGGGGTGATGACCATGGGATGACCCTAACCGCGCCGGCCCCCCGTCGGTTATGCCCCGAGCTGGATTCGAACCAGCGGCCTATCCCTTAGGAGGGGATCGCTCTATCCAGCTGAGCTATCGGGGCTCGCGGTGGATTTTCTCTTAGTTGCGATTTCGGTGCGCTGATTGGTGCAGTTGGCGCGCCACCCGCGACATCTGGTCCGGCAGGATTCCGTGCATGAACAGAGCCCAGCTGAAGGACGTGTCCGACCCACCCTTTAATGTGGTGCACATGTCCAAGATGATCCAGGTAAGAAACGTCCCAGAGGAGATGCATCGAGCCCTCAAGGCCAGTGCCGCCGCGGAGGGTATCTCGCTCTCCGATTACATCAAGCGCGAACTGGGCGGCGTCACTGCCAAGGCGAGCCTGGAGGAGATCAGCGCACGCGTCCGCGCTCGCGGCCCGTCCAAGGTCAAGCGGGAGAGCATCATCCGGATCCTGCGGGAAAGCCGCGGCGACTGATGAAGGTCCTCGACGCCTCGGTCCTGGTCGAGTTCCTGACCGGCGGCAAGCATGCGGAGTCGTCGGAGCGCCACCTGATGTCTAGCCGGGGCTGGCTCTGGGCGCCCTTCCTGGTCGACGCCGAGGTCGGGCACGCGCTGCGCGGCGAGGTGCGGGCGGGGGAGATCTCCGCCCGCGCCGCCCGCGACGCTCTCGCCGACCTGATGGAAATGCGGCTGCAGCGGGTCTCGCACCACCTGCTGGCCGAGCGGGCATGGGAGCTGCGCGAGAACGTGAGCTTCTACGACGGTCTCTACGTCGCCTTGGCCGAGGCGCTGGAAGCGCCGCTCATCACCCTGGACGCCCGCCTCGCCAAGGCCCCGGGCCTGCGGGCCGAGGTCGAAGTCGTTCAGGAGTCGTAGAGGCTCTCGGAGGCAAGTTCGAGGCCGCGCCGGCTCCAGAGCTTGACCTGCATGAAGATGTCGTCGCCGTAGGCCTCGAGGGCATCGAGAGCGATCAGGGTGAAGCGGTCCTGAGAGATCTCCTCCTGGTCGACGGTCTCGGTCTCCAACTCGGCGGTGGCGGCGACCGCGCCGCGGACCAGGGGCCGGCCCCAGACGAGGGTGACCGCTCCGGCGCGCCCGTTCTCACCGCGCCAGCGTCCGACTACGTCGTCGTTGAGGTCGATCCGCCAATCCGGGTTGTCCTCGGCGAGAACGTCGGTGAAGTCAGCCCTGGCCTGGAAGTCGCTCGGCTCGCCGCCGGCGGGCTGGAGGTAGGAGACGTGGCCGAACAGCTCGAGCTTGCCCTCCTCGCTCGACGTGTGAGCGGAGGCGGGGACCCAGACCCGGCCACCCCAGGCCCGCTCCGGAAACCAATCGACCTCCGCCGGCAGCGTCGCGCCCTCAGGCAGATCGCTTATCTCGTCGCAGGCGGCGGAAAACGCCTCCCGCAGGCGCTCGGCGAAACGCCCATGGGGAATCCCCTCCTGCGTGGTGTCGGCGATGAAGCGCGGGATCGGTCGCGGGTTCGGCGGCACGCTCGCACCCTATTGCTCCGACGCTGCTCTGAGGACGCAGATATGCGAAGTGCCATGTGCCCTCAGAGGCATTCGCGCAGGTCGGCGGCGGCCCTCTCTGGCGGGTAGACGTTGATGTCGACGCCGGTGCCGAGCTCGAAGCCGGCCTTGATCGTCAGCCGCGGCGCGATGTCGACGTGCCAGCCGAACTGCTCGGTCCCGGGGGGCGCGGTGCGAACCCAGAGGTTCAGCTCCGGCGGCCCGTCGAAGCGGGCGGCAAGGGCCCGCATCGCCGTCCGCAGCATCGCCGCCCCGGTCTCGTCGTCCTCGAACCGTGGGCTTTCCCGGCGCGGGATCACCCGCAGCTCGAACGGGGAGCGCGAGGCCCAGGGGCAGATCAGCGCCGCCTCATCGTCGATTGCGACCAGCCGCTCGCGCCGGCGCACCTCCTCGACCAAGATGTCGCCGAGCAGCCCGGAGCCGGCGGTGCGTTCGCTGTAGGCGCCGGCCCGCTCGCGCTCGCGCGCCACCGCGGCGGGTACGAATGGCATCGCGTAGAGCTGGGCGTGGCTGTGCTCGAGCGAGGCGCCGGCGCCGCCGCCCTCGTTGACGATCAGCTGCACGTAGGAGGCGTCGGCGTGGGCCCGCATCCGCTCGCGCCAAGTCGCAACGGCGACCGCGAACTGCTCGTCGTCCAGCTCCGCCATCGCCGTCACATGCTCCGGGGAGTGGATCAGGACCTCGTGGGCGCCGATCGCCGGGCGCGAGGAGAAGAGGTCCGGTTCGCCGGCTTGGCGCGAGGCCAGCAGCGGGTCGCCGCTGCTGGCGAAGGCGCCCGGCTCGGCACCCGGCGCCGTGACGCCGGGCCCAACCCCGCCTCTGTCCCCGTTCCGCGGCTCCTTTTGGACGCCATCCGTGCTTGCGGAACCACGCGACGGGTCGGCCAGCGCCGGGTAGAGGTTCGGCACCACGCGGGTCTTCCACCCCGGCGTATTCGGCGCGCCGCCGCCCGCTCGCACGGCATACACCTCGGCTGGGGTGCGGTCCTCGCGCCCCTCGCAGAAGGGACAGCTCTCCGGTCCCTTCGGCTCGGTCGTGCGGGCCGAGAAACCCTCCGGCCGGTCGGCGCGAGCGGGGGCGAGGATCGTCCTCAGCCCGCTCAGCTGGTCGATGCGTATCTCTGGGGTGCTCAGGAGCGGGAGGGGGGAAGGTCGTCTGGCTCGGGCTCGTCCACCGCGGGGGGCTCGGGCACCGCGGTCGGGCGGGGCGGCCGGTCCGTCCCCTGGGCGCGCTGCGCCGCGCCCTTGCCGACGAAGGGCTCGAGCACGTCCATCGGCAGCGGGAAGACGACGGTGGTGTTCTGGTTGCTGCCGATTTCCAGCAGCGTCTGCAGGTAGCGCAGCTGCAGCGAGGCGGGGTTGGTGCTGATGATGTCGGCGGCGTCGGTGAGCTTCTGCGCGGCCTGGAACTCGCCCTCGGAGTTGATGATCTTGGCCCGCCGCTCGCGCTCGGCCTCGGCCTGGCGGGCCATCGCCCGCTGCATCTGCTCGGGAATTTCGACGTCCTTGATCTCCACCGCGGTCACCTTCACGCCCCAGGGCTCGGTCGACTCGTCGATGATCTGCTGCAGGGATTCGTTGAGGCGCTCGCGCTCGGCCAGCAGCTCGTCGAGTTCGGCCTTGCCGAGCACCGAGCGCAGCGCCGTCTGCGAGATCTGCGAGGTCGCCAGCAGGAAGTTCTCGATCTCGACCACGGCCCGGTTGGGGTCGACGACGCGGAAGTAGGCGACCGCGTTGACACGGCAGGGCACGTTGTCGCGGGTGATCACCTCCTGCGGCGGGATGTTGAGCGTCACCGTCCGCAGGTCGACCTTGACCATGCGGTCGATCAGCGGGATCAGGAAGATCAGGCCCGGTCCCTTGGTCGCGATCAGCCGGCCGAGGCGGAAGATGACCCCGCGCTCGTACTCGCGCAGGATCCGCACGGAAAGTCCGAGGACGATCAGCGCGAAGAAGATGAGGACGACGATTACTCCGATCGCGATCTCCATCAGCTCTCTCCTTCTCTGCGCTGCTCCGCGGGCTCGGGACGAACCACCAGCGTCAACCCGTCGACCGCCTCCACCCTGACTCTATCCCCCGGCCGCGCCGGGGCGGCCCCGGAAGCCAGGCGCGCTCTCCAGAGAGTCCCCTCCAGCCAGACGCGTCCCTCCGGGTCGATCGGACTGCGCGCCTCGGCGACCGCCCCGATCAGCTCCTCGGTCCCGGTGCGAACCGGCGTGCTGCGATAGGCGGCCAGGACTTTGCGACTGACGTAAAAGAACCCGGCGGCGGAGAGGAGGCCGATCGTGATCAGCGCCGATCCGACGTAGGCGGCGGTGTTACCGCCGGATTCCAGCGCCAGCACGCCTGCGGTGATCAGGCCGGCGATGCCGATGGCAGCCAGCAGGCCCCCCGTCGGCAACAGCAGCTCGGCCAGCAGCAAGGCAAAGCCGAAGATGGCGACGACGACGAAGGCGTCCACGCGCCGATTATCCGTTCTCGCATTCGCCGCGGATGGCGAAGGTGCGAACCGCTTCTTCCAATTCGGAATCGTCGCCGTAGGGGCCCTGTTTGAGGTAGCAGAGCTTCCCCGCCCTGTCGTAGAAGGCGGTGTCGGGGAGGCCGATGGTGGCGCCGATCGAGGCGGCGATGTCTTCGTCGGGGTCGGTGTAGCTGGGGTAGGGGACCGGTTCCTCGGCAAGGAAGGTCGAGGCGGCGTCGTTGGAGTCCTTGGAGTTGATGCCGACGAAGGCGACTCGCTTGCCGTAGCGCGTGGAGAGCTTCTGCAGGACCGGGAACTCGAAGCGGCAGGGCCCGCACCACGAGGCCCAGACGTTGGCGACGACCGGATAGCCCTTCAGCGCGGCGATTCGCTGTTCGTAGGCGGGCACCCCACCGGAGAGCAGCTTCCCCGCTTGCGAGTGCAGGGCCGCCAGCGCCGGGGGCGAGCCGGCGAGCGCCTTGGCGTAGTCGGGGTGGCCGCCGGCGCTTTCCTCTGCGGAGGAACCGCAGCCCGCCCAGGACAGGGACGCGATCACGACCAGCATCAGGAGGGTCGGAAAAGGTGGGATTCGCCGCGTCATCCGCTCGGTGTTTACAATACGTACGTTGGGTTCGCGAGTTCGCGGACCGCTGAGATCCTCGGGGGGACGGGAAGGCCGGACCTCCGCAGCCTCGTTCACTTGCCTCAGCCGTGTCTCTCTTTCTCGGCGGGGCGGAGCCCAGAAGCCTTTCTATGGCCAAGACCAGCGACGTTGCCGCGAGCGCGGCAGTTCCTTCAGGCGCCGATATCGAGCGTGCGTCGAACTTTGCCCGCGAGCCGTTCCTGCTCGACGGTGAGGGACCCGAGGCGCTCGCGCCCGGGACCGCCCGCCGCCGCGCCCTCGACGCGGCGCTGGCGGAGATAGACGCCGGCGCCGAGTACCCGTCGATCGAGTGGCGCCGCGACTACTCGATGCTGCTGGGGCTGGAGCGCTTCCTCGCCGACGAACCGCCGAAGCTGCGCGACGGCGCCGAGCTCTCGCCGCACCAGGTGGACGCCCTCTCGGGAACCCTCGCCGAGCTGATGGCACAGCACCAGCTCTACGAAGACGAGCGCAGCGCCAACGGCGGCTCCGACTCCGACGGCGCTGCCGCGCCCGAGGCCGGCACCGACACCGCGGCGGATTCCGCCCCCGCGCCGGCGGCCGAATCAGACGAGGAGGCCGAGCTCGAGGACGAGGAGCTCGCCCCCGACGAGGAGCCGCAGGACTGGGAGGAAAAGCCCTCGGAGGAGGACGAGGAGGTCGTCGAGGATGCGCCCGAGGATCCCGGTGCGGCCCGCCGCTTCTGGTTCGAGCACGCGACCGGCGCCGGCAAGACCGTCGCCGCGGTCGGCTTCATCGAGGCGACCAAGACCGGCGGCGTGTTGATCCTCACTCATCGCCGCAACCTGGTCGACCAGTTCATCGGCGAGATCTCGGACCGCGGCTACAAGGAGCGGCTGCGCCCGCCGCTGCTCGACGGTCGCGACGACCCCGACGGCGCCGTCACGGTCGAGACCTACCAGTGGTTCGTCCGCAACCACAAACGGATCTCCGACGCCTACTCGATCGTCATCTGCGACGAGGCCCACACCGCCCTGGGCGAGAAAACGAGCGCCTGCATCCGCGCCTGGGACGGTCCCGTCTTCATCGGCATGACCGCGACCGGGGCGCTGATCGCCCGCCACGTCGCCGACCTCTTCCCGACCCAGACCTCGCGCTTCGACCTCGCCCAGGCCGCCCGCCGCGGCGTCATCTCGCCGCTGCGCTGCCTTCGCATCCCCCCCGGCCCGGGGGTGCGGACGATCGCCAAGGTGCCGCTGCGAAAAGGCGAGGTCGACCAGGACTTCGACCAGGAGGAGCTGGCCGCGCTGCTCGACCAGGAGCCCTTCAATGTCGCCATCGCCGACCTCTACCGGTCCCGCTTCAGCAAAGTCCCCGGCGTCCTCTACACGGCCGGCGTCCAGCACGCCAAGAACGTCGCCAAAGCCTTCCGCAACGCCGGCATCAACGCCCAGGCGGTCTCCGGCGAGACGCCGAAGCGCGAGCTGGCGGAAATCCTCGCCGGCTTCGAGCGCGGCGACGTCGACGTCCTCTGCAACGCGATGCTGCTCGCCGAGGGTTGGAACTCGCCGCGGGCGACGATCTGCATGCACCTGGCGCCGACGGCGTCGCGGCGGATCTACCAGCAGCGGGTCGGCCGCGTGACCCGGCGGGCGCCGGGCAAGGAGGCGGGCCTGGTGATCGACTTCGTCCATCCGGCAACGACCCACGACGAGACGATCGTCACCCTGCACAGTCTGCTCGACCGCGACGTCTACCGCGGCGGCGCGATCGTCGTCGGACCGGTGCGGCGCGGCCGCGGCCGCAAGGTTCGGGTCGAGCGCCGGATCGTTCCCGTCTCCGACGTCGAGGAGAAGCGGATGGAGGTGCTGGAACGGGAGATCTGGCGGATCGCGGTCGAGAACCTCGACTATCCCGAGCAGCATGCCTGGGCGGCGCTGGCCGGGGCGCGGGTAAACACCCAGGGCTGGCGCCGGGCGCGGGCGATGCTGCAGAACGACAAAACCAAGGAGCTGCGCCGCCGCTTCCTGCTGACCTGCGTGCAGCGCAACCGCAACGCGCAGCTGCGGCTGAAAGCGCTGGGGGAGATCGCCGACCTCAGCGATCCTGACGCCTTCGACGACGCGATCGACATCGTCGGCACCTGGAGCCGCGAGGACAAACGGGCGGGGACCAAGACCCTGCTGCAGGCGCTGATCGACAAGCGGATCGGCCGTCGCGACCAGGCGCAGGCATGGGTCTGGCGCCTCGCCTCCTACACCCGCGAGCTGCACGAGGAGTACGCCGTGCAGCGCTGGCCGGAGACGAAGCGACTGCTGGGGCTGTTGGTCAACTCCTCCGGCCGCGCCCACGGCCGCAATGCCCGCCGGCTCGTCCACGCCGCGCGCAAACAGGACCGCCGGCTGGCGGTCTCGCTGCTCGCCGCCGCCGTCTCCCACACGCCCGAGGGCGAGGAGGTGCTGCGCGGCGCCCGCATGCGGATGGCGAGGAAACCATCCGGCGTCGCCCGCGAGCTGCTGCGGAACTTCCCCAAAGGCGGCAAGCGCCGGCGCAAACGCGGCAAGCGTGGTCAGGACGAGAACGGCACGGCGCTCGAGAACGGGGCAGGCGATGCGAGCGCCGAGCAGGAGCGCGACGGTGCCGAGAAACCGCGCGCGAAACGGGCCCGACAGCGGAAACGGCGCAAAGGCGCATCGCGTCCCAAAGCCGGCCCGGCGGACGGCGACTCCGCCGGTGCTTCCTCAGGAGACGGTGAGGTGGACCTCGCCGGCCCCGATCGCGATTCGCTCGCCGGCGGCGGTGACGACGATCAGGTAGCCACGATCGTCGATCCCGGCGGCGACGCCTGAGCCGGCGTCCCAGGCGACCTCACGGCCTCGTAGCGCGTCGCGCTCGCGCCAGGCCGCAAGCACGGCCTCGGGCTCGGCCTCGACCCAGCGATTCAGGTGACTGCTCAGAACTGCGGTTGCGGTGAGGGAGCGCGGGGGGAGTCCCGCCGGAGCAACAGCGGGGAGGCTCCGTCGGGACTCCCCCCGCGCTCCCTCGCTGGTGCCGAAGAGTGAGACCGCCGTGTCGCGGAGGTGGGGGGGGAGCTCGTCCGGAGTTATCGAGAGGTTGAGGCCGACGCCGACCACGGCCCAGCCGTCCTGCGGCCTTGCCTCGATCAGCACCCCGGCCAGCTTGCGGCCTTCGACGAGGACGTCGTTCGGCCACTTGACGCCGCAGCGGATTCCCGGGTGCAGCTCCTCGGCGGCTTCGCAGACGGCGAGCGGGACGGCGAGGGGGAGCGCCATGTGTCGCTCCTCCAGCGGGCGGACGACGGCGGAGTAGAGCAGCGCCTTGCCCGGCGGAGCGATCCAGGTCCGGCCCTGGCGCCCTCGTCCCTCGGTCTGCTCGGCGGCCGTGACCACGGTCCCGTGCGGCGCGCCGGCCGCGGCCAGCTCGCGAGCGCGCGTGTTGGTGGAGTCGGTGCACGCGTAATGGCGATGTGGCATCCCGAAGCTCATCCCGTGCTCCTTTTGTCACCCACAGGGATACAAAGGGAGCACGCGGTCACGTTGCCGCGTCGGCGAGGAGGGCTGCGAGGAGGCCGTCGACGTCGTGGCGCTCGGCCTCGACGTCGACCTCCAGGCCGGCGGCGCGGGCGGCGTCGCTGGTGACCGGGCCGATCGAGACGATGCGGGCGCCCGTCGGGAAGCGGTCGCCGAGCGCCTCGGTGAGGTTGGTGACGGTGGAGGAGGACGTGAAGGTGACGTAGTCGGCGCCCTGGGCGGCCTCGACCGCGCCGGCGTCGGGCTGCTCGCGGACCGTCTCGTAGAGGGCGACGACGTCCACCTCGGCGCCGCGCTCGCGCAGCGCTTCCGGGAGGACGTCGCGGGCCTCGGCGGCGCGGGCGACGAGAACCCGGCGGCCCTCGACCTCGACGCCGGCCAGGGCTTCGACCAGCGCCTCGGCGACAAAGCGCTCGGGGACCACGTCGGCGGCGATCCCATGGGCGGCAAGGGCGCGCGCCGTCCCCGGGCCGATCGCCGCGACAGTTGCGCCGGCCAGGGCGCGGGCGTCGCGCGGCGGGCAGCCGTCCGCGCCCTTGCCCCCGCCGCCCTCAGTCCTGCAGTTCGCGCTCAGCGCCTCGAAGAGCAGGTTCGCCCCGTTGGGACTGGTGATGCAGACCAGCGAGTACTCGCGGATGCTCGCCACCGCCCGGCGTACCTCGTCGCTCTCCAGCCGCGGCTCCACCCGGATCGCCGGCAGCTCGACGACTTGGGCGCCGAGCCCGCGCAGAGTGGCGGCGAGGCCGCTGGCCTGGGCGCGGGCCCGGGTGACGACGACACGGCGCCCGTGCAGGGGACGCCGCTCCAGCCAGCCGAGCTGCTCGCGCCGGGCGGCGACCGGGCCGACGACGATCAGCGCCGGCGCGCCGACGCCGTCGCGCTCGACCGCCGCGGCGATCGTCCCCAGGGTCGCAACCACGGTGCGCTGGCCGTCCATCGTCCCCTTCTCCACCGCCGCGGCGGGCTCGGAGGGGTCGCGGCCGGCGTCGATCAACGCCGCCGCGTTCTCGGGCAGGCGCTTGACGCCCATGTAGAAGACGAGGGTGCCGGGAAAGCGCGCGAGCGCCTCCCAGTCGAGCGCGCTCTCGTCCTTCTCCGGGTCCTCGTGGCCGGTGACGAAGGCGACGGCGGAGGCGTCGTCGCGGTGGGTGACCGGGATTCCGGCGTAGGCGGTGGCGGCGACGCCGGCGGTCACCCCTGGCACGACCTCGAACTCGACGCCGGCCTCACGCAGCGCTTCTCCCTCCTCGCCGCCGCGGCCGAAGACGAAGGGGTCGCCGCCCTTCAACCGCACGACGCTGCGCCCGGCGCGAGCGGCCTCGATCAGGCGCTCGCCGATCTCCTCCTGGGGGACCGAGGGAACGCCCGGCTGCTTGCCGACATAGATCAGCTCGGCGTCCTCGCGGGCGCCGGCCAGCGCTCCGGGCGGGATCAGGCGGTCGTAGAAGACGGTGTCGGCGCCCGCGATCAGCTCCAGCGAGCGCGCGGTCATCAGCCCCGGGTCGCCCGGTCCCGCCCCCACCAGGTACACGACACCCTGCCGAATCATCGTGTGGTTCCTTTTGCCCGCCACAGCGGCATAAGGAACCGCGCGACGGTGGTTCCGAATCCCGTGGTTCCTTTTGCCGGCCAGGGACGAATAAGGAACCACGCGATGCTCATGCGAGGGCCTCGGCGCGGTCGAGGATGTCGCGCGCGCCCGCTGCCAGTAGGCGGTCGGCGAGCTCGCGTCCGGCGGCGGCGGGATCGGCGGCATCGCCCTCGATCGTGTCGCGTATCCACTCGCTGCCGTCGGGAAGGCCGACGAAGGCTTCGAGGCGCAGGCGCCCGCTGCCGCCAATGGAGCCGGCGCTGTGCTCGTCGCGCGCCGGGCCCCCGGTGCGCTCTAGAACCATTGCGTGGACGCCGATCGGCGTCGCGCAGCTCGCGTCCAACACGGCGACCGCCGCCCGCTCGGCGGTCAGCTCCCGCATCGCGCGAGCATCGCCGATCGCGGCGGCGGCGCCGACGGCTGAGTTGCCGTCCAGCTCGCCGCCCGCGCGCACCTGCAGCGCCAGGGCGCCCTGGCCCGCGGCGGGCACCATCTCCTCGACCGGAATCGCGAATCCGATCTCCGCCTCGCGGCCGAGCCGTCGCAGGCCGGCGACGGCGAGGACGATCGCATCCAGCTTGCCCTCGGCGAGCTTGCGCAGCCGGGTATCGACGTTGCCGTGCAGCTCCTCCACCCGCAGGTCCGGGCGCGCCGCCAGCAGCTGGGCGCGGCGGCGCAGGCTGGCGGTGCCGACGCGGGTGCCCTCGGGCACGTCGCCGAGCGACGTTCCCGGCCCGATCCAGGCGTCGGCCGGATCCTCTCGCGGCGGCACCGCGGCGATCTCCAGCCCCTCCGGCATCTCCCCCGGCAGGTCCTTGGCCGAGTGCACGCCGACGTCCGCCTCCCCGACCAGCAGCGCCCGCTCGACGCCACGGACGAAGCGCGACTTGTCGCCGGGCTCACCGTCGGAGGAGACCTCGACCAGCTCGGCTCCGCCGATGAGCTCGGCGACCTGCCGGGCCTGGGTCAGCGCCAGGGCGCTACTTCGGGTTGCGATCCGCAGCGCCAAGCACGCCCTCAGCCTTTTTTGCGGCGCAGCTCGGTGACGTTGTCGCCGGCCTCGACCTCGGGCTCCGTCTCCACGTCGAGGCCGAACAGCTCGCGCAGGGCGCTGACGAACTGGTAGGCGTCGTCGCTGCCGGCGGAGCGGCGCATCCGCAGGGTCGGCTCGTGCAGGAGGCGGGAGGCGATCGCCTTCGCCATCGCATCGAGGCGCTCGCGGTCGGCCTCGCCGAGGCTCTCCCAGCGGTGCTCGTTCTCGGCCATCACCCGGCGCACGACCTCGTCGCCGCGTTCGCGCAGCGCCGCGATCGTCGGCACCACCTCGAGCGAGGCGAGCCAGCGGTCGAAGCGGTCCAGCTCGGCCTCGATGATCAGCTCCGCCCGCTTCGCCTCGGCTTCGCGGCCGTTGGCGTTGCGTTCGACGATCTGCTGCACGTCATCGATGTCGTAGAGGCTGACCGCGTCGATTTCGCGGCAGGCGGGCTCGATGTCGCGCGGCACCGCCAGGTCGATCGCCAGCAGCGGCCGGCCGCCGCGCGCCTCCATCACCTGTTCGAGGCCGTCGCGCTCGACGATGTGGTGGGGCGAGTTCGTCGCCGAGACGACGATGTCGGCCGCCTCCAGCTGTTCGGGAAGCTCCTCGAAGCGGACGGCGCTGCCGTCGAAGCGCTGCGCGAGCCCGATCGCGCGGTCGTAGTGGCGGTTGGCGACGAAGACGGTGCGGACGCCGCGCGCGACCAGGGCGCGGGCGACCAGCTCGGCGGTCTCGCCGGCGCCGACCACCAGCACGCGCCGGTCGGAGAGGTCGCCGAGCGAGCGCCGGGCAAGCTCGACCGCAACCGAGGGGATCGAGACGCCCCTCTCGCCGATCCCGGTCTCCTCGCGGGCGCGGCCGCCGGCGGTGAGGGCGCCGCGAAAGAGGCGGTTGAGGATCGGGCCCGTGCCGCCCTCGACCAGGGCCAGCTCGTAGGCGCGTTTGACCTGCCCTTGGATCTCGGCCTCGCCGACGATCATCGAATCGAGCCCGGCGGTGACGCACAGCAGGTGGCGGGCCGCCTCGCCGGCGCGCAGCGAGTAGAGGTGCCCGAGGAGCTCGGTCGGCCGGATGTCGGCCTGGCGGGTGAGGACGCCGAGCGCTGTCGACTCGGCCTCGACCGGGTCGGAGACGATCAGGTAGAGCTCGGTTCGGTTGCAGGTCGAGATCGCCGCCGCCTCGTGGATCCCGGCGGCGTCGGTCAGCTCGCGCAGGGCGCTTACCGCCCGTCCCTCGGTCAGCGAGAGGCGCTCGCGCAGGTCGAGCGGGGCGGTCTTGTGGGAGACGCCGAGGGCCAGCAGCTCCGCCATCAGGCGCTCACCTCGTGGTGCTCTTCGTCGTGGCGCTGCTCGTCGCGTTTGCGCTGCTCGGCAAAGGCCGCGAGCTCGCGCAGCTCGCGCTCGATCCGCTGCACTTTCGCCGCCATGATCGCCACGTAGACGACCAGCAGGACGACGAAGACGACGTAGGCACCGGCGACGTACTTGCCGGCCTCGTCGAGCGGCAGCGCCGGCGCCTCGGCGAGCAGCGCGAGCATCAGCTGACCTCCGGGGCGATCCGCGAGCGCGGGCCCGAGGCCGGCGCGTCGAGGGCGCGGCGCAGGCGCTTGACCTGGCCGGAGGCGCTCTTCGCGGCCAGCTCGAACTTGACCAGCGTTACCCAGAGTAGGGCCATCGCCGCCAGGCAGCAGAGGAAGGTGAGCATCATCGAGCCGGGCAGGCCGCCGTTGGTGGTGGCGAAGACGCGCGGATGGACCAGGCTCTGCGCCATCCGCACGGCGAGGAAGTTGAGCGGCACGAAGGCGCCGGCGGTGACCGCGAAGACCGACGCGTAGCGAGCCTGGCGGTCGCGGTCCTCGATCGCGTAGCGGAAGGGGTAGTAGGTCGCGTAGAGGAGAAAGACGATCAGGAAGCTGACCAGGGTCGGCTCGTCCCAGACCCACCAGTGCCCCCAGGAGGCCTTGGCCCAGATCGAGCCGGTGATCAGCACGGCGACGCCGAAGATCACCGAGATGTGGATCGAGACGTAGGAGTAGGCGTCCCAGCGGCGGTCGCCGCTGCGGAGGTGGAGGATCGCGAAGAGGCCGCCGACGATGAAGCCGAGCAGCGCCACCGTCGCCAGCGGCACGTGGATGTAGAAGATCTTCTGGATGAAGCCCTGGTCGGCGTCGAGCGGCGCGTAGAAGAAGACCAGGGATAGCGACACGGCGATCATCGCCACGGTGGCGATCGAGAGGGGTCTCAGTCCTTTGCCGTACATGCTTCCGGGGTGGGGGCGGGGCTTGCCCGGTCAGTCCTCGAGAAGGAAGTCGAACACCGCATAGCCGACCAGGCCGAAGATCAGATCGTATAGGCCGAGCACCATCAGCCAGCTGCCGAAGCGGTGGTAACCGGGACCGCCCACCGCCAACAGGGGCTCGCTGGCCGCGGTGGCGGCGATCATCAGCGGCACCACCAGGGGCAGGAGGACCAGCGGCACGAGCAGGTCGCGGGCGCGCGAGTTGACCGCCATCGAGGAGATCAGGGTGCCGGTCGCGGCGAGGCCGAGGTCGGCCAAAAGCAGGACCGAGACCAGCGGCCCCAGCGCCGCCGCCGAGTCGAGGAAGAAGAGGGCGAAGATCGGCACCGCGACCAGCTCCAGCGCCAGCAGGTAGACGAGCAGCGCCGCGACCTTGGCGGCGAAGAGGACGCTGCGGTCGATCGGGGCGAGGCGGATCGCGTCGAAGCCCCCCTCCTCGCGCTCGGCGACGAAGAGACGGTTGATCCCGAGCACCGCGGCGAACAGCAGCGTCGCCCAGAGCACCCCGGCGGCGAGGCTGCCGGAGAGGCTGGTGCGGTCGAGGCCGAAGCGGAAGATGACGAAGGTGGTGACGGAGAAGAGCGCCATCGCCGGCAGCGACTGCAGCGTCCGCAGCTCCGAGCGCAGGTCCTTGCCGAGGATCGCCGCGAAGGCGACGCGCGAGGGGGTCATGCGACCGCCGCCGTCTCGTGGATCCCCAGCCGCAGCACCTGGTCGGCCTCGGGCAGGAAGCGGTCGGGGTCGTGGGTTACGACGACGCGGGTGCGACCGCCGCCGGGGCCGATCAGCTCGCGCGCCAGCTCGCGGCCCTCGACGTCGAGGTTGGAGTCCGGCTCGTCCAGCAGCAAAAGCTCGGGCTCGTGGAGGACGCAGCGGCAGATCGCCAGCCGCTGGCGCATCCCGGCCGAGAGCTCGGCGACGCGCTCGTCGGCGCGGTTCTGCATCCGCGTCGCCGCCAGCAGCTCGGCGATGCGCGCCTCTGCCGCCTCGTCGGCGATGCCGTGCAAGCGGGCGTGGAAGCGGAGGTTCTCGCGACCGCTGAGGTCCCGGTAGAGCAGCGGTTCGTGCCCCAGGTAGCCGATCCGCCCGCGCAGCTTCCAGGCCTCGTTCGGCAGCGAGCAGCCGAGCACCCGCACCTGGCCCGCGCTCGGGCGCAGCAGCGTGGCGAGGATCCGCAGCAGGGTCGTCTTGCCGGCTCCGTTGGGGCCGAGCACGACCAGGGACTCGCCGACGCCCAGCTCCAGCGCGACGCCGTCGAGCGCGGCGCGTTCGCCGAAATCCTTCCTCAGGCCGGATACCGAGATCGCCGCTTGGCTTGGGTCCTTTCCTTCCACTCGCGCCAGATTGTGACTCTGCCGCGTCGTCTACGCTGGCTGTGTCGACCAGGAGGATCTGATGAGGAGATCAAGCCGCTGCTCCATCGTCGTGTTCGCACTCGTCGCCGCGCTCTGCGCGGGTGTGGGCACCGCCGGCGCCACCCGCACCATCGCCGTCCCCTCGAAGGTCTCGATCAAGAGCGACAGCCTCGACTTCAGCGGCAGGCTGACGACCGGCGCCTACCAGCCCTGCCGGCAGCGGCGCAAGGTCCTCCTCTTCAAAGTCGTCAGCAACGGGCCCGACCAGGCCATCGGCCGCGACATCACCAACGACAAAGGGGCCTGGAGCATCACTCCCCTGGGATGGGCCGGGATCTCGCTCGCCCACTTCTACGCGAAGGTGACGAGGTCCAGTCAGGGGGCGGCGGGGACGATCTACGTTTGCAGGGCCGGCAGGTCGAAGACGATCAGGCTCTCCAGCTAGGGCCGCGGCTCAGCGGCGCTTCTTCAGGGTGCGGCGGCCGACCTGCAGCAGCGGGCCGGCCCCCTTGCGCAGCGCCTCGGTCCGGGCCGCGCCCTTGCCGTACAGGGCCTTGGCCGAGGCGCGGACGGCTTCGCCAAGCGTGCGGTCATAGGGCTGCCACCAGAAGTCTCGGGTCAGGCCCGGCTCCCAGGCGTTCATCTTGATATTGACGCACTCGTAGAAGCCGAATTTGGAGTGCGAGCGGCCGACGCCGGAGTCCTTGACGCCGCCCCAGGCGCACTGGCAGGCGCCGTGGCTGAAGGAGTGGTCGTTGATCCAGACCATTCCCGATTCGATCCGCCGCGCGATCCGTTCGCCGCGCTGCCGGTCCTTGGTCCAGACCGAGGCGCCGAGGCCGAACTCGGAGTCGTTGGCGAGCTCGATCGCCTCCTGCTCGGAGTCGACGACGACGATCGGCAGCACCGGCCCGAAGATCTCCTCGCGCATGATCCGCATCTCGTGGGTGACGCCGGTGAGGACGGTCGGGGCGATGAACTTGCCGGGCATCCCGGCGACCTCGGTGGGGCCGCCGCAGAGCTTGGTGGCGCCGGCGGCGACCGCGTCCTCGATCAGCTCGCAGACGATCTCGTATTGCCCCTCGGAGGTCATCGGCCCGATTTCGGTCTCCCACTCGAGCGGCTCCCCCACCCGCATCCGCTCGGTTCCGCGGAGGACGCCCTCGACGAAGCGCTCGGCGACCTCGCGGACGACGTAGACCCGCTCGATCCCCGAGCAGGTCTGGCCGGCGTTGGCGAAGCCGCCCCAGATCGCGCCGGAGATCGCGTTGTCGAGGTCGGCGTCCGCGCAGACGATCATCGGGTCCTTGCCGCCGAGCTCCAGCACCGAGCCCTTCAGCTCGGCCGCGCAGACCTCGCCGACCTTGCGCCCCACCTCGACCGAGCCGGTGAAGAAGATCTTCCCGGCGCTGGAGCGGGCCAGCGCGTCGCCGACTCGGCCGCCGCCGTGGACGACGCGGACCAGGCCCTCCGGCAGCCCGGCCTTCTCGAAGACGGCGCGGATACGCTCGCCCAGGAGCGGCGTCAGGCTGGCGGGCTTGAGGACGACGCCGTTGCCCGCCATCAGGGCGATCGCGACCTCGCCGAAGGGGATCGACCAGGGGTAGTTCCAGGGAGCGATGACGCCGACCACGCCGATCGGCTCGTAGGAGAAGTGGCCGCTCTTGGAGAGCGTGAAGGCCTGGGTCATCCGCACCTTCTCGTCGGCGAGGATCTTCTGCCCGGCGCGAGCGCACCAGTGCAGGGCGTCGACCGTCGGCAGCAGCTCCATCGTGTAGGCCTCGACCCGCGGCTTGCCCTGCTCGCGGACCAGCAGCTCGGCGATCTCGTCGATGTCGTCGAGCAGCGCGTCGGCGGCGCGGCGCATGTAGCGCGCCCGGTCCTTCAAGGTCAGCTCCGCCCAGGCGGGCTGGATCCGGGCGACGTCGTCGACGACGCCCTGCACCTCCTCCGGCGTAATCGTCGGCACCGCCCCCACCAGCTCCCCGGTGGCGGGGTTGAACGACTCCAGGGTGGACAGGGACGTCTGGACTGCCGTAGCGCTCTCCATTAGTCGATTCTACGGCGGGCAAGCAAGGGGGACACGGGGGAGGTCTCGCCGTCACGAACAGCGGGGAGGTTCCGTCGAGACCTCCCCCGTGTCCCTCATACTCGGTCGCGGTGGACGAGCAGTTGTTCGATACGGAGCCGGAAGGGACGTCCGAGTCGAGGCTCGATGAGCTGGCGGCTGACGCGCCGTTGGCGGTCCGCATGCGGCCGCGGAACCTCGACGAGGTCGTTGGTCAGGAGCACATCCTCGGCGACGGGTTGGCGCTGCGGACGGCGATCGAAGCGGGCAGGCCGCACAGCGCGATCCTCTACGGGCCGCCGGGGTCCGGGAAGACGACGCTTGCTCGCATAGCCGCCGCTGGTGCCAAGGGAGCTTTCGAGGAGGAGTCGGCGGTGAACGCGGGGAAAGCGGAGATCCGCGGGGTGATCGAGCGGGCGCGAGAGCGCCGCCAAGCATCGGGACGGCTGACGATCCTCTTCCTCGACGAGATCCATCGCTTCAACAAGGCCCAGCAGGACGCGCTGTTGCCGGCGGTCGAGGAGGGGCTGCTGACGCTGATCGGGGCGACGACCGAGAACCCCTACTTCGAGGTCAACTCGGCGCTGCTCTCGCGGACCCAGATCTACGAGCTGCGCCCACTCGAGCCCGGTCAGGTCGAGCAGCTGCTGCGGCGGGCGCTCTCCGATCGCGAGCGCGGGCTCGCCGAACCGCCGCCGGTTTCCGACGCGGCGCTGGAGATGCTGGCGACGCGCAGCGGCGGCGACGCGCGCGTGGCGCTCTCGGCGCTCGAGCGGGCGGCCGAGCGCGCCGACGGCGCCCCGGTCGACGTCGCCGAGATCGAGGACGCGCTGCAGCGCAAGGCGCTCGACTACGACCGCCAGGGCGACCGCCACTACGACTTCGTCTCGGCCTGGATCAAGGCGACGCGGGGCTCCGACGTCGACGCCTCCCTCTATTACCTGGCGGTGATGCTGGAGGGCGGCGAGGACCCCCGCTTCATCGCCCGGCGCATGGTCATCCTCGCCTCCGAGGACGTCGGCAACGCCGACCCGCAGGCGCTGCTCGTCGCCGACGCCGCCGCCCGCGCCGTCGACCGCGTCGGCATGCCGGAGTGCGCGCTGAACCTCGCCCAGGCGGCCGTCTACCTCGCCCTGGCGCCGAAGTCGAACGCCTCCTACAAAGCCCTCGGCGCCGCCCGGGCCGAGGTCCGTGCCCACGGCGCCAAGACCCCGCCCGACTACCTCCGCGACGCCCACTACCCAGGCGCCGGGAAGCTCGGCCGCGGCAAGGGCTACCGCTACGCCCACGACGAGCCCGGCGGCGTCAGCGACCAGCCGCTGCTGCCCGAGGGCCTCCGGGACCGCCGCTTCTACGCCCCCACGGAGCGCGGATTCGAGGCCGAGCTGGGCCGCCGGCTGGAGGCGCTGCGACAGCGCTTCGGCAAGCCCTAGTGCGGGCCGCAACTTCCCCCGCAACTTCCCCTACAGACGGGTGTTTTGATGGGCGGCCTTCCCAAAGCTAGAGCCAGGGAGAGCCGACACACCGACCGGAGGCTCGGACTGGGGGCCTCCGGTCGGGACTAACAGGGGGGAGAGGGCGCCGAGGTGGACTGGGCTTCGGCGCCCTCTGTCGTTCCCAGGCGGGGAGCGGCCGAGCGCTGCCCGGCGCTCGGCGACCTTTATCGTGGTCGCATGGCCTCCCAGCAGCAGCCGAAGCGACTCCGACTGGGTGGCATGGCGCTTCGCAACGGCCTGCTGATCCATGGCCCGACCCATTGGGCGGCGGCGGTCCGCGACGCCGACGGCCAGATCCAGGTCGCCTCCGAGCGCAAGCCGGAGCTGGCGCCACGCCTCGTCGCCAAGGTCCCCGGCCTGCGCGGCCCGCTGAAACTCGCCGAGGCGATGGCGGTGCTGCCGCTGGTCCGGCGGCGCCTGCCCGCCGCCCGCCTTCCCTTCGAGGACCCGCGGGTCGCCGTCGCGATCGGCGCCACCCTGGCGGCGACCAGCCTGCTGCGCCGGCGGACGCGGGCGACGGCGCGTCGGGAGGGCCTGATCCAGGCGATCGGGGCGGTTCCGGCCGTCGTCGCGCTGATGGATCGCGACCTCGCTGCCTACCACGGCGTCGAGCACAAGGCGATCGCCGCCTACGAGCAGGGCATCGACGACGTCGCCGGCGTGCCGAAGGAGCACGATCGCTGTGGCTCCAACCTGATCCTCCCGATGATGCTGCTTGGGGCCGGCGGGACCCTGCTGCTGGAGCGGCTGGCCGACCACCCCGGTCCGGCGGCGCGGGCCGCGACCGGCCTCGGCGGCGCCTCGATCGCGGTCGAGATGTTCGCCTGGAGCGATCGCCATCACGGCGACCCGCTGGCCGAGGCCTTCCACACCCCCGGGCGGGAGATCCAGCGCCGCCTCGCCACCAAGGAGCCGACCCCCGAGCAGCTCGAGGTCGGGTTGGCGGCGATGGCCGAGGTGCTCAGGGTCGAGCAGCCGCAAGACACATAGACTGCCGCGCGTGTTCGGAAGGATTGACCACGTGGGCGTCGCCGTCGAGGACATCGGCGCCGCGATCGCTCTCTACGAAGGCAACTTCGAGATGGCGCTCGCCCACCGCGAGACGGTCGAGTCGCAGGGCGTCGAGGCGGTCCTGCTCGACGTCGGCGAGGGGCACGTCGAGCTGCTGCGCCCGCTCGCTCCCGACACCCCGGTCGGCAAATTCGTCGCCAAGAACGGACCCGGCCTTCACCACGTCGCCTACGCGGTCGACGACATCGACGCGACGCTCGAGCGGATCGCCGCCGCCGGGCTGACGCTGATCGACCGCGAGCCGCGGGTCGGCATCCGCGACAGCCGCGTCGCCTTCCTTCACCCCCGCTCCACCGGCGGGGTCCTTACCGAGATCGTCGAACCAGCGGGAGGGCATTGATGGCCGAGGCACAAAGAGTCGAGATCGGTTTCGAAGGCGGCCAGGTGATCTCCGCCCGGCTCGGCGAGGACGACCTCAAGGACCTCCGCGCGCAGCTCGAGCAGGGCGGTTGGCACGACCTCCACACGGAGGAGGGGGTGATCGCGATCTACCTCGGCAAGGTCGCCTTCCTGCGGATCGAGTCCGGGGCCCACCGCGTCGGCTTCAGCCTCGGCGAGTGACGCGGCCGCGCCTGCTCCTGGGCGCCGCCGCCGCGACCCTCGGCGCCGCCCTCTGGTGGCGCAAGAACCCCTCCGCCTGTCCTTACGGACAGCGCTTCTGGGTCGAAGCGCCGCATCCGATCATCACCCGGGAGCGGCTGCGGGAGGTGCTCCGCCCGGAGCCCGGCGAGCGGCTGCTCGAGGTCGGCGTCGGCACCGGCTACTACAGCCTCGAGATGGCCGAATGGATCGCGCCCGGCGGCAGGCTGGAGCTGTTCGACCTGCAGCAGGAGTTCCTCGACCACGCGATGCGGGCGGCCGCCGAGCGCGGGCTCGAGAACCTCGTCCCGACCCAGGGGGACGCCACCGATCTCCCCTACGAGGACGCCTCGGTCGACGCCGTCGTCCTCACTGCTGTCCTCGGTGAGATCCGCGACTCCGCCGCCGCCCTGCAGGAGATCCGTCGCGTCCTCAAACCCTCGGGCCGACTCGTCGTCGGCGAGCTCTTCGGCGACCCGCACTTCACCACCCGCGCCGGCCTCGAGCGGATGGCCGCCGACGCCGGCCTCGCCCTCGAGGAGCGCTCCGGAAACTGGTTCGGCTACTTCGCCCGCCTCGCGGCCGCCCCGCGCTAGGAACGCGGCGCGTAGCGGTGGTGGAACATCAGCGCGTTGCCGTCCGGGTCGCTGAAGAAGGCCATGTGGCAGACGCCGCTGTCCATCGTCTCGCCGTAGAAGCTGACGCCCTCGGCTTCCAGCGCCTTGCGGGCCGCTTCGACGTCGTCGACGTGGAGGGCGATCGGGTGGCCGCTGGGTTCGAACTCGCGGCCGATCGAGGCGGCGTCCATCACCTGCAGCGTCAGGCTGCCGGTCTCGAACTCGCCGGCCGGGATTTTCCCGTAGTCGACCGAGTGCTCGAGGCCGAGGACGTTGCCGTAGAACTCGACCGCGGTCGGATAGTCCTTGACGAAGACGGTGACGAAGTCGACGCCGCTGACGCCGATGTTGTCGGTTGCGGGATCCATGACCGTCACTGCATGGTAGGGGTGCGCAGCGCGCGGGCGATGTAGACCGCCTTGCTGTGCTCGATCTCGTCGAGCGGCTGCTCGGGGATGGCGTCGTCGCGGTGGCCGAAGACGTCGAGGCACTCGAGCCCGGTGACCTCGAAGGCGGCCAGCACCTCGGCTTCCGGGAAGTGGCGCTCCCGGTGCAGCTCCGGCTCGATCGGCGCCTCGCCGCTTTGTGGGTCGAGCGGCTCGACCTCGAAGCTCGCCTCGCTGATCGAGCTTTCAGGCTGGTCGGGGGCGGCCCGGCCGCGCCAGATCATCCGCCTGCCGTCGCGCTCGACCGTGACCTCTTCGGCGAAGAAGGTGCGGTAGGTCTGGATCGTGTTGACGTCGAACATCAGCAGCGCGTGCGCGGCCATGTTGGCCCGCATCCCGCTCAGGGCGCGCTCCAGCTCGTCGACGCTGAGCAGGTAGTTGACGGCGTCGTCGAGGCAGAAGACGAGGTCGAACTCGCCGAGCCTCGGCAGTGCCCGCATGTCGGCGACCGAGATTGTCGCCGCCTCGCCGACCTTGGCGCGCGCGATCTCGACCATCGCCGGCGAGATGTCGCAGGCAGTCACCTCCCAGCCCCGTTTCAGCATCGGGATGAAGCTCTTGCCGGTCCCGCAGGCGACGTCGAGCAGCCGCCCGCCGCGGGGGAGCCCGTGCGCCTCCACCTTCGGCAGCAGGTTGCCGAGCCAGAGCTCGTAGTTGTGGTGGGCGGTGAACTCGTCGTAGACCGGGGCGATCGCCTCGTAGGCGATCTCCGCCCAGCGCGGGTCTTCCTTGTCAGGGGCGGTCATCGGCACGGAGCTGTTGACCTTATCGCCGATCAGAACAGTTTCAGCGTTTAAGTCGGCTCTCTTCATCTTCACTTATGTAAGTTCGTTTGATCAGCACTCCAACGCATCGTCACGGGAAAGACGACGGCTGGGAGTGGGGAGAGGCACATAGGGTTTGCCTTCGACTGGCGTATCGCTACGCGAGCAATCCGAGCGAAGCCGAGGACATCGCCCAGGACGCCTTGCTCCGCGCCTGGCGTCGACGCTCCACCCTGCGCGAAGCCGACCGCCGCAACCAGTGGTTGGCGACGATCGTCCGCAACGAGGCCTTCCGTCAGCACGCGCGCGTGCGGCCCGACCCGACATCGACGATCGAGCTCTACGAGGGGGCCGAGGACGCCGAGGTCGTGGCGACGGTGGAGCGGGCGGACCTGCACGCGGCGCTGAAAGGGCTCAGCGAACGCGATCGCCGGCTGCTGGAGATGCGGTATCAGGAGGACCTGACCCAGGCGGCGATCGCCCGCAAGCTCGGCATCCCGGAAGGGACGGTGAAGGTGAGGCTGCACCGCGCCCGCGACAAGCTGCGGCGGGCCTACGTGCTGCAGTAGCGCGGAGTCGCCCTTCAGGGGGCCGCGGCGGCGCCTGTACACATGGGCGAGAGCGGGGGAACGAAGTTCGGACCGCTGTACAACCACGGCGAAGCCGGCCGCGGCGACCATTGGTCGATGAACACGGCACCGCGGCAGATAGTCGCCTTCGGCGGAGGCGGCTTCTCGATGGAGTCGGGAAACCCGCTTCTGGACGACTACGTTCTCGGCCTCACCCGGGCGGAGCACCCGCGGGTCTGCTTCCTGCCCTCGGCCAGCGGCGACGCCGACCACTACATCGTCCGCTTCTATCGCGCCTTCTCCGCCCACCGTTGCGAGGCCAGCCACATTTCCCTCTTCCGCCGCGAGCAGGGGCCCGAGGACCTGCGCCGCCACCTCCTCTCCCAGGACCTGATCTACGTCGGTGGTGGCAGCGTCGTCAGCCTGCTCGGCGTCTGGCGCGCCCACGGCATCGACGAGATCCTGCGCGAAGCCTGGGAGGCCGGCGTGGTCCTCTGCGGGCTCTCGGCCGGTTCGCTCTGCTGGTTCGCCGAGGCGGTGACCGCCTTCCACGGCGCCCCGAGACGGCTGCGGGGACTGGGGCTGCTGCCCTTCAGCAACTGCGTCCACTACGAGCCCAGCTCCGCCCGGCGCGACTCCTACCACCGCTTCCTGCGCGAGGGGATGCGCCCCGGCTACGCCGCCGAAGACGGGGCGGCACTGCACTTCAGCGGCGAGGAACTCAGCCGCGTCGTCTCCTCGCGGCCCGAGGCTCGCGGCTACCGGCTGGACGTCACCGCCCCGCGCCGTTCGATGCATTCACCACACGCCAGTGTGGTCAATGCATCGAACGCGACGCAACGGGTGGTCGAGATGCGGATCGCCACGACGTTCCTCGGCGACCGGGGAGCAGTGCCTGCGGCGCCGCTGCCGGAGGCGCTCTCCACCGCGGTCGCGACCTGATGGGGATCCGCCCGGCCGGCGGCGACAACGGCTCGCCTCGCGCCTCAGCTCCGGCGACCCCGGTGCGCCGCATACTCGCCCTCGGCGGCCACGACTTCTCCTCGCGCCCACCCGACCGCGCGATCTGCGAGCTGCTGCTGCGCCTAGCGGGCGAGCGCGGCGGCGGGCGGCCGAAGATCTGCATCCTGCCGACCGCGAGCGGCGACACCTCGGAGCAGATCGGCCGCTTCTACGCCGCCTTCGGCGAGCGTTCCTGCGAGCCCTCCGACGTCTCGCTGTTCCGGCTCGGGCGGCGGCCGATGGCGCTGCGCGACCACCTCCTCAGCCAGGACCTGGTCTACGTCGGCGGCGGCAGCCTCGTCAACCTGCTGGCCGTCTGGGAGGCGCACGACATCGCCTCGATCCTCAGCCTCGCCTGGCGCCGCGGCATCGTCCTCGCGGGCCAGAGCGCCGGGGCGATGTGCTGGTTCGAGTCCGGGATCACCAAGTCGTCCGGCAAGCCGCGCGAGGCGGCGGGGCTGGGACTGCTCCCCGGCAGCCTCTGCGTCCACTACAACAACCAGCCCGAGCGCCGCGCCGCCTACCTGGAGGCGATCGGGGACGGGATGCCCGACGGCTACGGGCTCGACGACTACGCCGGCCTGCTCTGGGAGGGCGAGAGCGCCCCCTCCGCCGTCACCGCCCGCCGCGGCGCCCGCGCTTACCGCGTCTGCCTGCGCAACGGCGCCGTCGCCGAGTCGCCCCTCCCGGCCCGCTTCCTTCCCGCTCCGGCGCCGGCGGCCCTGCGCCAAGACATCGCCGAGTACCGGCGGCTCAAGACGATGCGTAAAAGGGCCGGGTGGCTCGGGTAGTCGGGTTCGGCGAGAGAGCCCCGGGTGCCCCTCTCCAGAAAGCCGTCGCGCAGCTCGTCGTTTGCCACGCTTCGGGATGCTTGTCCTTGAGCTTTCTGGAGAGGGGCACCCGGGGCTCTCCCACGGATCCAGCCGAAATGCACGAGCTCTCTCCGGGGAAGCTTCCGTCGGACGGGCCTTGCCGGGCAGCCCGTTGCGCGTGAGGAGGGGGTGGCCCTCCCCCGGAGGCTCACGGACAGACACCCCGAGCCCGAGCCACGGATCAGCTGCGCGACGGCCTCCGGGGGAGGGCCACCCGTCCTCCTGACACACCATCAGCTGGTCCCTCGAGACCGCCCTCGGGACCTTCGACTCAGCCCTCGCCGGCCGCCGGCGGCGCGGTCGGGTCGGTGCCCTCGGCGCCGAGGTTCTCGCGGGCGATGTAGTCCTCGGCCAGCAGCAGGTTCTCGCGCGAACGCTCGACCACGTTCAGCAGGTCGCCCATCAGCGCAACCTCCTCGACCTGCTCCTTGACGAACCACTGCAGGAACTGCTCGGCCCGGTAGTCCTTGACCTCACGCGCCAGCTCGAAGAGGGCGAAGATCTCGTCGCTGACCCGCTTCTCCTGCTCGAGCGCCATCCGCACGGGGGCGCTGCCGTCGGCGTAAGCGGTCTCCTGCGACTTGATGTCGGGGATGCGGACGGCCTCGCCGACGTCGAGCAGGTAGCGGATCATCATCATCGCGTGCTCGCGCTCCTCCAGCGCCTGCCGGTAGAAGAAGGCGGCGAGGCGGGGCAGCGTTTCGGCGTCGTAGTAGACGGCGGCGGCGACGTACTGCTGCGAAGCCGCGAACTCGTTGGCGATCTGCTCGTTGAGCGCGTCAGGGAAGGTCTTCTCGGGCATCTTTCTGCTCCTGTCGGCGGAGGGGTCGGGCCGGATCAACGTAACCGAAACGTCGAATTTGGTCGGCCGAAGCGGCCGTCAGACGCGCCAGCGGAAGCCGAGCAGTTCGATCGCCGGCTGCAGCGGGCTCGACGGCAGGCCGGGCTTGGTCGCCAGCTCGGGGTCGTTGTAGCCGCCGGGGGCGACGTCGTTGGGGGTGTCGGGATGGAAGATCGAGGCGAGGTACTGAATCTGGCCACGGCCCTGGCCGAGCTCGCTCTGACCGCCGCCGTAGGCGCCGATGCCGCGCGCCTGGCAGTAGTCGTAGGCGGCGAAGAGGTTGCGGATCGGGCCGAAGCGGGAGGGCTTGACGTTGACCGTCCGCGGCGGCGACCAGGGCATCGCCTCGATGTCGGCGATCGAATGGATCGGCGCGTCCCAGGTGACCCGCTCGGACACCGGCTCGAGCAGCGTTTTCGTCTCCGCGGTGACGTCCGGATCCTCGAGCCAGGCGTCCGGGAAGGCTTCGATCAGCTTCGCGTAGAGCTGGGGATCGGTGACGACGTCGACCGGCGTGCCTTTGTAGAAGCCCTTGAGGTCGAGCGAATCGACGGCGCCGGTGGCGGCCAGGGCGGCGATCAGATCGTCATCCCAGTCGTTGACGGGGTCGAGCTTGAAGCGCAGCGTCGGGTAGACGGCGAGTCGGGCCATCAGCGGCTCGATCGAGGAACGTACGCCCTCGGCGAAGCCGGCCAGCCGCATCGAGTTGACGAAGTTGACCGGCCGCGGCTCGCGCCCTAGCGCGGCGGCGAGGTTCGTCCCGGCCTGGCGCAGCGCCAGGTCCAACGCCGCCGACTCGAAAGCCCAGCGCCGGTAGTCGCGGGAGACGTCCCGCTGCGGCGCCGCCGCCGGGAAGAGGTCGATCGAGTCGAGGTGGTCGGAGAACCCGGCGAAGTCGTAGCTGCCCGCGAGCCCCTGCGGCGGCCCGGCGTCCTGCTGGGCGATGTGGTCGACGGCGTCGTAGGTGACGTCCTCCCCGATCCCCTCCTGCCCGCCGCCGCGGAGCTTGACGACCGTGGTCAACCGTTCGAACTCCCCGAACGTCCACTCCAGGCCCTCGAACTCCACGGACTCGATCTCGAGCGGCAGATCGGCGATCGCATCGAACGACGGCATGGCGCGGCAGCCTAAAGGATCGATTTGGTCGTGCGGATGTGGGACTGAGGGTTGCGAAGGAGGGGTCTGGTCGCCCTCCGGGCGAATTCAGTCGCGCAGCCTGCGGCTGCGGCTCCACCGGATGGAGCCCGCCTATGGC
>DASWQL010000015.1:0-1524 GCA_036403715.1 Solirubrobacterales bacterium
TGCATCGAACGGCGCGACGAGACCGCTCCGGCGACAAGACGGCTGGCACGCACCGGGCCAGACGTGGCTCGGTGGGGGGCGGAGCTGTCGTTGGCGGGTACGGGTGCGGAGCGCAGCATGGGTTGGCATCGATCAACCCGAACGAAAGGAAGCAATGCGCTACCGCAACGTCCTCATCTCCGTACTTGCTCTCGCCGCCCTCGCCGCCCTCGCCGCTCCGGCGGCAGCCTCGGCGGCACCGTCCACCGGCGCCGTCGTCTTCTCCAAATCCTCGACCGTCGAAGGCGTCGCAAAAGGCGGCCTCTTCGCGGTCCGCGACGGTCGCCTCAACCAGCTGACCGAAGACCCCGACGACACCGAACCGGCCTTCTCCCCCGACGGCAGGACGATCGCCTACGCCCGCGGCGGCGACCTCTTCTCGGTCCGCCCCGACGGCTCCGGACAGCGGCAGCTGACCAGCGGCCCCGAGCTCGACTCGGCGCCGCGGATCTCCGCCAACGGCCGCTTCGTCCTCTTCGAGCGACGGGATTCGGCCGAAGCCGAGGCCGACCTCTATACCGTCGGCATCATCGGCGGCGGCCTGCGGTCGCTGACCAGCGGCAGTGGCGACGATCATGAAGCCGCCTTCTCGCCCGACGGCAAAGCGATCGTCTTCGTCCGCTCGACGCCCGGCCCCGAAGGCGGCAACGACGACCTCTACTCGATCCGCCCCTCGGGCTCCGGCCTGTCCCGCCTCACCACCACCGCAAGGATCGACGAGTTCAAGCCGCGCTACTTCTCCGGCGGGCTGGTCTTCAGCCGCGGTGAGAGCAGCGAAGGGGCGGCCGCCTACGCCGACGTCTTCACGATGCGGCGCAACGGCACGCGGGTCAAAGCCCAGGTCGCCGGCGTCGGCTCCGCCTACGTCGAAGACGTCAGCCGCGACGGTCGCATGCTGCTCTTCCGCCGCGACGAGGGCCTCTGGGCGAAGCGGATCGGGCCGAGCAAAGCGCGCAAGCTGGCGCAGTTGCCCGACGGCTCGAAGACCAACGGCGTCTTCTCCTCCGACGGGCGCAAGGTGGCCGCCTTCGTCGCCGCCGAAGACCGGCAGTCCCTGGTCTCGATCGACGTCGCCGGCCGCCGCCAGACCGAGCTCGCCGAATCCTTCGAATTCGGCGAAAAAGACGGCACCACGCTCGGCCCGGTGATCGCCTGGCAGCCGGTGCTTTAGCCGCATCCGTCCCCCACGCGGCGGTATAACCGCCGCGTGGGGGACTTTTCCATCGGTTCGACGGTTGCCGGGTACCGCATCGACGCACCGATTGCCCGCGGCGGCATGGGAGTCGTCTACCGGGCCACCCACCTCGGGCTCGAACGCGAGGTGGCGCTGAAGGTGATCGCCCGCGAGCTGGCCGACCGCGACGGCTTCCGCGAGCGCTTCCTGCGCGAGTCGCGGCTTGCCGCCCGGCTCGACCACCCTTCAGTTGTGCCGGTCTACGACTCGCGTGAGGTCGACGGCGAGCTGATCGTCGCGATGCGGCTGAT
>DASWQL010000016.1:0-11181 GCA_036403715.1 Solirubrobacterales bacterium
TCGAAGGCCTCGCGCACGAGCGGCACGACCGTCGCGCGGCGCCCGCCGAACAGGAAGGCGTCGATCGGCACGCCAGCCTGGTCCTCCCACTCGGGCGCGATCGACGGCGTCTGCGCCGCGGCGGCCGTGAAGCGCGAGTTCGGGTGGGCGGCGGGCTCGCCGGACTCGGGCGTCCAGTCGTTGCCGTGCCAGTCGATCAGGTGCGCGGGCGGCTCCTTCGTCAGGCCCTCCCACCACACGTCGCCGTCGTCGGTCTTCGCGACGTTCGTGAAGACGGTGTCGTGCTCGACCATCTTCAGGGCGTTCGGGTTCGTCTTCTCGCCCGTGCCGGGGGCGACGCCGAAGAACCCGGCCTCGGGGTTGATCGCGTACAGCCGGCCGTCGTCGCCGAACTTCATCCAGGCGATGTCGTCGCCGATCGTCTCGACCTTCCAGTCCTCGAGCGTCGGGATCAGCATCGCCAGGTTGGTCTTGCCACAGGCCGACGGGAAGGCGCCGCCGATGTACTTCACGCCGCCCTCGGGCGAGGTCAGTTTGAGGATCAGCATGTGCTCGGCGAGCCAGCCCTCGTCGCGGGCCATGACCGAGGCGATCCGCAGCGCGAAGCACTTCTTGCCCAGCAGCGCGTTGCCGCCGTAGCCGGAGCCGAAGGACCAGATTTCGCGCGTCTCCGGGTAGTGGACGATGTACTTGTTGTCCTCGTTGCAGGGCCAAGAGACGTCTTCGGCGCCCTCGGCCAGCGGCATCCCGACCGAGTGCACGCAGGGGACGAACTCGCCGTCGGTCCCGAGCACGTCGAGGGCGGGCTTGCCCATCCGGGTCATGATCCGCATCGAGACGGCGACGTAGGCGGAGTCGGTGAGCTGGACGCCGATTTCGGAGATCTCCGAGCCCAGCGGTCCCATCGAGAAGGGAACGACGTACATCGTGCGGCCCTTCATGCAGCCGGCGAAGAGGCCGTTCAGCGTCTCCCGCATCTCGGCCGGCGCGCGCCAGTTGTTGGTCGGGCCCGCGTCCTCCTCGCGATCGGAGCAGATGAAGGTGCGGTCTTCGACCCGGGCGACGTCGGCGGGGTCGGAGAGGGCGAGGTAGGAGTTGGGGCGCTTGGCGTCGGAGAGGCGCTCGAAGGTCCCCGCGTCGATCAGGTTCTGGGCCAGGGCGTCGTACTCCTCGGCCGAGCCGTCACACCAGTGGACGGAGTCGGGCTGCGTCAGCTCCCCGATCTCGCCGACCCAGGCGAGCAATTTGGCGTGGGTCGTCAAGGCCGGGGCAGTCGTCAGGTCGCTCATTCGCCTCTCTCTACTTGTCTCGGTTTGAGGCCGACGATAGAGACGTCGGCATCCTTGTCACGGATCCTCAATATGGCTGATTCCCGCTTTCCATCTGGGAAAACCACTACGCATTCGAAGGTCGAGCCGGGGTCCACGGACAGATCCGATGGGCAATCGACCGACTTGATCTTTTCATGAAGTGAGCGTTCAAGGCTTGCCTGGGTGGTGTCGTCGAGCTTGGCCTTGTCGATCACCGCGCTGCCGCAGCCGTATGCGGCAGCGCTGCTGAAGAGGGCGAGGGCGGCCACTGCGCAGAGACGAACCGCGGGGCTCATCTGCCCCTTGCTGGGACGAAGCTCACCGGGGGAGTATCCCAAGGCGACGGGCGGCAAGGGCGAGAGAACCTCGCCGGTGGGCCGTTGGATAGGGTGCGCCGCCGATGCGCTTCTACGAGTACGAGGCAAGGCAGATCGTCGAGTTGGCGGGGATTCCCGTCACCAAGTACGGGTTCTGCAAGACGGCGGAGGAGGCCCGCCGGGCAGCCGAGGAGATCGGCGGCCCGGTCGTGGTCAAGTCCCAGGTCCTCAGCGGTGGCCGGATGAAGGCCGGCGGCGTCAAGTTCGCCGACACCCCGGACGAGGCAGCCGCCCACGCCGAGCAGATCCTCAAGCTCGAGATCAACGGCCAGATGCCACGCGGCGTCCTCGTCGACCCCAAAGCCGAGGTCAAGCAGGAGTACTACGCGAGCGTCGTCTGGGACGGGACGGCGAAGCGCCCGCTGATGCTCTTCAGCGACATGGGCGGGATCGACATCGAGGAGGTCGCCGAGACCCACCCCGACCACGTCGGCCGCGGCCATGTCGGCAACCTGATGCCGATCCCCGACTTCGAGGCCAAGCAGGTGATCGCCGCGACCGGCGTCACCGGCTCGCAGCTCAACCGGGCGACGCCGATCCTCGCCCGCCTCGCGCAGCTCTTCCGCGACTACGACATGACCCTGGCCGAGATCAACCCGCTGGCCGAGCTGACCGACGGCAGCTTCGTCGCCCTCGACGCCCACATGGAGATGGAGAACGAGGCGGTCGGTCGTCAGAAGCCGCTGCTTCGCAAGCGCCTGGAGATCGCCGAGGACGACACCCGCGACACCTACGAACCGTCCGACTTCGAGCGCAACGTGGCGGCGATCGACGCCGCCGACCACCGCGGCGTGATCCAGGGCAAGGATCACGGCTTCACCGGCAACCTCGGGCTCGTGATCGGCGCCGGCGGCGGCTCGCTGACGCTGACCGACGCGGTCCGCAGCCAGGGCGGCAAGCCCGCCAACTACTCCGAGATCGGCGGCAACCCCTCCGTCGCCAAGGCCTGCGGCCTCGCCAAGGAGGTGCTGCAGAAGGACGGCGTCGAGAAGATCGCGGTGATGATGTCGATCGTCTCCAACACGCGCGTCGACATCGTTGCCCGCGGCGTCATCAAGGCCTGCCTCGAGCTCGGCAGGGACCCCGGCGAGACGATCGCGATCTTCCGCATCCCCGGTGCCTGGGAGGACGAGGGCTTCAAGATCCTCGAGCGCTACGGCGTCGAGTACTGCGACCGCTCGGTCTCGATGTGGGAGGCGGCGGGCCGCGCCGTCGCCAAGATCCAAGGGGAGGCGGCGACCGCATGAGCATCCTGCTGAGTCGCGACACCACCTTCATCGTCCAGGGGATCACCGGCCGCGAGGCGGTCAACCTGACCCGCGAGTGCCTCGACTATGGCTCCAGGATCGTCGGCGGCGTCACCCCCGGCCGCAAGGGTCGCGAAGTCCACGGCGTCCCGGTCTTCGACACCGTCGCCCAGGCGGTCGAGCACCACGGCGGCCCGATCGACGGCTCCGTCGTCACCGTCCCCCCCGCATTCACCAAGGATGCCGTCTTCGAGGCGATCCTCAACGGGATCAAGCTGATCGTCATCGTCACCGAGCGGATCCCGCGCCGCGACGTCGCCCAGATGGTCGAGCTGGCGGACATGAACGGGGCACGGATCATCGGCCCCAACTGCCTCGGCCTGATCGTCCCCGACGTCTGCAAGATGGGCGGCATCGGCGGCCCCGCCAAAGACGCCGCCAAGGCCTACCAGCCCGGCCCGGTCGGGGTGATGAGCCGCTCCGGCGGTATGACCACCGAGATCTCCTCCTCGCTGACCCAGGCCGGCCTCGGCGTCTCCACCGCCGTCTCGATCGGCGGCGACGCGATCATCGGCTCGACCTACGCCGAGCTGATGCCCTACTTCGAGGCCGACGAGCAGACGCAGGCGATCGTCATCTACACCGAGCCCGGCGGGCGGATGGAGGCCCAGCTCTCCGAGTGGGTGGCCGACAACGACAGCCGGCTGCCGATCGTCGCCTTCATGGCCGGCAAATTCATGGACGACGAGGAGATGAAGGGGATGAGCTTCGGCCACGCCGGCACGATCGTCGAGGGCAAAGAGGACACGGCGACGGAGAAGATCGCCCGCCTCGAAGCCGCCGGCATCCGCGTCGTCGAGCGGATCGACCAGATCCCCGCCGTGGTCAAGGAGAAGCTGGGAGTCGCCGCCTGATGGCCGCGCAGCTGAACAAGGTCTTCATCGAGGTCGAGGTCGACGACTCCGTCGCCGCCGACGCCGCCCTCGCCGCCAAGCTCGAAGAGGTCTGCCCCGTCGACATCTTCCGCGCCGCCGGCGGCCGCGTCGAGATCGTCGAGCAGAACCTCGACGAGTGCGTCCTCTGCCGCCTCTGCATCGAAGCGGCGCCCGCCGGCAGCGTGCACGTCAAGAAGCTCTACGACGGCACCGAGCTGGCGTAGTAGCCCGATCGGGCTGGGCAGGGGTTTCGCTTAACTTTTTCGCGGGGCGCCTGCGGGCGTCCGAGATTCACAGCGGCGAAAAAGTACAAGACGCTTCACCCCTGCCCAGCCCGCTCGGTGTCACGCCTGGGTTGCTGGAGCTCGAGGAGCACGTTACGCGCATATAAATTTATATTCGGGTAACGTCTACACCGATGGATGTATCGGTTGCCCGATCCCGGCTCTCACGCGACGACCGCATGGAGCAGACGCTGACCGCCGCTCGGGCGCTCTTCGCCGAGCGGGGCTACGCGGCGGTGACGATGGACGAGATCGCGGCGGCGATCGGGGTCACCAAGCCGCTGCTCTACAACTACTTCGGCAACAAGGAACGGCTCTACACCGCCTGCATGGAGCGGGCCGGCGACTCGCTGACGGCGACCGTCGCCGACGCCGTCGCCGCGACCGCCAGCCCCGGCGACGCGCTCGGGGCCGGCGTCCGCGCCTTCTTCTCCTTCCTCGACAGCGACCGCGCCGCCTGGGCGGTCCTCTTCGACGAGACCCTCCCCCGCGGCGGCGAAGTCGCCGAGCGGGTTGCCTCCTACCGCGGCCGCATCCTCGATCTGGTCTCCGCCTCGATGCTCACCCAGCTGCCGCAGGGTCGTCGTGACGCGGCACGGGTCGAAATCGAGGCGCTCTCGGTCGCCCTGCTCGGCGCCGCCGAGGCGCTGGCCCGCTGGTGGCTGCACACCGAGGCGCTCAGCGCCGAGGAGGCGGCCGATCTCCTGATCTCGACGATCGAGCCCGGACTGCGCTCGCGCTCCGGCCAATCACCCTCTTCCCGGCATCCCCAAGGAGGAACTACCAACCGATGAACAGCAAGACGAGACGGGTTGCCGTCGTCGGCGGCAACCGGATCCCATTCGCCCGCTCCAACAGCACCTATTCGCACGCGTCCAACCAGGACATGCTCACCGCCGCGCTCGACGGCCTCGTCGACCGCTTCGGCCTCGACGGCGAGCGCTTGGGCGAGGTCGCCGGCGGCGCCGTGCTCAAGCACTCCCACGACCGCGACCTCGCCCGTGAGAGCGTGCTCAGCACCCGCCTCGCCCCCGAGACCCCGGCCTACGACGTCCAGCAGGCCTGCGGAACCGGGTTGGAGACGACGATCCTGGTCGCCAACAAGATCGCCCTCGGCCAGATCGACTCCGGCATCGCCTGCGGCGCCGATACCACCTCCGACGCCCCGATCGAGCTCAACGAGCAGCTGCGGGAGACCCTGCTGGAAGCGAACCGACAGCGCTCGACGGCGGGCAAGCTGCGCGCCCTGACCAGCCTGCGCCCCGGCCACATCGTCCCTCAGATCCCCCGCAACGAGGAGCCTCGCACCGGCCTCTCGATGGGCGAGCACTGCGCGACCATGGCGACCGAATGGGAGATCGGCCGGGCCGAGCAGGACGAGCTCGCGGTGGCCAGCCACCGCAACCTTGCCGCCGCCTACGACCGCGGCTTCTTCGACGATCTCCTCACCCCCTACCTCGGGCTCGAGCGCGACCAGAATCTGCGCCCGGACTCCAGTGTCGAGAAGCTGGCGAAGCTGAAGCCGGTCTTCGGCGGCCCGGAGGGGACGATGACCGCGGCCAACTCGACGCCGCTCAGCGACGGCGCCTCGGCGGTGTTGCTCGCCTCCGAGGAGTGGGCGAAGGAGCGGGACCTGCCGATCCTCGCCTACGTCTCCGAGGCCCAGACCGCCGCCGTCGACCACGTCCACAAGCGCGAAGGCCTGCTGATGGCGCCCGCCTACGCGATGCCGACGATGCTCGACCGGGCCGGGCTGACCCTGCAGGACTTCGACTACTACGAGATCCACGAGGCCTTCGCCGCCCAGGTGCTCTGCACGCTCGCGGCCTGGGAGGACCCGGCCTTCTGCAGGGAGAAGCTCGGCCGCGAAGAGCCGCTCGGCTCGATCGACCGCGCCAAGCTCAACGTCAACGGCGGCTCCCTCGCCGCCGCCCATCCCTTCGCCGCGACCGGCGGCCGCGTCGTCGCCGGCCTCGCCAAGCAGCTGCACGAAGACGGCAGGGGCCGCGGCGTGATCAGCATCTGCGCCGCCGGCGGCCAGGGCGTCGTCGCGATCCTCGAGGCCCCGGGAGGTGCCAAATGAGCGATAGGTACTCACAGCTGGTCAACGCGCCGGTCATCTCGGCGGTCGCCAAGCAGTTCGGCCTGCCGCAGCCGGTCGAGCTCGAGCGCTACGAGAGCGGGGCGCCGGTGGTCTCCGGTGCGGTCCTCTCCGGCGGCTGCCCGGGCGGTCGGCTCGGCAAGGGGCTGTCGGCCTTCCTCGACCAGATCAAGGCCGAACGCGCCGGCGGCGAGGGTCCGGTCAAGGCGCTCCTCTTCGACGCCACCGGAATCTCCGACTCGACCGAGCTGGTCGAGCTGCAGCGCTTCTTCTACCCCGCCGTCGGTCGGCTGCGGCGCAGCGGTCGCGTCGTCGTCCTCGGCACGCCGCCGGCCGAGGCCGGCGGCCCCCGCGCCCACACGGCGCAGCGGGCGCTGGAGGGCTTCACCCGCTCGCTCGGCAAGGAGATCGGCGGCCGCGGCGCCACCGCCCAGCTGGTCCTCGTCTCCCCCGGCGCCGAGAACCAGCTCGAGTCGACCCTGCGCTTCCTGCTCTCGCCGCGCTCCGCCTACGTCTCCGGACAGGTGGTCCGGATCGGCGCCGGCGTCGCGTCGCTGCCGGAGGTCGACTGGGAGCGCCCGCTGGCGGGCAGGTCAGCCCTGGTGACCGGCGCCTCGCGCGGCATCGGCGCCGCGATCGCTGCGACCCTGGCCCGCGACGGGGCAGCGGTCACCGGGCTCGACGTGCCGCAGGCGGCAGAGGGCCTGGAGTCGACGATGGCGGCGATCGGCGGCGACTCGCTCGCCCTCGACATCACCGCCGAGGACGCTCCCGAGCGGATCGCCAAACATTTCTCCGGCGGCATCGACGTCGTCGTCCACAACGCCGGCGTCACCCGCGACCGCACGATCGCGAAGATGCCGGAGGAGCGCTGGGCGGAACTGATGGAGATCAACCTCTCCGGCGAGGAGCGAATCAACGACGCCCTGCTCGACGGCGACCTGCTCTCGGACTACGGCCGCATCGTCTGCGTCTCCTCGATGTCGGGGATCGCGGGCAACTCGGGCCAGACCAACTACGCCGCCTCGAAGGCCGGGGTGATCGGAATGGTCGAAGCGATGGCGCCGGAGCTGGCGAAACGCAAGGCGACGATCAATGCCGTCGCCCCCGGCTTCATCGAGACGGCGATGACGGCAGCGATGCCGATCGGGCCCCGCGAAGCCGGTCGCCGGCTCAGCAGCCTCTCGCAGGGCGGGCTGCCGGTCGACGTGGCGGAGACGATCGCCTGGTTCGCCTGGCCGGCCTCGACCGGCGTCAACGGCAACACGGTCCGGGTCTGTGGCCAAAGCCTGCTGGGGGCGTGAGGTGAAGACTCTCTCCCTCACCCACGCTCCCAGCATCCTCCCCCTCTACGCGCGCGCGGCGGCGCCGCTGATCCCGGGCGCGTCGCTGCTGCCGTTCGTCCCCGGCGGCGGTGGCGAGATCCCGGAGCTCGAACTCGAGCTGACCGGGGCCCAGGCCGACCCCGACGCGGTCGCGGCCTACGCCAAGGTCTGCGGCTTCGCCCTGCGCGACCACCTCCCCCCGACCTACCCGCACCTGCTCGCCTTCCCCCTGCACATGGCGGTGATGGCCGACGGCTCGTTCCCGTTCGGCGCCGTCGGCCTCGTCCACGTCGAGAACCGGATCGTCCAGCGGCGGCCGATCGGGGTCGACGAGGAGCTGACGATCCGTGTCCGGCCGACCAAGCTGCAGCCGCACCCGAAAGGCCGCACCTTCACGCTAGAGACCGAGGCGCTCGTCGGCGACGAGACCGCCTGGGAAAGCGTCAGCACGATGCTGCGCCGCGGCAAGACTGACCCGGAGGCCAAGGCCGACAGCGGCGATTTCGAGCCGCTCCCGGCCGACGCCCCGGCCAGCGCCGAGTGGCGCCTCGGCGGCGACCTCGGCCGCCGCTACGCCGCCGTCTCCGGCGACCGCAACCCGATCCACATGCACTCGCTGACCGCGAAGCCACTCGGCTTCCCGGCGGCGATCGCCCACGGGATGTGGACCAAGGCCCGCTGCCTGGCCGCTCTGGAGAGCCGCCTTCCCGATGCCTTCAGCGTCGACGTCCGTTTCCGCAAGCCGATCCTGCTGCCTGGGCGCGTCGACTTCGCCGCCGCCGGCGAGAACGGCGACGCCGACATCGTCTTCGCCGTGCGCGACGCCGAGCGGCAGATACCCCACCTCGACGGCCGGGTGCGGCCCGCGGGGGCAAAGAAAGCCAAGACCGGAGGGAAGAAAGCACGATGACGACCACCGCTGACAAGGACAGGGGGATGGCCGAGCGCAGCATGGGCTTCGGCCTGCGGGCGCTCAACCGCCTCGCCGGCTCCGACCTGCTGGACCGGATCCGACTCCGCAAGCAGGTCGAGCGGGCCCTCTTCCAGAGCACCAAGAACGGCTTCCGCTCCGCCACCGCCGCCGGCCGCACCTTCAAGGCGGCGCAGCAGCTGGGCAAGCCGGCGCGCCAGGCGAAGAGCAAGTCGAAGGGCCTGTTCGACGTCACTCCCGACGACGAGCAGCAGATGTTCCTCGAGGCGGGGCGCTCCTTCGCCGAGGAGAAGATCCGCCCGGCGGCGCTCGAGGCCGACGCCGCCTGCAAGACGCCGAAGGAGCTGCTCGACCAGACCGCGGACCTGGGAGTCAACATGCTCGGCATCCCCGAGGAGCTCGGCGGCGTCATGCACGAGCAGTCGGCGGTGACCAGCGTGCTGATCGGCGAAGCGCTCGCCCACGGCGACATGGGCATCGCCTACGCCGCGCTCGCCCCCGGCGCCGTCGCCACCGCGATCGGGCTCTGGGGCAGCGCCGAGCAGGAGGCGACCTACCTGCCCGCCTTCACCGGCGAGGACGTTCCCGCCGCCGCCCTGGCGATCCTCGAGCCGCGGCCGCTGTTCGACCCGCTGGAGCTGGAGACCAAGGCGCGCAAGGAGGGCGACGGCTGGATCCTCGACGGCGCCAAGTCGCTGCTCGCGCGGGCCAAGGACTGCGAGCTGTTCGTGGTCGCGGCGGACGCCGAGGGCGTCGGCCCGGTCCTGTTCATCCTCGAGTCCGGCACCAAAGGGCTCTCGATCGAGAACGAGCCGGCGATGGGCCTGCGGGCCGCCGCGACCGGCCGCCTGCTGATCGAGGACGCGAAGGTCCCCGCCTCCGCCCTGCTCGGCGAGGGCAAGCGCGAGGACTACGTCGACTGCATCAACCGCTCGCGGGTCGCCTGGTGCGGGCTCGCGGTAGGCACCGCGCAGGCGGTGCTCGACTACGTGATCCCCTACGTCAACGACCGGACCGCCTTCGGCGAACCGATCTCCAACCGCCAGGGGGTCGCCTTCGCCGTCTCCGACATCGGCATCGAGTCCGACGGGATGCGGCTGGCCACCTACCGCGCGGCGAGCCGCGCCGACCGCGGCGAGGATTTCGCCCGCGAGGCGGCGATCGCCCGGCGGCTCTGCGCCGGCAAGGGAATGCAGATCGGCTCCCAGGGAGTGCAGCTGCTCGGAGGCCACGGCTTCGTCAAGGAGCACCCGGTCGAGCGCTGGTACCGAGACCTTCGAGCGATGGGCGTGATGGAGGGCGCCCTGCTCGTCTAAGCGTCGCTCAGGCGACGGAGCGAAAGGCACCGATGATCAACCTCGAGATACCGAAGAAGTTCAAGCCGCTGGCCAACCAGGCCAACCAGGTCGCGACCGAGGTCTTCCGGCCGATCTCGCGCAAGTACGACCTCGCCGAGCACGAGTACCCGAAAGAGCTCGACATGCTGGCCTCGCTGATCGACGGCATGAACGAGGGCTCCGACATCGGCGGCGCCGGTGCCGCCGGAGTCCGTCGCGAGGCGAGCAGGGACGACGGCGAGAACCGCAACGGCTCCAACCTCTCGACGGTGCTCGGCATCATCGAGCTCTGCTGGGGCGACGTCGGCCTGCTGCTTTCGATGCCGCGCCAGGGCCTCGGCAACTCGGCGATCGCCTCGGTGGCGACCGAGGAGCAGCTCGAGCGCTACGGCGGCAAGTGGGCGGCGATGGCGATCACCGAGCCGGAAGCCGGCTCGGACTCGGCCGCGATCCGCACCACCGCCGAGCTCGACGGCGACGAGTACGTCCTCAACGGCGAGAAGATCTTCGTCACCTCCGGCGACCGCGCCGACCTGATCGTCGTCTGGGCGACCCTGGACCGCTCCAAGGGCCGGGCGGCGATCAAGTCGTTCATCGTCGAGCGCGACAACCCCGGGTTGAAGCTCGATCGGCTCGAGCACAAGCTCGGGATCCGCGCCTCGGATACGGCGAATTTCACCCTGCAGGACTGCCGGGTGCCGAAGGAGGCGCTGCTCGGCGATCCCGACGTCAACGTCGAGAAGGGGTTCGCCGGGGCGATGCAGACCTTCGACAACACGCGGCCGCTGGTCGCGGCGATGGCGGTCGGCGTCACCCGCGCCGCCCTCGAAGAGACGCGCACCTGCCTTGCCGAGGCCGGCGTCGAGCTCGACTACTCGGTCCCCGCCCTCTCCCAGCACGCCGCCGCGGCGCGCTTCCTGGAGATGGAGGCGGACTACGAGGCAGCCTGGCTGCTGACCCTGCAGGCGGCCTGGATGGCCGACAACTCGAAACCGAACTCGCTGCAGGCTTCGATGGCAAAGGCGAAGGCGGGTCGCACCTGCGTCGACGTCACCCTCGGCTGCGTCGAGCTCTGCGGCAGCGTCGGCTACGGCGAGAACCGGCTGCTGGAGAAGTGGGCCCGCGACGCGAAGATTCTCGACATCTTCGAGGGGACCCAGCAGATCCAGCTGCTGATCGTGGCCAGGCAGCTGCTGGGGAAGAACTCCTCAGAACTGCGGTAGCCAGGGAGGGGCTTGGCGAGGAGGAGTCGGTGCCCCTCCCCCGGAGGCCGTCGCGCAGCTGGTCGCTTGCCAGGGCTCGAGGTGTTTGTCCTTGAGCCTCCGGGGGAGGGG
>DASWQL010000017.1:0-23338 GCA_036403715.1 Solirubrobacterales bacterium
CCCCCCCCCCCCCCCCCCCCCCCCCCCCCCCCCCCCCCCCTCTGCCCACCTTCGCTGCTGCTTAGGGCGCCCCCACTGGAGGTTGATGGAGCTTCTGTTGGGAGGCGTCGGGGGTCTCTCCCGCGGAGGCTCAAGTTCCACGATCCCGAACCCCAGCAGGCGACCCAGCTGCGCGACGGCCTCCGGGGGAGAGACCCCCGACGCCTCCACGCCAAACCCGCATCGACTGCCTAGAGCGGCCGCTCGAACAGCCGGTAGCGCTTGACGATCTTGCCGCCCATCCCCTCCATCGCCCGGTTCATCGGCGCGTTGGTCTCCAGGATCCAGCCCATCTCGCCGCCTTCGATCGCCCCCGGCTGCATCGCCGTCTCCAGGTGCTTGAGGTAGAGGCCGGCGGCGACCCCGGTGTGGCGGTACTCGTGCTTGACGCCGAGCGCGAAGACCCGCAGGCGGTCGATCCCCCGCCTACCGCCGAGGAAGCGCAGCCAGCCGAACGGCAGCAGCCGCCCGTTCAGCCTCGCCATCACCTGATTTATGTCCGGCAGGGTCAGCGCTGCGCCGATCACCTCACCGTCCTTTTCCGCCATGAAGGTCCAGGACTCGTCGATCACCTGCTTCAGGTTCTTGGCCTGGAACTCGACCTCGGCGTCGGTGATCGGCACGAACCCCCAGTTATCGCCCCAGGCCTCGTTGTAGACGTCGCTGAACCGCCGCACCTCGGCCGCCATGTCGCGCTTGCGCATGTTGCGGATCACGATCCCTTCGTCTTTCAAGGCCTTCTCGGCGGCGGCGTGGATCGAGGGATCGAAGCGCTCCCCCTCCTTGAGGTCGCCGAAGTTGAGTTCCCACATCAGCACGTCCATCGTCTTCGCGAAGCCCTGCGCTTCGATCAGCTCGCGATAGAAGGGTGGGTGCCAGGGCTCGAGGATCATCGGCCGCCTCTCGAAGCCCTCGATCAGGATCCCGATCTCGTCGTTGGTGGTGAAGTCCATCGGGCCGAGAATCCGGCCGCGGCCCTTCGCCGCTGCCCACTCGCTCGCCACGTCGAGCAGCGCCCGCGCCACCTCCGGGTCCTCGGCGCTCTCGAAGAAGCCGAAGATCGCGTCGCCGCCGCCCTGGAACTCGTCCCAGCGGTGGTCGACCTGGGCGCTGATCCGCCCCGCCGGCTCGCCGTCGCGCTCGGCGACGAAGAACTCCACCTCGGCGTGCTCGAAGTAAGGATTCTTGCGCCGGTCGAGGAACTGCATCCGCTCGAAGACGAGCGGCGGCACCCACTGCGGCTGTTCGCGGTGGAGGTGGAAGGGGACCTTGACGAAGCCCTTGAGCTGACGGCGATTTCGCACCGGCCGGATCGTCACGCTTCCCATGGGGGCGCAACCTACACTTTGGGCGATGAGCGAGACCGCGAAGGCTCCCATGGACGTCTTCGAGAAGGCGCGCAGCCACGACCGGCTCGAGCAACTCGAAGCAGCGAAAGAGCAGGACCTCCTCCCCTACTTCCGCCTGCTCACCTCGCAGGCCGGGCCGGTGGTCGAGATGGAGGGCCGGGAGACGATCATGCTCGGCTCCAACAACTACCTCGGCCTGACCGGCGACGACCGCGTCAAGCAGGGGGCTCGCGAGGCGCTGGAGACCTTCGGCACCGGCGTCACCGGCTCGCGGCTGCTGAACGGGACGACGCCGCTGCACCTCGACCTCGAGCGCGAGCTGGCGGAATGGATGGAAGCCGAGGACGCGATCGTCTACACCACCGGCTACCAGTCCAACCTCGGCTGCATCGGCACGATCCTCGGCCCCGGCGACACGGTGATCTGCGACTCCGGCGACCACGCCTCGATCCTCGACGGCTGCAAGCTCTCCGGCGCCAAGCTGCGCCCGTTCCGCCACAACCGCATGGACAAGCTGGAGAAGATGCTGCAGCGCGCGGCCGAGGACGGTGGCGGCGTCCTCGTCGTCGTCGACGGGGTCTTCTCGATGGAGGGCGACGTCTGCGACCTGCCGCGCATCGTCGAGCTCTGCCAGGCCCATGGCGCGCGGCTGATGGTCGACGAGGCGCACGGAGCCGGAGTCCTCGGCGCCCGCGGGGCCGGGGCCTGCGAGCTGTTCGGCCTCGAGGACGAGGTCGACCTGCGGATGGGGACCTTCTCCAAGAGCCTCGCCTCCTGTGGCGGCTTCATCGTCGGGCCCGCCGAGGTGATCGAGTACCTGCGGGTTTCCTCCCGCTCCTTCATCTTCAGCGCCTCCGCCGTCCCGGCCGCGATGGGCGCGGCCCTGGCGGCCCTGCGGGTGATCCGCGCGGACGGGCCGCAGCTGTTCGAGCGGCTGCTCGCCAACGCCGAGTACCTGCGCGAGGGTCTGCGCCGGCTCGGGCTTCGGGTGGTCGAGCCGGGAACTCTCCCCGACGGCACCGTCGCCACCACCCCGGTGGTGCCGGTGATGGTCGGCGACGACTGGCAGGCGGTCCTGCTCTGGAAGGCGCTCTTCGACGCCGGCGTCTACACCAACGTCGCGATCCACCCGGCGGTCCCGCCCGGCGGGGCGCTGCTGCGGACGAGCCTCATGGCGACGCACGTGCGCGATCACCTCGACGCCGCGCTGGCGACGATCGCCCGGGTGATCGAGGACTTCCCGGAGCTTCCCCGCACGTAATAGTGGGGTAACCGGATATTCACCATCCCCCCTGGTGGGTAGTTTCAACCTCGGCCGGATCGAGAAAGGGTCGCCGGGCAGCCGAAATTGTTGCTCTTAGCGACCGAGCTGAGGCCCGAGAGCCCCAAGCCGGGTTGACGGCCGGCACCGCGAACGCATAGCTTGGCCTCCTCGGCGGACGACCCGGGCGGGGCGTCCGAATTGAGACTCAGTCGGATGGCCACCGGTCGCCGACGAGACCCCAGTTAATCGATTCCTTGAAGGGAGGAGTCCCAGTGGACGCTGCCTCGACGGCACCCGCAATGACGAGCGCATCTTCGGTGGAAGCACCGCAGCACATGCGAGCACTCGAACGGGCAAACCTCGTTCGGCTCGCTCGAGCCGAGTTGAAGCGCGCGATAGCGCGGGGAGACATGGACGCTTCGGAGGTGATCCGAGAGTGCCCGTGGGAGACCGAAAGCATGACGATCTCCGAGCTGTTGACCAGCCAGCGCCGCTGGGGCCGGACCAGGGCCCGCAAGTTCCTGATGCCGCTCGCGCTGAACGAGAATAAGCAGCTGGGGACGCTGACCTCACGGCAGCGCAACCTGCTGTCCGCCGAGCTGGCTTCCCGCTCGGCGAGCCGCGACGCCCTGACTGTCTAGGCGCCTAGCCGCGCATTCCGCCGATCCGGAAGCTGAGGCCTCCGGATGCGCGTCGGAATGCGCGGCGCGCCAGGAAGAAGGCGATCCCGAAGGCGACCGCCCCGACCGGGAGCGCCACCGCCAGGATCTGGTTGAAGGCGTAGAAGAGCAGGCCGACGGTGAGGACGAAGACCGCCCCCGCCAGCATCGTGGTGTGGGAGCGGTAGCCGGCGAAGTGCTCGCGGACCGCCACCTCCATCCCTCCCAATCCGGCCAGGGCGACCCCGAGGCCGATCGCGGTCGGATGGGCGCCGACGAGCCCGACGATCAGCGAGACGATGCCGGCGAGGATGACCAGCTCGGCCAGCGGCGCCTTGCCCCAGGGGGCAGGCGGGCGCTCGTCCGGCGAGGAGACGCGAGGCGCCGACTTCGGCGGCGGGGCGGTTCGCCCCCGTTTGGCGCTCAACGGCCGCAAGCCGCCCGGCTAACGGGCATCCCGAGGAGACCTTGACGCGCCACCAGCCCATCAGCATCCCGATCGGCCCGAGCCGCGGCCGGCTGTGCCAAGCGCCGCAGCCCGGCAGGCCGAGTTCGTCACGGGTGACCTTCACCCACTTGAACTCGGCCGGGGCGGCCAGCATCGCCTCGACCAGCTCATGTCTCTCGCGCTCCACCACCGCGCGCTCGGCCAGGGTCCGGCGGGCCTCGGCCACCCGGTCGGCCAGCTCGTCGCGCAGGCGCTCGATCTCACCGAGGTCGAGGAGCCGCGGCTCGGCCGCGATCGCGCCGACCCGGTGTCCGACCTCGACGCGCCCGAACCCCTCGGCCACCAGACCGGCCAGCTCATGCTCCAGGCGCCCGATCTGCCGCCTCAGCTCGAATCGCGCGAGGCGCTCGTCGACTGCGGCGCCGAGCGCCGCGAGGCTGTCTCTTTCGAGCAGGTCGGGCATCGTCCTCGCCCTGAGTCTAGATCACGCTCCACCGCCGGCAAGGCGGGTTCGGGTTAAGCCGTCAGCCGGCCTCGAGCGTCGCCGCCGCCATCCACAGAGCCTCCTCGACGGCGATCTGCGGCACGCCGTTCACCTGCACGGCGACGAGCGCGATCCGGCGGCTGTGCTTCTCGACCCGGTACTCCTCGCCGCCGGCGCCGAAGAGCAGCGCCAGCGGCCGCGCCTCGTCGGCGATCGTCAGGGTCCCGTGCGCGAGCTCGCCGGCCCTGCCCGCCAGCGACTCGCCGGGGGCGGAATCACGGATGCAGAGGCTGCCCTCGACTCGCTCGGCGTCGAAGGCGCGCAGCGCCACGCCGGTCTCGACGATCGCGATCGAAAGCGCGTCCCGCGGCAAGCCATGGCTCCTGAAGGCGCCGTCACGGAGCCGCTCGAAGGCGAGCTGCTCGACCGGGGTCCGGGTGCGGTCGGGGTCGAGCCCGATCTGGCGGAAGAAGACGCGGTAGGCCCAGGGGATCGGTCGTTCGCGCATGCGAATCGCCTGGGCCCCGTAGAAACGGTCGGAGAGGTCGCGGAGCCGGCGCCGAACGGGGTCCGGACTCTTGCCCGGGTGGGCGTCGACCTCGACCCAGGCGACCCCGAGGCCGGGGAACTCCGCCTCGATCCGCGGAGCGACCCAGCCCTGCTGGGGAGCCGGGTCCCACCCCAGGCGGGGGCCGCTCGGCTCCGCAGTCGCCATCTCAGCGCGCTTCCGCCTTGGCAGTGGCGCTGAGCAGCCCGCGGACGCGCCTGCTCAGCTCCGCCACGGTGACGTCGCCGATGCCGGCGCTCTGCAGCGTCCCGCCCGGGTAGGCATAGGCGAAGGTCGGGCAGCCCCCGACCTTGTAGAGGGCGGCGACGGCGCCGTCGCGGTCGTAGCCGACCGGGACCTGCCAACCGTGCCGGCGGATCAGTTCGCGGACGGTGTCGCGATCGTCGTGGACGTCCAGAGAGAGGAAGTTCACCCTTCCACGGTAGCGCCGGTAGACGCTGTCGACGGCATCCTGTTGTTCGGCGCAGTTGCCCCCTTTCGTGAACCAGAACGAGAGCACCAGAGGGCGATCGAAGAGGTCGCAGACGCGGATCGCGCCGGCGGTGTCGATGCGGCAGGCGGGACTGCGCTTGGCGCCCTGCGGACAGGGGAGCGCGGCGGATTCGCAGTCGTCCTGGGCGACGTTGGCATCCCCTTCGAGCCGCCCGGCGGCGACCGGGACGGCGAACTCCGGAAGCGGCCAGCGGGCCGGCTGCCGGTCGAGGCCGAGCGTTCCCCCGCCGCCGCCGCCGGCGAGCGTGTGGATCGTCGCGATCGCGATCAGGATCACGAACAGCAGCCCGACCGCGAGCGAATAGCGGTCCCTCATCGCTCGCCGATCCAGGCCAGCGCCGCGGGCAGCACGAGGATCACCCCCAGCAGGGCAGCGGCGAGGTCGATCACGGTGACGAGCCCGAAGTCCCGCAGCATCTGGATGTCGCTGACCATGAGCACCGCGAAGCCGGCGACCGCCGTCGCGCCGGAGGCAACGACCGCCGCGCCGGTGCGGGCATAGGCCCGCCGCAACGCCTCCGCCGGCGCTAGTCCCTCGCGCTCCTCGTGGAAGCGACCGCTGAGGATCACCGCGAACTCGGTTGCGATCGCGATCGTCAACGCACCCAGCGCCGCCGACATCGGGTTCAGCGGGATGCCGGTGATCCAGATCGCCAGCGATGCCCAGCCGGTGGCGAGGACGGTCGGCAGCAGCGGCACCAGAGCGCGGGTGAGCGAGCGGTAGATCGCCAGCAGCGCCAGGGCGACGGCGACGAGGCCGGCCAGGGTCAGCCAGTAGCGGCTGGAGGAAAGATCGGATGCCGATTCGGCGGCGATCACCGGCACTCCGGCCAATTGGACCCGGACTCCAGGGGGCGGCCCTTCCGCAGACCCGGGCTCGCCGATCTCCGAGCGCACCCGGTCGACCAGCGCCTGCTGGTCGGCCAGCGACTGGGAGCGGATGCCGAAGGAGATCAGGGCGCTGTGGCCGACTTCGCCGGTTTCCGGATCGACGGGAGCCACCTGCCGCAACGCGTACGGCGAGAGCGCCGCCAGGGTGGCGTCGACTCCCGCTTGCGTCACCTTGCCGCCACCGCGCGTGAGGAAGTCCGAGAGCGCCGGCCCGGGGCAGACGTCCGCCTGCAGGCAGCTCGGGTTTTCGCCGCTGAAGCCGTTGTGCTCGAGGACCCGACGCTTGAAGCCGGCCATCCATTCGACCGTAGCCGGATCGGTCAGGTCTGGCGCTTCGACGCTGACGTCGAGCTCGCCGGAGACGCCGGTGGTTTCCTGCAGGTCGTTGAGGTCACGGACCGCAGAGAGATTCTGGGGCGCCAATGATCGGACGTCCGAGACCGTCTCGATCTGGGTTCCGACTCCCCAGCCGATGACGGCGAGGGCGATGCCGACCCCGAGTACCAGCGTCGGTCGGGAAACAGCAAAGGCCACGAGGCGCTCCGGCGAGCGGGTCCAGCCAGGGGAACGGCTGCCTGAATGACCGTTGCGCCGCAGGCTGAGCGCGGCGGAGCCCGTCGTCAGCATCAGCAGGAAGGCGATCAGGACGCCGGCGATCAGCAGCCAGCCGAAGGTGCGGACCATCGGGATGGGTGAGAGCTGTAGGGCGAGGAAGCCGGCGACCGTTGCGGCGCAGGCTGCCGCGATGGTCGGACCGCCGGCGTTAGCCGCCATGCGGGCCGCTTCGGCCCCGGTGGCGCTGGACTCCAGCGCCTCGTCGTAGCGGGCCTGGAACTGGATCGCGTAGTCGACGGCGAGGCCGATCAGGATCGGCAGGGCGGCGATCGAGGCCATCGTCAGGGCGCCGCCGGTGAGGCCCAGCAGGCCGAAGACGAGCGCCGCTGCGGCCAGCGCGATCCCCAGGGGCAGCAGCCGCAGGCGGGAGCGGAAGACCAGGAGCAGGGTCAACGCCATCACCACGAGCGCCACGGCGAAGAGGACCAGCAACGCGTCCTTCAGCGCCCGTGCCAGCCCGTCGACGACGACGGGGACACCGGAGACGACGTAGCTGCCGCCTTGCAGCTGGAAGCACGGCGCCGGCTTGCCTTCTTCGGCGCAGACGCGCCGCGGTGTCGTGTCGTGGACGGCGGCGTCGATCAGGCTCAGCGCCCGATGGCGTTCGGCCTCGCTCAGGTTCGGCTTCAGCCGCACCACGATCTGGGCCGAATGGCTGTTCGGGAAGAGGTAGGCGAGCCGCGCCTTCGGCGTCCCCCGCGCCCGCGCGAGGTCGAACACGACCGTGGCGACGAATTCTTCGTTGTCGACGCTGGGGGCGCTGGTGATGCCATAGCGGGTGGCGACGGCGAGGAGGAATTCGCGGAAGCGTTCCGGCGGCACTCGCCGCGCCAACCGCCGCAGTTGCTGGTCGATCTGGACGACTGCCTCGTTGAGAAAGGTCGCCGGGCCGGAGACGAACTCGACCGGCTTGCTCCGGGCCAGTTCCGCGCAGGGCCCCGGGATCGCCTCCGCTCCCTTCGGCACCTTGCCCGACAGGCACCCCTCCAGCCGCAGCAGCCGGAAGATGTTCTCGGTGAGGATGAGCTGCGGCAGTTCCCCCTTGACCAACACAACCACGGGTTCTTCGCCGAACACCTCACGCACGTGCTGGGTCGCCTCGTAGGTCGAGGTATCGGTGTCGACCAGCGTCCCGACGCCCGCGTCGGTGGGGATCCGCGTCGCCCCCGCCGCCGCGGCAACCGCCAGCACCAACGAGACCGCCAGCACCGCGCGGGCGTGGCGAACCGACCAGCCTGCGATGCTCCCCAACCAGCTAGGGAAGTCCACCTAGTCCATCGACAACGGACCGCTGACGTCCGCGTTGAGGAACTGGTTGACGAACGGGTTGCTCGAGTCGAAGAGCTCTTCTTTGGGCCCGGACTCGACGATCTTCCCGCTCCAGAGCACGGCGATGAAGTCGGCGATCCGCCGTGCCGTGCCGAGGTCGTGGCTGATCACCAGATAGCAGCCGCCGTTCTCGGCGTGGACCTCGCGGATCAACTCGCAGAGCAGAGCGGTGCGGACCGGGTCGAGGCCGGAATCCGGCTCGTCGAACATCACGATCGCCGGTTCGAGCACCAAGGCCCGGGCGAAGCCGGCACGCTTGCGCATCCCCCCCGAGAGCTCGTTCGGCATCTTGTAGGTCGCCTCCGTCAGCCCCACCTCTTTGAGCCGGCGGTTGACGATCTCGCCGATCTCCTCCTCGCCTTTGTCGGTGTGCTGGCGCAGCGGGAAGGCGGTGTTGTCGTAGATGTTCATCGAGCCGAAGAGGGCGCCGTCCTGGAACAGCAGGCCGAACTTTTTCCGCACGTCGAAGAGTTCGTCGTCGGTCATGTTCGGAATCGACTCACCGTGGACGAGAACGTCACCCGAGTCCGGGTAGAGCAGGCCGACGATGTGCTTGATCAGCACGCTCTTGCCGGTTCCGGACGGTCCCAGCACCATCGACACTTGGTCCTCCGGCAACCCGAGGTTGAGGCCGTTGAGGATCCGCGCCCGACCGAACTGTTTGACCAGGTCGATGATCTCGATCGCGTCCTCGCCGCCGTGGTCGCGCTTGCGGCCGGTGTGGAAGCGGTAGGGATCGTGCTCGCGCGGGTCGACGCCGGGAATGACGAAGTCGCGGCCCATCACGGCGCCGTCCTCGCTGACGTAGGGGCCGGAGGCCTGGGCGCTTTGCGGATGCCCCGGCTCGGTCCCGACCTCCGGCGGCGCTTCGGCGCTCGACTCGGCCTCCTCGCGCAGCTCCTCTTCCTCGATGCGGTTCTCGTCCTCGTGCGGCAAGTCAGCCTCCTATCGGCGCCCTCGGGTTGGCCCCCCAGAAGACAAGGGTCCCAAGCATCCCGATGATGTGGACTAAGACGATGTTGAGGACCATCGACTTCGCCGTCGCGGTCCCCACCCCGACCGGACCGCCAGAGGCGGTGTAGCCGTAATAGCAGCCGACGAGAACGATCGCCGTGGCCATGAACATCCCCTTGATCAAGCTGAAGATCAGGTCGGGTGGGTTCTGGAACATCCAGAAGATCAGGAAGTAACCGCCTGAGGAGACGTCGCCGATCTGCTGGACGACGGCCAGGTAGCTGGCCAGGTACATGATCCCGATCCCGACCAGGTACATGAAGGGGAAGGAGATCCAGGCGGCGAGCAGGCGGGTCGCGCAGAGGAAGGTGACGGGCGGCACCCCCATCACCTCGAGCGCGTCGATCTCGTCGGAGATCCGCATCGCCCCGAGCTCGGCGACGATCCCGGTCCCGACCTTGGCCGCGAGCATGTAGCCGAAGGCGTAGGGCATGATCTCCCGCAGGTCGCACCAGGCCGAGAAGACGCCGGCGTAGGCGGGCGCGCCCTGGGCGCGCAGCAGGTAGGCGCCCTCGATCCCGCACTGCAGGCCGAGCGTGAAGACCAGCCCCCAGATGATCAGCGCCGAACCAAGGATCAGGATTCCGGCCTGGCGCAGGCTCTCGCCGAAGAAGCGCAGGACCCGGCCGGAGTAGACCAGCCCGGCGACGCGGGCGCCGAAGCGGGCGATCTCGCCAAGCGAGTCGAGCCAGCCGCGCGGGACTTCCAGCCAGGCGTTCATCTCCCCATCCCCGTCATCGGATCGTCTGCAGCTCGGGATGGGTAGCGAGCAGGGTCTGGGTGAAGACGTAGTTGAAGGCGAAGACGCCCATGAAGGAGATCACCACCGCCTCGTTCACGGCCCGGCCGACGCCCGCGGCGCCGCCGGACGCGGTCATCCCTTTGTAGGAGCAGACCACGGCGATCAGGGCGCCGAAGAGGGTGCACTTGATTACCGAGCCCCAGAGGTCGGTGATCGAGGCGTTGGAGAAGAGGGTGGCGAAGAACCCACCCAGCGGCTGGTGGTAGAGCATCTCGGTGAGGATGCCGCCGCTGATCCCGAAGACCAGCGCGTAGATATCGAGCAGGCCGGTGATCAGCATCAGCGCCAGGAAGCGCGGGACGACGAGGTTCTTGATCGGGTCGACCCCGAGCACCTGCAGGGCGTCGAGCTCCTCGCGGATCTTGCGGGCGCCGAGGTCGGCGGTGATCGCGGTGCCGGCGACCCCGGCCACCACCACCGCGGTCACGAAGGGCGCGAACTCGCGGATCGAGGCGAGGACGAAGAAGCCGCCGAGGCGATCGAGGGCACCGAACAGCGAGAGGAAGTTCGCCGCCTGCAGTCCCGGTGCTCCGAAGCCGAAGGCGACGGTGGAGACGAGCAGGGGAAACCAGCAGAGCTGCAGGGCAAAGAGGAACTGCCCGATGAACTCCTCGCCGTAAGGGTACGGCGGCTTCACCGCCGAGACGATCGTCCGCGCGGTGAGGAGCATCATCTCCCCCACGACCTCGAACAGCGACTTGGCGGGCAAGAAAGCCCTGTTGACCGCGGATCCGACCATCTGCCTCCTCCGACGAGCCGCGCCGCATCCGCGCGGCGCCCCACTCGTGGTGTGAGTCTAGGGGATGGGTCCCCCCCAACACTCAGCCCAGTGTTGAGATCGGACTAACCCGCTCGACGGGCCTGAAAACCCCGCGGATGCGGGGAATCCCCGTGCTATGTTCGGGCCGCTTTGCGGGGGACCGGAAGACATTCCCGGCGCACCCGCCTCGGAGCCACCGCGACCGGGTTCGCCGCGCTGGCCGTGGCGGTGCTGCTCGGCGCCTGCGGCGGCGGAGAATCCTCGGACTCCAACGAGCGCGCGGGGACCTACCGGGTGCGGGTGACGCAGGCAAGCTTCCCCGACAAACAGCGACTGGGCCAGACCTCACTGTTGCGGATCGGCATCCGCAACACCGGCAGGAAGACGGTTCCAGCCCTCAGCGTGACGATCGGCGTCGCCGGCCAGGAGGGACGGAACGCCTCGCTGCCGTTCGCGATCCGCGACCCGCAACCGGGGCTCGCCCAACCCGATCGTCCCGTCTGGGTGCTGGCTGCGACCTACCCGCGACTGGCCGGCTCCTCGGAACCCGGTGGGGCCTCGACCTCGGATCCGAAGACGTTTGCCTTCGGACCGCTGAAGCCGGGGAAGACGACGGAAGCGGTGTGGAAGCTGAGCGCGGTCAAAGCCGGCAAGTTCGACCTCGTCTACCGCGTCAACGCCGGGCTGTCCGCGCAGGCCAAGGCGGTGACCAAGGGCGGCGTCGCACCCGGCGGCTCCTTCGCCGCCGAGATCACCGCCGAACTGCCCGAAACCGAAGTCACGGATTCGGGCGAAGTCGTCGAAATCCAGAAGAGCAGGTCGAAGAGCCGGCCAAGCGGCGAATAGCGCCGTCGGCCGCTGGGTAGCGTGGCTCCCATGCGACGACCCCGGCCGGCCGCGGCGCTTGCCGCTCTCGCTCTCTGCCTGACCGTTCCCGCCTGCGGCTCCGCCAACCCGCCGGACCAGACCACGACCCCCGCCGCAACCGGCGAGCGTCCCGCCGCCGGGACCGGAGCGGGGCTGAAGCAGATCGGCCGCTTCGACAAGCCGGTCCACGTCACCGGCGCACCGGGCTTTCCGCGACTGCTCTTCGTAGTCGAGCAACCGGGGCGCGTGATCGTGACGCGAGGCGGCCGGCGGCTGCCGCGACCGTTCCTCGACCTGCGAGCGCTCGTCGGCTACGACGGCGGCGAGCGGGGACTGCTCTCGATCGCCTTCCCGCCCGACTACCGACGCAGCAAGAGCTTCTACGTCTATTACACGGACAACGCCGGCAACATCCGCATCGAGGAATTCGAGCGCCGTACCGCCACCCGGGCAGCGCCGGGGAGCAGGCGCTTGGTGATCCGCATCCCGCATCCGGTCAACGCCAACCACAACGGCGGCCAACTGCAGTTCCTCGGCAACCTCCTCTACTTCGGCACCGGCGACGGCGGCAGCGGCGGGGATCCGCCCAACAACGCCCAGAACAAGGATGTGCTGCTCGGGAAGCTGCTTCGAATCGATCCACGCCCGTCGGGCGGCCGTCCCTATTCGATCCCGCCGTCCAACCCGTTCGTCGGCAAGCCCGGCAGAGACGAGATCTACAGCTACGGGCTGCGCAACCCGTTCCGCTTTTCCTTCGACCGGTTGACGGCGAAGCGCCCGCGGATCGCGATCGCCGACGTCGGCCAGAACGAATTCGAGGAGCTCGACTACACGACGGTGGGCGCCGCCAGGGGCGCCGACTTCGGCTGGGACGCCTTCGAGGGCTTCGCTCCCTACCGGGGCGAAAACAGCGGCACCCCCGACCCCGGTGGAACCACCAAGCCGATCTTCGCCTACGGCCACGCTCGCGGCGGCGGCAGCTGCTCGATCATCGGCGGCTACGTCGTCGCCGACCACAGCCTCCGCTCTCTATATGGACGCTACGTCTACGCGGATCTCTGCGAGGGCCAGGTGCGCAGCCTGGTTCCGCACCTGAAAGGGGCAAGCAGCGAGCACAAGCTGGGTCTCGCGGTCGAAAGCCCGTCCTCCTTCGGCGAAGACGACCACGGCCATGTCTACGTCGTCTCGCTGTCGGGCCCGATCTACCGCCTCGTCCCGCGTTGACGCTTTTTTCACACTTCTTCCACACATGCGTAGAAACTCTTTGTCTACAGTAATCTCATGGAGGCGATGAGGGAAGCGTGGACCGACGAGCGGCTCGACGACCTGGCCAATCGGGTCGACGAGGGCTTCCGCGAATCGCGCGAAGACATGCGAACGTTCCGACTTGAAATGAAGTCGGACTTCGCCGAGCTTCGGGCGGAGATGAACGCCCGGTTCGACAAGGTCGATGCGCGGTTCGAAAAGGTCGATGCGCGATTCGAAAAGGTCGATGCTCGATTCGACGCCATGCAGCGTCTGATGATCGCCGCCTTCCTCACCTTCCTCCTCAGCCTGATCCTGACGCGGGTCTGACCAGGTCTCCCTGCCCGCGATCCCCGCGGCGGTTACCCTTGGCTGGGCAGCCAAAGTGTCTACGAAGGGAGTCCCTGTGGAGAGCGGAACCGCCGATACCGGTGCTGAGACGACCCGGACCGCGGCTGGCACCGCGCCATCCGCCGCGGAGGCGATCGAGGTCCACAATCCCGCCACCGGCGCGCTGATCGCCACGGTACCCGTCGATTCCCCGCAGGCCGTCGCCGAGACGGTCGCCCGGCTCCGCGCCGCTCAGCCGGAGTGGGAGGCGATGGGGATAGAGGGCCGCTATCACTGGCTCGGCAAGCTCCGTGACTGGATCCTCGACAACACCGACCGCATCCTCGACACGATGCAGGCAGAGACCGGCAAGGTCCGCGCCGACGCCTCCAACGAGCCGGTCTACCTTGCCGATCTGATCAATTTCTACGGCACCCGCGCGGCCAAGTTCATCGGCGAGGAGAGCGTCCGTCCCCACTCCCCCCTGCTGGCCTCCAAGAAGTTGCGGGTCCAGTACCGGCCCCATCCGGTCGTCGGCATCATCAGCCCCTGGAACTTCCCGCTGATCCTTTCCCTCGGCGACGCGATCCCGGCGCTGCAGGCGGGCGCCGCCGTGGTGATCAAGCCCTCCGAGTTCACTCCGCTCGGCTTGGCCGAGGTGGTCGACGCCTGGAAGGAGGAGATCGGCGCTCCCGACGTCCTCGAGTGCGTCCAGGGAGTCGGCGAGACCGGCAGCGCCCTGGTAGACGCGGTCGACTTCGTCCAGTTCACCGGCTCCGACCGCACCGGCCGCAAGGTGATGGCCCGCGCCGCCGAGACCCTGACCCCGGTCAGCCTCGAGCTCGGCGGCAAGGACCCGATGATCGTCCTCTCCGACGCCGATCTCGACCGGGCGGCGAACGCCGCGGCCTGGGGCGGGATGATGAACTCCGGTCAGATCTGCATGTCGGTGGAGCGGATCTACGTCGAGGAGCCGGCCTACGACGAGTTCGTCGCCAAGCTGACCGCGGAAGTTGGAAAGCTGCGCCAGGGCGCCGACGACTCCCGCGACCCCAAGGACGTCGGCGCGATGACCTCGCCCAACCAGACCGCGATCGTCGAGGACCACGTCAACGACGCGCTCGCCTCGGGCGCCCGTGCGGTGACCGGCGGCAAGCGCGTCGCGGGCCCGGGCGACTACTTCGAACCGACCGTGCTCGTCGACGTCGACCACTCGATGAAGGTGATGCGCGAGGAGACCTTCGGGCCGGTGGTCGGGGTGATGAAGGCGCGCGACGCCGAGGAGGCGCTGCGACTGGCAAACGACAGCCGCTACGGCCTCTCCGGCTCGGTCTTCGGTGAGAAGGAACGGGCGGAGCAGGTGGCGCGGCGGGTCGAGTGCGGCGCCATCAACGTCAACGACGTGCTGGTCAACTACTTCGCCTCCGACGTGCCGATGGGCGGCTGGAAGCAGTCCGGGATCGGCTTCCGCCACGGCGAACCAGGGATCAAGAAGTACTGCCGCACCGAGTCGGTTGTGATCACCCGCTTCGGCGGCAAGCGCGAACCGACCTGGTACCCGTACACGCGCGCCCGCCGCAACCTCGTCGCGCGCATCGGCCAGGCATTCAACGCCCGCGACCTCAGGCGCCGCCTCGGCCTGCGCGGCTGAGCGGCGTGAGGGTGGAGATGCCCCGTTAGCCGGCCCTGGGGAGCGCCCCGGTAGCCTCTTTAAGTTCATGGCCGCGCGCGACTACATAGCCGCAACCAAGGAGCGCGTCGTCGTTTTCGACGGCGGCATGGGCGCGACGCTGGAGCAGTTCGACCTCACGCAGGCCGATTACGGTGGCCTCGAGGGCAAATGCCACGAGGCCCTCGTCCTCAACCGCCCGGATGTCATCGAGGGGGTGCACGCCTCGATGCTCGAGGCCGGCGCCGAGGTGGTCGAGACCGACACCTTCCAGGGCTCGCGACTGAAGCTCGAAGAGTGGGGACTGGGCGAGCACACGCTCGAGATAAACACCAAGGCGGCCGAAATCGCCCGCAAGGCGGCCGGCGAGGAGCGCTTCGTCGCCGGCTCGATCGGGCCGACCGGATTCCTGCCCGCCTCCACCGACCCGACCCTTGGCGACATCTCCTTCGCCACGCTTGCGGAGGTGTTCGCCGAACAGGCGCGCGGCCTGGTCGAAGGCGGCGCCGACCTGATCATCATCGAGACCGCCCAGGACATCCTCGAGGTGAAGGCGGCGATCTTCGGCGCCCGCGAGGCGTTCGCCGCCACCGGGCGCCGGCTGCCGCTGCAGATCAGCGTCTCCCTCCTCCCCAACGGCGGCAAGATGCTGCTCGGGACCGACGTGCAGGCGGTGCTGACCACCCTGACGGCGCTCGACGTCGACGTGGTCGGGCTCAACTGCTCGACCGGTCCCGAGGACATGCGCGACGCGATCCGCTTCCTCGGCGAGACCAGCCCGCTGCCGGTCCACTGCATCCCCAACGCCGGCCTGCCGCTGCAGGGCCCCGACGGCGAGACGATCTTCCCTGAAAAGCCGGAGCCCCTGGCGGCGACGCTGGGCGAGTTCGTCGAGCGCTATGGCGTCGGCATCGTCGGCGGCTGCTGCGGCACGACCCCGGAGCACATCGCCGCGATCCGAGCGCGGGTCGACGGCAAGGTGCCCGGAGAGCGTCCGGCGCCGGGCCCGATCGAGGTCTCCTCGATGATGACCTCCACCCCGCTGGTGCAGGAGCCGCGGCCGACGCTGGTCGGTGAGCGGGTCAACTCGCAGGGATCGCGCAAAGCCAAGGAGCTGCTGCTCGCCGACGACTACGACGGCCTCGTCCAGGTCGCCGAAGACCAGGTCGAAGGCGGCGCCCACGTGCTCGACGTCTGCGTGGCGCTGACCGAGCGCCAGGACGAGGACGAGCAGATGGGCGCGGTGGTGAAGCGGATCTCGCTGACCCAGCCCTCGCCGATCCAGGTCGACTCGACCGAGCCGGAGGTGATCAAGAACGCCCTGGAGCAGATCCCCGGGCGGGCAATCGTCAACTCGATCAACCTCGAGGCGGGCCGCGCCAAGGCCGACGTGGTGGTGCCGCTGGCCAAGGCCCACGGCGCGGCGCTGATCGCGCTGACGATCGATGAGGTCGGGATGGCGAAGACGGCCGAGCGCAAGGTCGAGATCGCCAAGCGCCTCCGCGACATCGCCTGCGGCGAGTACGGCCTCGATCCCGAAGCGCTGATCTTCGACGCCCTGACGTTCACCCTCACCACCGGCGACGACGAGTGGAAGCCCTCGGCGGTGGAGACGATCGAGGGGATCCGCCGGATCAAGGCCGAGCTCCCCGGCGTCAAGACCTCGCTCGGCGTCTCCAACGTCTCCTTCGGCGTCTCGCCGCGGCCGCGCGCGGTCCTCAACTCCGTCTTCCTCCACCACTGCGTCGAGGCCGGGCTCGACCTGGCGATGGTCAACCCGAACCACATCACCCCCTACAGCGAGATCGGCGACGAGGAGCGGGAGCTGACCGACGACCTCGTCTTCAACCGTCGCGAGGACGCGCTGGAGCGCTTCATCTCCCACTTCGAGTCGAAGGGCGAGGAGGCCGAGGCCGAGGCGGAGGACCCGACCGCGGGCATGGAGCCCGAGGAGGCCCTGCACTGGCACATCCTGCGGCGCAAGAAGGAGGGCGTCGAGGACTGGATCGACCGCTCAGTCGAGAAGATCGGCGCCGTGCCGACGCTGAACGAGGTGCTGCTGCCGGCGATGAAGGAGGTCGGCGACAAATTCGGCGCCGGCGAACTGATCCTGCCCTTCGTCCTGCAGTCGGCCGAAGTGATGAAGCGCGCCGTCGCCCAGCTGGAGAACTACCTGGACCGGATCGACGGCCACACCAAGGGCAAAGTCGTGATCGCGACCGTCTTCGGCGACGTCCACGACATCGGCAAGTCGCTCGTCAACACGATCCTCACCAACAACGGCTACACCGTGATCGACCTCGGCAAGCAGGTCCCGGTCGACACGATCATCGAGGCCGCGGTCGAGCACGGCGCCGACGCGATCGGCCTCTCCGCCCTGCTCGTCTCGACCTCGAAGCAGATGCCCACCTGCGTCCAGGAGCTGCACCAGCGCGGCCTCGAGTTCCCGGTGCTGATCGGCGGCGCCGCGATCAACCGGGACTTCGGCCGCCGCACCCTCTACCCCAAGGGCAAAGAATCCGACGAGGTCTACGAACCCGGCGTCTTCTACTGCAAGGACGCCTTCCAGGGGCTGGACACGATGGACGCGCTGATCGACGGCGAGGCCCGCGCCGCCCTGGTCGAGCGGATCAAGGCCGAGGCCAAGCAGCTCCGCGAGAAGCCGGTCGTGGTCGACGACTCGCCGCCCACCACCGACGACAGCGTCCGCTCCGCTGTCCGCACCGACACGCCGATCCCGGCGCCGCCGTTCTGGGGCGTGCGCGAGATTCCGATCGACCTCGACGACGTCTTCCCCTACCTCGACCGCCACGTGCTCTTCAAGCTGCACTGGGGCGGGCGCGGAGTGAAGGGGGAGGCATGGCGCAAGCTGGTCGAGGGCGATGACGGCGAGGAGGGCTTCGCGCCCCGTCTGGAGCGGATGTGGCACGAACAGGACTACCTCCACCCGCGCGCCCGACTCGGCTTCTTCCCCTGCAACTCGGATGGCAACGAGCTGGTCGTCTTCGATCCGGAGAACCCCGAGCGCGAGGTCGAGCGCCTGGTCTTTCCGCGCCAGCCGAAGCACGACCGCATCTGCCTCGCCGACTTCTACCGGCCGATCGAGTCCGGCGAACGCGACGTCGTCGCCCTCCAGGGAGTCACGGTCGGCCCCGAGGTGACGGAGCTGATCGAACGACTGGAGAGCGAAGGCGAGTTCGCCGAGCAGCTCTTCGTCCACGGGCTGGGGGTGCAGTCGGCCGAGGGACTGGCCGAGTGGCTGCACTCCGACATCCGCCGCCGACTCGGCATCGAGCTCGACCAGGGCCGCCGCTATTCCTGGGGCTACCCGGCCTGCCCGGAGCAGTCCGAGCACGAGAAGGTCTGGCGCCTGCTCGATCTGGAAGCGATCGGGATGACGCTCTCCGCCGGCTACGCGGTGATGCCGGAGCAGTCGACGGTCGCGATCGTCGCCCACCACCCCCAGGCCGTCTACTTCGGCATGAAGTCCGGCTTCGTTCCCGAGGAGAAGGCGCCGGATGAGCTGATCGCCGGCACCGACCGCGGCGGCGAGCTGCCGCCCGAGTCGGACCCCGAGGTCGACGACGAGGGCAGCGAGCCCGCGCCCGCCGAAGTCCTCGGCGGCTGAGCGCCGCCGGCCGCTGCGGGCCGTGTGAGCGGCTCCGGCCTAATAGACCGCCGCCGGCCGCAGCGCCGGCCGTTGCCAGACCTGGCTGCCGTAGGCCTCCTCGAAGCCGGTGCGGAGCAGGTTGCTGCGAATCGCCGCGAAAGACTCCGGGTCGCACTCCCCCAGCTCGACGAAGACCGTGTGACACCCCGCCTCGGCCGCGTCGATCAGACGCCGATGCAGCAGGGCACGGTTGCAGCCGCAGCCCCGCCAGCCCTTCAGCGTCGCGCCTGGCCCGAGTTGGGCGATGCCGTCGTCGATCAGCATCGACGCGGTGGAGACGACGCCCTCGTCCGCATTGGGGGCGGCGGTGTAGCAGCGCCAGTGCTCTTCCAGCGGCAGCGAGAAGAAGAGCGTCCCGGCCGTCCCGGGAATTTCCATCGCCTCGGTGATGATCGCGCTCATCCCTTCGCCGTCGGCTTCGTCCTCGCCGAGCTCGTAGATGACCATGGTCGGATCGACTCGGATGTCCGAGAGGCTGGTATCGCGGATGAACTTGACCGAGTCACGGCCGCGGTCGAAGCCGCGCTGCCCGAGCCAGGCCGCCGCCTCGCTCGACCCGGGACGTCCCTCCGCCACCGGCACCAGGTAGTCCACTTCGCGCGCCCGCATCCATTCCACCGCCTTCGCCAGGTGCCCGCCCTGAACGGCGCCCGGCTCCGCGCCTCCCTGGATCTGGTTCAAGGCCTTGACCTCCGGTAGGTCGCCGAAGGCCGTCGCCTGAACCGGGCCGAAGCTCTGCACCTCGACGCCGGATTCGGTCACCGCTTCCGGGACCACCGACATCCACATCTCGCGCCGAAACTGCTGCGCGACCCTCTCCAACAGCGCTGACTCGTATTCCATGTTTCTCTCCCCCCGGGTAACCCCCCGCCCCGAACGTGGTTCCCGCACCTTACGAGGACTTTTGAGTACTTGTCAAGGAATCCTTGGCAAAACAGCCGAATCACCGAGGGGGGGCCGACGCCTGCTGGATGGACACGGCGCCGGCCACGCCTCCCTCGTAGCCAGGAGTGCCGGCCTGGGAATGGTGGCGGCACACCTCCGGCCGGATCCTAAATCAATACACGGGAGTTTTTTAGTCGCTTAGTGAATCTTTGAGCTAGATGGCGCTCTCGTGCTTCGCTTTGCCTCGGGAGCGAGGCGTCGGCTCGAGCCTGACCGGGGCGGTCGAGAGCGCCTGCACGCGCAGGTCGCTCCAGGTAAGACCCTCGCGGACGAGCGCCGGCAGGCCGAGCCCCACCGCGGTTGCGATCTCCACCCCCTGCAGGATCACCCCGTAGGCCAGCGCATCGGCGGTGCTGACGCCGAAGCCGGTGTGGAGGACGCTGATCACGGCGAGCTGGAAGACGCCGATGTTGGACGGGGTTGCGGGCACGACGGCGGTGACGTTGACGGCGAAGAGCACCGCCGCCGCGGCGCCGATCCCGGCCTTTCCGTTGAGGCCCAGCGCGTAGAGCAGCGCCCAGCAGGCGGCGAGCTGGATGGCCCAGGCGCCGAGCTGAGCGACGGCAGCGGCGGCGCCCCGGCGTGGGTTGCGAAAGACCGCCAGCCCGGCCCTCACCTGGACCAGCCCCCGGTGGGCGGCGGCGCCGATCCGCGCCAGCCGGCCGTTGCCGTTGCGGCGCATCAACATCGGCGCCACGATCACGACTACGAGCAGGATCAGCGGCACCAGGCTGAAGGCGAAGAGCTTCTGGGTCCCGGAGTGAAAGAGCGGCGTGGTCGAGACGATGATCACGCCCAGCATCGCCAGGGCGACGAGGTTCAGCATCGTCTGCGAGACCAGGGTCCCGAGCAGGACGGGGAACGTTTCCCGCATCCTGCCGGTGCGGCGGGCGAGGGTCAGCGCTCGCGCCGGCTCACCGAGACGGGCGGGCAGGGTGGCCGACATCAGCACCCCGATCATCGTCGCCGAGGTGACGTCGCGGCGGCGGATCGAACGGTTGGGCAGCGCTGCCTTGGCGATCCAATACCAGGAGGCGGCGCGGAAGAAGAGCGAGATCGCCATCAGGGCAATGGCGACCAGGACCCAGGTGAAGTTCGAGCGGACGATGCTTTCGACCACCTTGTCGACGCCGATTTTCTGGGCGGCGAGGGCGGTGAGGCCGATCCCGAGTGCCCCGGCCACGCCGAGGCCGACGCGGCGGGCGACCCGGCGACCGCGATTGCCGGCCTGGGCCGGCGGCGGGTCGAGCGACGGCAGCCGCTGGGGCGCAATCCGCGGCCGGCCGTCGGCAGGCCGGAAGCCGGCCCAATGGGCGATCCGCTCGCCGGCTCCGTTCGGCTGTGGTACCTCGATCGCGCGCTCGTAGACCTCCGTCACCTGGTCGGCGACCCGAGGCCAGGCGTAGCGCTGGGCGCTGCGGCGGGCGGCCTCGCCCATTGCCGCGAGGCGCTCGGGCTCGTGGTGGATGCGCTGCAGCTCCTCGGCCAGTCGCTGCGGGTCCCCCGGCGGGACCAGCAGCCCGTCGACGCCGTCGGTGACGACGTCGCTGTAGCCGGCGATCGCGGAAGCGATCACCGGCGTCCCGGCGGCGAACGCCTCGGTCAGGACCATCCCGAAGCTCTCGCCGGAGAGGGACGGGGCGCAGAGGACGTCCGCGCCATGCAGCTCGGCCCAAAGGCTCTCGCCGGAGACGCGGCCGCGGAGGTCGATCCAGCGCAGCAGCTCGGGGTCGGAGATATAGCGCAGCACGTCCTCGCGCTCGGCACCGATCACGGTCAGGCGACAGGGAACGTGCTCGACCAGGGCGCCGAAGGCGGTGAGCAGGATCGGCAGTCCCTTGCGCTCCTCGGGCCGGCCGACGAAGAGGATCCTCAGCTGATCCGAGCGGGGCGACGGCGCACTCGGCGCGGCGTCGACGTCGACGCCATTGGGGATGATCGTGTAGTCGCCCCCGTACCAGCGGCGACCACTCCACGCCGCCGCCTCGGAAACGGCGATCCGGGCCGAGAGGCGGTTGAAGAGCCGGCGCGCGCCGACGCCGTTGGCGATGTAGTTCGGCAGCGGCTTGGTCGAGTAGGCGTGGAAGGTCCCGACCACCGGGGTCTGCGCGCCGAGCGTCGCGTTCCAGCCGACCAGCGGCACGACCGGCTCGTGTACGTGGATTACGTCGAACTCGCCGGTGCGGATGGCGCGGCGCGGGGCGACGACGCCGCCGAGCGGGAAGGGAGCGAGGTTGGAGACCGAGCCGTTGGCGCCGAAGCCGGCGGTGCGGCCCAACCGGACCAGATAGTCGGGAACCTGGCGCTGTTCTGCACCGGCCCGGTGCAGAACCCGACTGACCCGGCCAGGCGGATCGAAGGGGGCAAGCACGCGGACATCGTGGCCTCGACCGAGAAACTCCTCCGCCAACGCCTCGACATGCCGGTTCACGCCTCCCTGATAGGACCAGGAATATGGCGAGACGAGACCGATTCGCACGAGTCTTAAGGGTAGATCATCGACCGGGCTGCTTCGCCTCGGTCCAGGCGAAGGCGGCGAAGACCAGCAGGTAGGCGGTGCCGATCTCCAGCAACAGCGCTCCGGAGTCGTTGGCAAGGGTGCCGACCAGGGTCGCGACGAGCGCTCCCAGCAAGCCGGCGCGCATCGCGGGCACCTCACGCAACCAGGCGCGCAGGCGGTCCCTGCGGACGACCGCGAGGACCGCGAGAAGGAGAACGACGGGCAGGAAGAACAGCAGGACCGGCCGGGCGAAGCTGTGGGCCGAGAGCTGCAGGCGCCGCTGCGCCACGTCGGCGAGGTCCCCGAGACCGCCGGCGTCGAGAACCGAACGGGTGAGGTGCGCGTTGGCGCCGGACACGAGGTCGACCAGCGCCAACAGCGCCAGCACGGCGAACGGGGCCCCGACGACAAGCGGCAGAGCGCTGCGGCGCCTGCGGCCGGCGACGACCACGGCGGCAACCGCCGCCCCGAGCGGGAAGACGATCGCCGCGCCGACGTCGGCGCCGAAGCGACCGGCAGCGAAGACGAAGGCGCAGAGCAGCCCGGCGGCCAGGAAGGTGAGCGCCGAGCGCTGCGGCGAGAGCCTCGGGAGGAAGCCGGCGAGAGCGGCACCGCAGCCGGCGACGAGGAGCACCACGAGCAGGGCCTCGAGCTCGTTGCCAATGCCGTAGAAACGCACCCCGAGACCAGGGTTGGGCCCGAGCAGCGAGAGTGAGGTGAGCCGCGAGCCGGCGATCACATCGGCGCCGTAGGCGAGGACGGTCAGCGCCGAGGCGATGGCAAGGGCCCGGTAGTCACGCAACACGGCCAGGGTTGCCAGCGCCAACACCGGTGCGCCGAGCCCCACCAGCAGCTGTTCGGACCCTTGGCTGGGTTCGAGCGCTGCGCCGGCGAGCAATAGGAGGGGCAGATAGACGAGGCTGAGGCCGAGGACACGAACGGCGGGCCGGGCGATCCGCCCGCGGCCGACGAGCGCGACGATGAGGACCGCGGCGAGCCAGGCGGCGATGGTGAGACCGATGACCGGCCCCCTGCGCGGCGACACCACCTCCATCCTCGACACGAAGGAGTCGATCGACGCCGGATCGACCGACCCGTCGGAGCGGATCGCCTGCCCGGACATCTGCGAGGGAACTTCGATGCCGAATTGGTCGAGGATCGTCGGCGCGACGTCGGTCGAGAGGACGTAGCCGTCGGTCCGGGTGCTGTCGGAGGTGAGATTGCCGTCGAAGCCGTGTCCGGCGATTCCGATTGCGACCGGGTTGTCCGACGCTCCGGTCGGACGGGCGATGGCGATCAGAAGATCCTGGGCGTGCAGGGCCCGCACGAGGGACGGGATGGCCCCCAAAGGCTCATCTCTAACTTCGAAGTGGCTAGGGGCGGGGTGCGGGGGGGGGG
>DASWQL010000018.1:0-10271 GCA_036403715.1 Solirubrobacterales bacterium
GCGCCTCAAGCTGAACAGCCACTGCACTGAGAATCGGGGCCGTCATGTTGGCGACGACGGTTGGAGCGAGATGCGGAAGGGTTTCGCGCAGGTTGGTGCGCTGAAACTCGATCTCGACGCGATTGGCGCGGGCGTTGGCGGCTGCCGCCTCGATCGCTAGGGGCTCGTGGTCGTAGGCGTGGATCGGGTCCCAGCCGAGCTTGGCGGCGGCGATCGCGAGGACGCCGGAGCCGGTGCCGAGGTCGGTCAGTGGGCCCTTCGCCTCGCCCGCTGCCTGCAGCTCCAGCAGCAGCTCGAGGCAGAGGCGGGTGGTCGGGTGGGAGCCGGTGCCGAAGGCCTGCCCGGGGTCGACGACGACGTCGATCGCCCCATGCCGCGGCTGCTCCCAGGAGGGCCGCAGCCAGAGCCGCTCTCCAATCAGGAGCGGCTTGTGGAAGTCCCGCCAGCGGTCGGCCCAGTCGTCGGGGATCTCGGTGGCGCTGACTTCGACCCGACCCTCCCCGACCGCGGCATCGAGGTCCCCCAGCTCCGGCAGCTCGCCCTCGCCGCCGTAGATCGCGTACTCCACGTATCCGGGCCCGCGCTCCTCCTCGACCCCGTTCGGCGCCAGCACCGTCAGCTCGGCAAGGACGACATCAGCAAGGTCGGGGGAACAGCGCACCGCCAGGCGTATCACCAAGCCGCCCCTACCCGAAGGCGCGGCGGACGCGACTGAATAGGCCCTCGCCCTGGCGCGGCACGAGGTTCTCGTCCTCCAGCGTCTCGTCGAGCCGCTCGGCGATCTCGCGCTGCTCGTCGCTGAGGTTGGTGGGGACGACGACCTCGAGGATCACCCGCTGGTTGCCGCGGCGACGACCGCCCAGGCGCGGCAACCCGGCGCCGCGCAGCACCTCTTCGTGGCCGGGCTGCGTGCCGGCCGCGACCTCGATCTCCTGCTCGCCGTCGAGCGTCGGCACCGTCACCGCGGTGCCGAGCATCGCCTCGGTGGCGGGGATCGAGACGATGCTGACGAGGTCGGTGCCGTCGCGGCGGAAGCGCTCGTCCTCGGCGACTGCCACCTCGACGTAGAGGTCGCCCGCGGGCGCCCCGGCTTCGCCGGCATGGCCCGCGCCCGAGACCCGCAGCCGCTGGCCGGCTTCGATCCCGGCCGGGATTTCGATCTCGCGACTCGCCCGCCGGCGAGCGCGGCCGCTGCCGGCGCAGGCCTCGCAGGGCGTCTTCGGGATCTTCCCGGCGCCGCCGCAGACGTCGCAGGTGACGCCGCGGACCATCTGGCCGAACGGGGTGCGTGAGACCTGGCGCAGCTGCCCGGCGCCGCCGCAGCGCTCGCAGGTCGAGATCGGCGTCCCCGGCTCGGCGCCGTTGCCGTGGCAGTGCTCGCAGGATCCGACCGCGTCGTAGGAGACCTCGCGGCGCACGCCGGTGGCGACCTCGGCGAGGTCGATCTCGACAGAGAGCAGGAGGTCGCCGCCAGGGGCCGGGCCGGAGCGGCCGCCGACGCCGAAGGGATCGCCGCCGAAGAAGGCCTGGAAGATGTCGTCGATCGAGCCGAAGGAACTGCTGCGCGGGTCGAAGCCGCCGGAGCGCAGGCCCTCGCGCCCGTAGGCGTCGTAGGTGCGCCGGCGCTCGGCGTCGGAGAGCACCTCGTAAGCCTCGGCGGCCTCCTTGAACTTCTCCTCCGCCTCCGGGTCGTGGCCGTTGACGTCGGGGTGCAGCTCGCGCGCCATCCCGCGGAACGCCTTCTTGATCTCTGCCTCGCCGGCGTCCCGGCCGACGCCGAGCACCTCGTAGTAGTCGCGCGCCATCCGGGTCAGCCGTCGTAGACGGTCTCGAAGTAACGGGAGAGCTCACGGGCGGCACCGCGGACCGAGGCGATCGCGGTCGCATAGTCCATCCGCAGCGGGCCGACCACGCCGACCGAGCCGAGATTGCGGTGCCCGAGGCTGTAGTTGGCACCGACGACGCTGGCCGAGCGCAGCTCGGGCTGCGGGTTCTCGCCGCCGATCCAGATGAAGACCGAGCGCTCGTCGAGCGAGGAGCGCAGCATCTGCAGGACGCCCGCGCGCCGCTCCAGCGCCGTCATCAGCTCGTCGGCGCGGGGCAGGTCGGCGATGTGCTCCTCGGAGAGCAGGCGCGAGGCGCCGTCCATGTAGAGGTCGGCGCCGGCGCTGCGGTCGAATTCGGTGAAGACCGCTCCCACGGTGGAGACGAACTCGGCCTCGACCTGGTCGAGCTCGGGGTCGGCGAGGCGGGCGGCGGTCATCCGGGCGCCGACGCTTAGCCCTGTCAGAGTCTCGTTCAGGTAGCTCGAAGCCCACTCGACCAGCCCCGGGTCGACGAGCCGCTCGAACTCGAAGACGCGACGAGCGACGTCGCCGGTGGAGGCGATCGCGATCACCACCACCTTGTTCGGCTGCAGGCGCAGGACCTCGACGCGGTGGATCGTCGCCGTCGCCAGATGCGGCGCCGTCGCCATCGCCACCAGGTCGGTCACCTGGGCCAGCGCCGCGGTCGTCTCCCGCATCGCCTCGTCGACCTCGCGTCGCAGCTGCGAGAGCTCGAGCTCGACGCCGGGCGGCGCCGGCGCCGCGCCCGACGCCAGCAGCAGGTCGACGTAGCGCCGGTAGCCGCTGTCGGTGGGGACGCGACCGGCGGAGGTGTGCGGGTGGGTCAGGTAGCCGTCGGCCTCCAGCAAGGCCAGCTCCGCCCGCACGGTCGAGGACCCCCACTCGACGTCCGGTTGGTCGGCGACCTCCTTCGAGGGCACGGGTCGGGCCGAGGCCAGATGGGCCTCGACCACCAACCGCAGGATCAGCTCTTGGCGCTCGGAGAGCATCGGCCCCCCATTGTAGGAACGGCTATAGCCGCACTTCCGCTTCGGCGTTCTTGATGATCTGGGTCTCGCCCTGGGTGGCGACGGTGTCGACGACGACGCGGACCCCGTCGACCGCCTTCACCGTGCCGGAGACGACGATCTCCTGCTCGGGGATCCCCATCCCTCGGAACTGAACCGAGAGCCGCTTCAGCGCCCGCGGGTCGCCGCCGGCAAGCGCGGCGTTGGCACGGGCGACGAGGCCCATCGAATAGAGGCCGTGGAGGATGTTCCGCGGCAGCCCGACGGCTTTCGCGAACTCGTCGTCGATGTGGATCGGGTTGAAGTCGCCGGAGGCGCCGGCGTAGCGGTGCGGCAGGTACTTGTCCGGCGTCACCCGCAGCTCGGGGACCTGGTCCCCCTCGTTGAAGTCAGCCATCTCAGACCCCCCTGACAATGTTGGTCCAGACCGCGCGCACGACCTGCTCGCCATCTTGCTTGACGGAGACAGACTCGAAGACGTAGAAGCCTTTGCCGTCTTTCTCCTCGATCGAAAGGCATTTCGGCGTCGTCGTGATCTCGTCGCCGGAGCAGACCGGCTCGCCCCATTCGAAGACCTGGCCGCCGTGGACCATCGCCGCGAAGTTCATCCCCACCTCGGGATCGAACATCACCGGCCCGATCGCCGGCCCGCTGTAGACGACAGCGAACATCGGCGGCGCCACGACGTCGCGAAAGCCGGCCGCGCGGGCCGCCTCGACATCGAAGTGCACGGGGTTCTCGATCCCCAGCGCGTTCGCGTACTCCTTGATCTTCTCCCGCCCCACCTGGTAGGTGGTCCCGGGCCATTCCTTGCCTACCGCATCAGTATTTAGCGTCATGGTCGCGGCATTCTAGGGATCGCCTATTCGTCGATCTCGAGCACCGCGAGGAACGCCTCCTGTGGCACTTCGACGCGCCCCACCGCCTTCATCCGCTTCTTCCCCGCTTTCTGCTTCTTCAGCAGCTTGTTCTTGCGGGTGACGTCGCCGCCGTAGAGCTTCGCGGTGACGTCCTTGCGCAGCGCCTTGACGGTCTCGCGAGCGAGGATGTTGGAGCCGATCGCCGCCTGCACCGGGACGTCGAAGAGCTGGCGCGGGATCGTCTTGCGCAGCCGCCCGACCAGCTTCTTGCCCTGGTCATAGGAGAAGTCGCGGTGGACGATGATCGAGAGCGCGTCGACCTTGTCGCCGGCGAGCAGGATGTCGACCTTGACCAGGTCGGAGACCTGGTTGCCGATCGGCTCGTAGTCGAGCGAGGCGTAGCCGCGGGTCGACGACTTCAGCAGGTCGAAGAAGTCGAGGACGATCTCGGCCAGCGGCAGGTCGTAGCGGATCTGCACCCGTTGCGGGCTCAGGTAATGCATGTCGACGTGGGTGCCGCGGCGCGCCTGGCAGAGCTCCATCACGGCGCCGACCTGCTCTTTGGGAGCGATGATCGTCGCCCGGATGTAGGGCTCTTCGATCGACTCGATCGAGCCGGGGTCCGGCAGGTCGGACGGGCTGTGGACCTCCTGGTGCCGGTCGCCGATCAGGTTGACCTCGTAGCGCACGTTCGGAGTCGTCGCCAAGAGGTCGAGGTCGTACTCGCGCTCCAGCCGCTCGCGCACGATCTCCATGTGCAGGAGGCCGAGGAAGCCACAGCGGAAGCCGAAGCCGAGCGCCTCCGAGGTCTCCGGCTCCCAGGAGAGGGCGGCGTCGTTGAGGGCCAGCTTCTCGAGCGCGTCGCGGAGGTCTTCGTAGCGATCGGTGTCGATCGGGAAGAGGCCGCAGAAGACCATCGGCCGCACCTCGCGGTAGCCCTCGAGCGGCTCCGCCGCGGGGCGCGCCTGGGCGGTCAGCGTGTCGCCGACGCGCAGCTTGGCGACGTCCTTGATCCCGGTGATCAGGTAGCCGACGTCGCCCGCGTCCAGCCCCTGCACGCCGGTCATCGCCGGGCGGAAGAAGCCGATGTCGTCGATGTCGGCCTCGGTGCCGTTCTGCATCGCCAGTATGCGCTGGTTCTTGCGGAAGGAGCCGTCGACCATCCGCACGTAGGCGATCACGCCGCGGTACTGGTCGAACTCGGAGTCGAAGATCAGCGCCCGCGTCGGGGCCTCCGGTTGGCCCTTCGGCGGCGGGATGCGGGCGACGATCGCCTCCAGCACCTCGACCACCCCCTCCCCGGTCTTGGCCGAGATCCGCAGCGCTTCCTCGGGGTCGCCGCCGAGCAGGTCGGCGATCTCCTGGGCGACGCGGTCCGGCTCGGCGCCGGGCAGGTCGACCTTGTTGATGACCGGGATCAGCTCCAGCCCGTTCTCGATCGCCAGGTAGGTGTTGGCGACCGTCTGCGCCTCCACCCCCTGGGCGGCGTCGACGACCAGCAGGGCGCCCTCGCAGGCGGCGAGGCTGCGCGAGACCTCGTAGGAGAAGTCGACGTGGCCGGGCGTGTCGATCAGGTGCAGGTGGTAGATCTGCCCGTCGGCGGCCTTGTACTCGACCCTAACCGCCTGCGCCTTGATCGTGATCCCGCGCTCGCGCTCGAGGTCCATCGAGTCGAGCATCTGCGCCTGCATTTTCTTCGGGTCGACGGCGCCGGTGACCTCGAGGATGCGGTCGGCCAGGGTCGACTTGCCGTGGTCGATGTGGGCGATGATCGAGAAGTTGCGGATGTGGTCCATGGGCGTGCGGAGTATGGCCGACGGGTGGCTCCGGCCGGCGGGTCCTGTCGTCGGGATGGGTGCCCTCCTTGCCCTTCGCGCTTCTTCGCTGAGCGGGATGTGAGCGGTGCGAGGGTTCAGGTCTTCAGCTCAGAAGCCTCCGGGCTGCGGAGTTCACCCATCCCGACGCCACCCGCCGGAGGAGCCATGGCGACCAGACTGCGTGTCCCATGGGCAAATCGGGGCTTCGGCGAGGGCCCACACCGATCTCGGGTCCTCCTTAGCTGGAACAGAACGAACGTCAGCCGGCGCAGGACGAAGGGTTGAGGGGGCCGGTCAGTTTGAAGACGACCGTCGGGGGCTTTCGCAGGATGGGGGTGGCCCAGGGGCCCTCGGTCCACTTGGCCTGGGGAGGGAATGGGGGCTTGGCGGGTTCTAGGCGGTCGCGGGTGGTGACGACGTAGTCGTACTGGCCGGCGTTCAGCTCTTGGCGCCAGCGACGACAGTTGGCGGCGGCTTCGAAGCCGCCGTGGGGGCGTTCTTCGCCGACGAATTGAACGCGGTTGGAGAGGTCGGTGCCGAAGAGCGGGTACTGGCGGGTGCTGGTGGTGGCGATGCGGGCGCCGGAGACATCGCGGGCCCAGGCGAAGGCGGCGTCGAGCCCGGGGGTGGAGAAGGTCGGATTCGAGTAGCGCTGCTGCAGGTAGTGGCGCTGGACGGGGTAGCCGACGGCGACGGCAACGACGACCACCATCGCCGCGATTCCGAGCGCCGGGCCGCTCCGCACCCCGGGGGGGTGGTTGCCATTTCTTCCGCCGGGCGGAAGAAATGGCAACCACCCCGCGGGGAGGGACCTGAGATGGCGGCGGAGCGGTGGAACGGTCGGGAGGAGCGCGAGGCCGAGGACGAGGGCCGGGGCGAAGTAGCGGAGGCCGGACTCGAAGCCGCGGGGCATGCCCTCCGGGCCGGACGCCGAGGTCGGGGCGATCAGCCAGGCGAGGGCCGTTGCCAGACCGACGAGACCCGCGAGGGCCAGTACGGGCTCCGGCTCCGACCCCGACCGCGGTTGGCCTCCGGCCGCAGGCGCTCGCCCCGACCTCGGTGTGCCGCTCCCCGAAGGCGCCGACCCCGACCCAGCTGTGCCTCTGCCCGCCGGCGCGACGCCCGCCGCAGAGGTCACTTCCCCGTTCCGTGGTTCCTTTTGCCTGTATATGGACCAAAAGGAACCACGCGATGAGAGCAGCGCCAGGATCAGGCCCGCCAGCGCAGCGACGCCGAGCAGGGGCCAGAGGACCCAGAGGCCGTGGTGGAGGCCGGGGAGGAACCAATCGGACCAGACGCTGCCGTCGGTCAGGTAGCCGAGGACGCTATGCGCTTCGCGCCCACCGAGGCCCTGCTCTGGAGCGGGCAGCGAGATCGGCCCGAGGTGGTGGATCCACGGCAGCGGGTTGCCGCTGTGGATCAGGTTTCGCAGGTACCAGTAGCCGCCACCGGCCAGCGCCGCCAGGCCGGCGGCGGCGAGAGCGCGCCAGGCGGCCCCAAGAGCTGAGGAACTCCTCGACTCGCGGCGCTCCCTCGCCTCGCGGCGCTCCGATCCACCAGGCTCTGCGCGACTTTTCGCAACTGCGGGACTGACCCAAGCCTGGATTGCCGCCAGCCCGACGACCAGAACCGCCGCCGGCAAAAGGAAGTTCAGCTTGGTGCCGGCGGCAAGACCGGCGGCGAGCCCCGCCACAACCAGGGCGCCGCTTGGAAGGCCGCGCTGCCCCTCGTCCCGCGTCGCCCAGGCGTTGAGCGCGATCGCCACCGCCGCCAGCAGGAAGAAGATCCCGACGATGTCGTTCCTGGCCTCCCCCGCCTGGTCGGCGAGCGCCGGCAAGCTCAGCGCCACCGCCCCGAGTGCCAGCGACCAGGCCCCGACGCGGTACGGCCGCCCGATGCACCAGCAGGCAACCAGGCATCCCGCAAACCAACCGAGATTCAGCAACGGCGAGAGCACGTCGCGCCCGAACGCCAGCATCCCCACCGCGTGGAGGATTTCGCCGTTCGCCGGGTAGAACCAGGCCAGGAACTGCGGCGCGATGAAGTGCAGGTCGATCGTGTTCCCGCTCTGGAAGAACCCCGCCGCGAACGGCCCGTGGTACCAAGTCGAGTCGAACCCGGTCATCCCGGTCGACAGCCGCGTCTTCACGCCCGCAGCGAAGTGGATGACGGCGATCCCAGCGATCAACAACGCGACCGGAGTCACCAGATCGACGCCCCCCGCCGGTTGGGCGTCGAGGGGGGGTGTGTTCCGCAGTCCGGAGGCTTTCGAGCCGGGCGCTCGCCCCCCAGGCCGGTCCCGTCCCGGTCGGCGAGGAAGCGCGAAGGACAAGGAAGGCACCCCCCCTCGGCGCCACACCCGCCGGTCGAGCGCCCAGATCCCTCCTCCCACGGTCGCAACTCCCAGTACGTAGGGCACCGGTTTAAGCAGCGAGACCGACCCGAGAACCTCCGCGACCCAGATCAGCAGAGCCGCCGCGACCACCGCGGTCGCCAGGTGCGCCGGCGCGCCCTCGAACCTCGGCAGCAGCCGCGACCGGACCCGCGCCGCGCCCACCCAGGCGAAGCCGACGAGCAAAGCGATCTCGAGCACGCCAAGCAGGTAGCGAGCGGGGCCGAGCATCTAGCGGCGCCGCAGCAGACGCATGATCTGGTCCAGCTCGGCGATCCGGAGCAGGCGGGCGGCGGCGACGTAGACGACACCGCCGACCGCCAGAGCCCCGCCGAGCGAGAGGATCTGGCCGAGCAGGCCGCGCCCGACGGCCGCGTCGAGCAGGTCCCAGACGAGCCGGCCGGCCCCGGCGAGGGCGGCGGAGGCGAGGGCGATCCGCGCCCCGGTGGAGAGCAGCCGCCGCAGCTCCAGCCCGTCGAACTCGCGGCGCAGGATGAATGCCTGAGCCACCACGGCAGCGGTGGTGCCGATGCCGGTGCCGGCGACGATGCCGCCGACGCCGAACGGCGAGTAGAGGGCCAGCGCCGCGAGGGCGGAGATGACCAGGTCGACGACCGCGAGGCCGGTCGCCTGCCAGGGTCTCTGCAGGCTGAAGAAGGTGCGGGTCTGCAACAGGTAGACGCCGTTCGTCGGCAGCGAGAAGGCGAACCAGAAGAGCGCCGTCGAGACCACCGCGGTCTCGGCCGGTTCGAAGGCGCCGCGCTGGTAGACGAGGCGGATCATCGGCTCCGAGAGGGCGAGGATCGCCGCCGCGGCCGGCAACAGGACGAAGAGGATCTGCCGCATCCCGTTGGCCATCGTCGCCCGCAGGTTGTCGATCTCGCCGCGGTTGGCGAAGCGGGCCAGGGTCGGGAAGAGGACGGTGGCGATCGCGACCGAGAAGATCCCTTGCGGCAGCTGATAGATGCGGAAGGCTTTGTCGATCGCCGCCGGCGCCTCGTCGGAGACGAGGCTGCCGAAGAAGCTGTTGATCAAGAGGTTGAAGTTGATCAGGCCGAGGCTGATCGTCACCGGCAGCATCAGCAGCAGCACCCTTCGCACCCCCGGATGGCGCCAGTCGAAGCTCCACTGGAAGCGGTAGGGCGTGTGGCGCAGGTCCCAGGCGGGGATCAGCAGCTGGACCAGCGTCCCGACCAGGATCCCGATCGCATAGGCGTAGATCTTGTCTTCGCCGTGGAACCTCGGCTCCAGCACGACCAGGACGAGGATGATCGTCAGGTTCCAGAACAGCGGCGAGATCGCGAAGGCGCCGAAGCGGTCGTAGCTGTTGAGGATGCCGACGACGATGCCGCTGACCCCGAGCAGGACCAGGATCGGGAAGAGGACGCGCGAGAGGGAAATGGTGAGGTCGAGGATCTGCCCTTCGAAGCCGGGCGCGAAGATCGGCATCACCACCGGGGCGAGGAGGACGAAGAGCGCCGTGATCGCGCCCAGCACCATCGTCACCAGCAGCAACAGGGTCGAGGCGAGGCGGAAGGCCTCGCGGTAGTGCTTCTTGCCGATCAGTTCGGTGAAGACCGGGACGAAGGCCGGCTGCAGGGCGGCGTCGGCGAAGAGCGCGCGGATCAGGTTGGGGACCTGGAAGGCGATCGTGAAGGCCGACATCGGCCCGCTGATCCCGTAATAGCCGGCGGCCACGACTTCGCGGCCGAGGCCGGCAACCCGAGAGGCGGCCGTCGCGATCGAGAAGAAGGCGGTCGAGCGGGCGATCCGGCCGGCCTGGTTGCCCGGCGCCGGCTCGCCCTCGAGGTCCTCGCCGGGATCGAACGCCTCCGCGGCGCGGACCGCGGCGTCGGCCTCGGCGGCGACGACCTCGTCGGCGTTTATCGCCCTGCGGTCGTCGCCTTCAGGGGTGTCTGGTGCCCTCGGGGTCTCCAAATCAGATGATCGATTCCAAATTGGGGGCGACCGAGAGCGCCTCAGTCGCTATAGTCGGCGGCCGCCCGGGGACGGCAAGACGCTCACCCGGGCACTCGACATGGCCAACATAGCCTCACAGAAGAAGCGGATCCTACGCAGCGAGCGCGAGCACGCTGAGAACCGGCTGCTCACGAGCACGGTGAAGACGCACTTCCGGCGTCTCGAGAGCGCCGTGGAGTCGGGCGACTCCAGCGCAATCGAGAGCGAGCAGCGAACTCTCGTCTCGAAGATCGACAAGGCCGTTCAGAAAGGCGCCCTGCACAGGAACACGGGCGCCCGCAAGAAGGCCAAAGCCGCGAAGATCGCGGCTCGCTCCGCCTCCTAGTCAGGCCGCCGCGCCAGCAGCCTTTCGCAGCGTCAGGGTGAGC
>DASWQL010000019.1:0-93190 GCA_036403715.1 Solirubrobacterales bacterium
TCAAGCTCGCCGGGCAGGAGGCCGGACAGGATCACCGTGGCGGGAGCCGAGGGAGGGCTAGCCCTCCCTCGGCTCCCGCCACGGTGATCCTGTCCGGCCTCCTGCCCGGCGAGCTTGACGCGACCACCACCGCCTTCGCACCTTCGGGCCTCGCCGAGTCCGACCGCCGCCGCGACGGCGACTGGGCGGCGCTGCTGCTGCGCAGCGGCTAAGCGTGGCGCTTTGGTTCGGATCTGCCGAACAAAAGCGCCCGCCCGCCGAAGGCGCCGATATGTTTCCCGGCGATGGCCTTCGCTTCGATAATCAGCCCCGGCTACAAGATCGCGCTGTTCCTACACATCCTCGCCGTCGTCCTCGCCTTCGGACCGACCTTCGGCTATGCGCTCTTCGCCGCGGTGATCCCGCAGTACCCGCGCTCGGCGCCGGCGATCCTCTCCGGGATTCAGAAATCCGACCGCTACCTGGTCAACCCCGGAATGGTCGTGATCCTCGTGGCCGGGATCTACCTGTTGTCGGACGGCGACTGGAGCTCCAGCTCCGCCTTCATCACCGTCGGCTTCGTCGCCATCATCGCCCTCTTCGGCCTGCAGCACGGGTTCTTCCAGCCGCAGGTGCGAAAAGCGAAGGCCCTGGCCGAAGCGGACCTTGAGCGCGGCGACACGCTCGGTCCCGAGTTCACGGCGATCTCGCAGCGGTTCGGCCAGGTCGGCGCGCTCGCCGGCCTGATCATCGTCGTGGCGATCTTCTTCATGACCTACAAGCCGTTCCTGTGACACTCCGGCCTTGATGGCCGCCCCAGACGGAACGCCCGCCCTCGACACCGCCCTGCCGGTGGCGATGTTCGACTCCGGCGTCGGCGGCATGACCGTGCTGCACGAGTGCCTGGTCTCGCTGCCGCAGGAGGACTTCCTCTACCTCGGCGACACGGCGATGTTCCCCTACGGGACCCGCGACCGGGACTGGCTGCGCGACCGCATCGCCCGCATCTCCAACCTCCTGCTCGACCGCGGCGCCAAGCTGCTGGTGATCGCCTGCAACACGGCGACCTCGATCGGCGAGGACGTCGCCCGCGAGGTCGCCGCCGAACGCGGGGTGGAGGTGGTGCCGGTGGTCGAGCCGCAGGCCGAGATCGCCTCGGCGATCAGCGACAACGGCAGGGTCGGGGTGCTGGCGACGCCGAACACCGTCGAGAGCGGCGCCTACCGCCGTGCCCTGGAAGCGCAGGGGCGAGCGCTGGAGGTCACCGAGGTGGAGGCACCCCGCCTCGCTCCGTTCATCCAGAACGGCTCCGTCTTCGACGACGGCGTGATGAGCATGGCCCGCGACTACTGCCGGCCGCTGCAGCAGGCAGGGGTCGACACCCTGATCCTCGGCTGCACGCATTACCCGCTGGTGGCGCCGATGCTGCAGCGGATCCTCGGTCGCGACGTGCGCCTGGTCAGCGGCGGCCACGCGGTCGCGGCGGCGGTCCAGCGTACGCTCGAGGCGGGCGGTCTCGACCGCTCCCCGCGCGGCGAGGGCGACTACGAGTTCCTCTGCACCGGCGACACAGACTCCTTCCGCGAGCTCGGCAACCGCTTCCTGCAGATGCCGCTGGGGCGGATCGAGCGGATCGAGATCGACGGCGGCTGACCTAGGAGCTCCTACGGCCGATTACCCTTAGGACGATGACCGTTCTCGAACAGGTGCAAAACGACGTGCGGACGGCGATGAAAGCCCGCGACCGCGAGCGCGCCTCGGCGCTGCGGATGGTCGTCGACGTCCTCCAGCAGGACGCCAAGCTGGGCAAGGGCGACGAGGTCGCGGTGCTGCAGCGCGAGCGCAAGAAGCGAGTCGAGGCGGCGGAGGCCTACGAGGGCGCCGGCCGCGCCGACCAGGCCAGGGCGGAGCGCTTCGAGGCCGAGCTGATCGAGGGCTACCTGCCGCAGCAGCTCTCCGACGAGGAGCTGGGACAGCTGGTCGCCGCCGCGGTCGAGGAGAGCGGCGCCTCCGAGCAGCGCGACATGGGAAGGGTGATGTCGGCGTTGATGCCGAAGGTCGACGGCCGCGCCGACGGCAAGCGGGTCAGCACCGCCGTGCGGGAGAAACTTGGCTCGTAGGCAGCTGACGCTCGACAACTCCGTCGCCGCCGAGCTGGCCGGCTCGGAGGACACGGTCCTACGGGCGCTGCGCGGGCGGCTCGACGCCGACCTCCATCTGCGCGGCAACGTCCTCACCCTCGAGGGCGACGCCGACGACGTCGCCCAGGCGGCGACGGTGGTCGACGAGATGGTCGAGCTGATCGAGCAGGGTCACGAGGTGGCGCCGGGGACGATCGAAGCGGTGACCGGCGCGCTCGACGCCGAAGAGAGCCCGGCGGCGATCCTCGAGGACGTCGTCTGGCGTCATCGCAACACCAAGGTGGCGCCGAAGACGCTGAACCAGAAACGCTACGTCGACTCGATCCGCCGCCACACGATCACCTTCGGGATCGGCCCCGCCGGAACCGGCAAGACCTTCCTCGCGGTGGCGATGGCGGCGGCGGCGCTGACCGAACGCAAAGTCCAGCGGATCATCCTCACCCGGCCCGCGGTCGAGGCCGGCGAGCGGCTCGGCTTCCTGCCGGGCGACATCCAGGCCAAGGTCGACCCGTATCTGCGCCCGCTCTTCGACGCCCTCTACGACATGATCGACCCCGACCGCGTCAACGGCTACTTCGAGCGCGACGTGATCGAGGTGGCGCCGCTCGCCTTCATGCGCGGCCGCACCCTCAACGACTCCTTCGTGATCCTCGACGAGGCGCAGAACACGAGCCCGGAGCAGATGAAGATGTTCCTCACCAGGCTCGGCTTCAACTCGCGCATGGTCGTCACCGGCGACATCACCCAGATCGACCTGCCCACCGACCAGCGCTCGGGCCTGATCGCCGTCGCCGACATCCTCAACGACGTCCAGGACATCTCCTTCATCCGCTTCGGCGGCGAAGACGTGGTCCGCCACAAACTGGTGCAGCGGATCGTCGCCGCCTACGACGAGCACGGCAACCGCGAGCGCGCGGGCCGGGCCGAACACGGGCCGACACCGAGCACTTGACCTTCGACCTCGACGACGTCCCTGCTGACCTGCGCGAAGCGGTCGCCGCGGCGCTCGACGCGGCGGCGGTGAGCGACGGGCACCTCGGGGTCGAGATCGTCGACTCCGAGCGCATCCGCGAGCTCAACCGCGAGCACCGCGGCAAGGACTCGCCGACCGACGTGCTCTCCTTCCCGGTCGACGGCGTCGGCGACGTCCCCGGCCCGCGCGAGCTGGGCGACGTCGCGATCTGCCCCGAGCACTGCAGCGACGTCACCGAAGCGACGGTCCACGGCGTCCTCCACCTCTGCGGCTATGACCACGAGACCGACGAGGGCGAGATGCTGGCGCTGCAGGCGCGCATCCTCGACACGCTGCGATGACCCGCGCCGGTTTCGTCGGCTTGGCAGGGCGGCCGAACGTCGGCAAGTCGACGCTGGTCAACGCCCTGGTCGGGTCCCACGTCGTGATCGTCTCGGTGCGCCCGCAGACGACCCGCCGCGCGATCCGCGGCGTCGCCACCGACCTCGAGGCCGAGCGCCAGTTGGTCCTCGTCGACCTGCCGGGCGTGCAGCGTCCCCGCGACGTCCTCACCGAGCGCATGCAGCAGCGGGTCGAGCGCGAGCTCGCAGAGTCGGACGTGGCGCTGGTCGTGATCAACGGCGAGGAGGGCGTGGGGCCCGGCGACCGCTTCATCGTCCGCGCCCTGCTCGACGCCGGCGCCAACGTGCCGGTGATCTGCGCCGTCAACAAGGCGGACCGGCTCGGTCCCAACGAGATCGTCCCGGTGCTCGCCGCGGCGGCCGAGATGGAGGGCGTCGACGAGGTCTTTCCGATCAGCGCCCGCAGCGGCGAGGGCCTGGAGCCGCTGCTGCAGCGCCTCGGCGAGCTGATCCCGGAGGGGCCGTTCATGTACCCGCCGGAGGACCAGAGCGACCAGTCGAGCGAGCTGCTTTTGGCCGAGTTGATCCGTGAGCAGGTGCTGAACCGGACCCGGCAGGAGATCCCGCACTCGGTCGAGGTCTCCGTCCTCGAGATCAACCCGCGCGACGACGGACTGGTCACGGTGCGGGCCGAAGTCTGGGCGGAGACCGAGTCCCAGAAGGGAATTCTGATCGGCAAGAGCGGCGCCAAGATCGGCGAGATCGGCGCCGGCGCGCGTCGTTCGCTGGAAGCCGAGCTCGGCGCCAAGGTCCACCTCGACCTCAAGGTCCGGGTGCGCAGGCACTGGCGCCGCGACGAGGACCTGCTGGACCGGCTCGGCATCGAGTAAGCGGCCTGCCACTACGATTGGACCGATGTTCGGGGAAATCGAATTCGATCAGCGCGGGCTGGCGCCTTGCGTGGTCCAGGATTTCGCCACCGGCGAGGTCCTGATGCTGGCCTACGTCAGCGCGCAATCGCTGGAAATGACGCTCGAGACCGGCGACCTGCACTTCCACAGCCGTTCTCGGGACGAACTCTGGAAAAAAGGCGAAAGCTCCGGCAGCTTCATGCACCTGCGCCAACTTCGCTACGACTGCGACGGCGACGCCCTGGTGGCGATGGTCGACCCGGCGGGCCCCGCCTGCCACACCGGCCAGCGCAGCTGCTTCTACCGCGAGGTGCTGGGGTCGGCCTCGATCCGCAAGGACGCGCCGCCCGCCCCCGGCGAGCCGTTCCCGGTCACCCACGAAGCGCTCTCGGCGCTGGAGCGGACGCTGCGCAGTCGCGCCGTCGAACGTCCCGACGGCAGCTACACGGTGAAGCTGCTCGACGATCCGAAGCTGATCGGCGAGAAGGTCGAGGAGGAGGCCGAGGAGGTCATCCGCGCCGGTCGCGAGGAGAGCGAGACGCGGGTCGCCGAAGAGGCCGCCGACCTGCTCTACCACCTCAGCGTGCTGCTGGTCTCCCGCGGTGTCTCCCATGCGGACGTGATGGAAGTGCTGAATGGCCGTAGCGGCTAGCGAGGTCGAGCTCGAGCCGAGCCTCGAGCAGGCGCGCGAGCTGGCGCGCGAGGGCAACGTCGTCCCCGTCCGCGCCCGCTTCGTCGACGACTGCGAGACGCCCGTCTCGGCCTTCCTCAAGCTGCGCGCGGGCGAGCCCGAGGGGGCGCCCTGCTTCCTGCTCGAGTCCGCCGAGCAGGGCCAGGTCGGCCGCTACTCGTTCGTCGGCCTGCGCCCGCGCTCGCTGATGCGCTGGAGCGACGGCACGCTGGCGGAGTGGAGCGGGGAGGAGGCAGCCGCCGGCGCGCCCCCGAGCCACACGGAGGAGGCCCCGGACCCCTACGCCGCGGTCGCCGCGCGGATGGCCGAGTTCAGCCTGGCCCCGGTCGACGGATTGCCGCCGTTCGCCGGCGGCGCCGTCGGCTTCTTCGGCTACGACCTCGTCCGCACGGTCGAGCCGCTGGGCGAGCCGAACCCGGACCCGCTGGGGCTGCCCGACATGGCGCTGATGGTTACCGACGCGATGCTGGTCTTCGACCACCTGCGCCACGAGCTGACGATCCTGGCCTGCGCCTTCGCCGATTCGGAGGGCGGGATCGACGCCGCCTACGGCCGCGCCGCCGAGACAATCGCCGAGATGCGCGAGCGCCTGCGCGCCGCCGTCCCGGTGCCGGAGCGCCCGAGCGTGACCGAGCCGCCGCAGTTCGTCTCCAACATGGAGCGGGAGGAGTTCGAAGCCGCGGTGACGCGGATCGTCGAGTACGTCCACGCCGGCGACGCCTTCCAGGTCGTCCCCTCGCAGCGCTTCTCGGCGCCGGCGCCGGTCGAGGCCTTCTCCGTCTACCGCGGCCTGCGCGCCGTCAACCCCTCGCCCTACATGTACTTCCTCGAGTTCGGCGACTTCCAGATCGCCGGCGCCTCGCCGGAGCCGCTGGTCAAGGTCAGCGGCAGGCGGGTCGAGACCCGGCCGATCGCCGGCACCTCGCCACGCGGGCGCAGCGAGGAGGAGGACCGCCGCTTCGCCGAGCGGCTGGTCAACGACCCCAAGGAGCGGGCCGAGCACGTGATGCTGGTCGACCTCGGCCGCAACGACCTCGGCCGGGTCTGCGAGTACGGCAGCGTCTCGGTCGACGAGCTGATGGTGGTGGAGACCTACTCCCACGTCCTCCACATCGTCAGCCAGGTCTCGGGGACGCTGCGAGAGGACGTCAGCGCGATGGACGTGTTGCGCTCGGCGCTGCCGGCGGGAACCCTGTCCGGGGCGCCGAAGGTACGGGCGATGCAGATCATCGACGAGCTCGAGCCGGTCAAGCGCTGCTCCTACGGCGGCGCGATCGGCTACCTCTCCTGGGACGGCGACCTCGACACCGCGATCCACATCCGCACCGTCGTCGTCAAGGACGGGCAGCTGCACGTGCAGGCCGGCGGCGGCACCGTCGCCGATGCCAAGCCCGCCTACGAGTACACCGAGTCGGTCAACAAGGCACGGGCGGTCTTCCGCGCCGTCGAGGTCGCCTGCGAGCAGCCGGACTGGAGCTAGCGATGCGCGTTCTCGTGATCGACAACTACGACTCCTTCACCTACAACCTGGTCCAGTACCTGGGCGAGCTGGGGGCGGAGATCGAGGTGATCCGCAACGACAAAGCCGAGGTCGGCGAGCTGCTGGAGCGCGGCCCCGACCGCCTGGTCGTCTCGCCCGGGCCGTGTACCCCGGCCGAGGCCGGGATCTCCGGCGAGGCGATCCGCGCCTTCGCCGAGGCCGGGACGCCGGTGCTGGGCGTCTGCCTCGGCCACCAGGCGATGGTCGAGGCCTTCGGCGGCAAGGTCGTCCAGGGCGAGCCGGTGCACGGCAAGGACGCCGAGGTGACCCACGACGGCAGGACGATCTACGCCGGCCTGCCGAGCCCGCTCGTCGCCGGCCGCTACCACTCGCTGGTCGCCGACCCCGACCTTCCCGGGGAGCTGGAGCTGACCGCGAGCCTCGGCGACGTCGTCATGGGCGCCCGCCACCGCGAGCTTCCCGCCGAGGGCGTCCAGTTCCACCCCGAGTCCGTCCTCACCCCGCAGGGCAAGTCGCTGCTCGCCAACTTCCTGGCAGCGCCGTAGAGGTTTGTCCCGCATGGCGAAGCAAACCTCTACCGCGGGTGGCCTCGATGCCTAACGACGTCGTCAGCCGGGCGATCGACGCGGTCTGCGCCGGTGAGCACCTGACCTCCGACCACGCCGCCGCGGTCCTGACCGAGATCATGGAGGGGCGGACCGACCCGGTTCAGACGGGCGCCTTCCTGATCGCCCTGCGGGCGAAGGGGGAGACGGTGTCGGAGCTGGTCGGCCTGGCGCGGACGATGCGGGCCCTGGTGGCCCCGGTCTCGACCAGCCGCGAGGACCTCGTCGACACCTGTGGCACGGGCGGCGGTCCCTCGACCTTCAACGTCTCGACCACGGCGGCGCTGGTCGCCGCCGGAGCCGGTTGCGCGATCGCCAAGCACGGCAACCGCTCGAACACCAGCAAGTGCGGCTCCGCCGACCTGCTCGAGGCGCTCGGGGTCGACGTCGACCTCGAACCGGAGCAGGTCGGCCGCTGCATCGACGAGGTCGGCATCGGCTTCATGTTCGCCCCCCGCCACCACGCGGCGATGGCGCATGTGATCCCGGCCCGCAAGGCACTCGGCGTGCGCACGATCTTCAACTTCCTCGGGCCGCTGACCAACCCTGCCGGGGCCAACCGGCAGCTGCTCGGGGTCGCCGATCGCCACTACCAGGAGACGATCGCGGAGGCGCTGGTCGGGCTCGGCAGCGTGCGGGCGATGGTCGTCGCCGCCGAAGACGGGCTCGACGAGCTGTCGCTCAGCTCGCCGACCCGGGTGATCGAGGTCGCCGACGGCGGCACCTCGGAGTGGTTCGCCGAGCCCGCCCAGTTCGGCCTCGCGCCCGCCGACCTGGAGGACGTGGCGGGGGGGACGCCGGAGCAGAATGCCGCCGCCACGCGGGCGGTGCTGGAGGGAGCGGAGGGCCCCCGCCGCGACCTCGTCCTGCTCAACGCCGCCGCGGCGATCTACGTCGGCGGGCTCGCGGCGGATCTCAGCGAGGGCGTCGCAAAGGCGGCCACGGCGATCGACTCCGGAGCGGCAGGAAACGTGCTCGAGCGCCTGGTCGCGGCGACGAATGACGGCGGCGACTAGGCTCTGTTGGTCCAGTGGCACTGATCGAGCAGCTGATCGCCGGGGCCCGGCGGGGAGTAGAGGCCCGACGTCGCGAGGTCCCCCAGTCCGACCTCGAGTCGCGGCTGTCCGCGCGCGGGGAGGATCGGCCCTTCAACGAGGCCCTGGTACGCCCCGGCCTCTCGCTGATCGCCGAGTTCAAGCGCCGCTCTCCGAGCGCCGGTGAGATCGCGCCGCCGCAGACGGCAGTCGCCGACCAGGTGCGCGCCTACGAGCGCGGCGGCGCCGCCGCGCTCTCGGTGCTGACCGACGAGGCCCACTTCGGCGGCTCGCTGGAGGACCTGCGGACCGCCCGCGCCGCCTGCGGGATGCCGATCCTGCGCAAGGACTTCATCGTCGACCCCTACCAGCTCTACGAGGCAGCGGTCTACGGGGCCGACGCGGTGCTGCTGATCGTCCGCGCCCTCGACGACGAGCAGCTGCGCTTCCTCTACGACCAAGCGCGGGCGATCGACCTCGACTGCCTCGTCGAGGTCCACGACGCCGAGGAGCTGGAGCGGGCGCTGGAAGCCGACGCGGCGGTGATCGGGATCAACAACCGCGACCTCGACGAGGGCAGCGTCGATATCGGCACGACCTATGAGCTGATGCCCGACGTCCCCGCCGGCAAGACGGTCGTCGCCGAGAGCGGGATCTCCGGGCGCGAGGAGCTCGAAGAACTCGAGCGAGTGGGAGTCGACGCTGTGCTGATCGGCGGCGCCCTGATGTCGGCCCCCGACCCCGAGGCGAAGACCCGCGAGCTGACCGGCGCCGACGAAGGCACCCGTGAGCATCTCTATTAGCGCTCGGCGGCCCGTTCGCGTCTTTAGAAAACTTTTGAAGAGCATTTAGCGACGGCTCAACGCCTGCCGGCATCGTCAGCGCCATGACCAAGGCAAAGAAACTTTTCCGCACCCCGTTCGGGTCCGCCGTCCTCGGAGGCATCATCGTCGCCGTCTTCGGCTGGACCGCCATCGCTGCCGGCCTGCTCCAGTCGGAAGGCGGCACGACCACCACCGTCGCGGCGCCGCTGACCGCCCCCGTCTCCTCCAAGGGGAAGGGCGAAGGCGACAGCAACGTCGTCAACCAGATCTACAAAGCCGATGGCGACGGCGTCGCCTTCATCGAATCGGAGATCCCCGCCTCCGAACCGCAGGGCCTCTCGCCGTTCGGCGAACCTGAAGCCGAAGGTGGCGGCACCGCGACCGGCTCCGGCTTCGTGATCGACAACGAAGGCCACGTCCTCACCAACAACCACGTCGTCGAAGGCGCCGACAAGATCTCGGTCAAACTGGGCGAATCCGACACCGCGCACAGCGCCACCGTGGTCGGCACCGACCCGGCGACGGACATCGCCGTGCTGAAGGTCGACGCGCCGCAGAGCCAGCTGCACCCGCTGACGCTCGGCCACTCCGCGGAAGCGGAAGTCGGCGATCCGGTGGTCGCGATCGGCAACCCGTTCGGGCTCGACCGCACCGTCACCAGCGGCATCGTCTCCGCCCTGCAGCGGCAGATCCAGGCGCCCAACGGCTTCTCGATCGACAACGTGATCCAGACCGACGCGGCGATCAACCCCGGCAACTCCGGTGGCCCGCTGCTCAACGCCGAAGGCGAGGTGATCGGGATCAACTCCCAGATCGAGACCGGCGGCGGCGGCAACGGCAACGTCGGCATCGGCTTCGCGATCCCGATCGACACCGTCCGCTCCGAGCTCAACCAGTTGATCGCCAAGGGTGGGGTCGAACACGCCTTCCTCGGCATCAGCGGTGGCACCATCACCCCCGACCTGGCACGGGCCCTGAACCTGCCGGTGAAGGAAGGCGTGATCGTCCAGTCCGTCGTCAAGGGCGGCCCGGCCGACAAGGCAGGGATCCAGGGCGGCAACACCAAAGCGACGATCGAAGGGGCTGAAGTCAGCCTCGGCGGCGACATCATCACCGAAGTCGACGGCAAGAAGATCTCGGGGATGGACGAAATCGTCGAAATCGTCAACGAAGCGGAACCGGGGGACGAAGTCGAACTGAAGGTGCTCCGGAACGGGTCGAGCAAGTCCGCGAATGTCACGCTCGGCGATCGGCCTAACTCGGTCGAAGAAGCGCAAGGGAAATAGAGCGGCGAAGGGGAGGGGGTCCTCACCCCCTCCTCTCTCGCAACTCGTCGATGGGGAGTGGGGCGGCTGGCGCCACGGGCCGCCGTGCTCCTCCCGCGCAAAACGTTCGGAGGGGGCGAGGACCCCCTCCGAATCGGTGCTTTGGCTTGCTTGAGGTTGCTGGGGATGGAGGCGGGGTCTGGCTCGCGTAATCTCAAGGGATGCGGGTCAAGTTCTGTGGGATCACCAACTTGGACGACGCGGCGGAGGCTGTGCGGCTGGGGGCGTGGGCTGTCGGGCTCATCCATTACGACAAGAGTCCGAGGGCCGTGGAGTCGGGGGCTGCGGCTGAGATCGGGGCGGCGTTTCGGCGCAAGTGCGAGGTCGTGGGGGTCTTCGTGAATCCGACCCTGGAGGAGGTTGACCGGGCGGTGGAGAATGCCGGGCTGACGATGGTGCAGCTCAACGGGGCAGAGGGCGTGTCTTTCTGCGGCGAGGTGGCGCGGCGGACCGGGGTCAAGGTGATCAAGGGAATCCACGTCGCCAGCGCCGCCGACGTCCATGCGGCCGAGGCCTATCGGACCGACTTCCATCTCTTCGACCGCCGCGGCAAGGGTCAGTGGGGGGGCACCGGCGAGAGCTTCGACTGGGAGCTGCTGCGCGGGCATCGCTCCGACATCCCGGAGATCCTCGCGGGCGGCCTGCGGCCGGACAACGTCGCCGCCGCGATCGCGGTCACCCAGCCCCACGCGGTCGACGTCGCCAGCGGCGTCGAGGTCGAGCCGGGGCGCAAGGACCACGCCGCGATGGCCGCCTTCTTCGAGGCCGCCCAACCTGCCGGCGCCCCCGCGCCGTGAGCACGGTCGAGCAGAGGTTCGGCCCGTACGGGGGCCGCTACGTGCCCGAGACCCTGATCGGGGCGCTGGACGAGCTCACCCTGGCCTGGAGCGAGGCTCGCGAGGACGCCGAGTACGTCGCCCGTCTCGAGCAGCTGCGCCGCGACTTCATCGGGCGACCGACGCCGCTGTACCTGGCCGAACGGCTCTCCGAGCGGGTCGGCTCCAGGGTCTATCTGAAGCGCGAGGACCTCTGCCACACCGGCGCCCACAAGATCAACAACGCGATCGGCCAGGCGCTGCTGGCCCAGCGGATGGGCAAGCCGCGGGTGATCGCCGAGACCGGCGCCGGGCAGCACGGCGTCGCCACCGCCACCGCCTGCGCCCTGCTCGGGCTCGAGTGCGTCGTCTACATGGGCACCGAGGACATCCGCCGGCAGGCGCCGAACGTCGAGCGGATGAAGCTGCTCGGGGCCGAGGTGGCCCCGGTCGAGGCCGGCGCCCGCACCCTCAAGGAGGCGGTCAGCGCCGCGATCCGCGACTGGGTCGCCAACGCCGAGAGCACCCACTACGTGATCGGCTCGGCGGTCGGGCCGGCGCCGTATCCGGCGATGGTGCGCGACCTGCAGCGGGTGATCGGCGACGAGTCGCGCGAGCAGGCCCTGGCGACCGAGGGCGCGCTGCCGAGCCGGGTGATCGCCTGCGTCGGCGGCGGCTCGAACGCGATCGGCATCTTCTACCCCTTCATCGCCGACGCCGAGGTGGCGCTGGTCGGCGTCGAGGCCGCCGGCGAGGGCCTGGACAGCAAGCGCCACGGCGCCTCGCTGCAGCGGGGCAGCACCGGCATCCTCCACGGCTCGCTCTCCTCGGTGATCGCCGACGAGGAGGGGCAGATCCTCGAGGCCCACTCGGTCTCCGCCGGGCTCGACTATCCCGGCGTCGGCCCCGAGCACGCCCACCTGCGAGACAGCGGCCGCGCCCGCTACTTCGCCGTCACCGACCAACAGGCGCTGGCGGCCTTCGGCGAGCTCTCGCGGCTGGAGGGGATCATCCCGGCGCTCGAGTCCTCGCATGCGATCGCCTGGCTGCTGGACAACCCAGGGGAGACCGGGTTCGACGTTCTTTGTTTGTCGGGACGTGGAGACAAGGATTTAGCCGAGGTGGTCGAGAAGGGCTCCGGGGGGTGACTCGCCGGAGCAACAGCGGGGAGGCTCCGGCGAGTCATCCCCCGGACCCCACCGCGACGACGACGACCGGCAACCGCGTGGACGCCGCGCCTCGAGGCGAGGAGCGAATCCGCAGGGCCTTTGAGCTGGCAAGGGACGAAGGGCGGGCGGCGCTGATGCCGTACATGATGGCCGGGTTTCCCGACCGCGAGTCTTCGCTGTCGATCGCCGCCGCTTACGCCGACTCAGGCGCCGACCTGATCGAGCTCGGGGTGCCCTTCTCCGATCCGCTCGCCGATGGGCCGACGATCCATGATGCTGCGACGAGGGCGCTGGAGGCGGGGGCGACTCTCTCGACCGCGCTCGAGGTCAGTCGCTCGGTCTCCGAGCGGCTGCCGGTGGTGCTGATGGTCTACGCCAACATGGTCCTCTCGCAGGGCGGAGCGGCCCAGTTCGCCGGCCTCGCCCGCGCCGCCGGCGCCGCCGGGGCGATCGTCCCCGACCTGCCGCTGGACGAGGCCGAGGAGGTTCGCGATGCCTTCGGCGCCGCGGGCCTGGCCCTGGTGCCGCTGGTCGCGCCGACCACCTCGCCGGAGCGCCGGGCGCGGATCTGCGACGTCGCCCAGGGCTTTGTCTACGTCGTCTCCACCGTCGGCACCACCGGCGAGCGGGCGCAGATCCCCGCCGCCTTGGCGGACCTGGTGGAGGCCACCAAGGCCGTCGCCTCGACTCCGGTGGCCGTCGGCTTCGGGATCGGGACCGCGGCGCAGGCGGCCGAGGTGGGGCGGATAGCCGACGGGGTGATCATCGGCAGCCGCCTGGTCCGAACCGCCGCCGAGGCGGGCTCGCCCGGGGACGCGGCAGATGCCGTCGCCGCCTTCCTCAGCGAGGCGCGCGTCGCCCTCGCCGGCTGAGCTACTAAGCTCTCGGCCGCATGGGAATGATCGTGACCCTCTTTCTGGCGATCGCCGCGATGACGGTCTCCTACGCCCTCGGGCAAGGTGGCCCCGTTGCCGGGCTGGTCTTCTTCACGGTGTTGCTGATCGGCGCCGCGACGCGAGTCCTGCAGCCGAAGTCCTAAGCGCGGGTCGCTACGACCTGCAGGTACTCCGGTTCGATCACCAGGGCGCGATTGCCGGCGGTGTTGGCGTCCTCGAGGAAGGCGCGCAGATCGGTTTCCAGCGCCGCCTCGCCGTCGCTGCCGACGCGCTCGAAGGCCATCTTGATCGGCCCGAAGTAGGAGCGGAAGAATTCGAGGTAGTGGTCGACGGAGCGGAAGCCCTGACGCGACTTGCGCCGCTCGAAACGCAGCTCGGAGACACCCTCTCCGAGCAGCTCGCGGACCCGCTCTTCGGTGCCCCAGAGTACCGGGGAGTTGAGACCCGGGAGAGGGGGCGCGTGCTTGGAGATCGTTTTGAAGAGCGTGCCCAATCCGCCCTCCGGCGTCCAGTTCGCCATCCCGATCCGGCCTCCCGGTCTGACCACGCGCAGCAGCTCCGCCGCGGTTTTCTCCTGGTCGGGCGCGAACATCGCGCCGAAGATCGAGATCGCGACGTCGAAGCTCGCCTCGCCGAAGGGAAGGTTCTGGGCGTCGGCCTCGACGAACTCGACGTCGAGGCGCTCCGCCGCCGCGCGTTCGCGGCCGCGCTCGAGCAGTGCCGGGACGAAGTCGGCGCCGACGGTGTTGCCCCAGGCCCGACGGGCGGCGGCGAGGGCGCCGTTGCCGCTGCCGCAGGCGACGTCGAGCACGCGCTCGTCGGCGACGATCTCGAGCGCTTCGGCAAGCTCTTCGGAGGCGAAGCCGACGATGCTCGCGACCATCGAGAAGTCGCCCTCCGACCAGACTTTCTGCTGGATCTGCGTGACCGCTGCCAGGTCCGGTGAATCGTTCATCGCTCCTCCTCGTCGGTTCCGGACGAACCTACCCGACTCGGGCCCGCGGGGGACAGCTTTAAGCTGACGCGATGCGAATCGGAGTGCTCACCGGCGGCGGCGATTGCCCCGGCCTGAACGCGGTCATCCGCGCGGTCGTCCGCAGAGGCGCCGGCGTCTACGGGCACGAGTTCGTCGGCTACCGCGATGGCTGGCGGGGGCCTCTGGAGGGGGACAGCGTCCCGCTTGGCATCCCGGAGGTCCGCGGCATCCTGCCCCGCGGCGGGACCATCCTCGGCTCCTCGCGGACCAATCCGCTGGCGGATCAGGACGGCCCGGAGCGGGTCAAGCAGAACCTCGCCGCGGCGCGGGTCGACGGCCTGATCGCGATCGGCGGCGAGGACACCCTCGGCGCCGCCTCGCGCTTGCACGAGGAGTTCGGAATCCCGATCGTCGGCGTCCCGAAGACGATCGACAACGACCTCGGAGCGACCGACTACACCTTCGGTTTCGACACCGCCGTCAACATCGCGATGGAGGCGATCGACCGGCTGCACACGACCGCGGACAGCCATCACCGGGTCCTGATCGTCGAGGTGATGGGGCGGCACGCCGGCTGGATCGCCTTCCACGCGGGCCTCTCCGGCGGCGCCAACGTGATCCTGATCCCCGAGCAGCCTTTCGACGTCGAGAAGGTCTGCGAGCTGGTGGGGCGGCGCTTCGAAAGCCGCTTCGCCCCGATCGTCGTCGTCGCCGAGGGCGCCGAGCCGGTCGGCGGGGTGCCCGATCGCGACGAGAGCGATCTCGACGCCTTCGGCCACATGCGACTTGGCGGGATCGCCCACTGGCTCGAGGGCGAGATCGAACGCCGCACCGGCAAGGAGACGCGGGCGACGGTCCTCGGCCACGTCCAGCGCGGCGGCACGCCGACCGCCTTCGACCGCTTCCTCGCCACCCGCTTCGGCCTGCACGCGATCGACGCCGTCGACGCCGGCCGCTGGGGGAAGATGGTGGCGCTGCGCGGCACCGAGATCGAGCTGGTGGAGCTGACCGAGGCGACCGCCGAGCTGAAGACGGTTCCGCAGTCCCTGTACGAGGAGGCAGAGGTCTTCTTTGGCTAGGGCAGCTGCGGCGGCGCTGGTCCTGCTGGCGCTGGCGACTGGGGCGGTCGGGTGCGGGGGGGACGAAGGCGTCGCCGCCGGCGCCACCGTCCGGGTCTACGTCAGCGGCTCGGCGTGTCCCGCGGCGAAGCGGGAGCTGGCCCGGGTAGGGGGGAGAGCGGGGGATGTCCACATCAGCGCCGTCTGCCTCGCGGCGACCAAGGCCGGCGGCCGGCCGGATTTGGCCGCGATCGGCGCCGATGCCCGCCGTGCGAGCGAGGACTCGGCAGCCATCGCATACCTGGAAGCTCCCGACCCCGCCGCCGCCCGCTTCGCGCAGCCGATCCTCGAATCCGCCGGCATCGGCTGGATCGAATCTCGCTCGGGCGCGGCGGCGATGCGGCGGGTCCTCCGCGCCGTCGACGAAGCGGACAGCGGCTCACTCCGCGACAAGGTGCGCGCAAACCTGGAAGCCGGATAAGAGGGAACTCGGCCCTCCCTCCTCGCTACAGCAGGTCGCGCAGCGCCTCGTCGAGCTGTGGGTGTTCGAACCGGAAACCCAGCTCCTGCGCTCGCCTCGGCACCACCCGCTGCCCGCCCCTCAGGACCGCACCGAACTCGCGGCCGAATTTGAGGTCGAGGACGAGCCCAGGGACCGGCACCACGGCCGGGCGCCCCAGCGCTCGCCCGAGCGCCTTCGAGAAGTCGCGGTTGGTGGCAGGTTCAGGGGAGGTGGCGTTGAGGACGCCGCTGACCCGCTCGTCGTCCAGCGTCCAGATCAGCATCCCCACCTCGTCCTCGACGTGGATCCAGGAGAGGTACTGGCCGCCGCCCGCCAGCGGCCCGCCGAGGCCGAGCTTGAACGGCGTCAGCAGCTCGCCGAGGAGGCCGCCGCCTGCGTCGAGGACCTGGCCGCTGCGGAGGATCGCCAAGCGCACACCGGCCGCCTCGACCTCGTGGGCTGCGTGCTCCCATTTCCGCACCACCTCGGCGTCGAAGCTGTCTCCGGATCCGACCGACTCGTCGACGACCTGGTCGCCGCGATCGCCGTAATAGCCGACCGCCGACTGGTTGACCAGAACCTTCGGCCGCTGCCCTCGCGGCAGGCCCTCGAGCGCCTGCACGAGGTTGTGGGTGCCGGTGCGTCGCGTCTCGATGATCCGGCGCTTGGCCTGGTCGGTCCAGCGTTGGTTGATCTTCTCGCCGAGCAGGTTGACGACGCCGTCGACGCCGTCGAAGGCCGTGGCGGGAGGTCGTTCCAGGGTCGGCTCCCAGGCCTGCCACTCGATCTCCGGATTGGCGCCGCGGGACCTGCCGGGGTTGCGGCTGAGGCCGACGACCTCGTCTCCCCGGGCCAGCAACGAGTCACACAGCGCCGCGCCGATCAGGCCGCTGGCTCCGGTGACGAGGACCCTCATCAGCTCACCGGGGCTCCACCGTGGCGAAGGTGCCGGTCTCCTCGTTGAGGCGGGCGACGCCCTCGCGCTTGGCCTCCTCGACCACCGCCGCCGCGACCTTCGGCGCGACTTCGCGGTTGAAGACGCTGGGGATGATGTAGTCCTCGGCGAGGTCGTCCTCGGTGACGACTTCGGCGATCCCCTTGGCCGCCGCCAGCTTCATCTCCTCGCTGATCGTCGAGGCGCCGGCGTCGAGGGCGCCGCGGAAGATGCCGGGGAAGCAGAGCACGTTGTTGATCTGGTTCGGGTAGTCGGAGCGGCCGGTGGCCATGATCCGCACGTACGGGGCGGCGTCCTCGGGCATCACCTCGGGGGTGGGGTTGGCCATCGCGAAGACGATCGCGTCGTCGTTCATCCGGCCCAGCGCCTCGGCCTCGATGATCCCGGGGCCGGAGAGGCCGATGAAGAGGTCCATGCCGTCGATCACGTCGCCGGGCTGGCCGCTGCGCTTCTCCGGGTTGGAGACCTCCGCGTACCAGCGCTTGGTCTCGTTCATCTCGCCGGCCTCGTAGTCCTCGCGCTCGGTCGACAGCGCGCCCTGACGGTCGCAGCCGATCACGTGGGTGACGCCGGAGGCGAGCATCATCTTGGTCACGGCCACCCCGGCGGCGCCGAGGCCGACCACCAGCACCCGCAGGTCCTCGATCGGCTTTTCGACGATCTTCAGCGCGTTGAAAAGCGCCGCCATCGTCACCACCGCGGTGCCGTGCTGGTCGTCGTGGAAGACCGGGATGTCGAGGGACTCCTTCAGCCGCTCTTCGATTTCGAAGCAGCGGGGGGCGGAGATGTCCTCGAGGTTGATGCCGCCGAAGGTCGGGGCGATCAGCTCGACGGCGCGGACGATCTCGTCGGCGTCCTGGGTGTCGAGGCAGATCGGGAAGGCGTCGACGTCGGCGAACTCCTTGAACAGCATGCACTTGCCCTCCATCACCGGCATCGCCGCCTCGGGGCCGATGTTGCCGAGCCCCAGCACGGCGCTGCCGTCGGAGACGACGGCGACCGTGTTCTTCTTGATCGTGTACTCGAAGGCTTTGGCGCGGTCGGCGTGGATGTCCATGCAGACGCGGGCGACGCCCGGCGTGTAGGCCATCGAGAGGTCGTCGCGGGTCTTCAGCGGGTACTTGTTGTGCTGTTCGATCTTGCCGCCGCGATGCATCTGCATCGTGCGGTCGACGTAATCGAGCACCCGGGCGCCACGCGTCGACCCGATCGCCCGCAGGATCCGCTCCCAGTGTTGCCGGTCGGCTGCGTCGATCGTGAACTCCCGCACCCGCTTGCCCTCGTCGCCTGCGCCGGGGACGAGGTCGACGCCCTGCAGCTGCCCACCCGCCTCGGCGATCGCCGCCGTCAGTTTGCCCAGCGGCTCCTGCCGCGCATCGAGCTCGACGCGAATCGTGACGCTGTATTGGGCGCTGACTGCCATGCGGCGGCTATCGAATCAGATTCCGCTCGCCCGCCGATCCAGGCTGGGGAAACATGGCCTTTGACAAAGCGCTCGCCGACCGCGTCCGCGAGGACCTGTCGACCCTAAGTAGGGGAGAGCCTGGCCCCATGGCGCCTTTGTTCGGATATGCCGAACCAAGTCGCCACGCGGGATGCCGAGATTGCGAGCATCGCGGCGCGCCAGCATGGAGTTGTGACCGTCGCTCAGCTGCGGGGCGTCGGGCTGGGGAAGGCGGCGGTGTCAGAACGGGCGCGTCGGGGGAGGCTGCACGGCGTTCACCGCGGGGTTTACGCGGTTGGGCACCGCGGCCTAAGTCTTGAGGGACATTGGATGGCGGCGGTGCTCGCGTGCGGCGAGGAAGCCGTGCTCAGTCACGCAAGCGCGGCGGCGCTCTGGGGGCTACTCCGCCCAATCGAGGGCCCAATCGACGTTTCCGTCCCCAGCTACGGCGGTCGCAAGAAGAGGCGCGACATCTGCATTCATCGCTGCGGGTCCCTGGCTGCCGCCAGGATGCCGCCTTCGTTCGGGTATTCCGAACCAAAGCGCCACACGCCTCTTGTGACCGTGCGCAAACGCATCCCGGTTACCTCGGTGGGGCGGACGATCGAGGATTTGCGAGGCGCGGTGGCGCCGAAGCTGGTGCGGCGCGCCCGTCGTCAGGCGGAGTTGATGGGGATACGCATCGACGGGGTTCGCAGCGATCGCACCCGCAGCGACCTCGAGCGGGACTTCCTTCGGCTCTGCCGGCGATACGGTCTGCCTCGCCCGCAGGTCAACGTGAAGATCGGCCGCTGGACGGTCGACTTCCTCTGGCCTGCCCACCGGCTCGCCGTCGAGACCGACAGCTGGGGATACCACCGCGGCAGCGTCGCCTTCGAGGACGATCACGCGCGGGACCTCGACCTCCGGCGCCGCGGCTACGAAATCTGCCGCTACACCGAACGGCAGGTCTGCGACGAACCGAGCGCGGTCGCCGCGGATCTTGCCGAACGGCTGCGCCGCGCACCCGCGGCGTAGCGGAGCGGCTGCGGCGCCCACTCGCCTCGTAGAGTTGGCGCCGATGGCAGCCGACCCGCCCCAGCTCTTCCTGATCGACGGCAACTCGCTCGCCTACCGGGCCTTCTTCGCGCTGCCGGAGTCGATCGGGACCAGCGACGGGCGGCCCACCAACGCGATCTACGGGCTCGCCTCGATGCTGGTCAAGATCATCGCCGAGCACCACCCGAAGGGGGTCGTGGTCGCCTGGGACGCGGGCATGTCCGGGCGCGAGGTCACCTACGACCTCTACAAGGCCCAGCGCAAACCCCGCCCCGACCTGCTGCGGGAGCAGTGGCCCCACCTGATGCCGCTGGTCGAGGCCTTCGGCTACACCAACGTCAGGGTCGAGGGATACGAGGCCGACGACGTGATCGCCTCGCTGGTCCGCCGCGCCCGCGAGGAGGGGATCGAGGTCATGGTGGTGACCGGCGACCGCGACGCCTACCAGCTGGTCGACGAGGGGGTGCGGGTGATGAGCACCTCGCGCGGCATCACCGAGACGAAGATCTACGACCGGGCCGCGGTGCTGGAGCGCTACGGCGTCGAGCCGGAGCTGATCACCGACCTGATGGGCCTGCGCGGCGACACCTCGGACAACATCCCCGGCGTCCCCGGGATCGGCGAGAAAACCGCCTCCCAGCTGCTGCAGCGCTTCGGCTCGCTGGAGCAGGTCCTTGCCGGCGTCGACGAGATCACCGGCGCCAAACGCAAGCAGAACCTGGTCGAGCACGCCGATGACGCCCGCATGTCGAAAGAGCTGGCGACGCTCCAGTACGAGATCGAGACCGGCGTCGACCTCGCCGCGGCGATGGAGGCCGAGCCCGACCGCGGCGCCCTGCGGGACTTCATGCGCGAGTTCGAGCTGCGGGCCGTGATGGAGCGGCTCGAAGAAGCGCTGCCGGAGGGGGCGGCGGTGCCGGGCCGCAGGGTCGAGACCGAGCTCGAGGTCCAGACCGAGGCGGGGACGACCGAGGACCTGCGAGCGGGGGAGGGGCCGCTGGCGCTCGCCATCGGCTCCGGCAGCTGGGCCGCCGCCGACGACCGGCGCACGCTCACCGGCTCCGCGACCCTCGACGAGCTGGCGGTCGCCGTCGCCGGCCGCCCGATCGCCGGCCACGACCTGAAGTCGCTCGGCGGCGGCCGCCATGGCCTGCTCGCCGCCGCCGCCCGCGAGGGCGCCGACCTCATCCTCGACCACGACACGATGATCGCGGCCTACCTGCTCGAGCCTCAGCGCCGTACCTACGAGCTGACCGAGCTGGCGGCGGACGCAGGCATCGGCCTCGCCGAGGGCGCCGCCGCCGAGCCCTCGCAGGACGAGGCGCAGATGTCGCTCGGCGAGGAGGTCGAGGCCGGACTCGATCCGGCCGAGGAGGCCCGTCTCGTCGCCGCCCTGGCCGAGGTGCAGCGGCCGCGGATCGAGGAGCTGGGACTGGATTCGCTGCTGCGCGAGGTCGAGCTGCCGCTGATCGCGGTGCTGGCGGCGATGGAGCGCGAGGGGCTGAAGCTCGACGCCGAGCGCCTGGCCGAGGTCGGCGCCGGCTTCGGCGAGCGGATCGAGACGCTGGAGCGGGAGATCTTCGAGCTGGCCGAGGAGGAGTTCACGATCGGCTCTCCGCAGCAGGTCGGCCGCATCCTCTTCGAAAAACTCGAGCTGACCCGCAAGCGCCGCGGCAAAACCGGCTTCTCGACCGACGCCCGCGTCCTCGCCCAGATCCGCGACGAGCACGCGATCGTCGAGAAAATCGAGTCCTGGCGCGAGCTGACGAAGCTGAAGAACACCTACCTCGACTCGCTGCCGGACCTGATCGACCCCGACACCGGCCGCGTCCACACCACCTTCAACCAGGCCGCGACCACCACCGGGCGCCTCTCCAGCACCAATCCCAACCTGCAGAACATCCCGATCCGCACCGAGATCGGCCGCCCGGTCCGCGCCTGCTTCGTCGCCGCCGAGGGATCCCGCCTGATCTCCGCCGACTACAGCCAGGTCGAGCTGCGGGTTCTCGCCCACGTTGCCGACGAGGAGGTCCTGAAAGCGGTCTTCCGCGCCGGCGAAGACGTCCACGCGGCGACCGCGGCGGAGGTCTTCGAGATCGAGCGCGACGAGGTCGACGTCGGCCAGCGCTCGAAGGCGAAGATGGTCAACTTCGGGATCGTCTACGGATTGACCGGCTTCGGCCTCGCCGACCGACTCAACATCCCCCGCAAGGAGGGGGAGGAATTCGTCGCCCGCTACCTCGAGCGCTTCCCCGCGGTCCGCGCCTTCCGCGAGCGGGTGGTCGAGCAGGCCCAGGAGGAGGGCTTCGTGACGACCCTGATGGGACGGCGGCGCCCGATCCCCGAGCTGCGCTCCGGCAACCCCAACACCCGCCGCCTCGGCGAGCGCCTCGCCGTCAACACGGTGATCCAGGGGACCGCCGCCGACATCATCAAGGTGGCGATGGTCAACTGCGAGCGAGCCCTCTGGGCGACCGGCGGCAGGACCCGGCTGGTCCTGCAGATCCACGACGAGCTGCTGTTCGAGGGCCCGCCGGCGGAGATGGAGGGCGCGACCGAGCTGGTGCGGCGGGAGATGACCGCCGCCTACCAGCTCGATCCGCCACTCGAGGTCGACATCGGCGTCGGCCGCGACTGGCTCGACGCCAAGTAGCCCCTCCCCGGCTCTAGTGGGCCAGCTCGACCTCGTCGAAGGTCGCGGTGCCGTTGGCGAGATGGAGGTCGGCCTCCTGGACCACCGCGCCCGGAACCAGGTCCGCGGTCGTGCAGTTGGATTCGCCCTGCTCGTCGCCGCTACCCGGTCCGGAGTTGTCGGAGCCGGGAGCGGAGTCTTCGCCGCCGTTGTCGTCGCCGGGCTCTTCTTCGCCGCCGTTGTCGTCACCCGGCTCTTCGTCCGGTCCGCCGATGTCGTCGCCGGGCTCGGCTTCGTCGCTGCTCGAGCTGGCGGCCCCCGAGGGTCCGACCTCGCACTTGAGCTCAGTTCCTTCGGTAACCAGACCGGCGATCGTGTCGGTGCCGAAGAGGTCGATCACGAGTTTGCCGCTTTCGGCGTCGAAGGAGGCAATGGTGCCGGCGTTCTCCTGGCCGTCGACGACGCCGTCGTCGTCGCTGTCGCGATCGCGGGGGTTGTCGCCGGCGAGGAACTCGGCGCGGTTGCGCAGGTGGTCGCCATCCTGGTCGCGGCGCGCCTGGTTCACGGTCAGCGAGAGCTTGTGCCGCTTCTCCCAGCGATCGGGGATGCGGTCGTGGTTGCGGTCCTTGGCGACGGCCGGCGACGCAAGCGCCAGCAGCGCCGCGGCACCGAGCATGAGTGCAAGCACGGCGCCGATACCGGTCCGCCTCTTGTTCGAGTGGTTCATTTCATGTCTCCTGATCGTTGAGGGTCAGCATTCCCGGCTACAACCCGAGCGGCCGGTGAAGATCACGGATCGATCTCGCTGCTCGAGCCACTGCTGCCGGAGCCGCTGCTGCTCGACCCGCTGCTGCCGGACTGTTCATCCAGGCTGTCGCCGCTGCCGTCGGGCAGCGCTTCTTCGGGAAGCGGTAGTGGCGTGACCACGGGGTCGTCCGAGCCCGAGCCGCCGCCGCCTCCGCCCGAGCCGCTCTCGGAGCCGCCCGAGAGCTCCCCGCTTCCACCGCCGTCGCTTCCGCTGCCGCCGCTGCTGCCACTGCCCGAGCCCCCGCTCACCGAGCCGTCGTCGGAGCCGCCGCCGGGGGAGTGCTGAGCGCCGGAATCGTCGCCGCTGCCGGAGTGCTCGCCCAAGCCGCCGTCATGGCTCGACCCGGAACCGTCATGTCCCGAGGAACCCTCACCGGAATGACCGCTGGGCGTCCCCGATCCACCACCGCCGGGGCCGGAGGATCCGCCGCCACCGTTTCCGTCCCCGCTCGAGCCACCGCCACCGTCGCCGTGCCGGCCCTCGCCGGAGCGGTCTCCCGAACCGCCCGACCCACGATCGCCGCTGTTGTCGCGCCCCGAGCCCGACCCTTCCGGATCGCCGGACCGGGGGCCCGCCGCGCCACGCTGCCCGCCTCCGGGCAACCCGGCCGCCGCGGCCTCTGCCGCCCCCGGAACCCCGTTGCCGCCGCTGCCGCGCTGGATCGCGACCCCGGCCCCGACCGAGCCGGCCACCAGCACCGCCGCCAGCGCCGCTTTCAGCGCAGCCCCGGCGCCCAACCCGCCGAGCGCCGCGCCGGTCGAGCCTGCCGCCGCCGACGCCGTCCCCACGGCCGCAACGGCGCCGCCGGCGCCGGCCGCCGCCTCGGACCCATGGTCGAAGAGCGCCCGCAGCAGCGGCAGCGGCACCAGCATCCCGAGGCCGTTTCGAAGCGTCACCCGGGCTCGGTAGATCGCCTGACGTGCTGCGCCGCCGCTGATTCCGAGCGCGGCGGCGATCTCCTCATGGCCGAGGCCTTCGAGCTCGCGCATCACGATCGCCGCCCGCTGCGGCTCCGGCAGCGCCCGCAGGCGTCCCATCAGCTCGCCGATCTCCTCGCGGCGCTCGGCCTCGACGGCGGCGCTCTGGGAGCCGGGGATCGTCTCCGTCAGCTCCGCCGTCGCCGGCGCGCGGTCGCGGATGTCGTTGAGGGCGGTGTTGCGGACGATCCGGTAGAGCCAGGGCCGCAGCTCGATGTCGGTCTCCGACCCGCGCAGCGCCAGGTGCGCCTTCGAGAAGGCTTCCTGGGTGACGTCCTCGGAGCCGCCGCCGACGATCGCCGCGGCGAAGCGGTCGAGCGGCCGCGCGTAGCGGCGGACGATCTCCTCGAAGGCGGACTCGTACCCCTCGCGGACCAGGGTCACCAGCCGGCGGTCCGGTTGCGCTCGCAGCGCCGGGCCGAGGAAGAGGCGGGCGGCGAAGTTGTCGGCTGGCGGTGGCGGCATCGGCTGGTCGACCCTCGGCTGGTCTCTCCTCGTCTGGTTACTGATATGACAGCGCGCGGGTTCAACTTCGACTCGACTGTCCGACGTTCGTTCCAAGGCTCTCTCGAACGTCTGTCCATGCAACACGCCAAGACTCCAAAGATCACGCGACTCAGAAAGCCGCCCCGTGGATAGGGGGCTCGCGGTCATCCTCACCGCCTTCGCGGGTGGCTTGATTGCCCTGCAGGCGCCGATCAATGCCGGCCTCGCGAGGCAGACCGGCGGCCTCCCGGCGGCCTTCGTCTCCTTCGCCGTGGGGACGCTGGTACTGGGGGCGATCGTCGTCCTCAGCGGCAAGGCCGGCGACCTCTCCTCGACCTTCGACGTCAGCTGGTACTACCTGCTCGGCGGACTGCTCGGCGCTTTCTACGTCACCAACGCACTCTTCGCGGTCTCGGTGATCGGCGCCGGCGGCGTCGCCGCGCTCACCGTGGCCGGCCAGCTGACCGCCTCGGTGGCGATCGACCGCTTAGGCCTGTTCGGCCTCGACCAGGTCCCGCTCAGTCCCCAGCGCATCGTCGGCGTCGCCCTGCTGTTGGCGGGGACCGTCCTGGTCGTGCGCTGAGCCGGCGAACCGCGGCGGCGCGATCTCGAGGTAGTGCCGGAAGGACCAGTCGACGAAGCGCCTGCGGCTCATCAGCCGGATCGCCGGGCCGAGGATCCGCGGCGGTACCCGCGGCACCAGCCGCTGCACCCGCAACATCCAGCGGAATTTCCGCTCGTGGGAGTCGTTGAACTCGGCGAAGGCGGCCACAGCGCCCTCGCGCCGCTGGCGACCCTCGACGACGCCGCGCAGCTCCCGCCCCAGCGCGATCCCGAAGTACAGAGCGGTCCTGATCCCCTCGGCGGTCAGCGGCAGGCAGTGGCCGGCGGAGTCGCCGACGAAGAAGACGCCGCCCTCGGTCGCCCGCCGCAGCTCGTGGGGGATCCAGTTGCCCTGGTAGCGGACCCGCTCGCGGTCGAGGTCGGAGGCCAGCAGCTCGGTCGTCTCCCGGACGTGGAAGCGGGGGTCGAAGGAACCGACGCCGATCCGCATCTCGTCGCCCGCCGGGAACGACCACCCGTAGCCCGCCGGCACGTAGCGGCGGTCGATCCAGATCTCCAGGTCCTCGCCGCTGCCTCCCGGGTGCACCTCGAGCCCGCGCGAGAGCGGCGCCTCAGGCGGCTGGTAGCCGTCGCCGCTCGCCAGAACGCGGCGCCAGCCGAGCGCGTCGACGACGAGCGGGGCCGAGAGGACGCCGCGGTCGGTCTCGACCGCGATCTCGCCGCCGCCGTTCTGCGCCGCCGCCCGTCCGTTCACCTTGGCGGTCTCGAAACGGGCGTCGCAGTCGCGCCAGAGCAGTTGGCAGAGCTCCCGGTAGTCGAAGGTGGAGAAGGTCCAGGGAAGCTCGTAGCGGGCGTCCCCGTGGGGGGTGTGCATGAGCAGCGTGTCGAAGCGCTGGCGCTCGCAGTCCATCAGCCCCAGCTGCCGCAGCCACTCGGTCGGGATCCCGCAGGCCGAGGTCTGGCGCTCGCCGATCTCGTAGCGATCGACGACCATCACGTCGGCTCCCGAGCCCGCCAACTCGCGTGCCACCGCCAGCCCGGCGAAGCTGGCGCCGCAGATCAGGACGTCGTGGCCGGCGTCCAGGGGCGTGCGTTCCTCACCCCGCTTAGTCGCTCGGACCGGCATCGCGGTCGATTCTGCCATTATTCGCCGCCGTGTCCGCGACCGAGACCCTGACCCCTGCGCCCAGCGCCACGCCCGTCGACGGCTCCAACGGGCTGCTGCTGCAGATCGACGGCAAGATCGTCCCCAACTACGCGGCGACGATGGTGTCCTTCGAAGAGGGGGACGTCGTCAACGGCAAGGTCGTGCGGATCGACAAAGACGAGGTCCTCGTCGACATCGGCTACAAGGCCGAGGGGGTCATCCCCTCCAACGAGCTTTCGATCCGCAAGTCGGTCGACCCGGCCGAAGAGGTCGAGTTGGGCGAGGAGGTCGACGCGCTGGTCCTCACCAAGGAGGACGCCGAGGGCCGCCTGATCCTCTCCAAGAAGCGCGCCCGCTTCGAGAAGGCCTGGCGCCGGATCGAGATCGCCGCCGACTCGGGCGAACCGGTCGAAGGCAGCGTCATCGAGGTCGTCAAGGGCGGTCTCATCCTCGACCTCGGGGTGCGTGGCTTCCTGCCCGCCTCGCTGGTCGACATCCGCCGCGTCCACAACCTCGACGAGTTCATGGGCCAGACGCTCGAGTGCAAAGTCATCGAGCTCAACCGCAGCCGCAACAACGTCGTCCTCTCGCGCCGCGCCGTCCTCGAGGAGGAGCGCAAGGAGGTCCGCGAGCAGATCCTCGGCCGGCTCGAGCCCGGCCAGGTGGTCGAAGGCAAGATCTCCAACATCGTCGACTTCGGCGCCTTCGTCGACCTCGACGGGATCGACGGCCTGATCCACATCTCCGAGCTTTCCTGGAGTCACGTCAACCACCCCTCCGAAGTCGTCGCGATCGGCGACACGGTGCGGATCAAAGTGCTCGACATCGACCGCGACCGCCAGCGCATCTCCCTGGGCCTGAAGCAGACCCAGGAGGATCCGTGGCAGCGGGTCATCAGCACGCACCGCCCGGGCGACGTGCTCGAGGGCGCGGTGACCAAGGTGGTCGCCTTCGGCGCCTTCGTCGAAATCCTCCCCGGCGTCGAGGGCCTGGTCCACATCTCCGAGCTTGCCGACCACCACGTCGAGAACCCCAGCGAAGTGGTCGAGCCCGGCGCCAGCCTGAACGTGAAGATCCTCGAGATCGACGAAGAGCGGCGCCGTCTCTCGCTCAGCATCAAGCGGGTCGAGGGGCAGAACATGCCGATGCAGGGACTTGGTGACCAGATCGCTGAGGCCGCTGAGTCCGAGGGTTCGGCCGAGCCGGCTGCCGACGAGGCCCCGGCCGCGGAGGAGCCTGTTGCTGAAGAGCCTGCCGCGGAGGAGCCTGTTGCTGAAGAGCCTGCGGCGGAGGAGCCTGTTGCTGAGGTCGCCGAGGCCGAGCCGACCGCCGAGGCCGAGCCGGTCGCCGAGAACGGGACCGACGAGGCTGCCGGCGACGAAGGCGGCGAGCATCAGGAGGGCGAATCGGTTCAGGAACGGCCGGACTCGCCTGACGATGTCGACGAGACCAGCGGCGACGACGGGCAGACTGGCGAGTCCGAGCAGGACTGATCGGCGGCCATGGCGCCGCTGACGATCGGCCTCACCGGCGGGATCGCCGCCGGTAAGTCGGAGGCCCTCGCTGCATTCGCCCGCCTCGGCGCGGCGACCCTCTCCAGCGACGCGGTCGTCCACGAGCTGCTCGAATCCGAGCAGCTGCGCGGACACCTGGTCGAGCGCTGGGGCTCCGAGGTGGCGCCCGATGGCCGCATCGACCGCGCCCGCATCGGCGAGATCGTCTTCGCCGACCCCGAGCAGCTGACCTGGCTCGAGGCCCAGATCCACCCGCTGGTCGCCGAACGGACCGCCGCCTGGCTCGCCTCGCTGCCCGCGGAGACCGAGATCGCCGTGGTCGAGGTGCCGCTGCTGTTCGAGGGCGGCCGTCACGAGGTCTTCGATACGACGGTGGCGGTGGTCGCCGCCGAGGAGCTGCGACGCGATCGCGCCGCCGCCCGCGGCCACGCCCTGGTCGACGAGCGCGAGGCGCGCCAGCTCTCGCAGCTGGAGAAGTCCGAGCGCGCCGACCAGGTGATCGAGAACGACGGTTCGATCGAGGACCTCGAGCGGGCGCTGTCCGCCCTGCTCGACAGTCTGAGGTCATGAGAAAGCTGGTGATCGGCGGCGCCGTGGTTGCGGCGGGAGTGGTCGCCGCCTTCGCGCTGGTCAAGTTCTTCGACGTCGGCGAGGTGATCCAGGAGCTGACCCTGCCGCTGCGCCACGAGGACGTGATCCGCCAGCAGGCAGACGAAAAGGGAGTCGACGCGGCCCTGATCGCCGCCGTCATCTACTCGGAGTCGAAGTTCGTCGACCAGACCTCCAGCGCCGGCGCCCGCGGCCTGATGCAGATCACCCCGGAAGCCGCGAACGAAATCGAGCGCCTCAGCGGCGGCACCACGTTCAAGCTGAAGGACCTCTCCGACCCGGAAATCAACATCCGCTACGGCACCTTCCTGCTGCGGGAACTGCTCGAACGCTTCGACGGCGACGAGGTCGCCGCGCTCGCCGCCTACAACGCCGGGCCCGCCAACGCGGAAAAGTGGGGCGGGGGGGACCTCGGGCTCGGCGACATCCCCTTCCCTGAAACCCGCGCCTACGTCGAAGAGGTGCTCGACAAACGCGACGCCTACCGCCAGAAGTACGGCAGGGAGCTGGGCTACTGAGCTCGGCGGCCCCCAGGCCTCGGGTCGCGGCGCTGGCACTCGCGGTCGGCCTCGTCCTCGCCGACTCCTCGATCGTCGTCCTGGCGCTGCCGGAGATCTACCGGGAACTCGACACCAGCGTCGCCGGCGTCACCTGGGTGCTGATCTCCTTCAACCTGGTGATGGCACTGGCGGCGGTGCCGGCGGCGCTGCTGGCGCGGCGGGTGGGCCCAGGCCGGGCCGCGGCAGTGGGCCTCGCGATCTTCGCCGGCGCCGGGCTTGCCTGCGGCCTGGCCGACAACCTGACGACGCTGGTCCTGGCCCGCTGCGTGCAGGCGCTGGGCGGCGCCGCGGCGGTCACCGCGTCGCTGGAGCTGCTTCCCGCCACGCTCGGGTCCGAGCGCCGCGCCGCGGTCGTCTGGGCGAGCGCCGGGGCCACCGGAGCCGCGCTCGGCCCGGCGATCGGCGGCGCCCTGACGGAGCTCGTCTCCTGGCAGTCGATCTTCCTGCTCCAGGTGCCGCTCGCGCTCGCCGCCGCGGTGCCGATCCTGGCCGTCGCCCGGCACGAGGCGGCGACCGGCATCATCGAGCCGCAGCTGCGCCGGCCCGGCCGCCCACACCTCTGGGCCAACCTCGCCCTGGCGATGGTCTCGGCGGCGATCGCCGCGGCGCTCTTCCTGCTGGTGCTGCTGTTGATCGAGGGCTGGCGCCTGACTCCGATCGGAGCCGCGGTCGTGGTCACTGCGATGCCGCTGGCGGCGCTGCTCGGCAGCCGCCTGGCGCCGCTCGTCCCCGACGCCCGCGCCCGCGCCGCCGCCGGCGCGATCCTCGTCTCCGGCGGCCTCGCCGGGCTCGCCTTCCTGCCCCACGCCGAGGTGGCGCTGACCCTGCCGCCGCAGCTGCTGATCGGCGTCGGCCTCTCGCTGGTGCTCTCGGCGCTGACCGAGACCGCGCTCGGCGGTCGCGCCCCGCAGGCGATCCACGGCGGCTGGACGATCTCCGCCCGCCACGCCGGCGTCGTCGTCGGCCTGCTGGCCCTGACCCCGATCTTCACCCACGACATCGCCCAGCAGCGCGAAAACGCGATCGATGCAGGCACCGCCGTGATCCTCGACTCGCGGGTCAGCCCGCTGATCAAGATCGACCTGGCGCAGCGGATCTCCGACCGGCTCGGCGGCGAGAAGGGGAGGGTTCCGACGATCGGCCCCGCCTTCCAGCCGCTGCCCGAAGACCCGACCGATCGCGCGGAGGTCGAACAGCTGCGTGACGAACTGCAGGAGCAGCTCAACCGCGGCGCCACCCACGCCTTCAGCCCCTCCTTCCTGCTGGCGGCGCTGCTCGGCCTCCTCGCCCTGATCCCGATCGCCCTGTCGCGGAGGATGGAGCTGTGAACGCGACGATGCGGTCCCGCGTCCTGGTCGGCGGCTCGATCGTCGCGGCGCTGGTGCTGGTCGGCGCCTACCTCGCGGCGGGCGGCTCCTCCTACACGCCGGAGAAGACGCAGGACCCCTGCCGGCACCGACCTTGGCGCAATCCCGAAGGGCTGCAGGCGATCGCCGAGCAGTTCTCCCTGTCCGCCCTCGACGGCGCCGCCTGTCAGCTCGGGGTGACGCGGGAGACGCTGGCGCGGGCGCTCGCCACCCCGGAGGCCCGCGAACGCTTCAGCAAGCGCTACGGGATCGACGACGCCAAGCTCGCCCGCGCGATCCGCGCGGGCCTGGTGCGGGCCGTGAACGACGCCGAGGACGCGGGCGCGCTCAGTCCGCTGCTGGCGGCGCCGCTGCGGGCGACCCTGGAGCGGATCCCGCTGGACCAGGCGATCGAAATCGTCAACGACGCCCAGTCGCTGCTCGGCAACGCCGAAGGCTTCCTCGGCCCCGCCCAGGACCTGCTCGAAGAATTCCTGCCGTAGGCGTCGCCGCGGCTACCGCGGTTGCTCGATCTTGAAGCGCTGCTGCTTGGACTGCCAGCCGATCCCGGCGCAGAGCGCGTCGGGGGTGGTGTCGAGCTCGGTCGCCAGCTTCACCAGGGTGCCGAGCCGCGGCTCGCGCCCGGCACGCTCGAGCAGCGATACCTCGGTCCGGTGCAGGTCGCAGCGCGATCCCAGCTCTTCCTGGGAGATGCCCTTGGCCTGACGGGCCCGTCGCAGATTCGAGGCGAAACGCTCACGTTTGTCCATGCTGTGAATCTTCTGTCTCAGATGACAGAACCTCTACAGACAAAACAACTCGCAGGGCAACGGCTCTGCGGGCCGGGCCGGCTCAGCCGCCCGCTATGTTCGTATCCGTGCCCGATTTCAAGCTCAACCCTGCCTATACGCCCACCGCCGACCAGCCGAAGGCGATAGCAGGCCTCGCCGAGGGCCTGCGGGCCGAGGAACGCTTCCAGACGCTGCTGGGGGCGACCGGCACCGGCAAGACCTTCACGATGGCGGCGACGATCGCCGAGGTGCAGCGGCCGACTCTGGTGATCGCGCACAACAAGACGCTGGCCGCGCAGCTCTGCAACGAGTTTCGCGAGTTCTTCCCCGACAACGCCGTGGAGTACTTCGTCTCCTACTACGACTACTACCAGCCCGAGGCCTACGTCCCGGCGCAGGACCTCTACATCGAGAAGGACTCCTCGATCAACGACGAGATCGACCGCCTGCGCCACGCGGCGACGGCGGCGCTGTTCGCCCGCCGCGACGTGATCATCGTCGCCTCGGTCTCCTGCATCTACGGGATCGGCTCGCCCCAGGTCTACAACGAAAAAATGCAGCTGTTCCAGGTCGGGGCGGAGATCGACCGCGACGAGGTGCTGCGCAAGCTGGTGAAGATGCAGTACTCGCGCAACGACCAGGTCCTCGGCCGCGGCTCCTTCCGGGTCCGCGGCGAGCTGCTGGAGATCATGCCCTCCTACGCCGAGTCGGCCTATCGGATCTCGCTCTTCGGCGACGAGATCGAGGGGATCCAGCACTTCGACCCGCTGACCGGCGAGGTGCTGGACACGATCGACCACGTCTCGGTCTGGCCGGCCTCGCACTATGTGACCAGAGACGAGACGGTCGAGCGGGCGGTCGACGAAATACGCGCCGAACTGGAATCGCGGACGGCCGAGCTCGAGAACGAAGGCAAACAGCTGGAGTCCCACCGGCTGCGTCAGCGCACCGCCTACGACATCGAGATGATCAAGGAGCTCGGCTTCACCTCGGGGATCGAGAACTACTCGCGGATCCTCGACGGCCGCCCTCCCGGAAGCCCGCCGCACACCCTGATCGACTACTTCCCCGACGACTTCGTCGTCTTCGTCGACGAGTCCCACCAGACGATCCCGCAGATCGGCGGCATGTACGAGGGCGACCGCTCGCGCAAGCAGACGCTGATCGACTTCGGCTTCCGCCTGCCCTCGGCGATCGACAACCGGCCGCTGAAGTTCGGCGAGTTCATGGAGCGGGTCGACCGCCTGGTGATGGTCTCGGCGACGCCGGGGCAGTTCGAGCGCGCCGAGTCGACGCGGATCGTCGAGCAGATCGTGCGCCCGACCGGGATCGTCGACCCCGAGATCGAGGTGCGGGAGACGAAGAACCAGATCGACGACCTGATGAACGAAGTCAAGGTCGTCGCCGAGGAAGGCGACCGCGTCCTCGTCACCACCCTGACCAAGAAGATGGCCGAGGACCTCACCGCCTACCTGCTCGAGTACGGGGTCAAGGTCCGCTACCTGCACTCCGAGATCGACACCCTGGAACGGATCCAGATCGTCCGCGACCTGCGGCTGGGCGAGTACGACGTCCTCGTCGGGGTGAACCTGCTGCGCGAGGGTCTCGATTTGCCCGAGGTCGCCCTGGTGGCGATCCTCGACGCCGACAAGGAGGGCTTCCTGCGGGGCGAGACCAGCCTCGTGCAGACGATCGGCCGCGCCGCCCGCAACGTCAAAGGCCGGGTGCTGATGTACGCCGACAAGGAGACCGATGCGATGCGGGCGGCGATCAGCGAGACCGATCGCCGCCGGGCGATCCAGGTCGCCTACAACGAGGAGCACGGCATCACCCCGGAGACGGTTCGCAAAGGCATCTCCGAGATGAGCTCGTTCCTGGCGATGGAGGACCGAGCGCCGGCCAAGAGGCGGCGCAAGCGCGGCGACGACTTCGACACCCCGGAGGAGCTCGAGAAGACGATCGTCGCCCTCGAGGAGGAGATGCTGGCCGCCGCCGACGACCTGCGCTTCGAGGAGGCCGGACGGCTCCGCGACGAGCTGCGCGAGCTGCGCCGCGACCTCGACGGGATGACGGCTGCGGGGACCTGACCGGCGCATTTCGGCGTTCTCCCTCGGTTGTGCAGAGCACACTCCCCCAGTCGGTCTTGAACTGCTTGTCAGGGCCCCGCAGGAGCGAATAACTAACCTGACTGCATGGCGATCGACGTAACCGAAGAGAGCTTCGAGCGCGACGTCATCGGGGCCTCGAAAGAGACCCCGGTGGTGGTGGATTTCTGGGCCGAGTGGTGCGGTCCCTGCCGCACGCTCACTCCGGCGCTGGAAGCGGCCGAGGCAAAGCGCGAGGGCAAGGTCGTGCTGGCCAAGGTCGACGTCGACGCCAACCAGGGGATCGCCGCGCGTTACGGCGTCCAGGGGATCCCGGCGGTGAAGGCCTTCGCCGACGGCGAGGTCGTCGACGAATTCGTCGGCGCCGTCCCCAAAGCGCGCGTGGAGGCATTTTTCGACTCGCTCGCCCCGTCGCGGGTCGACGAGCTGCTGGAGGCCGGGGACGAGCTTTCGCTGCGCGAGGCGGCAGAACTGGAGCCGGGCCGGTCCGACGTCGCCGTCGCGCTCGGCCGCCGACGGCTCGAGCGCGGGGCGGAGGACGAGGCCCTCGAAGCGGTCGCCGGCCACGACGGCGATTTCGGCGCCGCCGGCCTGGCGGCGCGGATCAAGCTCGCCCAGGCAGGGATCGGCACCGAGGCCTTCGAAGCCCTCGACCGCGGCGACCGCACCGCCGCCCTGGACGCGCTTTTCGACGAGCTCGAGAAGGTCGGCCGCGGCGAGCAATCCTCGAATCCCTCGAACGGCGCGGCATCGGAGGGCCTCGACCCCGAGGAAGTGCGTGAGCTCCTCCGCCAGGCGATCGTCGGCATCCTCAGCGAGGACCCCGCCGATCCGACCGCCCGCGACTACCGCCGCCGCCTCGCCACCGCCCTCTACTAGTAGGAGGGCCTCGCGGCCACTTCGACCTGACGAATCCGGAGTCCTGGGGGGGAACATCTGTTCGCCTGTCTAGAATCGACATAAGTGGCCGCTTCTGAGCGAATCGTCATCTCCGGCGCCCGTGAGCACAACCTCAAGGACGTCGACCTCGAGCTGCCCCGCGACGCGCTGATCGTCATCACCGGGCTCTCCGGCTCGGGGAAGTCGAGCCTTGCCTTCGACACGATCTACGCCGAGGGCCAGCGGCGCTACGTCGAGTCGCTCTCCTCCTACGCGCGCCAGTTCCTCGGTCTGATGGAGAAGCCCGACGTCGACTCGATCGAGGGCCTCTCGCCGGCGATCTCGATCGACCAGAAGACGACCTCGCGCAACCCACGCTCGACGGTCGGCACGGTGACCGAGATCTACGACTACCTGCGGCTGCTCTGGGCGCGGATCGGCGTCCCCCACTGCCCCGAGTGCGGGGCCGAGATCACCGGCCAGACCCAGGAGCAGATCGTCGACCGCCTGATGACCCTCGAGGAGGGCGCCAAATTCATGGTCATGGCGCCGGTCGTGCGGGGGCGCAAAGGCGAGTACGGGAAATTGATGGAGCAGCTGCGGCTGGAGGGCTACTCGCGGGTCAGGATCAACGGCGAGCTGCGCCGGCTCGACGAGGAGATCGTCCTCGACAAGAAGTTCAAACACGACGTCGCCGTCGTCGTCGACCGGCTGGTGATGAAAGCGGACCTGCGCCGGCGCCTCTCGGAGTCGGTCGAGGCCGCCGCCGGTCTGGCCGCGGGTCTGATCGAAATCGAGTTCGTCGGCGACAAAGCGCCGGAGCCGCTGCTCTTCTCCGAGCAGTTCGCCTGTCTCAGCTGCGGCACCTCGATCCCCGAGCTGGAGCCGCGGATCTTCTCCTTCAACTCGCCCCACGGCGCCTGCGAGCGCTGCCACGGGCTCGGCTTCCAGCGCGTGATCGACCCCGAGCTGGTCGTCCCGGACCCGACTCTTTCGCTCGCCGAGGGCGCTCTCCAGCCCTGGAACCGCGGCATCACCGCCTACTGGAAGCGGCTGATCGCCGCCGTCGCCGAGGAGTACGGGGTCGACGTCGACAGGCCCTGGTCGAAGCTGAAGAAATCCGAGCGCGACATCTTCCTCTACGGCACCGGCGAGGAGCGCCACCTGGTCACCTACACCAACCGCTTCGGCCGCCGCCGCTCCTACAAGGTGCGCTTCGAGGGCATCGTCAACAACCTGCAGCGGCGCTACGAAGAGACCGACTCGGAGACCAACCGCGAGCGGATCGAGGGCTACATGGCCGAGCAGCCGTGCCCGCAGTGCGAAGGCGCCCGACTGCGGCCGGAGAGCCTCGCGGTCAAGGTCGGCGGCCTCAGCATCGCCGAGTACAGCGACCTCTCGGCGCAGGCGGCGGCGGAGTGGATCGCCGGCCTGGAGATGACCGATACCGAGCGGGCGATCGCCCGGTTGATCGTGCGCGAGATCTCAGAACGGCTCGCTTTCCTCGAGAACGTCGGCATCGGCTACCTCTCGCTGGCCCGCTCGGCCCGCTCGCTCTCCGGTGGCGAGGCGCAGCGGATCCGTCTCGCGACGCAGATCGGCTCCAGCCTGGTCGGGGTGATGTACGTGCTCGACGAGCCCTCGATCGGGCTGCATCAGCGCGACAACGAGAAGCTGATCGCCACCCTCGACCGCCTCCGCGACCTCGGCAACACGGTGATCGTCGTCGAGCACGACGAGGGCACGATGAGGGCGGCCGACCACCTCGTCGACCTCGGGCCGGGAGCCGGCGAACACGGCGGCCACGTGATCGCCGCGGGCACCCCGGAGGAGGTGACGAGAAACCCGGCCTCGCTGACCGGCCAGTACCTCTCCGGCAAGCGTCGGATCGAGGTCCCTACCGAGCGGCGCGAGCCGAGCGGCGCCCTGCTCGTGCGCGGCGCCCGCGAACACAACCTCAAGGGGGTCGACGTGACGATCCCCCTGGGCGTCTTCTGCTGCGTCACCGGCGTCTCCGGCTCCGGCAAGTCGACGCTGGTCAACGAGACCCTGCACCACGCGGTCGCCAACCGCCTGCACCAGGCGAAACTGCGGCCCGGCGCCCACGACGGCATCGACGGGCTCAGCCAGATCGACAAGATCATCAACATCGACCAGTCGCCGATCGGGCGCACGCCGCGCTCCAATCCCGCCACCTACACCGGCGTCTTCGACCACATCCGCCAGCTCTTCACCCAGACCCAGGAGGCGCGGGCGCGCGGCTACAAACCGGGGCGTTTCAGCTTCAACGTCAAAGGCGGGCGCTGCGAGGTCTGCCGCGGCGACGGCCAGATCAAGATCGAGATGCACTTCCTGCCGGACGTCTACGTGCCCTGCGAGCAGTGCCACGGAAAACGCTACAACCGCGAGACGCTCGAGGTCCGCTTCAAAGGCAAGAGCATCGCCGACGTGCTCGAGATGTCGGTCGAGGAGGCGGTCGGGTTCTTCGAGAACGTGCCGAAGATCGCCCGCCGGCTGCGGACCCTGCACGACGTCGGCCTCGACTACATCAGGCTCGGCCAGCCGGCGACCACCCTCTCCGGCGGCGAGGCGCAGCGGATCAAGCTCGCCACCGAGCTCTCCAAAGTCGCCACCGGCGACACCCTCTACATCCTCGACGAGCCGACCACGGGCCTCCACTTCGCCGACGTGCAGCGCCTGCTCGACGTCCTCGGCCGCCTCGTCGACGCCGGCAACACGGTGGTCGTCATCGAGCACAACCTCGACGTGATCAAGACCGCCGACTGGCTGGTCGACCTCGGGCCCGAGGGGGGAGAAGGCGGGGGAGAGATCGTCGCCACCGGCACCCCGGAGGAGGTCGCCGCAGTCGAGGGCTCGTACACCGGCCGCTTCCTCAGCGACCTCGTCGAGGCGGCGAAACCGAAACGCCGCCGGCTGCCTGCCGCCGCCTGAAAAGGGGCCATTTCCGGCCCCTTTGAGGCGCAGCAGCGAGGTTTTTCCTCTCGGGCATGAGTGAGACTTCGGCAAGGGGGTAGAGTCAAATGCGACAAAGGCCGGGGGAGAAACCGGAGGGAGATCATGTCTGAACTACCACTCTCGAAGCGCCTGGTGGCGGCGCTCGTCGGACTGCTGGCTCTCGGGGCGCTGGTGGTCGGTTGCGGCGGCAGCAGCGGCGGCAGCGGACCGAAGATCGGCTTCCTGCTGCCGGAAAACGAAACGCCTCGATACGAAGCCAACGACCGCCCGGACTTCGAAAAGAGCGTCGAAGAAATCTGCAGCGAATGCGAAATCCTCTACAGCAACGCCGGCGGCGATGCCTCGAAGCAGCAGAGCCAGGCGGAAGCGGCGTTGACCCAGGGAGCGGAAGTGCTCGTCGTCGATCCGATGGACTCCAAATCGGCAGCGGCGATCGCCGAAAAGGCGAAGGCCCAAAGCGTTCCGGTGGTCAGCTACGACCGGCTGATCGAAAACGGCGAAGTCGACGCATACGTGTCCTTCGACAACGAAAAAGTCGGCGAACTCCAGGCCGAAACGCTGGCCAAGAAACTCAAAGAAGACGGCAGCCCGAGCGGCCCGATCATCATGATCAACGGCGATCCCGCCGATCCCAATGCGGCGCTCTTCAAAGCGGGCGCTCACAAAGGGTTCGAAACCGCGGGCGTCAGCGTCGCCAAGGAATACGACACTCCCGGCTGGTCCGCCGAAAACGCCCAGCGCGAGGCGCAGCAGGCGATCACGGCGCTCGGAAAAAACGGGTTCTCCGGGGTCTACGCGGCCAACGACGACACCGGCGGCGGCGCGATCGCAGCGCTCAAAGGCGCCGGGATCAACCCGGCGGAAAAGCCGGTGACGGGGCAGGACGCGACCGTTGCCGGAGTGCAGCGGATCATCGCCGGCCAGCAGTACATGACGGTCTACAAGGAAATCGGGCCGGAGGCCAAGATCACCGCCGAAATCGCGGTCCCGCTGGCCGAAGGCAAGGGACTGCCGAAGGGCAAGGCCAAGGAAAAAGTCAACAACGGCAAGCAAGAAGTGCCGGCGGTCCTGCTTGAACCCCAGGCGGTGACCAAAGGCAACGTCAAGAGCACTGTCATCGCCGACGGCTTCATCAAGCCGAGCGAACTCTGCACCGGCCCCTACACGGCCGCCTGCAAGGAACTAGGGATCACGGAATGAGATGAGCGACGGCACTCCACTCCTCGAGCTGGAGGCAGTAAGCAAGCGGTTCGGCCCGGTCCAAGCCCTGGACCGGGTCGACTTCGCCGTCAACGCGGGCGAAGTCGTCGGCCTGGTGGGCGACAACGGCGCCGGCAAGTCGACCTTGGTCAAGGCGATCTCCGGCATCAACCCACCGGACAGCGGCAGCATCCGCTTCGAAGGCGAAGAGGTCCACATCGGCCGGCCGCAGGACGCCACCGGGCTGGGAATCGCCACCGTCTACCAGGACCTCGCTCTGGCCGACAACCTCGACGTCGTCGCCAACCTCTTCCTCGGTCGCGAGGAGATCGCGCCCGGCGTCGGCACCTTCTCCCGGCAGCTGGACGAGGTGCGGATGGAGGACGAGACGGGTGAGCTGCTCTCGAACCTCGCGGTGACGATCCCGAGCCTTCGCAGCGAGGTCGGCACCCTCTCCGGTGGCCAGCGCCAGCAGGTGGCAGTCGCCCGCTCGCTGCTGGGCGAACCGAAGGTCGTCCTGCTGGACGAGCCGACCGCAGCGCTGGGCGTGGCTCAAACCGCCCAGGTCCTGAACCTGATCCGGCGCCTGCGCGAGCGCGACCTCGGCGTCGTGGTGATCAGCCACAACCTCGCCGACGTCTTCGAGGTCGCCGACCGCGTCTTCGTCCTGCGGCTCGGTCGCCAGGCGGGCGACTTCGACGCCCATCAGACCACCGAGGAGAACGTCGTCTCGGCGATCACCGGCGCCGGCGAGGGCGAGGGAGCGAGCGAGAGGAGAGAGGAGGCGCGCGATGGCGGAGACCGTTGAGAGCACCGCGGCCGCGGAGCCGACCGAGCGCCCGGGCGAGCGCCGCGAAACGCTGCGCCGGATCGTCCAAGGCGATCTCGCCTCGCTGCGCGTCGTCATCGGGTTGGCCCTGATCTGGATCATCTTCCAGTCGCAGAACGAACGCTTTCTCTCAGCCGAGAACCTGACCAACCTGATGCTGCAGATCACCGCGATCGGCTTGATCTCGGTCGGCATCGTCTTCGTGCTGCTGCTGGGGGAGATCGACCTCTCGGTCGGTGCCGTCAGCGGCCTCGCCGCCGCGGTCATGGCCGTGCTCAACGTCAAGCACGGCTGGAATCCCTACCTGGCGATCGCCGGCGCGATTGCCGTCGGCCTGGCGATCGGCGTCATCCAGGGGTTCCTGTTCAGCCGCTTCGGCGTCCCCTCCTTCGTCGTCACCCTGGCCGGCCTGCTGGCCTGGCAGGGGGCGCTGCTGCAGGTGCTGGGATCGACCGGCTCGATCAACCTCACCGACCCCAAGATCACCGGCCTCGCCAACACCTTCTACTCGGACACCGTCGGCTGGATCTTCGCCGCGGTCGCGATCGCCGCCTACGGCGCCGTCCTCGGGCTCGGCTACCGAAGACGCGTGGCCGCCGGGCTGCAGGGGGAGAACCCGACCGCCCAGATCGTCCGCTTCGTCCTCCTCGCCGCGGTGACGATCGCCGCCGTGCTCGTCCTCAACTCCGACCGCGGGGTGCCGCTGGCGCTGCTGATCCTGCTCGCCTTCGTGGTCGGGATGGAATACCTCGCCAAGCGGACCACCTTCGGACGCCACGTCTACGCCGTCGGCGGCAACGCCGAGGCGGCCCGCCGGGCGGGGATTCCGATCAACCGCGTGCGCGTCGCGGTGTTCGGGATCGCCGGGACGATGGCGGCGATCGGCGGCATCATGGCCGCCTCCCGGCTGCTCGCCGTCAACCAGGGGTCGGGCGGCAGCGAACTCCTGCTGCTGGCGATCGCCGGCCCGGTGATCGCCGGCACCAGCCTCTTCGGCGGCCGCGGCGCCGTCTCGACCGCCCTGCTCGGCGCCCTCGTGATCGGCTCGATCTCCAACGGCATGGACCTGCTCGCGCTCTCCTCGGCGGTCAAGTTCATGGTCACCGGCGGCGTCCTCCTGCTGGCCGTGCTCGTGGATGCCATCGCAAGGCAGCAGCGCCTGGCGTCGGGACGCATCTGAGGGGTCGGCGTTCGGTCTCCATGGAGGTGGTGGCGGGCACGGTGCACCTCCCCCGGAGGCCGTCGCGCAGCTGATCCACTCGCCGACGGGTCTGGATCCGGTTGCCATCAGTTCGGAAGCTCCGGAGGCTTCGTGGCCCCGAACCCCACCCACTCCCCGTCCTATCCGGAAATCAGCGCGCGAACAGCAGTGACGCCCCGATAGCCCCCCCGAGGTCCCCCAGCGAGGCGACCCGCACAGCAGGCGGGCGCTCGTCGACGAAGAGGTGCTTGCTCATCTCCTTCGTCAGCGGCTCCATGTAGCGGTCGCCGAAGCGGATGCCGAGGCCGCCGCCGATGATCACGGCTTCCGGGTCGATCAGGTTGACCGCCGAGGCGACGCCGGTGCCGAGCGCCTCGATCGCGCGGTCGATCAGGCCTTCGGCGAGGTCGTCGCCGTGGTCGATCGCCCGCTCCCAGATGCCGCTGGTCAGCCGCGGTTTCTCGTGCTTCTCCATCAGCTTGAAGAGGTCCGTCTTGTGTCCCTCCTCGTGTTGGCGTCGCGCCTCGGCTTCCATCGCCAAGCGCCCGGCGTAGGCCTCCATGCACCCTCTGCGGCCGCAGGGACACTTGGCACCGCCGCGTTGGACCACCATGTGGCCGATCTCGCCGGCGGCGCCGCGGCCGAGCCAGGGCTTGCCGTCGAGCACCAGCCCGCCGCCGACCCCGGTCCCCCAGAAGACGCCGATCAGGCTCTGGAACTCACGCCCGGCGCCGAGGTGGAACTCGGCTTCGGTCGCGACCTGGACGTCGTTGCCGACCCGCACTTCGGTCGACAGCGCCTCTTTCAGCTTGTCGGCCAGCGGGAAGCTGCCCTCCCAGCCCGGCAGGTTGCGGGCGCCGGAGACGACCCCGGTCTTCTCGTCGGCGTCGCCGGGCGAGCCGACCCCGACTCCCTGCAGCGCCGTCGTCTTGACGTCGGCCTGCTCGGCCGCCTCGCGCAGGCAGGCAGCCATCTCGCCGGCGACGTGCTCGGGCCCGCCATCGGTCGGCGTCGGCCGCCGCGCTTCTCCCCGCACCTCACCTTCGGAATCGACGATCGCCGTCTGGATCTTCGTCCCGCCGAGGTCGATGCCGCCACGAAGATCTGCCACGCGCGCCAGTCTACTCGCGTGTCGACGGGCCGATTTGCGGTCATATACGCCGGAAATCGGCCCGTCGACGTCGAATAACGTGGGGGGATGGCAGCGGAGACGGGGTGGCGGGTCTGGTGGGCTAAGCGGCGCTGGTATGAGCGCAATCGGCGGCCGCTGCGACGGCTGCGGATCGACCGCCACGCCGCGCGCGGCGGTTTCTTCATCCGCTATCCGGTCGAGGGGGAGGTGCTGGAGGCGCTCGACGAGGGGCGGTTGCGGATCGGCGCCGGCACGCTCTTGGAGCCTGGCTGCTGGCTGACGCTGGCGCCGGAGGGCGAAATCGAGATCGGCGAGGGCTGCTTCCTCAACCGCAACACGATGATCGCGGCGCAGGGCCGGGTCGCGATCGGCGACCACACCATGCTCGCCAACGGCTGTTTCGTCGGCGACGCCGAGCACCGCTTCGACGACCCCGAGAAGCCAGTCACCTGGCAGGGATTCACCTCCAAGGGGCCGGTCGAGATCGGCTCCAACTGCTGGTTCGGCGTCAACTGCGTGGTCACCAGCGGCGTGCGGATCGGCGAGCGCTGTGTGATCGGAGCCAACTCCGTCGTCAACCGCGATCTGCCGGACCATGTGATCGCCGCCGGCGCTCCGGCGAAGCCGATTCGCGGAATCGAGTACGAGTAGTTCTATAATTCTGCGGCATGGCCGTGACCCCGAAGGGCATGGACCTGATGAATCTGAACCTCTTCACCGGCGACACCCTCCCCAGGACCGCGATTGCGAGCGTGCTCCGCTCCAAGGCCGAGCTTCGCGCTGCCCTCGAGCCGGCGCGGCGCGGCGGCCAGGCGATAGGCCTGGTGCCGACGATGGGATATCTCCACGAGGGTCATCTTTCGCTGCTGCGCGCCGCCCGCGCGGATTGCGATCTGGTGGTGATGAGCTTGTTCGTCAACCCGACCCAGTTCGGCCCCGGCGAGGACCTCGACCGCTACCCGCGCGACGAGGAGCGCGATCTGCTGCTGGCGAGCGAGGCAGGCGTCGACATCGTCTTCGCGCCCGAGGTCTCGGAGGTCTATCCGCACGGCTTCTCGTCCCGAGTGGAGGTCGGAGGTCCGCTGACCATGGTCCTCGACGGCGATCCGACCCGCCGCGGCCCCGAGCACTTCCGCGGCGTCACCACCGTCGTCGCCAAGCTCTTCAACGTCGTCGACCCCGACGTCGCCTACTTCGGCCAGAAGGACGCCCAGCAGGCGGCGGTGATCCGCCGCATGGTCCGCGACCTCGACTTCCCGCTGCGGATCGAGGTTCTGCCGACCGTCCGCGAGGCCGACGGGCTGGCGATGAGCTCGCGCAACGCCTACCTGGAGCCGGCCGACCGCGAGCGCGCCGTAGCGCTCTCGCGGGCGCTTGCGCTGGTCGAGCGCGAGGCGGGGAACGGCTCGCTCAGCGCCGCCGTCGACGCCGGCCGCCGGGAGCTGGCCGCGGCCGAGGTCGAGCCCGAGTACCTCGAGGCCCGCGACGCCGAGAGCCTGGAGCCGGTCTCCGAGCTCGGCGAGCGCCCGGTCCTCGTCGCCGTCGCCGCCCGCGTCGGCGCCGCCCGCCTGATCGACAACGTCTTGATTCGACCCTGACACCGAAGCCGCGAAGGGAGAGCCAGTGCAGAGACAGATGCTGAAGTCGAAGATCCACCGAGCCACGGTCACCGACTGCGACGTGGACTACATCGGCAGCATCACGGTCGACACCGAGCTGATGGCCGGAGCCGATCTGATCACCAACGAGCAGGTCCACGTCTGGGACGTCGACAACGGCTCGCGCTTCGTCACCTACGTGATCGACGGCGAGCCGGGATCCGGCACGATGCAGGTCAACGGCGCCGCCGCGCACCTGACCGAGCCTGGGCACAAGATCATCGTCGCCTCCTTCGGCGCCTACGACGAGGCCGACCTCGAGCGCTACTCGCCGGTCGTCGTGCACGTCGACGAGGACAACCGCGCCGTCGCGGTCGACAGCCGGCCGGAGGTACTGCTCTCATGAGCGCCGGCGGCCGCTCCCACACCGCCCCGCCGCATCCCGACCGCCGGCCGGTCAGCCTGCCGCGCCTGGCCGAGATGAAGGCCAAGGGCGAACCGATCGTGATGGTCACCGCTTACGACTACCCCTCGGCGACGGTCGCCGAGGCGGCCGGCGTCGACATCGTCCTCGTCGGCGATTCGGCCGCCATGGTGGTGCTCGGCTACCCCGGCACCGAGCCGGTCTCGATGGAGGAGATGATCGTCCTCGGCAAGGCCGTCCGCCGCGGCCTGAAGACGCCGCTGATGGTCGGCGACATGCCGATGGGGAGCTACGAGTCCTCGAACGAGCTGGCGGTCCAGAACGCCCAGCGGCTGGTCAAGGAGACCGGCTGCCAGGTGGTCAAGCTGGAGGCCGGCGGCATCGCCGTCGAGCGAGCGCGGGCGATCGTCCGCTCCGGCATCCCGGTGATGGGCCACGTCGGCCTGACGCCGCAGACCGCGACCGCCCTCGGCGGCTACAAAGCCCAGGGCAAGACCGCCCAGAGCGCGATCCAGCTCTGCGAGGACGCCCTGGCGCTGCAGTCGGTCGGCTGCTTCGCGATCGTCTTCGAGGCCGTCCCGGCGGCGATCACCGAAGCGATCGTCGCCAAACTCGAGGTGCCGACGATCGGCATCGGCGCCGGCCCTTCGACCTCAGGCCAGGTCCTCGTCTTCCACGACCTGCTCGGCATCACCACCGGTCGCATGGCCAAATTCGTCAAGCGCTACGCCAACGTCCACGAGCAGATGGTCGAGGCGGTCGAACGCTACGGCGCCGAGGTCCGCTCGCGCCACTTCCCCGAGCCCGACCATGTCTACAGCGTCGAGCCGGTCGAGCTCGACGAGTTCCGCCGCTACCTCGCCCAGGAGAGCCTGACGTCGGCGAAGAGCTGGGACTGGGAGCCGCTGATCTGAGGCCGGCTCTGCGCTTCGACTGCGCCGGTGCAGCGGTTCAGGTGCCTGATGCTGCCGGTCTGGCAGAGGACCGCGTCGAACGATTCGCCCACCAGCGGGACCACTCCCACCCCCGGCAGGATCAGGCTCAGGGTCCCCGTCCACTCCTGGGCCGGGTCCGGCCCCTCCTCGAAGGAGGCGGCTCCCAGGAAGGGAGCCGCCGGCGCGAGCTCGGCCGAGGCGGGGTGGACGCCCTTGGCGCTGACCTCGATCTGGGTTGGTCTCGCTTCGACGTAGACGGTCTTGCTCGTGGCGATGCGGCCGATCCGTTCGACGAGCCCGGCGCTGAGCAGCCAGGGCGACGGCCGCTGCGCTTCCGGTTCTTGGTCGATCCTGACCGCGGTGAGGTAGGCCGCCCGTGCCTTCGCCCTCGATACGGCGGTGAGGAGGGTCACCGTGAAGTCGTCGGAGCCGGTCGGCCCCGCTCCCACCGGTCCGGCTCGCGGCAAGGAGACACCGATGCTGTTCACGCCGGAGTCGTGCCGGGGCGGGCAGACCCGTTTGAAGGTTCGGTATGCCGACCCTGAGGCCCGCCGCGCCGAGACGTCCGTGTATCCCTGCTCGCCGTCGAACTCGATCGCTCCCCTGAACGACCCGGTTTCGAAGATCGGCCGGCGCCCGGTGCAGCTGTCGTCGGCGGGGTCGGGTCGCCGCTTCACCGAGCCGTCGAAGTGGACCGCGACGTGGCCGAACCGGCCCAGGTCCGCCCGGATGTGATCGCGGGAGACGCTGCCGGTCGTTTCGTAGAAGGCGAAGTAATGGTCCTTCGAGGCCAGCACCTCGACGTGCCTGTGGCCGTAGCCGCTGATCCTCAGCAAGTAGCCGTTGCTCGCTCGCAGCTGCATTTCCAGCGCCAGGCTGCGAGGCGGGACCGTGCGATGGGACGTGCCCGAGCCGGCCGACGACGCGGCCGGCAGGACGAGCGCGATCGCGCACACCGCCATCCCCAGTTGGCGCCCCCGTGCCTTCATCGGCGCAGAGTAGTCGCAGAGGTTGGCGCATACGCCCGAACTACCATTGCCATCTCCGATGCCGATCTACGAGTTCGAGTGCGAGAAGTGCGGGGCTCGCTTCGAGGAGCTCCTCGCCGCCGATATCTCGGAGGCTGCCTGCGTGTCCTGTGGCTCTACCCGCAGCCGACGTATCTATTCGACCGTCTCGCCACCGGGCCGCCAGCCGCGCGGGCCCGGGGTCCGCGCGGACGAATCGCGTCGGCGTGAGCGCGAAGCGGCGCGCCAGGACCGGATCGCCGAGTCGCGCAAGAAACGGGCCCGGGGGGAGAGCCCGCAATGACGGCCGGAGCCGAGCAGCGGCGCGAACAGCTGGTCGAGCTCTACCGAGAGGTCTCCAGCTGCACCCGCTGCCCCCTGCACGAGACCCGGACCAAGGCGGTCTTCGGGGCCGGCAACGCCGACGCCGAGCTGATGTTCGTCGGCGAGGCGCCCGGAGCCGAAGAGGATCGTCAGGGCCTGCCCTTCGTCGGCCGCGCCGGGCAGCTGCTGAACCAGCTTTTGCAGGAGATCGGCCTCTCCCGCGACGACGTCTTCATCGCCAACGTCCTCAAGTCGCGGCCGCCGGCCAACCGCGATCCCCAGCCGACCGAGATCGCCGCCTGCAAGCCGTACCTGTTCGAGCAGGTGCGGCTGATCGAGCCGAAGGTCGTCTGCACGCTCGGCAACTTCGCCACCAAGCTCCTCAGCGGCAGCCCGCTCGGCATCACCAGGGTCCGCGGCACGCCGCAGATTCACGACCTCGGCGGGCGCACCGTCTTCCTGCTGCCGCTCCTGCACCCCGCCGCGGCGCTGCGGACGCCGGCGATGAAGGAGACGCTGCGGGCGGACTTCGCGACGATCCCGGCGCTGCTCGCCGGGCCTTCGGCGGCGCCTGAGCCGAGCGCCGAGGAGATCGCGGCGGAGGTCGAGGCCCCACCGCAGCCGCCGCCCGCGGCCGACCAGATGGACATGTTCGGCTGACGTGGCCCGGATCGAGAGCCGCTCGGCGGCCGAAACCGAAGCGCTCGGCGCCCGCATCGCCGAGCGCCTGCAGCCGGGCGACGTCGTCGTCGTCTCGGGCGAGGTCGGGGCGGGCAAGACGACCCTGATCCGCGGCGCCTGCAGGGCGCTGGGGATCGAGCAGCCGGTGACCTCGCCGACCTTCACGATCGGCCGGCGCTACGGCGGCGGACGAATGCCCGTCTCCCACCTCGACCTCTACCGCCTCCAGAGCCTCGAGGGGGAGGACCCCGCGCTGCTCGACGACTACCTCGGTGCCGACGGTGTCGCCTTCGTCGAGTGGCCCGCCGCCGGCGCCGAGCGGCTCGGCCGTCCCGCGCTCGAGGTCCGCATCGAGCACGCCACGGCGGACCGCCGGACCGTCGAGATCGGCTGGTAGCCCCTGACGTCGCGCCGCCGCACCGCGGCCGGCAGGGCCGTGTTGAGGGAAGCGAGAATTACAGCTTGTAGCATCGAGACTCGAGAATTTTCGATCCACGAAGGGAAGGACCCAATGAAGGCACTCAAGGCGCTCGCCGCAGTTTTGGCGGTGACCGGACTGCTCGCCGGCGCGGCGCCCGCCACCGCCGGGGCGGCGGCGTACAAGCACTACGTCGGTTGCGGCGTCTCCCGCAACGCGAAGCCGTCGCACGTCTGCCCCAAGCAGAGCAAGAAGGGCGCCTTCTTCAAAAGCCTGCAGGGCGACGTCGTCTACAGCGTTTGCGTCACGTTCCCGAGCGGCAAAAACCTCTGCGCCAAAGCCCAGAAAGCGGTCCAGGGGACGCTCTACGTGAACAAGATCACCTCGACGATCCCCGGCAAGCACAGGGTCTCCTGGTTCGTCAAAGGCAAGAAAGTCGGGTCCTTCGCCTTCCGGGTCGCGGGCTGAGAGCGGACGCGCCCTGGTCGTAGTCGGCTTCGACACCGCGACCGCCGACACCGCCGCCTGCGCCTGGCGCGACGGCGAGGCTCTGCTCGAGTCGCAGCTGGGGCTCTCTCCGGGAGGGAGGCCCAGGCACGCGACGGCGCTGCTGGAGGAGGTCGAGCGAGCAGCCACGGCGTCGGGGGGCTGGTCGCAGGTGGACCTGATCGCCGTCGGGCTCGGCCCCGGCTCCTTCACCGGGTTGCGGATCGGCATCGCCACGGCCCGCGGGCTCAGCGCCGGGCTCGGTGTCGCAGCCACCGGCGTCTGCACCCTCGACGCGCTCGGGAGGGGGATCGGCGAGGCCGGCGGCGAGGGTCAGCGGCTGGCGGTCCTGGACGGCTTTCGCGGCGAGGTCTTCGCGGCCCTCTACGGCGAGGACGGCGAGCGGATCTGGGAGCCGCTGGTCTGCCGGCCGGGGGAGCTGGCCGAGCGGCTGGCGGGCCTGGAGGCGCCGCCGCGGGCCGCAGGCTCCGGGGCGGTACGATTTCGGCACGAGTTGGCCCGAGATGGCGTCCGCATCGCGGACGATGCCGATCCCGTGCACCGGGTCGCCGCGCGGCACATCTGCGCTCTCGCGGCGACCTCGGGTGAGGGCGAGGCCCGGCCCGGGCTCGCCCCGATCTACCTCAGACCTCCAGACGCGGAGCGGTGGCGTGAGCGAGATTCTTTCCAGACAGCCAAGTGAGCTGACCCAGGAGGTCCGTGTCCGCAGGCTCGCCTACAGCGACCTGCCCGCCGTCATCGCGATCGAGCGGCGCTCGTTCCCGACGCCGTGGTCGCTGGCGATGTTCGTGCTCGAGCTCTCCAAGCCATCCGGGATCTGCCTCGCTGCCCACCTCGGCGACGACCTGCTCGGCTATCTGATCTGCTCCCGCTATGACCAGGTCTGGCACCTGATGAACATCGCGGTCTCGCCCGACGCCCGCCGCAGCGGCGTCGCCGCGCAGCTGATGCGACGGCTCCTGGAGGAGGCGGGCGGGGTGCTGCCGTTCACGCTCGAGGTCCGCGTCTCCAACCGACAGGCGATCGCCATGTACGAGCGCTTCGGCTTCCGCTCCGCCGGCGTGCGTCCCCGCTATTACCACGACAATGGCGAGGACGCGCTGATCATGTGGCTCGATTGATCCTCGCGATCGAGACCTCCTGCGACGACACCTGCGCGGCCGTTCTCGACGGCCCGCGGATCCTGTCCAGCCTGATCTCCTCGCAGGCCGCCGCCCACGAGGGCTTCGGCGGGGTCGTCCCCGAGGTGGCCGCCCGGCATCACCTGGAGCTGACGGCGCCGCTGGTCGAGGCGGCCCTGACCGAGGCCGAGGTGACCCTCGACGACGTCGAGGCGATCGCCGTCACCGCCGGGCCGGGGCTGATCGGCGCCCTGCTGGTCGGCGTCAGCACCGCCAAGGCGATCGCCGCGGGGCGACGACTGCCGTTGATCCCGGTCGACCACCTACAGGGCCACGTCGCCGCCAACTTCCTCGAGCCGGAGCCGCTCGAGCCTCCGTTCGTCTGCCTCGTCGCCAGCGGCGGCCACACGCTGTTGGCGTCCGTCACCGATCACCACGGGCACGAGGTGCTGGGACAGACCCTCGACGACGCGGCGGGGGAGGCCTTCGACAAGTCCGCCCGCCTGCTGGGGCTCGGTTATCCAGGCGGCCCGGCGTTGGAAAAGGAGGCGGAGAGGGGAGACCCGGAGGCCTTCGAGATGCCGGTGGCGATGGCCCGCAACCCCGGCCTCGACTTCAGCTTCAGCGGCCTCAAGACCGCGCTCGTCTACCTCTGCCGCGAACTCGGTCCGGAGGGCGTGGCCGAGCGCCGCGCCGACCTCGCCGCCTGCTTCCAGGCGGCGGTGGTGGGCCAGCTGACGGCGAAATTGAAGCGGGCGCTGAAGCGGGGCGACTGGGAGGCGGTCGCGCTCGGGGGCGGCGTCGCCGCCAACGGCCCGCTGCGCGCCGCCGTCGGCCGCCTCTGCGAGGAGCAGGGCGTGCGGCTGAAGCTGGTGCCGACCTCGCTCTGCACCGACAACGCCGCGATGATCGGCTCCGCCGGCCGCTTCGCCCCCCGCATCGAGTACCCGGACTACCTCGCCTACGACGCCTTCGCCAGCGGCGAAAAGCTAGCGTCGGCATGACCAAAATCGTCGTTTACTCGCGGCCGGGGTGCCATCTCTGCGAGGAGGCGATCGAGGGGATCGTCTCGCTTCACGAGGAGGGCTACCGCTTCGAGCTGCACGAGATCGACATCGAGAGCGACGAACTGCTGCTGCGCCGCCATCTCGAGCGGATCCCGGTGGTGGAGATCGACGGCAGGGTGGTCTCGGAGCTGATTCTCGACACGGCCGGCGTGCGGAGCATGCTCGATACTGTGGAGGCATGGTCGAGTTGATCGAGGACTTCGAGGTGCCCGGTGGCTTCCCGGTCGAAGGGGAGCGCCTCTCGTTGGGCGTCGCGGCACGCCTCTCGCGCTACCTGCAGGTGCTGACGCAGGCGCGCAAGATGGGCCGCGAGACGATCTCCTCCCAGGAGCTCTCCGAGTACACGCACATCAACCCGACCCAGATCCGCCGCGACCTCTCCGGCTTCGGCAAGTTCGGCAAGCGGGGGGTCGGCTACAACGTCGAGTCGCTGGTCTCCGAGGTCCGCAAGATCCTCCGCACCTCGGGCCAGCACAACATCGCCCTCTTCGGCGCCGGCAACCTCGGCCAGGCGATCGCCAGCTCGGCGATCTTCGCCGACCACGGCTTCCAGGTCGTCGCCGTCTTCGACGTCGACCCCTCGGTGGTCGGCAACGAGATCGGCGACCTGCGGGTGCGCGACATCGGCGAGCTGCAGGGGGTCGTCTCCGAGGAGGAGATCGTCGTCGGCGTCCTCGCCGTCCCCGCCGCCGCCGCCCAGGAGGTGGCCGACCGCCTCGTCAAAGCCGGCGTGAAGATCATCTTCAACTACTCCGAGCAGCTGCTCCAAGTTCCGCCCGAGGTGACGGTCCACACCTCCAGCCCTGCCGTCGACCTGCTCTACGCGCTGTACTTCTACCTAGCCTGAAGGCCTTGTCCCTCGATCTCGACCTCGCACGCGAGAGATTCGAGTCCTCGACCGATTTCACCATCGGCCTCGAGGAGGAGTTCGCGATCCTCGACCCCGCCACGCTGGAGCTGGAGCATCGCTTCGAGGACGTCTACGCCGCCTGCCGGCAGGACGAGCTGCTGGCGGATTCCGCCGCCGGCGAGCTGATCGCCTCGGAGATCGAGATCCGCTCCGGGCGGGCGGAGAACTTCGCCGAGGCGATGGAGAACCAGCGCGAGCGCCGGACCCGGCTCTTCGACCTGGTCGAAGGCCTCGGGCTGACGCTGGGGGCGATGGGGACCCACCCCTGGGCGAATTACCTCGACCAGCGGATCATCGACACGCCCCACTACAACCGCCTGCGGCACGAACTCGGCTGGGTGGCCCAGCGCAACAACACCTGGAGCCTGCACCTGCACATGGGCATCCGCGGGGCCGACCGGGCGGTCGCCGTCTGCGACTGGATGCGGGAGCTGCTGCCGCTGCTGCTGGCGGTCTCCGCCAACTCGCCGTTCCTCGACCGCCACGACACCGGCCTGCACACGGTCCGCACCGAGATCTTCACCCGCACCTTCCCGCGCTGCGGCGTGCCCACGGCGTTCGGCGACTGGAAGCGCTACGCGGACTTCGTCGCTCTGCTTCAGCGCACCGGCTCGGTCGTCGAGTCGACGCAGCTCTGGTGGAGCGTGCGCCCCCATCACGAGTTCGGCACCGTCGAGGTGCGGGTCTGCGATGCGCAGGCCAGAGGCGACGAGGGCTTCGCCCTGGCCGGGCTGATCGCCGCCTGCGTCGCCCAGACGGCGCTCGACTACGACGAGCTCGGCTACGAGGGCCGGGGGACGCCGCTGGCGGGGCACGAGATCGAGGAGAACCTCTGGCGGGCGATCCGCTACGGGGCGGGCGGGAAGATGATCGACTTCCGGCGCGGGGTGGAGGTGGAGACCCGCGCGCTGGTCGATTCGGTCCTCGACTGGACCGAGCCCGCGCGATCCGGACTTGGGATCGAGGTCCAGCTGCCCGATCGCAACGGCGCCGAGCGGGCGCGCGAGGCGCTCGACGCCGGTCTCTCGATCGAGGACATCTACCGCGATTCTGTCGCCGAGACGAAGCGGACCTACGCGGGGGCCGAGCGCCGCGAAGCGGGCGTAGCGCGGGCTGGGGACGGCGGCGCCGCCTCCGCCTATAGACTCCCGCGCCGCTAAATCCACCGGAGGAACGAACTTGACCAGCTTCTTGACCGATTACGGGGTAGTCGTCGCGCTCGTATGCGCGGCCGCCGCCGTTGCCTACGGCCTCATCGTCACCCAGCGACTGCTTGCCAAATCGCCCGGAAACGAGCGAATGCAGGAAATCTCTGGGGCAGTGCAGGAAGGCGCTCAGGCCTACCTGAGCCGCCAGTACACGATCATCGCCGCCGTCGCGGTCCCGATCGCGATCGTGCTGCTGGTCCTGCAGGACTACAAGACCGCGATCGGCTTCGTGATCGGGGCATTCCTCTCCGGCGCCACCGGGTTCATCGGCATGAACGTCTCCGTGCGGGCCAACTCGCGGGTCGCCGAGGCAGCCCGTGGCGGCGTGCCGCCGGCCCTCGACGTCGCCTTCAAAGGCGGCTCGGTCACCGGCCTGCTCGTCGTCGGTCTGGCGCTGCTCGGGGTCGCCGGCTACTACGGCGTCCTGGTCATCACCGGCAGCACCGACAAGGAGGCCGTCGACGCCCTGATCGGCCTCGGCTTCGGTGGCTCGCTGATCTCGGTCTTCGCCCGGCTCGGCGGCGGCATCTTCACCAAGGCCGCCGACGTCGGCGCCGACCTGGTCGGCAAGGTCGAGGCGGGGATTCCCGAGGACGATCCTCGTAACCCCGCCGTGATCGCCGACAACGTCGGCGACAACGTCGGCGACTGCGCCGGCATGGCCGCCGACCTGTTCGAGACCTACGCGGTCACCTCGGTCGCCGTGATGCTGCTCGGCGTCCTCACCTTCACCAGCGAATACGCCCGCGAGGTGGCGATCTTCCCGCTGGTGATCGGCGGCGTCGCGATCATCGCCTCGATCGTCGGCGCCCTCGCGGTGCGGACCCGCTCCGACAAAGTCGAGGGCGCGCTGTACATCGGCATGATCGTCTCCGGGCTGATCTCGATCGCGGCCTTCTACCCGATCACCGACTGGCTGATGAGCGAACCGCTGCGCTTGGGCTTCGCCAGCACCGCGGCCGACGCCGTCAGCGTCACCGACCTCTGGCTCTGCGCCGTGATCGGAATCGCCGTCACCGCGCTGCTCTTCGTGATCACCGACTACTACACCTCGACCCGCTTCCGACCGGTGCGCACGATCGCCGCCGCCTCGGAGACGGGTCACGCGACGAACATCATCCAGGGCCTCGCCCAGGGCTTCCAGTCGACCGCGGCCCCGGCCCTGGTCATCGCCTTCGCGATCCTCGGCGCCAACGAGCTCGCCGGCATCTACGGCATCGCGATCGCCGTGATGGCGCAGCTCTCGCTCTGCGGGCTGATCGTCGCCCTCGACGCCTTCGGGCCGATCACCGACAACGCCGGTGGCATCGCCGAGATGGCCGACCTGCCGGAGGAGGTGCGCAACGTCACCGACCCGCTGGACGCGGTCGGCAACACGACCAAGGCGGTCACCAAGGGTTACGCGATCGGCTCCGCCGCCCTGGCGGCGCTGGTCTTGTTCGCCGCCTTCAAGAGTGAGCTCCGGGCCGAAGCACCACCCGGCTTCGACCTCAACAAACTGTTCAACCTGACCTCGCCCGACGTGCTGATCGGGCTGATCATCGGCGGCATGATGGTCTACCTGTTCGTGGCCTTCGCGATCGAGGCGGTCGGTCGTGCCGGCGGCCAGGTGGTCGAGGAGGTGCGCAGGCAGTTCCGCGAGCACCCGGGGATCATGGAGGGGACCGAAAAGCCGGATTACGGCAAAACGGTCAGCATCGTCACCCTGGCGGCGCAGAAGGAGATGATCCTGCCGTCGCTGATCCCGATCCTCGTGCCGGTGGTCGTCGGCCTGCTCAGCGTCGACGCGCTCGGCGGCCTGCTGATCGGCGTCATCGTCGTCGGCCTCTTCGCCGCGATCTCGATGACCGCCGGCGGCGGCGCCTGGGACAACGCGAAGAAGCTGATCGAGGACGGCGCCCACGGCGGCAAGGGCTCCGAGGCCCACGCCGCTTCGGTTACCGGCGACACCGTCGGCGATCCCTACAAGGACACGGCGGGCCCGGCGATCAATCCGATGATCAAGGTGGCGAACATCGTCGCGATCCTGATCATCCCGATCGTCCACTTCTAGACGTTTGCGTGGGGGAGGGGCCGGGTGCCCCTCTCCCTCGCTGGGATTTTCGCCTTTAACGGCGCAGCTCTCGCTGACGGGCACTGCGAAAATCAGGGACGCCGCTCGTACGAGGGGCACCCGGCCCCTCCCGACGCAAAGGCTCGTGTGGACGAGCGGGATGGTCGGAAGGCGCTCGTTCGCCTAGCTTCAGGGGGCGGCCTGGCCGCCACCATCGCCTCCCCGGAACTGCATCATTTTTTCGTTCTCCCAGAACTAGAAGTTGATGCAGTTCGGGGCTGTTAGGTTGGCGCGGATGGGCAGGGTTATTTATCCGTTGCGGCGGTGGCCGCGGGTTTTTGTGGCGGCTATCGCAGGGGCCGTGGTGCTGGGGCTGGTGGTGATCGGCGCCAATGCGTACTTGGTCCTGTCGACGCGGGGGGAGGCGACCGGGAACGTGGGGGAGGTGCCGCGGGCGCAGGTGGCGATCGTGCCGGGGGCCGGGGTCAATCCCGATGGGACGATGAGCACGATGCTGGCCGATCGGGTGCGGCAGGCTGCGCGGCTCTGGCACGCGGGCAAGGTCGAGAAGGTCCTCGTCTCAGGGGATCATGGGAGCTGGGCTTACGACGAGCCGGACACGATGCGCAAGGCGTTGGTGGCGGACGGGGTGGCCCCGCGGGACGTCTTCGAGGACCACGCCGGCTTCGACACCTGGGCGACGATGGTGCGGGCGAAGAGCATCTTCGGGGTGCGGGACGCGGTCGTCATCACCCAGGGCTTCCACATGCCGCGGGCGCTGTATCTCGCCGACGAGGCAGGGATCGAAGCCACGGGCCTGACTGCGGATCTGCACCCCTACGGCATCCAGGGCGTCAAGAGCGACGTCCGCGAGGCGCTCTCACGGGTGAAGGCGATCGCCGACGTCACCCTGCAGACGCCGGCGATGGCGGGCCCGCGGATCCCGATCGACAGCGCCGACGGCCGCGAAAGCTGGGGTCCGCCGCCGCCTCCCGGAACCCCGCCCGCCGGCTCCCCCAGCCGCTGACGCGGAACCCCCATGCATTTATTCGCCCACAGGGCGAAAAGTGCGGCGAGGGCAGCTAACCGCAGTGCGCCGGCGAGTTTGCGTAGAAGCGCAGGTAGGCGGCCCAGCGGTTCCAGTAGGAGGCGACATGGCCGCCCGGCCATGAGTGGGCGCTGAGGTCGGCGCCTCCCGCTTTCAAAATCACTTCCCGCTTCGCGAGGACGGCGAAAGCAGCCCGCCGCCCTCGCCGGACCCGGCGTCGCGTGGGGCGGCGGGAGCGGCTCACCCTCTCCCAGGTTAGTGTCGCGAGGATGACCGACGGCCCGATCAACGTCGCCGACTTCGAGCGGCTCGCTGCCGAGAAGCTCGACGCCGGCACGCTCGGCTATTTCGCCGGCGGCGCCGGCGACGAGCTGGCGCTGCGGGACAACGTCGCGGCCTGGCAGCGCTGGCGGTTGCGTCCGCGGGTGCTGAACGACGTCAGCGAGGTGACGACCGCCGCCGAGCTGCTCGGAGGGCCGGTCTCGATGCCGGTCCTCGTCGCCCCGGTCGCCTACCAGCGCCTGCTCGACCCCGAGGGGGAGGTCGGGATGGCCCGGGCCGCGGCCGCCGCCGGGACCGTCATGTGCCTCTCGACCCTGGCTACGGCGCGGCCCAGCGAGGTCGCCGCCGCGGCACCGGCCGGGCGGCGTTGGTTCCAGCTCTATCCCTTCCGGGACGCGACGATCACCCGGGCGCTCACCGATGAGGCGGTCGACTGCGGCTTCGAGGCAGTGGTCCTCACCGTCGACGCCCCTCCCGGCGGTAATCGCGAGCGCGACCTCCGCACCGGCTTCCGGATCCCCGAGGGGCTCGGCGTGCCCAGCGTCGCCGCGGCGATGGGGGCTGAGCGGGCGGTGACCATCGCAGAGACCTTCGAGCTGATGACGCGGTCCCTCGGCTGGGACGACCTCGAGCGGCTGGTCTCCGACTGCGGCGTGCCGGTGCTGCTGAAGGGCGTGCTGGCGCCCGAGGACGCCGAGCTGGCGGTCGAGCAGGGCATCGCTGGAGTCATCGTCTCCAACCACGGCGGCCGCCAGCTCGACCGCGCGCTCGCGCCCGCCGACGCCCTGCCCGAGATCGTCGAAGCGGTGGCCGGGCGCGCCGCCGTCCTCGTCGACGGCGGCATCCGCCGGGGTGTCGACGTCGTCATCGCCCTCGCCCTCGGCGCCGACGCCGTCCTCGTCGGTCGAGCGCCGATCTGGGGGCTGGCCGCGGCCGGAAGCAAGGGCGCCAAACAGGTCCTGGACATGCTGCGGGACGAGCTCGAGCTGGCCCTGGCCCTGTGCCGGGCCCCCTCGCCGGCGGCCCTGCGACGAAGCCACGTGCTGAGAGCACCGGCAACGTCCGTATATTCGGTCCAGTGAGCAGTTTCGGCAGGACCCCTAGCCTTTAGATGGCCCAGCGCATCCCCAGAGACGAGTCGCTGAGCCGCGTCCACGGCGTCGGCGCGCTGTTCGCGGCCGCCTACGGAAACGTCGGCTCGTCGATCTACTACGCGCTCGGCGTCACCGCCGCGTTCGCCCTCGGGCTGACCCCGGTCGCCTTCGTCATCTCCGGCCTGATCTTCGCTGCCACCGCGGCAACCTACGCCGAGGCGACGGTGATGTTCCCCGAGGCCGGCGGCTCCTCCAGCTTCGCCCGCCACGCATTCAACGAGCTGGTCAGCTTCATCGCCGCCTGGGGGCAGATGCTGAACTACACGATCACGGTCGCGATCTCGTCGTTCTTCGTGCCGCACTATCTCGCCGTCTTCTGGCCCTGGCTCGGCGACAGCCCCGGAGACATCGTCGGCGGTGCCGTCGTCATCGCCGGCCTCGCCGTGATCAACATCCGCGGCACCGAGGAGTCGGCCAAACTCAACCTCGTCCTCGCGGTCGCCGACATCGCCACCCAGATAGTCCTGGTCGGGATCGGCCTGGCGCTCGTCTTCAGCCCGGAAGTGCTGATCGACAACATCCACCTCGGCGTCGCACCGACCTGGAGCGACTTCGCGCTGGGGATCGCGGTCGGGATGATCGCCTACACCGGGATCGAGACGATCTCCAACATGGCCGAGGAGGCCAAGGAAGCGGCGAGCACGATCCCCCGCAGCGTCGGCCTCGTCGTCGTCGCCGTGCTGGGGCTCTACCTGCTGATCCCGGCAGTCGCCCTCTCGGCGATGCCGGTGACCCAGAACGCCGCCGGCCACTTCACCACCGCTCTCGGCACCACCTTCGCCGACGATCCGATCCTCGGCATCGTCGAGAACCTCGGGCTCTCCAATGGACCGACCGAAATCCTCCGCTACTACGTCGGCGTCCTCGCCGCCGTGATCCTGCTGATCGCGACCAACGCCGGCCTGATCGGCGTCTCCCGGCTCACCTACTCGATGGGCCAGCACCGACAACTGCCCGAGAAACTGCGCCAGGTCCACCCGAAGTACCGCACCCCCTACATCGCGATCGCGATCTTCGCCGCGATCGCGATCATCACCCAGCTGCCGGGCCAGACCGACTTCCTGGCGACGATGTACTCGTTCGGCGCGATGCTCTCGTTCACGATCGCCCACGTGGCGGTGATACAGCTGCGGCGCAAGCAGCCCGACGTCGAACGCACCTGGAAGGCGCCCCTGAACGTCCGCGTCTTCGGCTTCGACCTGCCGATGATGGCGGTCTTCGGAGGCCTCGGCACTTTCGCCGCCTGGATCGTGGTGATGGCGCTGAACCCGCGTACGCTCGTCGCCGGGAGCGCCTGGATGGCGCTGGGGCTGGTCGTCTACGTCCTCTACCGCCGCAACCAAAAGCTGCCGCTGACCGAGACCGTCAAGGTCGTCCTGCCGGAGCCGCTCGGGGTCGAGGAGGTCGAGTATCGAAGCGTCCTGGTCGGCTTCGAGGACGACGAAACGTTCTCCCCGGAGATGGTTTCGACCGCGGTCAAGCTCGCCTCCAAGCGCCGCCGCGGCATCCATGTCCACTCGATGCTGACCGTCCCCACGCACCTGCCGCTGAACGCCGAGATGCCCGAGCAGGAAACCGAGGTCCAGCGGAAGATCGAGGAGGCGAAGCTGATCGGCGGCCAGCGGGTCACCGGGCACGTCGCCCGCGTCCGCCCCGGCCAGGCCGGCTACTCGGTCGCCGACGAGGCGAAGCTGATCAAGGCGGAGGCAATCGTCATCGGCCTGCGCCGCCGCGGCAGCGTGCCGCTCTACGACAAGATGCTGCAGACGGTCCTCGGCGAGCGACCCTGCAGGGTGATCGTCGTCTCCGATCCGGCTGAAGTGACGCCTCCGGTCCCCAGCGCCGCGTTGGTCGAGGCGACGCCATGAGCGGTGCCGGCGAGGGCCCGAGACCCGGCTCCCGGCTCTACCACGGCGCCGTCCGCGCCTTCTCGCTCGGGTTCGTGGCGGTCGGCCTGGCGGTGCTGGTGGTGACGCTGGCCAACGGCGGCGGTCCGGCCTCGGTCGGCGTCGTCCTCGGAGTGGTCTTCGTACTCGTCGGCCTCGGCAGGATCTGGGTGGCTTCGAGGATGCAGACGTGAGCTCGCCGCAGGGCGACCCCGGCGCGCCCCCGTCGCCGACCTCGGACGGGGCCCCTTCGAGCCGACAGGCCCGGCGCGGCGAGCCGATCCTCGAGCGCGGCCTCGGCGTCCCCTGGCTCTTCGCCGCGGCCTACTCGGCCGTCGGCTTCTCGATCTACTTCTCGCTCGGGGTCGTCGCCGACCGCGGCCTCGGGCTGACGCCGCTGATCTTCCTCGCCTCCGGCGTCCTCTTCGGCGTCACCACGCTCAGCTACGTTGAGGGCGGGGCAATGTTCCGCGAGCGCGGTGGCTCCTCCACCTTCGCCCGCCACGCCTTCAACGAGCTGATCGCCTTCATCGCCGGCTGGGCGATCCTGATCGACTACCTGATCGTGATCGCCCTGGCGGCGATCTCGGTCCCGCACTACCTGGAGCCGATCTGGGGCGGCTTCGCCCGGCCCGGCTGGGAGATCGGCATCGCCGCGGCGGTGATCGCCGTCGTCTGCGCGCTCAACATCCTCAACGTCACCGGTCGCGAGCGCGGGCGTTCGCTGGCCCTGCTCGCCCTCGCCGACCTCGGCCTGCAACTGGCGGTGATCGTCGTCGGGGCGCTGGTCGTGATGCACCCGGACCGTCTCACCGCGCATCTCCACCTCTTCAGCGACCCCAGCGCCCGCGACGTCGTCTACGCGGCGGTGGTGGCGATGCTGGCCTACGCCGGGATCGAGGCCGCCTCCGACCTCGCCCCGGACATCGAAGTCGACAGACGCGACCTGCGGCGGATCGCCACCCTCGGGGCGATCGGCGTGCCGCTGATCTACGCCGGGATGGCGGCGATCGCGCTGATGGCGGTTCCGGTCGTCGGCGGGCCGCACGGGCCGGAAACCGCGCTCGGCAACCAGTACGTGGAGAACCCGGTGCTGGGAGTGGTGTCGGCCTTCCATCCGGGTTGGGTCGCCGACACGATGCGCTGGATGGTGGTGCTGGTCGCGACCCCGGTTCTGTTCTGGGCGGCGAACACCTCGATGCTCGGCGTCTCCCGCCACATCTACACCCTGGCGATCAACCGCCAGATCCCCAGTTGGCTCGGCAAGCTGGAGAGGCGCCGGGCGACGCCCTACGTGGCGATCACGATCTGCGGCCTGATCGCTCTCGGCATGGTGATCCCGACCGACGTAAAGCTGCTGGCCGCGATCTACGCCTTCGGGGCGACGCTGGCGATCACCATCGCCCACCTCTCGATCATCCGCCTGCGGATCGCCGAGCCGGACCGCCCGCGCCCGTTCAAGATCCCTTGGAACGTCCGCTGGGGCGACGCGGAGCTGCCGGTGCCGGCGATCGTCGCCGCGATCGTCAGCGGCCTCGCCTTCATCAGCGTGCTGGCGATCCACGAGACCGCTCGCTGGGTCGGTCTCGGCTGGATGGCCTTCGGCCTCACCTTCTACGTCGTCTACCGCAAGGTCTTCGAGGGGACCTCGCTGACCAAGCGCGTCTCGGTGCCGGAGCACGCGCTGACCAAGCAGGTGCCCGAGATCGCCTTCAGCAACATCCTCGTCCCGGTCTTCGGGACCAAGTTCGACGACGACATCGTCGCCACCGCCGGTCGCCTCGCCGCGGCCGAGCAGGAGGAGGCCGGAGGAGCCGACGGCGAGTCCACGCTCGACGTCATCTACGTGATCGAGGTGCCGCTGACCTTGCCGCTCGACGCGATGCTACCCGCCGATCGCGAGGAGGAAGCCCGGCGGGCGCTGGAGCGGGCCAGGGAGGTCGGTGAGGAGTACGCGGACGTCGACGTCACAACTCAGGTGATCCGCGCCCGCAAGGTCGGCGCCGGGATCGTCGAGGCCGCCCGCCATGCTCGCTCCGAGGCGATCGTGATCGGCGGCGAGCCGCCGACGAAGATCCGCGGTGGGGCGATCATCGGCGGGATCGGGGCCGCGAAACCGGCCGAGATCGGGCCGGCGACCGAGTACGTGTTGAAGAAAGCGCCATGCCGAGTCCTGCTCACCGCACCGCCCGAACCCGAATAGCGCTCGCCCCATCTAGTATCCGGCCAATGTTCGTCTTGATCGTCGGCTGCGGCCGCGTCGGATCCTCTGTGGCAAGGGCGATGCTCCGCGAGGGGCACGAGGTCTCGTGCCTCGACGAGGACCCCGAGTCCCACGCCCGGCTCGAGGTCGGGCTGGAGAAAAGCTGGGAGGACCTCGGCGGCCAGTTCACGGTCGGCGCCGGCCTCGAGACCGAGGCCCTGGTCGCCGCCGGCATCGAGCGCGCCGACGTCTTCATCGCCTCCACCGATGGCGACAACACCAACATCGTCATCTCCCAGATCGCCCAGCGCCGCTACGAGGTGCCGACGGTGATCGCGCGCGTGCTCGACCCGCTGCGGGCCGAGTGGTATCAGCGCCAGGGCCTGCACACGGTCTGCCCGACCAGGGTCGCGATCGACATGCTGGAGGGCGCGGTGCGCGAGTCGAGCGGTCGCGGCGGCACGCCCGGCGAGACCGTGGAAGCCGCGTAGAGGGCGAGGTCTCGGGTACGCATGTACATCATCGTCGTCGGAGCGGGCAAGGTGGGGTGGAACCTGGCGCGGGAGCTGCTCGAGAAGGAACACGAGGTGACCCTGATCGAGAGCGATCGGCGTCGCTACCTGACCGTCGAGCAGGAGCTGGAGCACAACGTCTCCTACGGCGACGCCTCCGAGCTCTGGGTGCTCGAGCGGGCCGGGGTCCAGCGCGCCGACATGGTGATCGCGGTGACCGGCGACGACGAGGACAACATCCTGATCTGCCAGGTGGCCAAAGAGAAGTACCTGGTCGGCCAGATCATCGCCCGCGTCAACAACCCCCGCAACCGCCAGCACTTCGACCTTCTCGGCATCAGGCCCTCGGTCTCGGCGACCGACCTGATACTGCGCCTGCTCGAGCACGAGGTGCCCCAGTACGGCCTCGTTCACCTGCTCGACCTGCAGGAGGAGCAGCTGGAGATCATCGAGATGCTGCTCGGCAAGGACTCCAAGGTCACCGGCAAACGCGTCGGCGACCTGAGAATGCCCGAGGGCAGCCTGCTGATCTCGGTCCTGCGCGAGGGCAAGGGCTTCGTGCCGAGCGCCGACACCGTGCTGCAGGAGGGTGACGAGGTCCTGGCCGTGCTCGACCCGGGCAAGGAGGACGAGCTGAAGGCGCTGTTCGGCCCCGAAGGCAACGGCGACGGCGCCGGCGGTGGCTGACCGCGAGGTCGACTTCCTGCTGGTCGGCGGCGGCATGGCGTCCGCCCATTGCGCGGCGGAGCTGCGACGGCGCGGCGCCGACGGCTCGGTGCTGCTGGTCGGCCGCGAGCCCGAGCCTCCCTACGAACGGCCGCCGATCTCCAAGGAGTACCTGCGCGGCGAGGCCGAACGCGCCGACGCCCACGTCAACCCGGTCTCCTGGTACGAGCAGAACGACGTCGAGCTGCTGAGCGGCCGCAACGTGATGTCGCTCGACCCCGAGGCCCGCACGGCGAAGGTCCAGGGCGGGGAGGAGGTGGCCTTCGGCAAGGCGCTGATCGCCACCGGGGCGATGGTCAACATCCTCCGCGTCGAGGGCGCCGAGAACGAGGGCATCCACTACCTGCGTGCCTTCGGCAACGCCGACGCGATCCGCGCCGACGCCGCTTCCGCCGAGCACGTCGTCCTGATCGGCGGCAGCTACATCGGCACCGAGGTGGCGGCCTCGCTGACCGCCAAGGGGACCCGCTGCTCGATCGTGGCGATGGAGGAGGTGCCGCTCTCACGGACCTTCGGGGAGGACGCCGGGCGCTGGTTCCAGCAGCGGCTCGAGGAACACGGGGTCGCCTTCCATGGTGGCGAGGAGCTCGAGGCCTTCGAGGGCGACGGCCGGGTCAGCGCGATCGTCACCAAGAGCGGCCTCAGCCTCGACTGCGACACGGTCGTCGTCGGCGCCGGCGTCCGCGCCGACGCGATGCTCGCCCAGCGCGCCGGGCTCGAGGTCGACGACGGGATCGTCTGCGACTCGAAGCTGCAGACCTCCGTCGAGGGCATCTACGCGGCGGGCGACTGCTGCTCCTACGACAGCGTCGTCCACGGCCGCCGGCTGCGGGTCGAGCACTGGGACGTGGCGATGCAGCAGGGCATGCATGCCGCCGCCAACATGCTCGGCGCCGACGCCGACTACGAAGTCGTGCCCTACTTCTTCAGCGACCTCGCCGACTGGGCCGGCCTCGAGTACGTCGGCCCTGCCCAGGACTGGGACGAGGAGATCTGGCGCGGCAGCCGCGAGCAGGGCGAGTTTTCGCTCTGGTACCGCAAGCAGGGGCGCCTCGTCGGCGCCCTCAGCGTCGGCCGTCCCGAAGATCTGGCGGAGGCGCGAGAGCTGATTGCGAGCGGCGGCTGAGGTCTCCACCGGAGGCTCTGCGGGTATCCTGCTGGGTGCGCTTTGCGGCCTGGTGTAATGGCAGCACGCCTCGCTCTGGACGAGGTAGTCGGGGTTCGAGTCCCTGGGCCGCAGCTGATAAGCCCTGCAAAGCCGTCGAATCGCTTTGCTAGCTTCGCTGCCCATGAGAGCCTCCAAATTCCTGCCGATGATCGCCGTCCTCGCTGCGCTTGCCTTCGCCGGCTGCGGCGGTGGTGGTGGCGACCCGACGACGACGAGCAAACCGGCGACGACTGAAGCGGCGCCCAGCCCGACCAAGCACCAGCTGATCGCCCAGGGCGACGGCATCTGCGCCGAGGTCAACGCCGCGGTGGGCTCTGTCGCCGCCTCTGAATCGGGCGTGCCGAACGAAATCACGCAGGTTTCGACGCTCTACAACGGCATGGTCGAAAGGCTGAAGGAGCTCGGGACCCCCAAGGAAGAGGACGGCTACGCCGAACTGATGGCCGCCGCCGACGCACTCGCCAAGGTCGAGGGCGAAGTGAAGCTGGCGGCCGAACGGGAAGACACCACCGCGCTCGGAGAAGCGGCCAGCAAAGCGGCCCCGGCGCTCGAAGAATTCGAGACCCAGGCGGCGGTCTACGGCTTCGAAGACTGCAGCGAAGGCCCCAGCGCCCCGACCGCCCCTGCCGGCGCCGGCAGCGGCGAAGAAGAAGAAGAAGGCGGCGTCGAAGCCGAACCGGAAGCCATCGAAGAAGCGGAAGTCGAAGAAGTGGCGCCGGAAGAAGTCGCGCCTGAAACCGGCGGCGCGGGCGGAGCCCCCGAAGAAGCACCGCCCGCAGGCGGCGGCACCGGCGCGGGCGCCGGCGAATCAGGCGGCGGCAGCGAATCAGGCGGAGTCGGTCCAGGCTGAGCGCTACCTGACTTTTCCCCGCTCTAGCGTGGAAAACTCAGGTCAGGCGGCTGACGAGTCGGCCCAGGCGCCGTAGAGGCGCGAATAGGGCCCGCCGGCGGCGATCAGTTCGTCGTGGGTTCCCTGCTCGGCGATGCGACCCCCTTGAAGGACGACGATCTTGCCGGCGCGGCGGATCGTCGAGAGGCGGTGGGCGATGACGATCGCGGTGCGGCCCTGCAGCAGCCGCTCCAGGCCTTTCTCGATCGTCTTCTCGGTGCGGACGTCGACGTTCGAGGTCGCCTCGTCGAGGATCAGGATCCGCGGTTCGGCCAAGAGCGCTCGGGCGAAGGCGACGAGTTGGCGCTGGCCGGCTGACAGCTGCACGCCGCGCTCGCCGACCTGGGTCTCGATCCCATCCGGCAGGGCGGCGACGAAATCGGTGGCGCCGACCGTCGCCAGCGCCGATTCGATCTCCTCCAGGCTCGCCTCCGGCCGCCCGAAGGCGACGTTCTCGCGGACGCTGCCGGAGAAGAGGAAGCCCTCCTGGGGCACGATCCCGAGTTGGCGCCGCAGCGCCCGCTGCCGCATGCCGCGCAGGTCGTGTCCGTCGACCAGGACGCGCCCCTGCTGCGGGTCGTAGAAGCGGGCGACGAGCTTGGCGAAGGTCGACTTTCCCGCGCCGGTCGCCCCGACCAGCGCCAAGGTCTGTCCCGGCGGCACGTGGAGGTCGACGTCGCGGAGCGCCCAGGCGTCGTCGCCGGGCTCGAGGTCGTCGGAGTAGGAGAACCAGACGCCCTCCAGCTCGATCTCCCCGCGCAGCGTCCCGGGGTCGATCGCGTCCGGCGCGTCGACCATGTCGGGCTCGGTGTCGAGCAGGTCGAAGATCTTGTCCAGCGCCGCCATCCCCTGCTGGTAGGTCGTGTAGAGCTGGGAGAGCTGCTGGATCGGTTCGAAGAAGGTCGTCAGATAGCCGACGAAGGCGACGATGACGCCGATCTGGATCGCGCCGTCGATCGCCATCGAGCCGCCGTAGACGAGGATCACCGCGGTCGCCATCGCTGCCAGCAGTTCCACCGCCGGGAAGTAGGAGGCGTTGAGGTAGACCGTTTTCATGTTGATCGCGCGGTTTTGCTCGTTCAGCTCGGTCATCTCGGAGACGTGGCGCGGCTCCTGGCCGAAGCTGCGCACGACCCGCACGCCGCTCAGCGACTCCTGCAGGTAGGCGGTGATCGCCGCGATCCGCTCCCTGGTCGCCCGGTAGGTGCCCTGGGAGACGATCCGGAAGACGACGCTGGCGATCGCCAGCAGCGGGAAGGTGAGGAAGGTGACCAGCGCCAGCTGGACGTCGAGGAAGAGCAGGATCACGACCACCCCGACCAGGGTCAGGGTGCTGGAGAACATCGTCACGACGCCGTCGGTGACCAGCTGGTTCAGCGCCTCGATGTCGTTGGTCATGCGCGAGATCAGGACCCCGGGGCTGCGCCGGGTGAAGAACCCGATCGACATCGACTGCAGGTGAGAGAAGACGCGCTGGCGCAGGTTCTGCAACACCCGCGTCCCGACCCAGCCGACCATGTAGGTCTGCAGGTAGGTGGCGGCGGCGTAGATCACGGCGACGGCGACGAAGGCGAGGACGATCGTGTCCAGCGCGCCGACGTCGCCGGTCTGGATCCCTGAGTCGATCGCCTTCCCGGCCAGGTACGGCGGCGCCAGGCCTGCCGCGGTGGCGCCCAGCAGGCCGACGAACATCAGCGCCACGCGGCCGCGGTAGGGCCGCAGCTGCGAGACCAGCCAGCGCACCTTGCGGCCACGCTGGTCGTCGCCGCGGACCAGCCTCCAGAGCGCGGCGAAGAGGCGGCCGATGTTGCGCAGGTCGTTCACAGGCGCGCCATCTCCTCGCGCTCGTCGAGGTCGCGCTGCAGGAAGACCGAATCGGCGAGTCCGTGCTCGGCGATCTCGCGGTAGAAGCCGCAGCCCTCCATCAGCTCCTCGTGACTGCCGCGGTCGACGATGCGGCCGCCGTCGACGACGACGATTTCGTCGGCGAGCGAGATCGTCGAGAGGCGGTGGGCGATGATGAAGGTGGTGCGGCCCGTCATCGCCTCCCGCAGGCCGGATTTGATCGCCGCCTCGGTGGTCGCGTCGACCGAGGAGGTGGCGTCGTCGAGGATCAGGATGCGGGGGTCGGCGAGCAGCGCGCGGGCGATCGCGACCCGCTGGCGCTGTCCGCCCGAGAGCGTCAGGCCGCGCTCGCCGACGCGGGTCTCGTAGCCGTCCGGCAGCTCGCGGATGAAGCCGTCGGCCTGGGCGCGCCGGGCCGCCGCTTCGATCTGCTCCATCGTCGCCTCCTGGTGGGCGTAGGCGATGTTCTCGGCGACGCTGGCGGTGAACAGGAAGCTGTCGTCGGCGACGAAGGCGATCTCGGAGCGCAGCGAGCCGACGTCGACTTCGCGGACGTCGGCGCCGTCGACGACGACCGACCCCTCGTCGGGGTCGTAGAGACGGGCGATCAGCGCCACCAGGCTGGTCTTGCCGGATCCCGAGGGCCCGACCAGCGCGATCGTCCGCCCTGGCTCGACCTCGAGGTCGACGCCGACCAGGGCGGGGAGGGGTTCGTGCCCCCCGTTCGCCGGCACGTTGCCGTCGCCGGACGCCACCACCTTCGGCGGCGGCCCCTCGTAGCGCAGGGTGATGTCTCGCAACTCCACCCGGCCGCCGCCGACGGGAAGCGGGGGGGCGTCGGCAGGGCTCTGGATCCGCGGTTCGCGGTCGAGGATTTCGAACAGGCGGTTGCCCGAGGCGATCGCGCGCTGGGCCATCCCCATCGCCACACCCAGCATCCGCAGCGGCCCGGCCAGCATCACCAGGTAGGTGTAGAAGGCGGTGAAGTCACCGAGGCTGAGGCTGTTGTTGATCACCTGGCGGCCGCCGATCAGCAGCACCAGGGCGATCCCGAGCTGCGGCAGCAGCCCGATCAGCGGCGAGAAGAAGGCCTGCAGCCGGGTCGAGTAGATGCTCTGGTCGAAGACGCGCGAGACCGCCCGGCTGAAGCGGTGCAGCTGGTGTTCCTCGCGGGCGAAGGCCTTGACGATGCGGATCCCGGAGACGTTCTCCTCGGCCTCGGCGGTCAGCTCGGCGATCCGCTGCTGGACCTCCTGCAGGGCGGGGCGGGAGATCCGGTTGTAGCGCGAGGCGGTGAAGACGATCAGCGGCGCCGGCGCCAGCGCGATCAGCGCCAGCACCGGATCGATCGCGAACATCACGGCGCTGGCGAGGACGATCGTCAGCAGGTTCTGGGTGATGAAGATCAGGCCGTAGCCGAGGAAGAAGCGGATCGCCTGCAGGTCGACGGTCGCCCGCGACATCAGCTGTCCGGTCTGCTGGGAGTCGAAGAACCCCAGCTCCAGCCGCTGCAGGTGCGAGTAGAAGAGCTGGCGCAGGTCGAATTCGACCGCCAGCGAGACTTTGCCCGCGACCAGTCGTCGCACCACCGTCAGCCCGAGGCGCAGAATCGCGGCGCCGAAGATCGCCAGGGCCAGCGGCAGCAGGTCCGCCTTTTCATGCGCCTGGATCGTGTTGACGGCGCGGCCGATCAGCCACGGGATCAGCACCGTCATCCCCATCGCCGCCCAGGCGAAGACCAGCGACCCCCACAATTGCGCCCGGTAGGGACGCAAGAAGCCCATCAATCGGCGGTAGGTACGCATTCACTCCACTATACAAAGTGAAGTATTGCCGTATGCGCGCGTGGGAACGGGGCCGCGCCGCTTCCGCTCGCCGGCTAACGGAGCCGCGAGGCGGCCTTGGCGCTGGGGACTTTGCCGGCTTCGCAGGGTTTGGGACCGTGGCCGGACTTGGGGAGGATCCGGAAGTTGGAGACGGCGTGGTACGGGGTCGTCGCGCCGCTGTTTTGGGCCAGGACGACGATGATCCGGTAGAAGCCGGGCGGCAGGTCGTGGTAGAAGATCACCGGCCTGGTGCCGGGGGAGTAGCTGCCGGCGGTTTCGATCAGCTCGGCCAGGAGGCCGTTCGGGCCGGCGTAGCGGGGATAGTCGAAGGAGTGCCCGACCAGACGTCCGTTCCCGATCTTGCTGTTGATCGCGCGCAGCAGCTTCGCCGGGTCGACGCAGTCGGGGACGCGGTTGAGGCTGTAGCGGATGTGGCCCTCGCCCAGTTGCGGCTGGCGGCCGAACTGGTGGGGCGCCAGGCGGAAGTTCTCGACCGCCACCTTGACGACCACTGCGTGGCTGGTCTGACGGGCGCCGTTGCGGGGAGAGACGATCGAGATCGTCGGCCGGCCCGGGACCACCGGTTCGCCGGCCTGCGCCTGCTTGGGGTCGGTCCCGCCGCCGAATACGAGCGCCAGCGCCACGGCTGCCGCCGTGAGGACGAGGGCCGCGACGGTTGCCTTTCTCAGCCGCATCCGGTGGCGAACATTACGGGGAACAATCAGGCACCTGCGCCCTGTCACCCGCTAACCTCGCTTCGGATGGGTGGGGCATCCGAATTCGCATATCGCATCGGCGCGGCCGCGCGCCATCCGGATAACTGGCTGCAGGTCTTCAAATTCGGCCTGGTCGGCGGTTCCGGCTATCTGATCAACCTCGGCGTCTTCGCGGTCCTCGCCGGCAGCCTCGGCATCCACCACATCGTCGCCGCGATCGGGGCCTTCTGCGTCGCCGTGACCAGCAACTTCCTCTGGAACCGCCACTGGACCTTCAGCGCCGGCGACGGTCATGCCGGATTCCAGGCGGCGCGGTTCTTCGCCGTCAGCGTCGCCTCACTCGGCCTCAACCTGATCGTGCTCGAGGCCCTGGTCGCCTCCGGCACCTGCGGGGACCTCACCGCGCAGGCGATCGCGGTCGCCGTCGCGATGCCGTTCAACTTCCTCGGCAACCGGTTCTGGACCTTCGCCTGACCTTGCTCACGCGCCGAGCAGTCTGGGCGGCCGTTGCCCTTGCCCTGGTCATGGTCCTCGCGTCGGCAATCGCGGGGCCGCCGCCCGCAGTCGCCGGCCGCGCCGCCCAGGTCGATCCCTTCGCCGGGACCATGCCCGGGCCCCACACCTTCGGCGGCGGGCACAATTTTCCGGGGGCCTCGCTGCCGTTCGGCATGGTCCAATGGAGCCCTGACACGACCCCGGCCGACCGTGAAGGGGGCGGCTACGACTACCGCGACAAGCACATCGCCGGGCTCAGCCTCACGCATCTGAGCGGCGCCGGCTGCCCCCTCTACGGAGACTTCCCGTTCCTGCCGACCACGGAGCCGCTGACCGGATCGCCGACGGCCGACGGCCAGGGCCTCGACGGCCGCTTCCAGCCCGGCTTCTCGCATCGCAACGAGGCGGCCCGGCCGGGCTTCTACTCGGTCCGCCTAAACCCGGTCCACGGGGGGGCGATCGACGCCGAGCTGACGGCGACGACCCGCACCGGCCTCGGCCGCTTCACCTTTCCCCGCGGCCCTGACGGCAGCCTCCTGATCGATGCCGGCGGCAGCGCCCAGCCGGACGACCTCGCCGAAGTGGCACTCGATCCGGGCGCCCGCGAAATCTCGGGATCGGCCTCCAGCGGGCACTTCTGCGGCCAGCGCCCCCGCTACCGGGTCTATTTCGCGGCGGTCTTCAACCGTCCCTTCCATGCCTACGGCACCTGGGAAGGGAGCCGGCTCCGGCCCGGCACGACCTCGGCCCAGGCGATCCAGGGCCCGGCATCCGACCCGCCGACGAGCGCCGACGCCGGCGCTTATGCGAGCTTCGACACCAGCCGCAGCGGCGTCGTCCTGGCCCGGGTCGGGGTCTCGTTCGTCAGCGTCGAAGACGCCCGCGCGAACCTCGCGGCGGAGGATCCCGGCCTCGCCTTCGACACGGTCGCGGCCAGGGCTCAGCGAGCCTGGAACGCCTCGCTGGGACGGATCCGCGTCGGCGGCGGCACTCCGGACCAGAGGCGGACGTTCTACACGGCGCTCTATCACGCCTTTCTCTCGCCGCGGACCTTCAGCGACGTCAACGGCCTCTATCCGGGCATGGACGGCGTCGTCCACGATGCCGGGGGGCGGATCCAGTACGCCGACTTCTCCGGCTGGGACGTCTACCGAACCCAGATCCAGCTGCTCTCGATCCTGGCGCCGAAGCGGGCGAGCGCGATCGTCCGCTCGCTGCTCGCCGACTACGTCGAGAGCGGCTGCCTGCCGCGGTGGTCCTACGCCAACGGCCAGAGCATGACCATGGTCGGCGATCCGGCCGGCCCGATCATCGCCTCCGCCGCCGCCTTCGGCACCGACGGCTTCGATCGCGGCTTGGCCCTCGAAGCGATGGTGAAGGGGGCGAGCGAAACCTGTCGCAGCGCCAACTCCGAATACGTCGAGCGCCAGGGGCTTCCCGCCTATCTCGCGCTCGGCTACGTCCCCTTCGACCTCGACACCAACACCCGCAACGCGAACTCGATCTACGGCGATCCGGAAGCTGTCTGGGGCTCGGCGGCGACCTCGCTGGAGTACTACGTCGACGACTTCGCCATCGCCCAGTTCGCCGCTCGCTCCCTCGCCGACCGTTCGACCTACGGCGCCTTCCTCAGCCGCTCCGGCGACTGGCGCCGGCTCTACTCGCCGGCCAGCGGCATGCTCGAGCCGCGCTACGCCGGCGGCGCCTTCCCGCTCACCTACGACAACCTTCGCGGCGGCGGCTTCGTCGAGGGCAACTCGGCCCAGTACACCTGGATGGTCCCCCACGACCCCCGCGGCCTGATCCACCGCATGGGCGGGCCACGGCGGGCCGCCGCGAGGCTCGACGACTTCCTCCGCGACCTCAACGGCGGCCCCGGCGGGACCCACACCGACCACGCTCTGCTCGGCAACGAGCCGACCCTGCACACGCCCTGGCTCTACGACTGGATGCGACGGCCCTACCGGACCCAGATGGCGGTCCGTCGCGGGCTCTCGCTGTATCGCCCGGCGCCGGACGGCTATCCGGGCAACGACGACCTCGGGACGCTCTCGGCCTGGTACGTGTTCGGCGCCCTCGGCCTCTACCCGGAGGTGCCGGGTGTCGGCGTGCTGGCGATCGCCGCCCCGCTCTTCCCGCGGACCGAAGTGCGCCTGCCGCAGCGCCGGAAGCTGACGATCGAAAGCTCCGGCCAGGGCCCCTACGTCCACTCGCTGCGCCTCGACGGCCACGCCTACGCGCGGCCCTGGACGACCTACTGCACGCTCGCCCGCGGCGCCTCGCTCTCCTTCGGGCTGGGCCACCGCCCCGATCGCGGCTGGGGATCGCGGGCTGCCGCGGTGCCGCCCTCCTTCGGGCCCCAGCGGGCGATGCCGCGGCGCGCCTGCGCTCCGTAAACCGCAGTTTGCGCATTTAGACGGCCCTTAGGCGCCGTTGATGGAGGCCTGAGCATCGCGGGCCAATCTCCAGGGTCGTGGACCCTGTCGTAATGCGGCCGGCAACCTCTGAAGCTGGCATCGTGGAATCGCGCTGGTTGCGCTCCAACCGGCTGGCGCTGCTGTGCGCTCTGACGGGGATCGTCCTCGGCGGCGCCGCCCTCCGCTTCGCCGGCCTCGGCCTCCAGAGCTATCACCACGACGAGGTGATCACGGCGATGCGGGTGCTGCCGGGAAGCTTCAAGGAAATGCTGCACGCGGTGAAGGCGAGCGAGTCCAACCCGCCCCTCTACTACGTGCTTGCCTGGCTGTGGTCGAAGCTGTTCGGCACGGGCGAATTCGGGCTGCGATCCCTCTCAGCTGTGTTCGGCGCGGCGACGATCCCGGTCGCGTACCTGATCGGACGCGAACTGGCTCACCGCCGCGCCGGCCTGATCCTGGCCGCGCTCGTCGCCTTCAACCCGATGTTGATCTGGTACTCGCAGGAGGCCCGCTCCTACGCGCTGCTCGTCTTCTTCTCGGCGCTGGGGATGCTGTTCTTCGTTCGCGCCCTCGACCGCCACGACGGCCGCGACCTCGCCCTCTGGGCCCTCAGCTCGGCCCTGGCCCTCTGCTCGCACTACTTCGCCTTCTTCGCGATCGCGATCGAGGGCGTCTGGCTGCTGGTCGCCTGGCGCGGACGCCTGCGCGCGGTCCTGCCCGCGCTCGGCGCCGTCGCGGCGACCGGCGTCGCGCTGCTGCCGCTGCTGGGCGCTCAGGTCGACCCCCGGCACATCGCCTGGATCGAAAAGAGCCCCATATCGACGCGCTTCTGGGAGACCGGCGTCAGCTTCCTCGCCGGGGAAACCGGCCATGTCATCGCCGAGCCGTCGCGCAGCCGCTACGCCCTGGTTCCGCTGATCGCGGTGGCGCTCGGGCTCGCCCTCGTGGTCCTGTGGGGAAGTCGGCGCGAGCGCCGGGGAGTCATGCTCGGGCTCGTCCTCGGCCTCGGCGTCGTCGCCCTCGCCGGCGTCGCGGCGCTGTTCGGGAAGGATTACGTGGTCGAGCGCAACCTGCTTCCGGCGCTGGTGCCGCTTGCGGCCGTGGTCGCGCTCGGTCTGGGTGCCGTCAGCACCCGCCGGCTCGGCCTCGGCCTCGCCGTCGCGCTCTCCGCCTACTGGCTCGCCTTCGCCATCTACGTCACCCAGACCCCCAATCTGCAGCGGCCGGATTTCCGCACGCTGACGGCGGATCTCGGCCCGGCGCGGACCCGGCGAGCGATCGCCAGCTGGAAACTCGCCGCGGACCCGGTCCGCTGGTACCTGCACGACGGGGCGGTGCGGATGTACTCCGGGGTCGAACGGCTGGGCGAGATCGACGTGATCTCGAAGCCCCTCGCGGCCAAGGCACCCGTCGAGCTGCCGCGGTCGTTCCGGCGTGTGCAGCGGCTTCGAATGGACCGGCTGACGCTGACCCGCTACGTCTCTAGGCACCCGGCGAAGGTCGAATTCCACGCCCTGCGTGACCTTCCGACCGGGTTCGGCGCCGCCGGCGTCATCCTCGACGGGCCGAGAGCGAGGGGGCCGCGATGAGCGCCTCCTCCGAGCTCGCCGGCCGCATAGCGGTCGGCGCCAGGTCCCGCGCCACCTGGTGGCAGTTGTTCAAGTTCGGGCTCGTCGGCGCCTCCGGCTACCTGATCAACCTTGCGGTCTTCGACCTGCTGGCGGCAAGCCTCGGCGTGCACCAGCTCCTCGCCGCCGTCGCGGCATTCTGCGTCGCGGTCACCAACAACTTCCTCTGGAACCGCCATTGGACGTTCGCGGCGACAGACGGCCCCGCCGGCTTCCAGGCGGCGCGGTTCTTCGCCGTCAGCGTCGCCTCGCTCGGCCTCAACCTCGCCGTGCTGGAAGCGCTGATCGCCTCCGGTGGTTTCGGAGCTCTGGCGGCGCAGGCGATCGCCGTCGCCGTGGCGATGCCCTTCAACTTCCTCGGCAACAGGCTCTGGACCTTCGCCTGACCGGCTGGGACCGCTTCGGCCGGCGCCAAGCCCCTGGGCATGCTCAGTAGCCTTGGTCCCATGAGCGCAGAGAAGCCCAGCTACGACGCCGCCACGCTTGAGCCGGCGCGCCAGGCCGCCTGGGAGGAGCGCGGCGATTTCGAGGCGCCCCGCCCCGCCGAGGGTCAGGCCCGCGTCTACGTCAAGCCGTCGAGCCCGTTCACCTCCGGCAACCTGCACATGGGCCACGTCCGCGACTACTCGATCGGCGACGCCTATGCCCGCTTCCGCCGCGCCCGCGGTGACGCGGTGCTGTTCGGCTTCGGCTTCGACGCCTTCGGGCTGCCGGCCGAGTTGGCGGCGATCGAGCGCCAGGAGCCGCCGGCCGAGTGGGTCGTCGAGTCCGGGGAGCGGATGCTGGGCCAGATGAAACGCCTCGGCTTCTCCTTCGACTACGACCGCGTCTTCTACAGCTCCGACGAGGGCCAATACCGCTGGTCGCAGTGGCTGTTCCTGAAACTGCTGGAGGCGGACATGATCTACCTCGCCGACGCCACCGTCGACTGGTGCGACACCTGCGGGACCACGCTGGCCTCGATCCAGGTCGAGGACGGCCGCTGCTGGCGCTGCCACGAGGAGGTGCGACTGATCCGTCGCCCGACCTGGTTCCTGCGGATCACCCCCTATCTGGAGGAGAACGACGCCAATACCGAGCAGCTGAGCAACTGGGACGAGCTCTCGCTCGCCACCCAGCGCTACATCCTCGGCCGCAGCGACGGCGTCGAGCTCGACCTCCAGAGCCCCGGCGGTGAGCCCCTTATCGTCTTCAGTCCCCACCGCGACGCGCTCGGCGAGGCGAGGTTCGTCCTGCTCTCGCCGCGCCACCCGCAGGTCGACGCCTGGGTCGCGGGGACGGCGGGCGAGGAGTTGGAGCAGATGCGGTCAGGCGGCTGGGAGCGCAGCGCCCGCGACGCCCGCTCGGTCCCGGTCGTCGACACCGGCGGATCGGTGCTCGGCCCGAACGGGGAGGAGCTGCCGGTTCTGGTCTCGCCGCTGGTCGACGCCCGTTTCGGACCCACCGCCGCGCTCGGCATCCCGACGGTCGACGAGGCCGATGCGGAGATCGCAACCAGGATCGACCGCGTCGACTGGGACGGTGGGGAGGAGGGCGACGACGCCGAGGTCGCGGCGGTGGACCGCGCCTTCGCGCCGGTCGCCGGCGCCCGCGAGGCCAAGCGGTACCGGGCAAACGACTTCTCGATCTCGCGCCAGCGCTCCTGGGGCACCCCGATCCCGGTCGTCCACTGCGAGCAGTGCGGCCCGGTGCCGGTCCGCGAGGCCGATCTGCCGGTCGTATTACCCCGCGACATCGCTCCGACCGGCGAGGGCAACCCGCTCGCCGAGCGACCGGACTTCGTCGACGTCGCCTGCCCGAGGTGCGGTGCCGCCGCCAAGCGCGAGACGGACACCCTCGACTGCCACTTCGACGCGCTCTGGCTCTGGGTTCCGGCGGCGGTACCGCCCGAGGCCCGCGAGGACCAGATGTTCGACCACCCCGACCTGCGCGAGTGGCTGCCCGCCGAGCGCCTGGTCGCCGGCGGCGACAGCGGTGGCTTCGTCTTCGACCAGCGCATCGTCACCAAGGCCCTGCGGGACATCGGTCCCTTCGCCTTCATCGAGAACGGCGAGCCCTTCGCCGGCTGTCTCTTCCACGAGATGGTGATCGCCGACGGGCGCAAGATGAGCAAGCACCTCGGCAACGTCGTCAATCCCGACGAGCTGGTCGAGCAATACGGCGCCGACACGGTGCGGCTGGCGATCCTCTACGCGGCCGGGCCGGCGAAGACGCTGAACTGGAGCGACGGAGCCCTGCGCTTCGCCAACCGCTTCCTGCGCAACCTCTGGACCTACACCCACGATCGCCTGGCCGCGCTCGAGTCGACCCAGCACGACGAGGAGGCCGCGGCCGACACCGAGTTCATGCGCGACCGACTGCGCAAATGGTGCGAGAACGGCCTGGAGAGGATCACGGCGGACGTCGAGGAGCTGCAGATGCACAAGGCGATTCGCGACATCACGCGACTCTTCGAGCGCATTCAGGACTTCGAGAAGCGGGTCGTGAAGCGGCGGGGACAGCTCGACCGCGCCGACGCCGAGGCGCAGATCGCGGCGCTGGCCCTGTTGGCGCAGACCCTGGCGCCGTTCGCGCCGCACGCCGCCGAGGAGCTGCTGCTTGCCTGCGGCAGGGGAGAGGACTTCCTCTCGTGGCCGACCAGCGCCGCGATTCCGGTCGCCGGCGAGGCCGCCGCGCCCTCCTCTTAAGGCCCGCCGAATCTCATCCGGAAAAGTCTGCTCCATTGGGCAAGGGGCCTTGATTGTTACACGAACGTATGTTATGAATGCTCGGGCCGGGCGATAAACCGGTGAAGTGGGCGGGGCTCACTGACAGGGAAACCGCCTTGGGGTGGCAAAGGAGGACCGGTCATGAGCCAGGATCTTCATCGTCATCGATGGATCCTGGTCGCGTCGGCAAACGCCGACGCCGCCCCGCCTCACTTCATCGCATAGCTCTCAGCCGGCGGGGTCAGCCGGTGCGGGGTGCCGGCTTGACCTCGAACCGCCGCCCCTCCGCGTGCCAGGAGATTCCTTCGCAGAGCTCCGCCGCGCCGGTGCCGAGGGCGCCGGCGAGCTTGACGATCGTCGCCAGGCGCGGCTCGCGGCCGGCGCGCTCGAGCAGGGAGATCTCGGTCCGGTGCAGGTCGCAGCGGTATCCGAGCTCTTCCTGGGAGATGCCGGCATCGATCCGGGCACGACGAAGATTGGCTGCGAAGCGCTCCTGGGGGCTGGTCATGCCGGGCGATTCTTCGATGCTGACGACAGAAACTCTACAGACAGTAGGTTTCCCCGATCCCTGACGGACCGCCGGTTCCGCTACCTTGCAGGATCGGTTTCGTATCAGTTCCGTGGCGATTTACGCAGAAAGCGTTGAGCGCCGGCACCGTATGTGTTATACCCGTGCGACTAATGAGGCGGCGAAGGAGGAGCGATGAGCGACGCGGTTGATCCGCATCTGGCCGGCCCCGGTGGGCCTCGAACCAGCTCCTGCGCGACCGAACTCGTCTGCCGCGACTGCGGGTACACGACGCCGCTGCTCGACACCGCCTTCAAGTGCCCGGCCTGCGGTGAGGGGCTCGACGTCGCTTACGACTACGAGCGTGCCGCGAGGCTGATCGCCGAGCGCGGTCTGGTCGAGCGACCGAACAACATCTGGCGCTTCGAGGAGCTGCTGCCGATCGTCTCCCGCGGCGCCCAGCAGCGGGTCGGCCAGTTCGCCGGCCAGACGCCGCTGATCCGGGCCGACCGGCTCGGGGCCGAGATCGGCCTCAAGAACCTCTACCTGAAGGACGACTCGACCAACCGCCCGACGCTCTCCTACAAGGACCGCGTCGTCAGCATGGCGATCGCCCGCCTGTTGGAGCTGGACAAAGACGAGGTCGGTTGCGTCTCGACCGGCAACGTCGGCACCGCCGTCGCCGCGCTCGCCGCCAAGGCGGGGGCGACCGCCTACATCTTCTATCCGGGCAACATGGAGAAGGGCAAGGCGAAGGCCTGCCGGGCGCTCGGCGCCCAGGTCTGCCAGCTCGACGGCAACTACGACCAGGCCAACCGCGCCTGCCGCGAGCTCTCACTTGCCAGCGGCATCGAGTTCGCCAACATCACCCTGCGCCCGTTCTACGCCGAGGGGGCGAAGACGATGGCTTTCGAGGTCGTCGAGCAGCTCGGCTGGAACTCTCCCGACCACTTCGTGATCCCGGCCGCGGGGGGCACCCTCTCCTCGCGCGTCCACAAGGGACTGAACGAGCTCGAGACCGTCGGTCTGGCCGAGACCGCCGCGACGAAGATCAACATCGCCCAGGCGGGCGGCTGCAACCCGATCGCGACCGCGATCCGGGAGGGCGGCGAGTTGGAGCCGCAGACTCCGAACACCGCCGCCCACTCGCTGGCGATCGGCGCCCCGGGCGACGGCAACCTCGTGCTCGAGGCGGTCCGCAGCCGCGGCGGCTCGGCGGCCGGGCCCTCGGATCGGGAGATCTTCGCCGCGATCGACCTGCTCGGCGCCACCGAGGGAATCCTCACCGAGCCTGCCGGCGGCACGACGATCGCCTCGACGGCGCGCCTGGTCGCCGAGGGCAAGATCGGCGCCGAGGAAACCGTCGTCGCCGTGATCAGCGGCAACGGCCTGAAGACGCTTTCCGAGCATCCCGACAAGCCGTGGCCGGAAATGGTCGCCTGCGACGTCGAGACGATGGGGGAGATGCTCGCCGACTTCCGCCAGGCAGCCGCTACGGCGCTGCACTGAGTGGCCGACCCTCCCCGCGTCGACGGCGTCTCCCACCGCCAGGTCCAGGCACGTGGGCTGAGCTTCCACGTCGCTGAAGCCGGCGAGGGCGACGAGGTCGTCCTTTGCCTGCACGGCTGGCCGCAGCATTGGTACGAGTGGCGCCGGCTGATGCCGGCGCTGGCGGACCGCTACCGCGTTCTGGCGATGGACCTGCGCGGGTTCGGCTGGTCCGACGCGCCCCGCGACGGCTACGAGAAGGAGAACCTGGCGAGCGACGTGCTCGCGGTCCTCGACGAGCTCGGCATCGATCGCGTCAACCTGGTCGGCCACGACTGGGGCGGCTGGATCGGTTTCCTCCTCTGTCTGCGCGCGCCGGAGCGGTTCCGGCGCTACCTGGCCCTGAACATCCTCACCCCCTGGCCGGATCGGCGCGCATCGGTCCGCGAGGCCTGGCGCTTCTGGTACCAGTGGCTGATCCTGGCGCCGGGACTCGGCTACCGGCTGCACCGCAGCGGCGCCTTCGTCGCCAAGATCCTGGTCGGCGGCTCGACCATCCGCGACCCCTGGGACGAGGAGACCCTGAGCGCCTTCGCCGACAACCTCGCCGAGCCGGCGCGGGCGCGGGCGGCGGTGCAGATGTACCGGGTCTTCAACCTGCGCGAGGTGATGCCGATCGTCGCCGGGCGCTACGAGTCGCGGCGGCTGACCGTGCCGACCCTGCTCCTGTTCGGAACCGACGACAAAGCCCTGCGCCCGCAGTTGCTGGCCGGCTATGAGAAGCACGCCGACGAGATGCGAGTCGAGCTGGTCCCCGGTTGCGGCCACTTCATCGCCGACGAGCGCCCGGATCTCGTCGCCGAGCGCGCCCGCGAGTTCTTCGGCGCCTAGCTGCGGATCCGCGCCTCCTCGAGGTCGAGGTCGCGCTCGATCTGGCGCATCGTCGCGTCCCGCAGCCGATCGGTCCCGCGCAGCCCCAGCAGCGTCTCGCGCTCGATCCCGATCAGCTCGCGCCGCCGGTCGGCGTAATCGACGACCCGCTGTTCGCGGGCGGCGCTCTCGGGGTCCTCGCCGCCCAGCACTGCCGCGCACATTCGGAAGCGGGCCCGGTAGAGGTCGCGCAGCCGGTTCAGCTGCGAGTCCTCGATGCTCTTCTCACCCTCCATCTCGTCGAGGCGGTCGAGCGCCGCCTGCGCCGCCTCCATCCGCGCGACGGCCTCTTCGTCGCTCCAGCGCCGCGGCTCCTCCAGCCGCAGCTTGCGGATCACGAACGGCAGCGAGAGCCCCTGCCCGACCAGGGTGATCAGGATCAGGGCGAAGGTGACGAAGATGATCTGCGGCCGGCCGGCGACGCTGAGCGGGACCGCCAGCGCCGCCGCCAGCGAGACGGCGCCGCGCATCCCGCTCCAGCCGACCGCGAAGCGTTCCGCCGCCGTCTCGCCCGCGTCCGAGCCCAGGGCGAAGACGAAGGCGATGCGGGTCAGGATCGAGGCGGCGGCGATCGCCAGGATCGGGCCGATCAGGTCGCCGACGCCGACCGAGCTCGCCTGCAGCGAGTCGACGATTCCCGGCAGCTGCACGCCGAGCAGCACGAACAGGGTCATCTCCAGGGCGAAGACCGAGACGGTCCAGAAGGCGACGCCGCTGAGGCGGGTGTCGGCGTCGAGCGCCTGCGGCGACTCGTAGCCGCCGTAGAGCCCGGCGACGACGGCGGCGAGGATGCCGGAGACGCCGATCTCCTCGGCGCCGATGTAGGCGGCGTAGGCGGTGAGGACGGTGAGGACGATGACCAGGCCGGTGTCGGTCTGGCGCCGGATCACCAGGATCGAGAGGTAGCCGAGGACGAGGCCGACGGCGATGCCCCCGGCGGCGACGCCGACGTACTCGAGGGCGGCGTTGCCGAGGCTGAAGGCGCCGCCGGTGGCGACCCCGACCGCGATCCGGTAGAGCACCAGCGCCGTGCCGTCGTTGATCATCGACTCGCCTTCGACCAGCAGGCGGACGCGCTCGGGCCCGCCGAGCCGGCGGAAGATCGAGGTGGCGGCGACGGCGTCGGTGGGGGCGAGGATGGCTCCGAGAACCGCCGCCTCGGCCCATCCCAGGCCGGGCACCAGCGCATGGGCCACAAGGGCGACCACGCCGGCGGTGAGGAAGACGAGCGCGATCGACAGCATCGCCAGCGGGCGCATCACGGCGCGAAGCTCGCGCGGCGAGGTCCGCCAGCCCGCCGCGTAGACGAGCGGCGGCAGGAAGACGAGGAAGACGACTTCGGGGTCGAGCTCGACGGTGGGGAGCCCGGGGACGAAGGCGATCGCCAGGCCGCCGAGGACGAGGACGATCGGCGCCGGCACCTTTCCGACCTCGGCGAGCCGGACCAGCAGCGCCGCGGCGAGCATCAGGATCAATACGGACTCGACCTCGTGCACGCAGCACATAACATCGAGTTCAGTGGACGAACGGCTTTTACCCCCGCTGGAAGACATCGATCACATCCGCGGTCAGAGGGGCGCGCCGCTGGAGCTGGTCATGTTCGGCGACTTCCAGTGCCCCTTCTGCCTCGGCGCCCAATCGGTCCTGCGCCGCGTCCACGAGCGGCTCGGAGATCGCCTCCTCTTCGCCTTCCGCCACCTGCCGATCCCGGAGCGCCACCCGCTGGCGCGGCTCGCCGCCGAAGCCAGCGAGGCGGCCGCCGCCCAGGGCAGGTTCTGGGAGTACCACGACGCCCTCTACGGGGCGCAGCCCAAGCTCTCACGCGAAACGATGCTCCAGCTCGGCCGTGAACTCGGCCTCGACGCCGAGCGGATGGCGGCCGAGATCGACTCCGGCGAGCATCGCCCGCGCGTCGAGCGCGACCTCGACTCGGCCGAGCGCAGCGGCGCCAACGGCACGCCGAGCTTCTACGTCAATGGCGTCCACTTCTTCGGCGCCTACGACGCCCGCTCGCTGGCCGAAGCGCTCGAGGGCTAGCGGCGCGCGCTCAGTCGCTGACCTGGACGACGACAGTGCGTTCGCGCGGTCGGTCGTCGAAGTCGATCAGGACGATCTGCTGCCAGGTGCCGAGGGCGACGCGGCCGCCGACCACCGGCACGATCTCCGAGGGGCCGACGATCGTCGCCCGCTGATGGGCATGCGAGTTGGTGTCTTGGTTGAGGCGGTTGTGTTCGTAGTCGCCGGCGGTGGGAATCAGCCGCTCGAGCATCTGCCGCAGGTCCTGGACGCCGCCGGGCTCGAACTCCATCGTCGCGATCGCCGCCGTGGAGCCGCTGACGAAGGCGAGAAGCTGTCCGTCGACGGCTTCGAGGTTCTCGGCGATACGAGAGATCCGGTCGGTGATGTCGATGACGTCGGTGTCGCCCGCGGTCGAGACGGCGAACTGCTCGCTGCGAACCGTCATCCATTCAAGGTAACGGAGGGCTGCGCTAGGTTCGCCCGATGAGGGCCCTGGTCCAACGCGTCAGCCAGGCGGCGGTCGACGTCGAGGGGGAGCGGGTCGCCCAGATCGGGCCGGGGATGGTGGTCCTCCTCGGCGTCGGCGTCGGCGACGGGTCCGAGGAGGCCGATCGGCTCGCCGAGAAGGTGCGGGCGCTGCGGATCTTCGACGATGCCGAGGGCCGGATGAACGATCCGCTGGGCGAACGCGAGGTGCTCTGCGTCAGCCAGTTCACCCTCTACGGCGACGCCCGCAGGGGCAATCGGCCCAGCTACACGGAGGCGGCCCGCCCTGAGTTCGCCGAGCCGCTGTACGACCGCTTCTGCGAGCGCCTCGGCGCCGCCAAGGGCGTCTTCGGCGCTTGCATGGGAGTGGCCCTGGTCAACGACGGGCCGGTGACGCTGATGGTGGAGGTCGGTCCGCCGAAGGCCTGAAGGCGCGGCGAGTCGGTTCGGACGCCGGGAAGTCAGCCAGGCGGTTCACTGGGCTGCGCCGCAGCGGCCGAAGGCGGCGCAGCCGAGAGGCTCGTCGCGCTTACCTCACTTCTTCACGTGGAAGATGAAGTCGAACTCGGTGCCCTGTTTGTTGTGGTAATTGAGGTTCATTTCGCCGCGGGCGGTGGCATAAGCGCCGGTGCCGCCGGTGATGGCGAGGATGGTGTTGCCGGTGTCGGAGAATTTGCCCTCGACGGTGAGCGAGCCGGACTGCAGGAACGTGGTCCAGTTGCACTCCCAGGTTTTGCCGACGACCATGCGGACGCAATAGCCCTGGTCCGAGCCGACTTTGCGTTTGTCGGCACTGTTGTAGACGTTGTTCGAGAAGGTCAGCACGTTGCCCACTTTGTCGGTTTCCGCGTCTCCATTGGTGACGGCATCGGTGGTCGCTCGCTCGACGACGTGTATCACCGTCGCTTTGGAGGCCCCGGCGCTACTGGAGACCATGGCGACGACACCGACGGCGAGGGTCGCGGCGACCGCGACGAGCAGGATCGAAAGCCGAATCATCTTCATGTTCGTGCTCCTTGGATCGGGATCGAACTTCGAGGCTAGCGCTGTCGCGGAATCGCGCAGGCTGGTTAGCGCCAGCCGTCGCGAAGGACGCGCCGGGCGTTGCCGCCGACCACGGCCTCCACATCCGGCCGCGAGAGGCCTTTGTTCACGAGGACCTCCCTGACCAGGGGTAGCTTCGCCTCGCTGTCGCAGTCGTCGGGTGGATCGGTGAAGCCGTCGAAGTCGGTCCCGATCGCCACGTGCTGCCAGGAGCCGGTCCACCGGTGCACGGTCTCCATCGTCTGCCAGATTGCCTCCAGCCCGGGGCCGGGGTGCGCTTCGTCAAGCCAGTAAGGCATGAAGATCACACCGACGACGCCGCCCGAGTCGGCGATGGCGCTGACGTCGGCCTGCTCGAGGTTGTACGGAACGGGGTTCAGCGATTGGACGCCGATGTGGGACGCGATCACCGGGATCCGGTTTTCCACCAACTCGTAGATCTGTCGGCGGGCGACGGGCGTGCAGTGAGTCACGTCGGGAATCATCCGCAGCGTCACCATCCGCTCGACCACCGCTTCGCCCAGGGGCGTCAACCCGCGCGCCAGGTTCACTCCGGTGTCCAGTTTCCAGAAGAGGATCTTGTGCTGGTCGTCGGGGATGCCCTCGGCGTGGCCCGCGAGGTCGTTGGGGAAGAGGTGCGCCAGGGTCAGCGAGGCGACGCCGCGCTCGGCGAGCTGGTCGAGGCGCGCCAGGCGCCCGTCGCGATCTTCCTTGTCGAGCCCGGCGTCGAGAACGTGCCCGCCCTCGACGGTATGGACGATTGCCGTCTTCCCGGGAGCCGCAAGCACCCGGTCCAACTCGGCGTTGGACCGGGCGACCTCGAAGCGGTCGTCGGCGCGGGCCACCTGCCGCTCCATCTTGTCCATCATGATCAGCAGGCACTCCCAGGAGGTCAGCTTCAGCAGCTTGCGTCCGCCGCCGGTGAGGTGGGCCGCGAGGCGGATCGGTGGGTTCTGGAAGTAGCTCGGCTCGGGGACGTGCAGGGAGGACCACAGCACCTCGACCCCGCCCTCTTCCAGCATCTTGAAGTCGCTGAGGCTGGCCAGCGGATCGAAAGTGCGCCCCGTCCAGTAGTGCTTGCGCAGGTCGCGGTCCCAGAGAAACGCGTTCATCGCCGGATGCGCGTGGATGTCGGTCAGGCCGGGGGAGTCCCCGGCGGCAGGAGCGTCGTTCACGGTCCGATCCTCTCCGCCAGGTAGTCGTTCATGAACATCGGCGAGATCAGTGGCGCGAAAGCCTCGAAGCCGTGGTTGCGCCGCACGAACTCGGGATCGATGAAGTTGATCTTTCCCCAGTGGGCCTTGAACTGGACACCGGCGGCCTCGAGGTGCTCCCAGAGGCCGCGGAGGTGGGCGTGGATGGCCTCCTTCTCGCCCGGCTCGGTGCAGACCTCGGTCAGGTACATGAAGTTGAACTTGACGACGTAGGAGAGGTCCTCCCAGTTCCACGCCGACATCAGGTTGCCGTCGACCCGGGTCAGCTCGATCTCGGTGGGGATGTTCGGCCAGCCGTGGTCGTCGAAGTAGTCCTGACACTCGCCGAGCACACGGTGAACGTCCTGCGGTCGGAAGCTCCACTCGGCCATCGCCACGTGGAGCGGGGCGCGACGGTCGACAGGCAGCATGTTGCGCAGCGGGCCGGTGGCGTGAGTGTCCCTGTAGGTGACGGCCAGCACGTTGTAGACCAGCTCCAGCGGCCGGCTCAGCAGCGGCCCCGTGTCGGACAGCTTGTCCAGCACCTCGAAGACGGCGTCGAGCACCTGCTCGGAGCGGTCGCTGGGGTAATCGCCATCCGCCTTCGACTGCTCGGGCGGGACCGCCGTGGCCGCCCAGAGCAGCGCCTTCTCGCTCTTCTGCATCCAGTTGACGCGCCAGAAGTCGTACTTGGCCGAGGTCGCCTCGAGGTCGCTGAGCACGTCGTCGAGATCGACGATCTTCTGGACCACGGAGAAATAGAGCTCCTCCACGAGACGAAAGCGGACCCGCGTCAGCACGCCCAGCAGCCCCAGCGAGCAGACGGCGGCGGCGAAGTCGGCGTCGCCGCGGGCGATCCGACGCACCACCGCGCCTCCTGCCGCATCCACCCTCACCAGCTCCACCCAATCAAGCAGCTCGTACAGCGCATGCCGCGAGCTCGCGGGCGCCGTGCCGGTGGAGATCAGCCCCGCCAGCGTCTGGTGGTCGGTGCCGCCCGTCGCGGTGACGGATTTGCCCCGGCGCCCCAGTTCGGCCAGGAACTCGTGCAGCGTCACGTTCGCCGAGGCCTCCACCGCCGCATCCCCGGGGTCGAACTCCATCGTCTTCGGCAGCCCGGAGGTGTCGAGGATGGTCTCGGAGACGACGATCTCGGAGCAGGAGTGCAGGCTGCCCGGCACCCGCACCCGGCCGTTCCCCACCTCACCTCGATGGATCGCCTCCAGCATCCCTTTCAGCTCGTCCATGCTCGTCGGCCGCAGGACCAGCTCGGGGCTGAAGGAGATGACCTGCCCCCAGTCCTCCATCACCGGTGCGGCGCTCGTACTCACGGCGCTTGGGGGGCCGGGGGCAGGCTGGTGAAACCACCACTGTCGTTAAGTACTTGAGAAATACCAACCACGATGAGCCGACCATACACAGACTCGGCCGCTCTCGCCGGATTCCACCATTTCTCCGCCCCTCTGACGCTGTTTTGACGGCCCGGCACCGGGAACATGTGGAGGATGCGCGCTCTCCCAGCGCGCCACGCCCAGGAAGAAGGAGGTCGATCCGAGTGGAAGGCAAGAGTTCCTACCCGAAACGAACCAAGCTGCTGATCGCAACGCTGGCGGTCGTGAGTGGCATGGCGCTGCTTCCCGCCGCCCCGGCCACGGCGCACGTCCACGGCATAACTCCCCTGCGATGCGTGGGCAATGCCAACGCCGGCGCCAACCGGACGGACACCACGCCGGCTGCCGCAGCGAACGGCGGCCCGATCTCAGGCCTGATTCCGAGCGAAGTCGGCAAAGCGCCACTGAGCCCCGGCGATGGAGGGTTCAACACGCCGGCCTGTCCAGCGTCATAGAAGGAAAAGGCAGCGAAGAAGGAAACGCCGCCCCCACGGGTGGCGGGTGGCTATACGCCTAGTGGCGGACGGGGGACTCGAACCCGATACGCGGATTATCGTCGCGCCCTTGTATTTCGGGCGAGGGCTGAGGGGAAGGCGGCGCAGCTCGAGGCCGAAATGGAGATCCACGCCAAGGCGACACAGTGCCTGGCCACTTCGGGGCTGAGGGGCGGTTGGCGATCAACCGTGTCCTCTCTCGGTAGTGCTGGTCGGGCTCAGCCTTGAATCGCGACGTTTTGTGGGCTCGTTGTGCTAGAGCTTTGCGGCCCTCAAGGGGAGCCACCATGGACCTGTTGCTTTACGACAACCCCGTCTCCGGGAACTGCTACAAGGTCCGAATGCTCCTGAGCCTGCTCGGGATCGCATATGAGCGCCGAGAGATATCGGTCGTCGATCACTCGGATCGAGCTTCGGTTCTTGGTGGCCTTAGTCCATCGATGAACGTCCCGACGGTCGTCCTTCCGGACGGCCGTCCCCTAGGGGAGTCGAACGCAATCCTCTGGTACTTCGCCGACGGCACCCGCTACTTGTTCGACGATTCCTACGAGCGGGCTCAGGTCCTGCAATGGATGTTCTTCGAGCAGTACAAGCACGAGCCGGCGATAGCCGTGCTCCGCTTTTGGCTTTCGATATTGGACTCTCCCCCGACAGGAGCCGACATCGAGGGGCGGGCGGTTGCCGGTCGGGCGGCTCTCGACATAATGGAGCGGCATCTCGTCGAGCACGAGTACTTGGTCGGCGGACGGTTCACGATCGCGGACATCGCGCTCTATGCCTACACCCACGTTGCGCCCGAGGGTGGTTTCGACCTCCAGCCCTATCCGGCTGTGCGGAGCTGGCTGGGACGAGTAGCGGCAGAGCCGGGAATCATCCCGATCACCGCTTGAGTCTCAATGACGGAGCAGAAGCCCTCAGCGTCGGTCGCGCTGGTCGCAGAGCTGCACCGTCGCCAGAACGAGATGTACTCAGCGGTTCTGTCGATGCGGTCTCAGCTGAAGCAGCACGAGGAATGCGGGCAAGTCGAACCCTACGGAACTGATCCACCTCGCACCCTGCCGTCAAGCCATGCCGGAGGAGGGCCTCGAACCCCCGACACGTGGATTATGATCGAGGACGATTGTTAAGGATTTCGCTCTGTTAAGCGGAATCTAGTCCGGTTGGTGCAGTCCAGTTAGGCCTGTTTTTGCCTAGTCGGGGACACATTTCGGGACACATTTTCAGTCCGAATGGGGGCGCTACCCTCGGTTCATGGCGTCGTCCTCAATCCACTTCCGCGAAGCCCCGGTAAGCGGTCACGTCTTCCGCAGGGCTCGCAAGTCGGGTGACCGCTGGATGGCGAAGTGGCGAGACGCCGAGGGTCAGCACCAGGTCGTCCTCGGCCGGGTCTGGACGAAGCGGGCGAGGCCCCCCGAGGGCTACCTGACGAAGCAGGGTGCGCAGCGCGAGCTGGACGCGATCCTCGCCGACGCCAGGCAAAGCAACTTGACGAGCTGGCCCCGGCGCTCCAGCACCGTCACCTTCGGCGAGGGAGCGCGGGAGTGGCTGCGTTACGTCGAGCACGACCGCAAGCGCCGCGCCTCGACCGTCAACGATTACCGCTGGATCGTGGAGCGGCGCTGATGGCGGCGGCCGAGGCCGCCGGCATCAGCGAGCGATCGGCCCGCAAGTGGCTCGGCCGCTGGCGCGCCGAGGGGGAGGCGGGCTTGCTTGATCGCTCCTCGGCGCCGAAGCGAATCCCCCACCGCACCCCCGAAGCCGTGGTCGAGGCGATCGCCGCCCTGCGCCGGCTGCGGATGACGGCGGCCGAGATCGCCGAGGTCCTCGGCCTGGCGCTCTCGACCAACCGAGTCGGCAAAGAGGACAGCGTTACCGTTGGTGTCCTGATTACGCCTCGGCTTGATGGCAAGAAAGACTGGGATACCACGATGGCCGTTGCAGAAGGGCAATTCGATTTGACGCCGGAACAACTAGCGACGTATACCGAGGTTTGGGGCAGCGAGTTGGATCTGGCAGCTTGAGACCGACAGTCGACTTGGAATTTCTGAGTTTGGTCCACCGCTGGGTCCACCGCGCCGGAAGCGAAAGGCCCGGAGAGTCCGACGAACCACCCTTGGCGCCTAGATCGCCCTGTGGCCCGCAGACTGGCGTAAGCTAGAGAGGAGCGGTTATGGCAGATGCACAAGAAACCGATAACACAGGAAGGCGTGAGGCCGGAGAGGAGTCGATAGGATCACGTTGGGTAGCCATCCTGGTACCGCTCCTGATGGTCGGAGTGATCACTGTCTGGGCTTTCACCTCTTGGTCAAGAGATTGCCACGCTGGACCTACTTCGGAAATCACCGGATGGCCATACTTCGCTCTTGGCTTGACGTTTTTCGTTCCGGCCCTGATCGCCCGGAGGCGTGGCAAATCATTTGTGGCCAGTGTCGCCCAAGGCGCGCTTAGCCTGATCTTGGCGGTCTTTCTATTCTTCGTGATGTACGCGGTATATCTCAGCGTGTACGCAGTCGACTTGGGGGGCTGCCTAGGTTGACCCCACCTTCCTTGGGTGTGCGGAACGTCCGCATCCACCCGAGAGCGGGCCCTGCCCTCTTGTCGCTCTGGACTTCTAGCCGCCCTGCTTCGCCAAAAGTTCAGTTGACAGCGCGCCTGGGAAGACCGTCCATTCTCGAACCCGACCATGAGCATGGCCAAAGCCGCGGTAGCGCGATGATCTTCCGAACTACCGCTTACCGACAAGCACGCCAGCGGCCGTCGAGCACCTGCGGATGCCGCTGGCGCCTCAGCGACTAATGCTGCACAGGGGGCACGGACGACCTTGTTGGCGCGATGGGAATTTGGGCCCTGCGCGGGGTTTAGGACTCGCCGGACACAGCTGTAGTGACAGGCGGAGGAGAAATGCGGATTGAGGTATTAACAGCACATCGACGAACGATCACGAGACCGAACATTCATCCGCTTCTTCAGCCACTCGATCAGGGTCGGTCTCCTCATCGGCGTTATCGTTGTGACCCGGGCCGGATGGGCTCGTCGCTTCACCGGGGACTGAGTTGCCCTCGGTGTCTCCCCATCGACCTTCCCAAGAGCTCCACGGTTCGTCGAAGAGCCTGGTCAACGTCAGTTCCGTAGGACCTGCTTCGGCGGACGCTAGGTCGTTTCCAAGGTCGAGAGGACCTCCGATGTGGAGATTGTAATTGCCAGGCGCAAAGTAGCTGGCATGAGAGTGCCATGCGGCGTACACTGCGGGCGCGGCTCGCCCGCTAGTGGTGACGACAAAGCGAAGCGCCCCTGGCAGGCAGACTTCGGCCCCGTTGTGTTGGTTATAGCTCGCACGCAGCAGTTGGCCGGTTTTGGTGTCATAGGCGTACTGCACGAACTCCCAATCTCCCTCATGTTCGCCGACGTTAGTGTCACCAGCGTTGATGGAGCCATTGAAGTAGTAGAAGAACCAGTACTGCAGCCATACCACACCCGGAGTGGAGCTCTGTTTTTCAACTCCATAGACGTGGTTACCCATCCCGGTGAGATTATGGCCCCAATCTCCAGCTTCCTGATTGTTCCCGTTCATCGAGATCCCCTCGTACTGCGAACCAGACTCGCTTCCAAGCAGCGAACCGGTCAAGTCGGGGAAGGTAGTATCGACCGGATCATTATCAGCCAGGACGAGTTTCGCGTCTGACACTTCCGTGTCCGAGTAGTAGAGGTAGTTGTCGTGCCAGTTGATGGCCCCGGTGACGGCGTCGGCGGAGTATTCCTCGCCGGGATAGTAGAAGACGACCGGCTTGTAACGTTCCAGAAGATCAGTCGGCGGTGGCGGCGGGGGGGTGCTCTGACTTAGTTTCGAGGGCTGCCTGAATGATGGACTGTAATGACCAGGAAGCAAGGGCCCTACCGACCCACTATGGAGGTCGATCAGCAGACTGCCTTCGTGGTAGTAGAAGCCTTCTTCGTTCTTTTCGCCCCTAGTAACGATTAGCTGTTCACCATCGGCAGACCAGGATGGCCGACCGTAGATATAATTGCCGCTCGCAACCGAGTTGACATTACCGGTTGCAATATCGGCGATGTAGACCTGGTTCTTGAGTGGGCCCGGCGGCGGCGAAAAGGGGTTCTGCGACAAAGTAAATACGATCTTCGTTCCGTCTGGTGACAGGTCGAACCCTTCCGTGGTTTCATGGATGTACTGAGCACTTCCACCACTCATGGTGGACACCCAAACTCCGGGTTTGTATCCGCCAGTCGGGTCCTGATTGGACCAGAAGGCAATTTTCGTCCCGTCGGCGGAGATCGATGGTTCCTGAAACCGGGGGTAGCCCGGCCAGGTAAAAAGGGTCGTGAGGCCGGTCCCGTCCACGTTGATCCGCTTCAGGGAGTGGTCAAGCCGGCTTACGAAGACAATTTTGCCGTCGGGAGTGAAGGTCGGGTCTTCGAAAAAGTAGTTACCTTCAGGGTCACCGCAGAGGACGCGTTTGGGCGTCGCATTGCTCTGGGCCGCAGCAACCTTGATGCAATTATCGGTAGTGTTGTAGTAAGCGATGAGCGTCCCATCGGGCGATAGGGCCGCTTCCGAAGTGCATTCGGGATGAACGGCGAATACGGATTCGCTTCCGTTCGCTCTTGAAACCCGCATTCCGCATTCGGTTTCCGTACCTTCCACATAGAGGATGCGTTCGCCAAGAAGATTTACCAGAGCATCGATGATCGCAGGCAGTGGGTAGCGCGAGATGGTCGTGGTTTCTTGTGGGGTACCACCGCCGTCATTGCGAATGGCAGTGACTTTAGCGACGAGTCGTTCTCCCTCGTCAGCCTGCGTCAGTTGATATTGCGGCTGAGTTGCACCGGGGACGGGGGAACAAGACCCGAAGTCAGAGGGGTCGTCGCTAGGGCATCGGAACCACTGGTACGAATAGCCAGAGGGCGAGGAGCCTCCCCACGTGCCATCGGTGACGGACAGGGTGTGGCCGATTCGAGGGGTTCCGTTGATCGCTGGCCTATCCATTGGGCCGAGGGGATTGATCGTCCAGTCACGATATGCGGGGGTGGGATCCGCGGCGCCGGTTGCACCCACGGCCCTCGCTTCGAAGCGGTGAGCGCCGGGCGCGAGGTTCACGTAGCCGGCGTGGGTGCTGCATTCCTTCCACGCCCCAGCATCAAATCGGCATTCAAAGTTGGTTTCTGACTCTGAAACGAGGTCGAATCCGGTCACGGTCAATGCGGTGAGACCGTACTCACCGCCGACGATCCTGGTATCGGGGGCGGTTGCTCCCAGTTCGAACGTGCGATCGGCGCCGGCGGTCGTTCCGAATTCATTTGCGGCGATCACCCGGTAGTGATAGAGGACGCCAGCGGTAAGGTCGCTGATGCTCTCGCTGACAGCGACAGGGGCCATTCCCGACCCGATCGCTTTGGGAGCCGCCGGTGCCTTGTTGCCATAGGAGCTCGTTTCGCCGTATTCAAACTGGTACGTGGTTGGCGCTCCCATGGGAGTGACTCGAGCATTCAGGGTGGTTGCGGTGCCTTCTACGATGGTCGCTGCCAAAGTGGTGGCGTTCGGCGCAGACAGCGTGGTAAAGGTCTGGTCGGCGCCTTTCGCGGTGCCTGCGGAGCTGGTGGCAGTGATCCGATAGTGATAGGTCGCCCCCGGGCTCAGGGCGGCAAGGGGCTCGGAGACTGCAAGCGACGTCGTGCCCGAGCCAATCGCTTTTGCCGTCGCGGGGACCGTTGATCCATAGGCGTTCGAGGTCCCGTATTCGAATCGATAGCTGGTCGCCAAGCCGTTGGGTTTGACAGAAGCATTCAGGGTTGCTCCGGTCGACTGGACCGACGTAGCCGCGCCAGTCGTGGCCGTTGGAGGCTGTGCGACGGTGAAGGTTCTTTCCGCCGGGCTTGGATCCTGGTTTGACACCGCATCGACCGCGCGTACCGCGAAGGTATGCGCTCCATCTGCAATCGACGGATAGGCCGCCGGCGAGCTGCAGGCCCCGTAGGATCCTCCGTCCAGCGAGCATTCGAAGCTGGAGCCGCTCTCCGTCGATGCGAAGCTAAACGAGACATCCTGGGGCATGACAAGGCCAGAGGGACCACTTTGGATGGTGGTATCCGGCGGCTGGATATCGATGCGTCCCGCCCGGATGTCGTAAATCGTCCCTCCGCCGCCGTTCACCTCGAGCCCGGCGTAGCCGGTGTCGTAGGACGCGTCATTTGCAGTGAGCAGCGACGTGAGGCTGCTTTGTCCGGTCCAGAGCCCGAGGCTCCCGCCGGCGGTCTGAGTCAGGGCGATCGTCGTGCCGATCGAAAGAGAGAAGCCAGTGGTCGAAGCAAGGATGGCCCGCGTTCCCGAAGCCCATTTGGACAGCTCGACTTTGTAGTTGCTGGCAGAGCCGTTGACTCCGGTGAACCTGGCTTCGTAGCCCGAACGGCCGGCGCTGGGGCTGGGCATGTCAAGCCAGAGGGCGAGGTATTCGTTGGCGGCCGTGGCCCCCGATCCCACCTTGCCGGAGACGAGGACCGTTTCCGCGCCACCGTCGGAGAAGCTGGTCGGATTCCAGTAGGCGCCGGCGAGCGAACTGCCGCTCGAACCGAAACCGCGGTAGGAGCCGCAGCACCAACTGCCGCCTATCTGGCCACTCCAGCTGGTCTTCGACCATTTTCCTGCCGCCAAAGGAACTTCCTGGCGTTCGAAGTTGTCGAGGCTAGGAATCTTCGTTACGGCTTTCGCGGCTGAAACGACCCGGAAGCCGCGTTCCGCCGGGGTCTGATCGGTCCCGGCCGAATTCGCCGCCCTCACACGGAAGGCGTGTGAGCCTTCGGCTAGCCCCTGATAAGACTTGGGCGAGGCGCATGAGGTGTACGAGGCGCCGTCAAGAGAGCATTCGAAGCTGGCACCCGTGCTCGGATTGGCCGTGAAGGAAAAGGAAAGGTTTGGCACCACCACGCCGCTCGGCCCGCCGGAGATCGTCGTGTCGGGGGGAGTTTTCCCCGCCCAGCTGGTCGCCGACCATTGGGCCAGGCAAAGAAGGGCGAGCGTCAACGCCGTCACCGCAGTTAAGCGTCTGTTGCCCAACAGATTCAGCCGCAATCCCAGGTCTTTCAGCGACATCGTGGAACCTCTCTGTAGGAAGGACGAGACCACGCAACAAGTTTCAGCCAAACTACACCCTTAGCTATATACAGGCTGTGTAAAACTGGTTCGTCGCAGCGCTTGACCGTCGACCCCTCGGGGCCGGTTGGATCGCTGAAGCGCGTTGATTCGTCGCCTTGGGATCGGGCGATGATCTAGGTCGAGCCGGAGCTTGCTATCGGAGCCGCTGCTAAACGCTCATGCAGCGGCCCAGCTTCTCCACGTTCCCGTGGCACCCTCTACGAGCTGATTCGTTCTCGGCATCGGCCGTGCTCGAGCTCGTTCGCGGATGGGACCGGTTCGGCCCAAATTCCGTTCCGCGGCAGGGCGGTGCGTAGACATGCTCACTCTGAAGCACCCTCACCTTGAATCCCAAGAGGGGACACATTTGGGACACAAACTGGCTTGGGGGATGTACGACTCCGCATCTCAAGCCATGCCGGAGGAGGGACTCGAACCCCCGACACGCGGATTATGATTCCGCTGCTCTAACCAGCTGAGCTACTCCGGCGGGGAGGGCATCGTAGCGATGGCGCGTGGACCTTCGACTGGAACTGGATGGGCGGCGATGCGGCCGGTGCTCGTCGCCTTCCTGCTGGTCGCCGATGCTTTCGTCGTGGCGGCGCTGGCGGTCGCTCATCCGAATGGCTGGCTACCTCCGTTCATCGCCTTCGGATCGGTGCTGGTCGGCTTGGTCTGGTTCGAGCTCTGGGCGATCCGGCACCGCCACGATGACATTTGAAAACGCGGCTGTCGTTTGCTGGAATCATCTCCGCCAATTGCGCCCGCGGCGCAGAGTCGGGTGGAGGGTGATCGCATTTGACGGTGACGGCTAGGGTGAGGGCGTGAGTGCTGAGCTGGACAGGGCTGTGCGGACCGTGGTCCGCCAATGCATGGGTGTGTCACCCGGCGAGGATGTGCTCGTCGTCTGCAACCCCGTGACCGAAGAGATCGGCGCGCTGATGCGGATCGAGGCGCAGGGGGACGGCGCCGACGCCACCCTGGCGGTGATCTCCGAGCGGGAGACGCACGCCGCCGAGCCGCCGCGGGCGGTCGCTGCGGCGATGTGCGCCGCCGACGTGGTGCTGGCGCCGACGATCCAGTCGCTCTCCCATACCGCCGCCCGTAAGGAGGCGAGCGAGGCCGGGGTGCGGATCGGCACCCTTCCCGGTCTCAACGAGGAGATGCTGACGCGGCTGATGGCCGGCGACCTGGAGGAGATCCGCCGCCGCGGCTGGGCGGTCGTCTCGGCGCTGAACGGCGGCTCGGAAGTGCGTATCACCTGCCGCCACGGCAGCGACCTCCGCTTCGGGCTCGAGGGGCGGCTGGGAATCGTCGACGCGGGCGAACTCAGCAACCGCGGCGCCTTCGGCAACCTGCCCTGCGGCGAGGGCTTCATCGCCCCGATCGAGGGGACGGCGGAGGGGACGCTCGTCGTCGACGGCTCGATCGCCGGCGTCGGCCTGCTCGACACCCCGACCGCGTTGACGATCCGCCAGGGACACCTGATCGAGACCAACGGCTCCGCCGGGTCAGCGTTGATGGAACTCCTCGCTCCTCACGGCCCGGACGGGACGAACGTCGCCGAGCTCGGCATCGGCACCAACGAAGAGGCGCTCCTCACCGGCAACATCCTCGAGGACGAGAAGATCCTCGGCACCGCCCACGTCGCCTTCGGCGCCTCGGCGGCGATCGGCGGCACGGTCCAGGTGCCCGTCCACCTCGACTGCGTCCTGCTCGAACCGACGGTCGAAATCGACGGCGAGACGATCGTCGGCGGAGGCGACCTCCTGGTCTAGGGGGGTGTGGGGCGGGGGGGGGGGC